>CAZMOM010000018.1:0-64569 GCA_964568075.1 uncultured Gammaproteobacteria bacterium
CGGACTTCGGGCGGATCAGAAGGCATGGGATAGCCGGACAGATAGGAAGCCCAGCTAAGAAGAATTACCAAAATAACGTCCAGTTCCATAGTCGCTTATCTCGCTTAAAGCCATTCGAGTGGCGCCAGGTAGAACCTTAATTGACTGCTCCAGCTCCCTTCTCGGCGTCTCTGGCTCGTAACCAGCCCTCCACGAATTCGCCAAAAGCGGCCCGAGCCTGATCTTCTGTGCCCCCGATAGCACCAAGCCGAATGGCAACGCTGCGGTTGCTTACAGCCAAATAACCGCCTCGAACACGCTTAATAATGTCTGGACCAATCAAACCCATTGTAATTCGTTTATACATTTCCTCTTGTTTTACATGATTAAAAAATAGAGGAAATTATAATACCTTATTTTTCAATTACTTAATTGAATAACTTAGTGTCTGGTATTTTCGTGAAACAGTTGTAACTAGGAAAAACCGCGGTATACTTAAATGGTCGCTCAATTCCTGGGAGCAAGATCCATGGCTGTTTCAATCGAAGTATCCGCACCATACGCACCGCCATCAGCGATTCTAGACATTATAGACCGATATCGTAACATGGGCCTAACTAGACCGTTTACTGCGGATGTTTTGGTTCGTGCAGGTGTTTCAGAAAGCCTAATACCTCGGACACTCCAAGCACTCACTGTTCTCGAACTGATTGACGACGAAAAGAACCCTACTGAGACCCTTGAAGGGCTTCGACGCGCTCCCGGGCCGGAGTTTAAAAAGCAGCTTGCTGCGTGGATAAGTAGTGTGTACGCCGATGTAATGTCTTTTGTAGAAGCATCTGACGATGAATCCGCCATACGTGATGCGTTTCGGTCGTATAAACCACACGGACAGCAAACGCGAATGGTCACACTTTTTCTTGGTCTCTGTCGGGCTGCTGGGTTACGTGAAGATGATCAATCGACCGCGCCCTCGCGGCCTCGCGCTCGCACAAGCCGTGCTGCATCAAAACCACGAAGCCCCCCCAAGACGCAACAGCTTGCAAGCACCGAAATTTCCCGTGGTCTCCCCCCAGCCATAGCCGGGCTTATCAAAAGCCTCCCAGAGTCCGGAACATGGACCGCAGACAGGCGCGAAAAATTTATCAAAACATTCACTGCTGTACTCGACTTCTCCATCCGGGTTGTTGAAAAGAAAGAGGAGGAGGCAGACGCCAGCGAAGAACACTTATGAGGGAATAGACCCCCGGCCTGTCGTACCTGAAGGAAGCTGTGATCTATTCATGAACTCGTATCTTGCGCCCAAAATATCCAGTTTCTGTGTTGCAAATCTTCGCAATAGCCAGCTATTAGGTGCACTTCGCGCCTTGAATCTGAAAATTTTTGAATCACAATCTACTTCGCCCATGAATAGATCAGAGCTTCCCTAAAGCAATCTTTGAGGAGACTTATGAAAGCAATTATCTGGCCAAAATACGGATCACCCGATGTTCTTGAATTAAAAGAGGTCGAAAAACCGACTCCCAAGGACAATGAAGTACTTATAAAAATAGTTGCGGCAACCGTATTTGCTGGAGATTGTGAGATGCGAAGATTCGATTTCCCAATCTCGTTCTGGCTCCCTCTACGACTACTTTTTGGTCTCAGAAAACCAAGAATAAAAATACTGGGGCAGGAGCTGGCCGGGGAAATTGAAGCTATAGGCATAGAAGTAACGCAATTCAGGAAAGGCGACCAGGTTTTTGCCCCTACCGACATGAGTTTCGGTGCCTATGCCGAGTACATATGTCTGCCGAGTACACATCCGATGGCAATAAAACCGACCAATATGACCTATGAGGAAGCCGCTACCATTCCTACCGGGGGACTTAATGCATTGCATTTTCTTAGAAAAGGAAATATCCAGAGCGGACAAAAAGTTCTTATCTATGGAGCTGCCGGAGGCATAGGCACTTTCGCAGTGCAGATTGCCAAAACATTCGGGGCTGAAGTGACTGCCGTGGACAGCACGAGGAAATTAGACATGCTGCGTTCCATTGGCGCTGATCACGTCATTGATTACACGCAAGAAGACTTCACCCAAAACGGTGAGACCTATGATGTCATTATTGACGTCGTAGGCAAGAGTTCGTTTCCACGAAGTGTAAGATCACTCAAACAAAATGGCCGCTATATTTTAGGTAATCCGAGATTATCAGGAATGATCAGAGGGCTGTGGACTTCAATGATAAGCAGCAAGAAAGTAATCATTGCATTAGCAGGCTATAAAACTGAGGATTTAATTTTTCTCAAAGAACTTATTGAGGCGGGAAAGATAAAATCGGTCATAGACAGGCGCTATCCACTGGCACAAGTTGCCGAGGCTCACCGGTATGTCGAAACCGGGCAAAAAATGGGAAATGTAGTAATAACTATTGCAAATACCAACGAAACCTGACCAGGCGCTGTACCCGACTGCTATGCCACTGCGCTTCATAGCGGCAGGTGAGCTTGGTCGTTAGTATCCGCTCCTGGCGGCAAGCGGACCCCTGCAAAGCCCCGCCATGCCACGGATTCTCTTCAGCTTTGGTGTAGCCCCTCAATATGTCAAATCGCAGCGAGCGACTTCACCGCTGCCGTCGAACTGCACGACCCGGAAAAAGCGACCGTGGACCACAAACGCCGTCGTATTCACCAGCAGCGGTTCCAGCCAGTACATGTCGCGGCCCGCGTTCTCGTACGGCGTCAGCATCTCGTGTGGTACGTCGGCCGGCATGTAGCAGAGTGAAATAGGCCCGAACTCGACCTGCGCCGACGCGTAGTCCGCAATCCGGTCGTTGCTGACGTATTTGTCGCCGCCGGCCGAAACGACCTGGACCGGGTTCGACAGCGGGTGCCGCGCGTATAGCTGGCGGTTGATTTGCACGAGATCGATCAGCGCGACGGCGTGCTTGTATCGATAATCGCAGAATCCTGCTCGGCCGGCCGCCTGCCAGGAGCGACATTCCGCACGAAGGCCCCGCGGTTTTACGATAATATTATTGAATCCCGGCGTCCGGCCGAGCGCCTCCGCCCAGATCTCGATGAAGGCGCCGCCGCGGATCGCGAGCATCGGCGCGAGCAGCAATAGCCGGTTGTACAGCTCGGTTGCCTGCAGCGCGGCGCTCAGGCTGATGGCGCCACCAAGCGAAAAGCCAACAATAATCTTCTCGCCCGGGCTCGCGGCCATGATGCGATTCATCGAGGTCGCAAACTCGAAATAACGGGAACTTTCTTCGTTGGCCGACGGCAGGTCTGACAGGTCGTCTTCGCCGCCGGCGGTCGGCATGGCGCCGTGGCCGGGGAGTAGTGGCAGCAGCACGTCGAAACCCTGTGCGCTGATCCGGGGAGCCAGCTCCAGAAACTGCTGCGGGCAGGTGCCGAAACCGTGGAACATAATGACGGCGCCACGACGCTTCGTACCTGGCACTGCGGTGAAGCGCCTTGGTTCGCAGTCGGCCGCGTGCGGCGTTTCGTTTACGCCGTTCGCGTAGTCCGCCCATGCCGCGGCGAAGGTGGTCAGATCCTCCTGCTCGGCGGGCGGCGCCACAACGCTGAATGCCGCGGTTGTGCAGCCCGCCGGCAAACTTCCGGCGAGCGCGCACAGCAAGACCCGTCGGAGGACGGCGCATGGCCGCAGTAAAACGAATTCTCGTCCGTGCATCGCGCATCTCCCCTGGAGACCAATATTTCGAGCGGGCAAACAAGCGAAACGCTATGGGTGGCAAACAAATTGTCGTTTATCAAAATCTAGACCATGTCTTCGTAAAATACTATATCGAACCGCAGGGTTGAGCCGCCCAATCCGCTAGAATGACCGGGTGAGGAGGTTGGCATGTACAATCGAATAGTTGTCGTGATATTCGCGGTTGTCGTTGGCGCCGGCATCGGCGCGTTAACCGTTGTACGCCTGGCATCTGACGATTCGTCGATCGAAGGCTTGTCGCAGCGCGCGGCAGAGAGTCTGGCCGACCGAGCGACGCGGGGCGAGTCGGGCGAGCTTGATCTGGAGCAGTTGGCTCAGGTCGTAGAATCTCTGATTCAGATCCTGGACGAAGAGATCAGCGAACGCCACGTCCTCGCAGAACAGCTTGAAGAAGTGCGGTCAGAGATGACCGAGCTGCAGCAGTACCTCCGCGCTCGCGTCGAATCGGCTTTCTCGATCAACCCAAGAAATGCCGTACAGCAACCGGGTCCCCAGATCGAGCAAGCCATCGAGGGACGGCTGGCAGCCTCGGGTTTCACCCCACAACAATTCGAAACCATACGGCGCCGTGAGGCGGGGGCACAGATGCGGCAGATCGAATTGGACGACCGAGCGCGACGGGAGGGTTGGGTCAATACGCCACGTTACTACGAAGAATCCAACAACCTTCCGAGCGGCGCGGACATCGTTCGCCGCGATCTCGGCGACGACGCTTACAACCGCTATTTGTTTGCCAGTGGCCGCCCTAACCGCGTCACAGTCGGCAGGGTCATCGAGACGTCTCCCGCTGAGCTGGCTGGCTTACAGTCGGGCGATGTCATCAGGAGCTATGGCGGCGAAAGAGTTTTCTCGTCCGCGCAGCTGGTCAACCTGCGTAGTGCTGGAGAAAAAGGTGTGCCCGTAATCGTTGAGATCATTCGCGACGGACAACTGATGCAGATTTTGATGCCTCGCGGCGCGATGGGTGTAGAAACCCGGTCACGCATGGTTGATCCCAGTGCGGCGGGAGGCAGATAGGCTAAGTAGGACGCAGTTCATCGTGATCTATGTATGACTGACTGCATTGAGTTTCAACTATCCATTCAGTGACGATTGACGAAGGACTCCTCCTGGCCGAAAGAGGACCTGAAAAATCAGCCCGCTAAAATCCTGGCCCGTTTTCGAAATATGAACTTTGAATTCCGGCTGCGCTCTGATGTTACGTTCTGATAACGTCGCGCAGAGTTGACAGGCACCTGATATGAAAAAAACCTTTTTGAATTATCTACTGGCTGGTGCGCTGGCCTGTTTTTCCTTATCGGTCATGGCGCAAGACCTGGTGCAAAAGGCGAATCAGCATTTTCAGGCAGAAGACTGGGCGGCTGCGGCCGATTCTTATGCAGAATTGAGCAGCCAAAACAAGGGCATCGCGCAATACCTTTACCGGCTTGGCGTCTCCCGTCGACACCTGGAGGAATACCAGGCCGCCATCAATGCCCTGGAGAAGGCGAGAAAAGCAGGCGTGCCCGGCATGTTTGTCGATCTGGAACTGGCCCGGTTGTTTGTTCAGCGGGACGAGCCCGAGATGGCGCTTGAAAAGCTGCGGCTCGCCGGTAGCGAGGGTTTCGGCAATGTGCAGGAGGTCGAGCAGGATGCAGAGCTTGCCAAACTGGCAAGCAAAGACGGGTATGCGGATGCGATGAGCGCGATTCGAAGAAACGCGGCGCCTTGCGAATATGAAGAAAAAACGAAGGAATTCGATTTCTGGGTCGGGGAGTGGGAAGTCTATGACCGTGATCGAACTGTGAAATATGGCGAAAACACGATTACGCGAAAAGACCGCGGTTGCTATCTGTATGAGCAATGGATCAGTGCAACCGGGAATACCGGTAGCAGCATGAACTATTACGATCCTGGTCAAAGACGCTGGCGTCAGCACTGGGTGGGCGCCGGCGGCAGCATCATCGATATTTATGGTGGCATGGTTAATGGCAGCATGGTGTTGACAGGCCGCCTTTACAATATTAATCCGCCGTCAGAAACTCCGTTTCGTGGAACATGGACTCCTTTACCCGATGGCCGGGTCCGGCAGTTTTTCGAACAGTCGCATGACAAAGGTCATACCTGGGTGCCGTGGTTTGACGGGTATTACCAGCGCAAAGATGAATAGCCGGTGACACGGATGGTTTGACGCTGCCATAATTGCCTTATGCTTCGGTTTGATCGGCAAAAAGGCATGACATGAACTACCAATACAAAATTTCCTATCGCAGGCCTGGCCCGGTTGCGAAAGTTGTCAGCTTAATTGTCAGCGTGGTAGCACTGGGATTTGCGGCCTTTCTAGGCATATTCGTCCTTGCCGCGCTGGCCGGTATGATCGTCATCGGCTCGACCCTATTTGCCATTCGTATTTGGTGGATCAAGCGCCAGATAGAGCGGGCGGTGCGGGAGGGACGCTCACCCGGCGATGTTATTCCTGGCGAATACATTGTCATTGAAGAACAGAAAATAGACAGACCGGACGTCTAAGTTTCGGCAACGGGGATGGACCTGGCGTGAAAAAAACACATAGAACCATGCGGCGCAGGCCCCTGTTTACTCCCTTGATTATGCCGGTCATGGGTTTCGTTGTGATGGCGCTGGCGATCGGGTGGTTTTTCGATTCGCGCGCGACAACAGCAGTGTTTCTGGTCCGGCACGCGGAAAAGGCCGAGGCCCCGGCCGATGATCCCGGGCTGAGCGATACCGGCCGCAGGCGGGCAGCGGATCTTGCGCGGATGATGGTGCTATCGAACGTGAATAACGGACCGGATCACATTTTCGTATCGCAGTATCGCCGTTCGATTGAGACGGTCGAGCCGCTGGTGCGAAATATCGGGGCGCCAGTAAGCGACTACAGGGAGCAGGACTCACAGGCTTTGGTTGATGAGATTTTGGGGAACTATCGGGGCCAGACGGTCCTTGTCGTCGGCCACAGCAACACGCTGGTGGAGATTATTTATTTGCTCGGGGGGAAAACGTCGATGCCGGAGATCACCGAAAAAGACTACGATGATCTGTATGTCGTCAGTATCCCGCGATTTGGCCGCGCGCAAACCTTGAGATTCAAATACGGCGAAGTTCATAATTCACAAATAATTGAATAAACAATAAGTTATAATGTTTTTATGATGTTATTTCTTGATCTTGAAAGGATTTTCCAATATTTGTCCTTCGTCCGATAACGGTGGATAGGGCAGCTTTTTCTGTCTTAAGCATCGGGCGATTCCGGGATAAGCCCATTCGAACAGCGTGTTCGTCCAGGTTTCCGAATCCAGACGACTGGCCGAGTACAACCCGGCCGCGTCCCGTTGTCTCATGGCTTCATAGAGGATCAGGGCAGCCGCCACCGAAACATTCAGCGATTCTGTGTGGCCACGCATCGGGATACTCAGGTGCGTATCCGCATGGCGGCTGGCCGTTTCGCTGACCCCGATCAGTTCTGAGCCAAGCAATATAGCGGTCGGCTTCGTGTAATCCGCGGACCGGTAATCGATCGCCTGCGGCGACATGTGGGCTGCCAAAACCCTGAATCCGTCTTTTTTCAGCTGGCGAACTGCCACGTCTATATTGTCGTGCATATGGACAGGCACCTATTTGCCGGACCCGGCTGATGTCAGGTGGTGGCGCGGGATTTTTGGCGAGTTGGATACTGCGTGCGCCGCGAATATGCCCACGGCATCACAGCTTCTGATGATCGCTGCGAGGTTGTGCGATTTGTGTACATTCTCGGACAGAATCGTCAGATCGGGTTGGCGACGCGCCAACACTTTTTTCAAGGTTTCGAATCGATCTGGGGTCACGATGGAATATCGTTGCTCTGCCAGACGGCTTTTACCGTTCAGGATTGCAGCGCGATCGCCTGACGGATGAATTCTTCGTGTTGACCGATGCGTATGTCAGCCAGCACCGCGTCGCGGATAATCCCATCCTGATCGATAAGAAACGTTGCCCTGCGGACGCCAAATCCCAACGGTCCATTGACGTCATATTCGGAAATGATCATTTTTTCTTCGTCAGATAAAATCAGGAACGGTAGGTCGTACTTATCGGCGAAACGGCGGTGACTGTCGGGAGCTTGCGGACTGATGCCGGCGACGCGCAGGCCCGCTGCCGAAAGCTCCGCATGCAGATCACGAATTACGCAGGCTTCCTTGGTACATACGGGGGTGAAATCGGCAGGATAGAAATACAGGACGACAGGGCCATTTTCGAGCAGAGCCCGCAGCGTAACGAGATTTCCGCCCTGATCAGACAGGTTGAAATCAGGCGCTTTTTCACCAATTTCAAGCATATTGAGCATTTTAGACCCCTGAAACTCACATGCAAACCCTGGCCTTTCCGGCGAACCGGCGCTGATGATAGAATGCGCCGCCTGATGGGGCCGTAGCTCAGCTGGGAGAGCGCTGCGTTCGCAATGCAGAGGTCGGCGGTTCGATCCCGCTCGGCTCCACCACTTTTCTCCAGCTATTTCAATGTATTAAATGAAATTCGCTGTGAGCGACGGATGCCGCTCGAGCGCGGTAAGTGCCGAGTAAGTGAAAAAGGCAACGAATTACTTCGTGACCGGCATCCTCTTGCAATCCGCTGTACAAGGGCGAGTGCAAATGAGCAGCAACTCATGCCTAACTGAAACGTAATTCCCTACGTTATGCGCAACCTTGTCCCAAATAATTGACGCCTTGTACTCAAACCCCCACGCAGTAATTACGTTTGCCGCCTCATACAGTAAAGGCGAAGTCACCCAAAGAAATAAGACGGCATCGGGGGCTGACCTTTCTGCAACTGGCAGTGCGCAAAGATCGGCGATGCTCATTGTCGGGTAGTGGTCTATAGCTGCTGAGTACCCGACAAGCCCCCCGATTACTGCACGGCGGCGGATAACCCGAAGGGCTGACGCCGGTGCCTGAATCATCAACCAGCGACAGCAGCGTCCGTTCTGGACGGCTTTATCTCGCAGAATCGGACTCGTGCCAGGGCGGAGGTTCGAGCGGCTCTCAGGGCTGTAGGAGGTGTCACTTGGGATGGCACGCCGATAATGGGCCGGGTAAAGACACGATGAAAAGGCCGCCCGCTTCCGACTGTGCGTTGTGTGGTCGACCTATGCCGTCGGGAACCCGGCCAAACGCAAAATACTGCTCATCGAGCTGCCGGCGAGCAGCATACCGCGACCGCCACAGCAGGGGCCGCGTGGCTTCCGTCCGGTGCCTGAAAAACGGCAAAAAGTCCGTCGTCGTGTCTATGGACGATACGCTGCTCCGGCCAGGCCAATGGGTAAAAGTGGCCGAGATCGAGGATTAACTATGGCGGGCCGAGGCCTGGCGTCATGACATTCATTAAAGGCTGGTATTTCCCATGTATCGGGCGCAGACGTGTCTCGCACTTCTATTCGCCAGCGAGCGCGGCGGCCCTGTGACCACGTCAACGGTTCGCAAGATGATAACGAGAGCCGGCCGGGTCGCCGACATTCCATTCCCTGTGCATCCGCACATGCTACGCCACGCTTGCGGGTACAAGCTGGCCAACGACGGTCACGACACTCGAAGCATTCAGCAGTACCTCGGGCACAAGAACATTACGCACACCGTGCGCTACACCGAGTTGGCGCCAGGCCGCTTCAACGACTTCTGGCGCGACTGATTTCCTCTGAAGCTATCGCAAGGCGCTGTTCGAAGATCGACATAAGTGGCATTCTGGATCGAATCGCGCGACAGACGCGCCTAAAATGTAGGGCTGGGGACGGACTCAGACCATGTCAGACAGTGGCACCAGAATGGCCGCTTTACACCCGAAAGCGGCCGTTGGGATGGTAGAGTCCTGAGGGGCCGCTAACGACCCAAAGCGGACAAAAGAAAGCCCCGCACTGGGCAGGGCTTCAAGATTAATTTTAGGTTCGTCTCGTCATCGCAGCAAGTCGGACGAAGACGGGGCAAATAGGTTGCCTCTCTCGATCTCCAGACCAAAAAAACACAGCGTTTTATTCGGTCTCCGGAGATACCTGAGTCGATACCTGAGTCTCCTGAACTTGAGGCTCGTCAGACCCCTCAGACTCTTTAGGGGTAACAGGGATTATTACGTCACGCTGATAGGTTCTGTGTTTATCAGTAATCGCGTCCGTGATGCCTAGGTCCCAGAAAATGATGCTCGCCGCCGTCTTTCCGCCTTCTCTTTCGCTTTGAACGGATCCCGTCGCTTCTCTACCATCTTCGGTTGTGCAGTCATAAACTAGATCATCATCTGAACGGCGAATCATAACGTTTGTAGCTGGCATCTCCGATGACCAAGTTCCGCGCTTGTTGCTGAAGTCGCACTTCCCGGCGGATCCATCCACAAAGGTGAATGCCAATGGAATATACGGGTCATTCACAATAGTAGCGCATCCAGTAAATGCAAGAACTCCGGAAGCAGCAGTTAGATAGAGAGCCTTTTTAATAATATTCATCGTTAGGATTCCTCCCTAGGGTCAGCATTGTCCGCGAAAGACGGATTGGCGTAGCCGAGCGCAAATACAGCTATAGCCAAGGTCAATGAAAGAGTTGATAAACGTAGGATTTTCATGGCGCCTCCTGCGACCTATTTGGTCGATGCAGTATCGGCAGCCCGGCGATCTTGGGGTCCTTCGGGGAGTCATCTGTGGCTTCTCGGAGGAAGCGAGGACCCGTGGCTTTCCGTCCCCGTCTTTCGGCGGGTTTGGCTTTATCGTTGTTAACTACTAATTATAGTAGAAGAATGGTTGGGCTGCCGAACAATTAGCTTGATCGGGACATATTGGGGCAGTCTGGAATGTCCGCTTCTCTAATCGGGCGTTAATGTCAAGCTCCCAGTTTTTGTGGCATTGTATTGGTCGCGTCTTGGCGTGGGTCAAGCTTCTCTTCGCAGTCGGTACTGGTGGTATCCAGCCGCTGCAGGCATAAGTCGGACGGTGTGGAGAGCCAAGCTCTTGGACGTGCTTTTATGCACAGCAGACATACACGGCTTCATCCAGACCACGTCCACGCCGGGACGCATCTTTTGAGGTTGGAGTGAGCGGTTATTTCATGACCTTGCTTCCTCCGTACCCCAGCGGAACTGGGTGTCATCGAGCCACATGCGGTGGAGGATGACGGCGAGTTTTCTGGCGACCGCAACGACGGCGCGTCGATGCCCGCGAGTCTTGGCAAGCTGTATCCCCCAGGCTTTTAACGATGACCATTTTGCGCTGCGCGTCATCATGGCGTTGGCGGCGGTGTAGAGAGTACGGCGCACATCACGATCACCGGCTCTTGAGATGTGACCTGAGTTATCCACCTCACCGGACTGGAAGCGCCTGGGGGTGAGGCCGAAGTGAGCGGCCACGGTGCGTGAACGTTTGAAGCGGTGTGGATCGTCGACCGCGGCTTTGAAAGTCAGCGCAGTGACGTAACCCACTCCTGGTGTACTCATCAGTCGCTGACACACAGGATCACGCAGCGCCATATTGCGGGTACGGTTATCCAGCACACGAAAGGTGTGATACAGCACCAGTCTGGCCTCGAGCAGCGGTAACAAGGCGTGAGCCAGTGCGCTATCGGCCTCGATGGTTTCGCGCACCGCTTTATCGAAGGCGCCATGGCCGAGCTTTGGTGGCAGCTTGATGCCAAACACCTTGAACAGGCCACGGATTTCATTCTCCAAATCAATACATTTACTGAGCACGGCTTTACGAGAAGACAGCAGTAACCGGATGTGATGACTGGCCAGGCTCTTCACGTGTACCCGGCTGTACCAGCCCGAGCGCAGGACCTGTGCGATACCCCGGGCATCGTTTTTATCGGTCTTGTTGCGCATCGCCGACAGTGCGGCTTTGACTTGCCTCGATTCCATGCAGATGACTTCGAAGCCTGCTGATTGCAGGCCATAGGTCAGATACTGGGTGAGCGTGCCGGCTTCTAAGCCAACGCTTGAGATCTCGACATCGAGATCTTGTAAATAACCGGCAATGTCTTCGACTTCAGAGTCCAGTTTGGTCTCTGCCTTGATCTTTCCCTTATCATCGATGACACAGAGGTTTACGCTGCGTAGTGAAACGTCGAGTGCTGCATAGTAATTCATGGTGTTCTCCCGCTTGGACGTGTGTGACTATCCTACTGGGAGCTAAGCCTGTATTGGCCCGCCCGATTACTAATGCTCCTGGCCGAAAGCTGCCTGTCAGCACAGCGCTTTATTGGTTGATTGAAGGTCTGCTCTTGGCCGAGGTCGGTTAAGGTTGACGCGGTACTATCTCGTGACCGCGTGATACCGAGCGACGCAAGTGTTTTAGGTTCGGTCGTGCGACACGACCGATCTTTTGGAGCTGGACTGTCGGGGTATCATCCTATGGGTCCGGTCGAGATCATCGCTTACAGGCCATCTCAGGCAGTCTTTTTCTTCGCCAGACGCGCAAACGGGTCAGTATGCTGCTGTAGCGATGAATACCGACTGTCCGGCCTAACCTGAGCAATCGCACCTGGGTAAAGAGCCCGTCGCGCTCACGGACCCAGAGCCACGGGCTGTCAGTGGTTTTGTGGACGGCGGCGTGAGACACCCGGCTATCGTTTCAAAAAACCGTCAAGAACAAAGTGTTTTTGCTGCATTTTCATAACACATTTGATAACGTGACGAATATCGTTATGAAAAGCTCAAAAAAATGTCCGGTTTGCCGTCGTCGATTTGAGCTTTCCGCGCTCGGGAGACGGCCTCGATACTGTTCTAGGGCCTGCCGACAAAAGGCATACCGGGAACGAGCAAAGCGCTCGCCGGCACTGAAGAGCTTGGACAACGATCTGTTCAAGATCCGAGACAATACAGCGAGGAGGAATGGCGCGATCCGTGTGCTTGAGGATCTAGGCTACGAAGTCGCTCTCACTAAATGCCAGGGCCCGCCGGCAAAAAAGAAAACTCCGCCATTGCACTCCGTTTAGGCGTCAGCCTCGCGTCGAACCCATGCGGCGGCATTTCGGTCGCGTCCTGCAAAAGAGTAGATTCGACCAAAACTAACCGTCAGCAATTGGTCTGGCAACTGCCTGTCGGGTGATGAAATTCTGGCGGTCAAGGCGCAAGTGTGTGCGGTCACCCGGCGACACCACACAAACGTTATCAGACATGAAGGTCAGCAAGGGGGCTCGTCGATAAGTACCAGAATCTCCTCGGTTGGCGTATGGCCGAAAAAGTTGCCAACGTGCTCGCCTGGGCCTTTTGTCTCGATCTGACTCGAGTTGAAGGGTGCGCATGCCGGCCCTGCTTCGATCGGGCCCGGGGTATCGGTGCGGCGCCAGTGGCCCTTGAAACGGCCCGCGCTGATCCGCGGATACAAGCCGGCAGAATGACCGGCGAGTAGCCACGCCTCGGCAGCCGCTCGATCAGTAAACGTTACAATCGTCGCGCCTTCGGCGATAACGCCATCACGGCTTTGTCGGGTCGCAAATTTCATGTCGTATCCTTGTCAGGTTCATCCCATCGCTGCCAGTCGCCGGCGAGCATTTTCGTCGGTCCTCCGATCACGCAGCGCCGGTATGGCCTACTCCACAGCTGGCCGTCTTTGTCTCGTTGCACCACTCTCCGTTCGATGACGAGAAACGGCAGACGCGGTGGGCCGCCGGCGAAGTCGGTGAGGCGATTAAGCCGGGCTCTAAGTCGTTGAGTGCTCATGGCTCAGCTCCAGTTCAGGCAAACGACCCGTAGATCGACTCGGCAACCCGTAGACCGTACCGCTCCGCGGGCGCGTCATTCGGTGTCAGCCCGTTTGCTTCCTCGAACAGATGATAAATTTCGTGCCCTACAGTGATTGCGGTTTCATATTTTGACAGGCCGTCACGAATGTAAATCTCTTGGTAGTTCGGTTTGCACGTTCCAGTCAGTCCGACCACCTGCTTAAAGTCTGCTGCTTCGTCGAATCGAGCGCGCCGAAATAGTTTCACCTGCGGCGCGGTCAATCCGCAGGCGTGCGCGACCTCCTGCGACAGATCGACAATCCAACCTGGCGCAGCAATGGACTTGTAGCGCTCGGATCCTTCCGGCGTGTCCATAAATGCGACCGCAATCTGCTGAGCGATATCGACCGGGTCGTTGCCCAACCAGGCGCTAAGTATGCCCAGCGCGTCCTTGACCACTCGACGGATGCGCCGTCGATCGGAAACGCTCGCCTGTGGCACGAACCGTTCGAGCCGGGTCAGCCCAGCTTCGAGCTGCGAAAGCGTGTCGTCGATACCGCCCAATTCATACTTGCGGCCCGGGTGGTTCACGCGCAGCATTTTACGCTCGATGCCGGGCACTGCAGCGAGATACTCGGCGACCGTGCCGCCGTAAAGATCCACACAGTCGATGGCCGCCTGGCGCCATTTTTCAGCGGTCGTCATTTTCCTTCCTCGAGGTTGGCCAAGCGCTCGGCAGTTGATAACTTCGGATGGTGGAAAGTTGGAGGAAATTGCCGCGCTCGTACTGCAGCAATCACCCGCCGTTGAGTGGCATTGCTCTCGATCAGCGCGGATTTCTCCAGTTCGCGCGCTTCGTCAATGCGGCCGGTTAGCTCATGGGCTTGTGCTTCAAGATTACGGATGCGGTCCTGCTCCCGATCAGTGAGCCTTCTCTGGCTATACGGATCGGCGCTATGGCATGCCGCCTTCATTTCTGCCGACAACCGGTTACCCTCGGCGTACAGTTGATCGACCAGCCCGCTCGCGCGCTCCAGGCGAACCTTGGCTTGCTCAAGCTCAGCTTGCTCGTCTTGATTGAATTTCAGGCGCGGTGTGGTCGACTCCACATAGCCGCCCTGGAGCATGACGTATTCACTCTGCGTGAATGGCGAACCGTCACCGATGACCTTGCGCGTCCCGTTGGACCGGACCACCATGACGCCCTGACGGTGTTTCAGCGGGCGCGAGATCTCAACGTCATTACCATTGTTTGGCATTACTTCACGTCCTCTCGTTGTGACCAGCAAAACGTTGCGGGTTCGCCAGTGTTATTAAATCAGGTCTCAACGGCCGTAACCGTGACCGAGCCGTGACACCCTTTCAGGCGGGGTTTCGCTTACGCCCCGCACGCTGACGACAGGTGGCATCACAGTGTCGCTTGTCACTCCGGCCCTTCAACGGGCGTCCGCACACGCCACATTCGCGCGGGCCAGGGATCACGAAATCAGCGGCTTTGTCCGCGAAGCGCTCGACCAACACGACCGCGAGATCGTATTGCTCCCGATGCGACAACCTGAATTGCCGAATCAGTCCTACGACACGATCGATTTGTGCGTCGTCGATCAAGTGCAGTTTCCCAAAAGCGGGCGTTGAACCACCAGGCCGAAGATGGGTAGAGAGCAATTCACCGCGTACTGCGTTAATAGCATTTTCGCGAGCTCGCGCTCCGCCTGGCAGCGCGTGAGGCCTGCGGACAAGAAACTGTTCCCGTACTGCGACCGTTTTTGGAGGGGCGCCCGGGATTGCGGAATGGGTAGCGGGCGGTTTCCCGACCTTCCGTTGATGTGGCATTTTCCGGCAAGTCGGATGCGCGTCGCCGGCACGATATCCAGCGTGAGTATTGGCCGAACTTGACTTCATGCCGCACCCTTTGCCAACACCTGGCGAATGAGCTCGACCAACAATCCTGTCGCACATGCGATCGTATGGTCCCCGTTACCTTCGGCCGCCATTCGTCGAATAGCCGTAATTTGTTCGTCCCAGCCCAACGCATGGAATTTTTCGGTAGTGGCTCAGTTTGAATTTAGATTTTTGACCGGTAGTCACGATGATCAAGACAAGCGTTGTAAAAAGCCTCGTCCATCTTGAACCATTGCGTGTTATTGACACCACGTTCTGATGTGGCGTTTGGCCCAGACGGAAACGCGCAAGCAATCGTAATCGTCCGATCTTGCTCCATTGCGATGGCCCTAACCTCGTCAACCACTTCTGCCAAATCTTGGTCCTGGCTGTAGATCACTGCAACATCATAATTCCGTTGCCGGGCGAGGCGGACTATGTCGAGCGCAAGTCGAACATCGATTCCTTTTTCCTGTGGAGTAGGCACAATCTGCTCTGAACCATCAGCCAAGAGAATACGCTCCTGACGGTAACGGATTGGGCGGGTCGTTACATGAATACCAGTACGCTTGAGCGCAATAACTCGATTACTCCAGTAGGCCGCCCACATAGGACTGTATTTTTGGCTTGGAATACCCGAGTAGAATCTTACTAAAGTTGGTGTCCAGCTATGCCTGTCACACACGGCTTGGTGGAGTTTCAATGGATCGTAGTTCGGATGATGGTGGCCAAATGCTTCTTTTGCATGTCGGTAAAGATTTTGGCCGTCAATGAAGCCTATTGCGTATAATGGTTTTCCAGTCTCGTTCATTGTTTATGCAGCCCATAAAAAACCCCGAAGGGGACCTTTCGGCCAAGTCCAACGGGGGGCTAGTGTGTGATTATATACATAACTGTTAATACTCTGTCAACTCGAAATACACGATTCACGTTTACTATAGGGGCCACGCTTCTTAGCTACCGGCTCCGGTACTAGGGCTGCAATCTCTTCCAAAGACCAAACATGATCCGAGACACCAGCAGCCATTGCCGGAGTTACTTTTAGCGTCTGGTGGATGCGGCCAAAGTTGTAATACATGAAGTGCAGGCTAATTGCGTGCATGTGGTTTTCGACCTTTTTTGAAAAAGCGTTGCTCAGCCGTGCGAAGCGCCGCATTGACATTCTCATTGTCAGGTTTTGCCGTTCTACGAAGCTAGTCGATATCATCTTATGATCGGGGTCGCCAGTTACGACTTCCTTGCGAACACCAATACATTCATTTGGCGTATATTTCCGTGATGCCCGGTACAGCATCTGGTCTGCTTTGGGTTGGGTCATTCTCGGCATCGTGCCGCTCGATCAAGCAAGGCGCGAGCAAGCGTTGGCTTCGGCCGCAAGGTGAACCCGTTCTCGGCTGCGTATTTCCGGCACCTGGCGCCGATGCGCATATCAGCCTCAGCGGTTCTACTGTCAATCATATTGAGATACTCTCTGCCGGCGGCAATTTGGGTCCGTCTAGATAACCAACGACCCCCCAACTCGGCCGATGCCAGGCCGTGACGCCTACCAATGCGCCTGCAACAGCGTTGGCAACATCGTCATGGCCTTTCGGTGGATGGTCGATGGAGTCTTTGCCACCGCGACTGACTCGTCGCTCAAGTAAAATTAACTGATTCACAAGGCGATCGTTATCGAGTAATCGCGCCTTCCCGCTATTCAGGATCGGCAACAGCGCCGAGTAATACTGTGACTTCGTCCGGTCCGCAACCCGATAGTGAATGCCGTGCTCGCGAAACCGTTCGCGCGGCCACTCGCCGGCGTATCGATCACCCATTACGGAACTCAAGCGATAACTGCGAATCAATTCGGAGAACTCTTCGACAACCGCCTCAGGACTGAACGGTGGTCGTCTTTCGCGAACCGCGTCCAGGACACCTACACCGTCTTCATTGTGTGCGATTGCCAGCGTCATCGAGTCCGACGACCCGCCGGACGGGTCCACGAACGCGAAGTAACCAAGGTTGGCGATGGGCCCCAGTTCTCGACAACCGGGCTCGATACACGCCTCGACCACTTCACGCGGCACAAACGTCTCAATATCGGTCCGGAACTCTACCAGGTATTCCGCCCGGGCCCGTGGTTCATCGTGCTCAAGCGCCTTGTCGATGATGTGCTGCGGGAATGTCGGGTTCATCGTCCGTGTCGGCGCCTTGGCGACGAGAATCGGTCCGTCCTTACCGTAGTGCTGGCGGTAAGTTTCCCAGAGTACGCCACGACGAGCGTAGGGACTCGAAAGCCCAATCAGACGACCGCCGAGCGTACCGAGTCCCGGGCGCAATGCGGAGACGATCTCGGCATCCGGGTTGGCACCATCGCTGAACCAAAACGCAACTTCATCGACAATGACCACAAGCAACGTATAACCACGGACCGTCCGGAATGATGCCGTGTGTACCTCGATGACGACTCGGTTCGTCAATTCAATTGAGTCATCGCGCTCCGTTTTGATCAGGCGCTTGAGCATTGGGCAAGAATGCAGTAGACCGGCGATGTAGCGATAAACCGTGCGCGCTTGCTTCCGGTCTTCGGCGATGACCATCACCGTTGCAACCTCTCCCACAGCCAGACGGCCCAAAGCTTCGAACGTAACCGCGACGATGACGGCCAAAAGCGCCGAAATGATGGACTTGCCGCCACGCCGGCCGACGACGAGCCACAGCTCCTCGAGGGCGGTCTGGGGCGGCTCTCGGCCGGTAAGGTCGCGCAATACAGCGGCTTCATCATTGGACAGCGGCAGGCCGTCGAATCCAGACAGCAGGGCCCGCCAGGCGGCCCAGGACTCACCGCAGAACGTCTTGCCCAGCAGAGCGGGGTCGGTCATCCACTGCCGTACATCTGTCATGACATCTCCGCCAGACTGATCAGATCGTCAAGTCGAAGCACGGCAAGCCACTCGCCGCGGTTGCGACGATGGGCGACCACAGGAACCTTGTCACCGGCATCGGTGATCGCCTGGGCCATCGCATCGTATAGCCGTATGCGCTCAGTGCGCTTGCACTCGAAGTGGAAAGGAACGCCGGAGCAAACAACGTCCGGGCTTTCTGGACTGCCTGAGAACTGCCGGCCGCGACGCGCGGGGTAGCCGCTCTCCGTAAGCCAGGCCGCCAACTCGCGCTCACCTCGGGCGCCCTTGTTGCGTTCACGGGCTCCCATCGGGCTCCCCATGATTTGCTGCGAGATAGTCCTGCAAGCTGGGCGTCACGTCGCGGGCTACGCGCTCAATACCTACGAGCTCATAAAGTCGCTTAAGGACACCGACGACACGCAAGTACAGGTCGTATTGCTTGCCACTTGCCGAACGCTTAGCGAACTCGGTTTCCAGGTACTCGGCCTCAACCTCGAGCACGGCAATACGGCGAATCAGAGAACGCTGCGCCTCTGACGTGACTTCTACGCCGCCAATGTCGTCCACATGCAGTTCGATCAGATCGCGCATGCGGCGCGCCCAGGTCGATCGCAGGTCGAGCCCAGGCAGCAGGTCCCGCCCGTTCGTAATTCGGGACCTTGCGTACTGCTGGCGGGTCTCTTTTGACGGCTTCTTGCGGGCGGACTGGTTGCTACCGCTTTCCATTATCCGGTCACTTATATATGCACTTAGGAGAACCAGAGTACCATGGAAGTATTGTAAACACTGGTCTACGCGACTAGGCGCGCTGCGTTACCAAGGCAAATGAGGCCTGCAGGGTAGCGCTGAGAAAGGCCGAATCGAGTGAGAAATTTGTACAGGCGGGCAATCTGTGAACAGTTGTGAATACTGTGAACCACTTTCTGACGTTCGCTCTATTACGCGCGCGTATGGGGGAATCCTTCAACGGGGTGCACACTGTGTGCAACTGTTCACACGTCACCGTCAAAGACCTCCGGATTTTCAAGTTCGAGGCCAAGGCGGATGACGCCAGTTCGCACTTCGCCGACGTGTGTAATGGTTGCTGTCCATCGCCATCATGACTATTCATTTTCTATTTCGCTGTGGATTCCCAGACACATTGCAGATCTGCTTCAATCTCTGGGGGAGACTCCGGAAACCATCCGCGCATTCCGTCCACTGTTGTCCATGGCGGATAGTGCCAATGGCCGGGATGATTCATTGCGAACAGATCAAGGAACTCGCCAAAGTGTCTCTGTAACATCAGATCACAGATCAGACTTTCGGCCCCGTGCTCAACATATACCAGGATGTCCCAATCGCTTTCGTCTCTTGCGTCCTTCGCGCCACCACCACGGCTCCCAAATAGATAAATTCCAGTCACGTCATATCGGGCAGTCACGTCTGCGATAAACGCATCGAGATCACTACGTTGATCAGGAATCGGTGGGCCCTCTGCATCCGGGGTTAGTTCGCGCAATTCAGTGTTCGTCATCTACATAGTTCCTTGTCCACCGGTTCTGTTGCGGATGTTGCGGATGTTGCGGACCTATTGGCAGGCACTTCCAAGTACCGTTCCCAAGCATCTGACAGGTCTTCTCTCGCATAACCCCTGAGTGTTGAGGTGCTTATCCGGACGGTCTTGGACTTGATACCGTAAGGCCGCAGATAGCTTGCTAGGCGGCGTGGATCCAGCGGCTTGCCCTTCAAATCGGACCACGGTCCTTCTTCTATATCATTCAAACGCTGTAATATGGTTTCAGTAGCAAGCTGATCGGCATCACCAAATATCTCCCGAATGTCATTCAGAAGCCGTATGCCCAGGCTGGGTGTGCTCTCCTTAGCAAGTGCAACAAGTGCAACAGCCGCAACACGAGCCCGATTCGGCCACTTTTCGCCCGCAGCATCAGCGACCGCGATCAGCGCCTCCCAGACATCGGCATCACGGTCCTCAACATCTGGCGGCATGTCAGGATAATTTTCCAGGCGGAACTGTTCAGCCCATGCCGCAAGCCTGTCTCGCAGCGCATGCCCTGTTGGCGAATGCAATCGACGTCGGTACGGCTCTATATCTTCGTTGGCTGTGCGGCGACGCATTCGAATCACAACGGACCGGCTCAAAATAGTGTCAGGAACGCTACCAAGTCCGGCCAGGGCGACCGCACAATAAGCCGGCAGTTCTTCAGTCATAATCGTCTTTCCGTGGACGACGCAGCGCCCTGCCATCGCTCCACGGCGATGCCCGGCATTCAACATGCCGCGGATTTCTTCGTTGTCTTTCGCTCGCGGCCCGAACAACGTGTCGATTTCGTCATAAAGAATTGTCGGTAGACCGTCAGGGTCCGACACCTTACGGAATAGGTAGGCCGGGGTTGTGTTCACTGCCTCCACAGGACGCGGAACCAGTGTCTCGGTTATCTCCATAGCGCGGGTCTTGCCGCTTGCAGGTTCTGGCGATAAGAAAGCAATCCTCGGCGTGGACTCCCATTCGTTCATACAGTGCGTGTGAACGATCCAAAGCGTGTGAGCAACCTTGGCGTCCTCAGACGGATATGCTACGAAGCGACTGAGATACTGCTCAATAATATTGAATAGTTCGTCGCCATCGGTCGGCAGTTCGCCGACCAGCCGAAGGTTTCGATCGAGCTGCTCGCTCATGTCCGCGCAGGTGCGCATCTGGCGCGTGTCGAGTTGATACGGTTTACCGCTTGTTCGAGACGATCCCATGTCGGCTCATCAATCTCTTTTTGCTCGAGAAAGTCGGCGCCGATAATAGCGACAACAAGCGACTCATGGTCCAGCGTGGCGAGCGCATCCCTTGCTGGTATCCGAGACTTTGACGGGCGTCGCTGATGCTTAGGGCTATCCGTGAAAAGGTCGCAAAGCTCTAGGCCAACAGCATGCAAAACATCGATGGAATCGCAGCCGGCAAAGCAATGGATGAGAAGCCGGTCATCGACGTTGCGAATCGACAAAGACGGATTGCGGTCATCGTGGGCCGGACACCTGGCGAGCCACCGGTCTCTACCCGTCTCGCGAACGCCATCGAGAGAGCTCAAAAGCGTGTCAATCATTTGCGGGCCGACGGCTTTAAGCGTGCCGCAGGTGATTGAGCGCCATCGAGAGGATTCGACAGGCGCTACAAATTTCGGTGTGGCCTTGATGACGCCCACAGGCCAAACAATTGCGAGCCAGCAATCGCACGCAGTGACCACTGACTGATTGGGTTATACTGTCCAACTTGTTCCAGCTCCCTTTTGCTATGGAACACAAGCAAGCGCGTCGGCCGGCCACCGGCGCGTTTGCGCATTCAGGTTTCCTCGGCTGCCTCTGAGATCAACTTTTCGAGGGCTGATCGAGCGATGAGGCGCTTGCCTTTCAATTTGATGCTCTGCAGCTTCCCCTCCGTCATGAGATCGTAAACAAATGCACGTGATACACCGATTACCTTCGCAGCCTCATCTGCCGAGTATGAGATGGCGTAAGGATGGGCTGGCCGAACCCGTTTTTTTCTTTTCTTGCGTTTAGCCATCACGACTACTGCGTGAGTTTTTCCTATCGAGCCTTCGGAGGCGGTGTAGTTCGGTTTCGCGACGAGTGATGAGTCGTTCGAGCGCGCAGCGGCAAAGCTCGGGGTCGGTGAGTATGCCGACTACGCGGGATCCTGATTGGCCGCTGCCATCATCGATGCTCTCGACAAGAGCGATTCTGTAAGAAGACATCCGTCATTCCTCAAAGACTAGCTTTATCTCTAGTCCGCTGAGGTCGGCGATATCTAACAACTATTTTTGAAGTTTGGAGATCAGTCGTTTTTTCAGTCGAGCCCATCGCATCCAAAGAGATGACTCGCTCTTATCGAGGCGCTCGCCGATCTCAGCCCAGCTTTCTCCGAGATACTGGCCGAGGATGAGATCCTGTTCGTCATCCTGAAGTTCGTCAAGGACCCACCGAAGTTCGGACTCAATCTCTAACTCATCCTGCAGCGAATACTCGGCAACAGGTTCGGAGTCGTCCTGCGATCCGACAGGATGACGCCAGCCGGGGCCAAGGAGATCCTCGGTCACAAGATTATTGACACGCGAACGGACGTGCTCCAGTACATATTTTTGAGCCCGAGGTGCCATCGGCTCGTCAGGATCGAAAAGTCGGGCCGGCACTTTTAATTCGTTGAGTGTGAGTAAGATTGCTGCCCGTGCCATGCTACGCAGTGTCTGCTGTTTGGACACCCCGGAGCCTGCGGCCCGTTCGCTCAATGCGCGGTCTATCGGGTTGCGCAGCGCACGCCATCTTTGAGCCGCGACAGGACGCTCGAGTAGCTGCTCGATCACCGGTTGAAGCCAGGCACTCGCATGCAATGTGTACTCATCGTCCGTCACGATGCGTCAATAGCCTTTTGAAGCAATGCGACCGCTTCGCGCTTGCGCTCCTCATCGGTGTGCAGATAACGCTGCGTGGTCGCGAGATTTGCGTGACCCATCAGATGCTTCAACGTCGTCGGGTCCACGTTGGCGGCGCCCAGTAGCGAGCCAAATGTGTGCCGCAGCGAGTGCCAGGTCGCGCGCTCGCCGCGCGCGTTGACGTACTCTATGCCAGCTGCCTTGAGTGTCGTACCGAAGCTCTTTTTGAGATCGCCGATGCGCCCGCCATCGAGCGTGAACACATATCCCTGCTTGGGCTGTCCGCACTGCAGCCACCAGTCTCTCAGTGTCTTGTGCGCGAAATCGTTGAGCGGGATCTCGCGGGTTTCGAACGTCTTGGCCGTTGCACCTTCTACCCGCAATGTCTTGTTTTCGAAATCGACAGACGGCCACTGTGCTGAAAACAACTCACCCCGGCGCAGTCCTGTCTCGAGAGACACGATGACTGCCGGCGTCAACACGTCAGAAAACCGCCCTATTGTTGGCAGTGATTCGTAGCGGCGTTCCTGACGCCATTTGTTTGCACTGGCGCGCTCCTGTCGTTTCTGTTCATCACGCTCTTTAAGCGCCTCGAGCAGTTTCGCCTTCTCGTTCGCGACCAACGCGCGAACGACCCGCCGATGACGATCGACTTCCGACATCTCGACATCTGCGATCGGGTTTTCCTTGATGATGCCAAGTTTCACCGCACGCGAAATCGCGGCGCGAAGGGCGGCAATATCACGATTGATCGTATCGGCTTTGACGCCTTTGCGCTGGCGCGCGGCTCGCCAGGTCTCGAGTTTTGCCAACGTGATATCTGTCAGCTTGAGCTTGCCAAGATGATCCTCGAAACAGGACTTGAGGCGCTCGAGCGTGTTGCTGCCACTGCGTCGATTCTGCACGACCCACGGGCCGTAGCTGTCATCGAGATACGCGGTCAACGTCGGAGTGCAGCGCTCAGCGCGCCGCTCAGCAGAAAAGCTTCGACCGTCGGCATGTTGCGATCGCTTGCGCTCTGCCGCGACCTTCACCTGCTTGAGAGTGAGCTTCGAATTCGCGTCAACAATCGCTGATGCATCGCACAGTCGCTCCCGCTTGCCGCGCCCGAGTTCGACGTATAAGCCGAGATAGCCCGATGGCTGATGTCGAAGAATCAGGTGTGCAGCCTTGTCGCGAATCTCACGCGGCGTCTCCGGCGGTCTTGCCTTCACCAGTGCACGAATGAGTGCCAGGCGAATGGGCTGGGGTCGGTAAGTGTTTCGGTAAGTGTTTGCGTTTGCCACGACGGGATCTCCCGGGTACCCCATGATTCGAATCGGTAAGTGCGCTTATAAGTGCAAAATGAGTATACACTTATGGATAGCGGTATACAACTGTGTACGTAAAACATGAACTTACAGTGACAATATAAGGCGGCAAAAGGGCCGATTTTGCCTTCGCAATGCAGAGGTCGGCGGTTCGATCCCGCTCGGCTCCACCACTTTTGAGGAAATCCGGGATCTCCCGGATTTTTTTCGCTTGTTTTCCGCCAACATTGGCTATGATTAGCAGACCAGGCGATCACTCGCAGCGCAAAGCGCTGCGGTCGCAGAACCTGATAAAGTTTATCGAAAGCACAACAATTCGCCCCGGTAGCTCAGCTGGATAGAGCGTCCGCCTCCTAAGCGGAAGGTCCCAGGTTCGAATCCTGGTCGGGGCACCAGTTGCGTGGCATCGACGAATAGCTGCTGGTTGCTGCGAATGACCATACACCGCGGTTCGAGCATCTTCTTCAGTGCATCGATAGCCCGTTCAGCCCGCCATTCCTGCGTAAAGCCGAGCGCACCATTAAAGACCATGATAACCAGGATAGTGACTGCGTCCGCAAGGTCGCCAAGCTGCAGCGAAATCAAAGCGGCAACAATAAGGATGACGACCAGGGCATTAGTAAACTGGCGTGCAAATATGCGATACCAGGGTTCCTTGCCCATTGTGACCAGGGCATTGGGGCCGAATCGCTGAAGTCTCTCGGCAACCTGGTCGTTGTTCAAGCCACGATGCTTGTCCGTTTGCAGTGTCTCAACCACCTGGTTGAGATCAACTGAGTACCAGCGGATGTTGTCGTCGCGCGGTCGTGGCGTGTTCTCGGATGACTTATCGTTTGCCACTCTGCGTCTGTCCCACAACGAAGATTCGGTGCAATACTTTATTATGGGGGTCTATATGACAAGCAAATTCGGACAACTACTGAATTTACTGTCTTGTTGGCCTGATCTGGCTCTGAATTCCTGTTTCGCAGAGCTTTCGTGGCTTTTGACCTGTTTGCGCTGAATCTTTGTCTAATCCTGCAGTTGATGGCGAGCACTACGAAACGCATCCGAATACAGCCAACTGTACGGAATCTCCATGTACTTACCCAATGGGACGATGAGCCAGGTATTTGACGAACCAATCCCGAGCTAGGCTCGCAACCTGTTCCAGGGTTCCAGGCTCTTCAAACAGGTGCGACGCCTGGTCGACGACGGCGATTTGCGCATTGGCGTGCATCTGTTCCTTCGCATCCGTGTTGAGCCTGAGAACCTCGTAATCGACGCCACCGACGATCATCAGAGTTGGAGCCTCGACCTTAGCGAGATAGTCGCCAGCCAGGTCGACTCGTCCGCCACGCGATACGACAGCGGCAACCTGATTGGGCGTCTTCGCAGCTACAATCAACGCGGCCGCAGCGCCCGTGCTGGAACCAAACAAGCTCACCGCGAGATCAGCTGCTGCGGATTGCTTGCTCAACCAGTCGACTGCGTTTGACAGACGCTGGCTCAGCAATGGAATGTCAAAGCGATATTCGCGGGTGACGGAGTCGATGCGTTCTTCATCGCTCGTCAACAGATCGAACAGGAGAGTCCCCAAGCACTCTTCGCGCAGGTATTTGGCGACAGAATTATTCCGTACGCTAAAACGACTACTGCCGCTACCGTGCACAAATACGACAATGCCCCTGGATCCGGCTGGAACTTCGAGCCATCCCTTTAGCACCGCATCGCCGACAGGGATGTCCGATTCATTTCTCTGAATAGGCGTGTTCATCGCGGAAGCACACTCTAAGCAGTCGCGATTATCGCTATGTTCAATACCACTATGGGGCACCTATCGAAAAGGCCCTGTTACTCGGTCAGCGTATGGTCTATGAGACCCTTGACGCCGGCCTCCGAGGCACAGTGTACGCAGCAGAACACTATGTCGTCGTTCTGCACGCCATGGCCCAGGACGCGACAGCCGCAATGCTTACACGCCGGCGCCAGCGCGTGGATAGCGCATTCGAAGGAATCGAAATCATAACTGAGTCCTTTCATCGTTACCTGAAACGTATCTTCATACGCATTGCCACAGGTTTCACAGGTTGCCATGCCGTCCTCCAGTATGATCAGAAAGAACTGATCCTAATACTAAAGGCGACAAACTTTGTATTCGCAAAAGTACCTAATACAAGGGCGCCCTGATGGTGACCGATTTGCGGCGGTCCTTGCATGATGGCCGGGTAGGTAGGTATTTCTGCAGATTTCGTGATGGATCAGATTGCGATACAGTCTTTTCAGTTCTTGCGAAATTACTGCAGTGCGATGGCGCTAACAGGCCGGGAGTATTGCATGAGCTGGTCCCATTTTCCTCATGATGCAGATCTCGGGTTGCGTGGCACCGGAATCGATAGGGCTCGCGCATTTGAGGCTATTGGGCTTGCGCTTACCGCAGCGATTACCGATCCATGCTCGGTGGCAGCCAAAGAAACTGTCAGTCTGCGTTGTCAGGCGCCGAGCGACGAAATATTGCTGGTGGACTGGCTCAACATGCTGATTTACGAGATGGCAGTCAGAAAGATGCTCTTCAGCAATTTTGATGTATCGATAAGAGACGGTGAATTGCGGGCGCAAGTTTCAGGCGAACCGGTTAACCGATCAAAACATCACCCTGCTGTCGAGGTAAAGGGTGCCACGTATACCGCACTGGCCGTAACTCAGACCAATGAGGGATGGGCTGTCCAGTGCGTGGTAGATGCTTAGCAAGCTGTTGGTGAACCGATAACGACAAATAGCGAGAATTAGAAATGGATACCAGTAATCTGGAACAGCTCGACGAGAACCGATGGCGCGTACCGGCCACCGGGAGCATGCGGGTTCCGGCGATCATATTTGCCGATCGCACTCTGATTGAAGATATGGGCGACAAGGTTTACGAACAGATCTGCAATGTTTGCCGACTGCCCGGTATCGTCAAGAGCGCCCTTGTCATGCCGGATGCACATTGGGGCTATGGTTTCCCCATTGGCGGCGTGGCGGCGTTCGACAAGGATGAAGGCGGTGTGATTTCTGCCGGTGGAGTGGGATTCGACATCTCCTGCGGTGTGCGCCTGATTCACACCGGCCTGTCGCGGCAGAATATCCAGGCCGTGCAAACGGTGTTGGCAAACCAACTGGCTGGAAGTATTCCGGCCGGGGTCGGGAGTACCGGCGACATTCGCCTCAACGATACCGAGATGGATGAAATGTTGGCGGGCGGCGCGCAGTGGGCCGTTGCCCAGGGGTACGGAGTGCCCAACGATCTTGAGCATATCGAGGAAAATGGCCGTCAGGCCGGCGCTGTTCCTGCGGCTATCTCCGCACAGGCCAGACGCCGTCAGCGTAACGAAATGGGTACGCTCGGTTCCGGGAATCATTACCTGGAAATACAGTACGTCAGCGAACTTTATGACGCGCACATCGCTGAAGTCTACGGACTTCACGAAGGGGACGCGGTCATCAGCATCCACTGTGGATCGCGTGGTCTTGGCCATCAGGTCGGCACGGAATACCTGCGCGAGATGGTAATTTCAGCTGCCGAATTCGGCATCGAACTCCCCGACCGGGAGCTGGCTTGCGCGCCGATATCTTCGGATCTTGGGCAGCGATATTTGGGCGCTATGCGCGCAGCCGTCAATTGTGCGCTGGCAAACAGGCAGATATTGACACACCTGACGCGTAAGGTGTTTTCGGCGTTCTTTCCTGATGCAATGCTCAAACTCGTGTACGACGTCTCACACAATATTTGCAAGGAAGAGCGCCATGTCAGCAATGGCAGGAGCCGATTGCTGCACGTACACCGTAAAGGTGCAACTCGGGCACTGGGGCCGGATTCCGAAGGTGTGCCAGCGGAGTTCACGACAGTCGGCCAACCGGTCTTCATCGGCGGCTCTATGGGAACCTCGTCATATGTTCTTGCCGGTACCGAGACAGGAGAGAGGCTTTCTTTTAGTTCTGCCTGCCACGGGGCCGGACGCGCGATGAGCCGAAATCAGGCGCGAAAACGATGGCGTGGCAGACAGGTTGTGGATGAGCTGGCGCAACAGGGTATTCTCATCCGTAGCCCATCCGACCGGGGTGTCGCCGAGGAAGCACCGGAAGCTTACAAGGATGTCAGCAGCATAGTCGATTTGGCTGAACGCTCAGGCCTGGCGAGAAAAGTCTGCCGCCTCCGACCGATGATCTGCGTCAAAGGATAGAGCGCCCGGATTCGGCGTCGATAACAGTTGGCGGATATCTCAGGAAGAGGCCGGGCTGACCAATACTCGATGATCCTCGCCGATATCGAATCGTGCCGAAAAATCCTGGCTAACGGTGTTCAACGTCTCAGTAAGCCACTGGCGATCGTCGGGGCTTGCATGCGACAGCTGCATTCGCCGAATGTACAACGGCACAATCTCAAATTTTGAGATTTCACGGGACGGCAGGCTCATGGTCACGATGTACATCAGCGCCAGCCAGGGGCGATAGTGCTCATACCCGCCAATTCCCTCATAATCGTTCAGAAAGTCGCCGCAGCCATAGATGATCCCCTCGCCTCGCCGGATCTCGATGGCTTTTGGATGATGGGACGAATGCCCATGTACGATATCCACACCGCCATCGTCAATGAGACAGTGAGCGAACTCGCGTTGCTCGGCCGGCACGCGGTGACCCCAGTTGCCGCCCCAATGGATTCATGCGACGATGGTATCGTCTGTTTTTTTCAGCGCTCGAATCCGTTTCGCGACACGTCGTGTCGTTCTTGCGGACAGATCGCTCAAAAGATTAACGCCAGCTCGATTTTCGCCAGCCCGCCAGCTGTCCGGAACCCCGCACGAACCGTCTGCGAATCCGAATACCAGCACATTCCCTTTACCTTCGATGGGAATCCGGGCTGGCGAAATCGCCTCATCGATATTCTTGCCGGCGCCAACTGTCGGTAAACCGGCACTTCGAAGTGTCACCAGTGTCTCCGCAAGACCGGCATAGCCCCAATCCATAATATGGTTGTTCGCGAGCACGCAGCAGTCGATGCCCGCCGTAGTCAGGCATGGCACATTCCGTGGGTGCATGCGGTAATGAATACCTTTAGATGGCCAAAAATCGCTGCTGACTGTGATGCTGGTCTCAAGATTGACGATACCGAGTCCGGTTTGGTGTCGTTCCAGACTTTGCGGGCGTCACCCCAGATATAGCCAGGATCGACTGATTTCGGAATCGGCCCGCTTGCGCGCTCTGCCAGCCTTACATATTCGGTGACATCTGCCACATATGGCTCGCTCGTGGAGCTCGGCTGAACCAGGGAACGGCAGAATCTGATCGATGCCTCTGCCCGTCATCACATCGCCGGACAGGAACAATTTAAGTTGTTGCTCGTCCGCCATATTCCTGTCCTTTTTATTTGGCCCGACCGGCAATAAGCCGATTTCGTTTCCGCGTGTGCCGGTAAAATTCAGCTTTTCCGGAGATCACAAAAATGGCAACAGGGAATCAGGGAACGGGGTGATGCTTTCCGATGACAAATACTGAGCTTGCCTGGGGACCTCTTTCTCCGGTCTCTTCGACAAAGCGCAATTCCGTACCGATTGCCAAATCGTCAAACTCAGCGTCAATCAGGCTATTGCGATGAAAATAGATTTCCCGCCCGTCAGGTGTCGCCAACCTCCCATAGTCTTGCTCTGGCATCAGGCAGGAAACACGGCCGTGGGCCGGAACGTCATGCGTTTTGACCTTGCCGCGTCTTATGCGAACGTAATCCTCAAGTTGTCGGCGCACGCTGTCGAACGCGTCGCGTAATGCAACAAAGGCGTCTTCGTGAGCGTGCTGGTCATCCGGTGATCGCTTCACGACGATTTCCTTGCCAGGAACCGTCAGATCAATACGGAAATGATAAAGATTCCCCTGATGATGATGCTGGTGGGGCGCTTCAATCATCACTTGGCAGCCGATAATTTCGTCGCAAAACTTCTCCAGTTTCGCAGCCCGTTCCCGCACCGCAGCCTCAAGGGCCGGTGAAGAGTCCATGTGACGAAATATGATCTTTAGAGGCTTCTGCATGTCATCCCCAGTTGCGAAATGAAGCTGTACTCAAGCGGCGGTATCTTGAGCTTCCGCAGGCAATATGTGCTCCTTCTCGTACTGAATCTGACGAAGCAGCATAGCGGACAGGTTGTTTAGCAGCACTGTCATCGCTTCGATTACATCATCCATGCTGATTAGCCCCAGGAGTTCTGAATCGGTCGCTATCAGGACTCGCCGCACGCCATATTGCTTCATTGCAGCCGTGATTTCCGTAAGATCGGCCTCCGGACCGACGGTCGCCAATTCTCTTCCCTGCAGGTCTCCAGCAGTGATCGTATCCAGATCGAGATCACAGGCAATCGCATGGACAACAATGTCTCGATCGGTGATTAAACCGATAGGCTGAGTTTCGCTGCCGCTACCGCGAGTGACTACGATGTCTCCAATCCCCTTGTACCGCATCAATCTTGCGGCATCCATAATACTTGTGGATTCATCCGTTGTTACCACGTCCGACGGATTTAGGTCTATTGCACGCATTGGCTGATTCTCTGTTTATAGTCCAATTGCTGTTTCCCAACAAAGACATGCGGAAACACCCATCGAGAATAATATGCGCCGGTTTAAGCGGCTTCTACAAGTCGTAATTATGCGTATTCACGGGGAGAATCGGCCTGTGCCGTAACCCGGGTCCGTAAAATCCCGTACAGAAATGTCCGCGTTATCGCGCTAGGCTCTGACCATGAAGTTGTTCGCGCTTAACGCGAGCGCGGTTTTGGGCTCGCGAATTGCTGTTCAACTGGACCGCAGCCTCGATTCACACGAGGAGCGCGAGCTCTCTTACGGTGAGCATGAAACGCGTCCACTGGTTGACGTGTACGGTGAGGATGTTTACGTACTCTCGTCGCTGCACGGCGATCGAGACTTGTCAGTTAATGACAAGTTCTGCCGATTATTGTTTTTCATCGGCGCGCTCAAGGATGCCGGTGCAGGGCGCGTAACTGCCTTATTGCCATATCTGGACTATTCGCGGAAGGATTGCAGGACGAAATCCCGGGATCCCGTTACGACGCGTTATATCGCCACGGTACTACAAAGCGTCGGGATGGATCGGGTAGTCACGATGGACATCCATAATCTTGCAGCCTTCGAAAACAATTTCCGGTGTCCAACCGTGAACCTTGAAACGACGGATTTGTTTGCAGATTTCTTTTTTCGAACTGCTGGAGATGATATCGATACAATCGTGTCTCCGGATCTGGGTGGCATCAAGGCAACACGACGTTTTCTCGATGCTTAATCACGAATTTCAGGCCGCACCATGCACTTCGCTGTCATGGACAAGCGGCGCAGCGAAGGGCGGGTTAGCGGCAGCGGACTGCTCGGTACCGTCGGCAAACATGTATTGGTTGTTGATGACATGATTGGTAGCGGAACAACACTTTGCCGGGCAACAACTGCCTGCCTGGGAGCTGGCTCGGAACAGGTCACGGTCGGCGCGACCCATGGTTTATTTCAGGATGGCGCGACGGCGCTGTTCGCCCAACCCGGGATAGTCAATATTGTTGCTACAGACTCCGTTGAGATTGAAAGCCTAGGTCTGCTTGATGAGGATCTGGCTCGAGTGAAAATCATCGAAACGGCGGACAGGTTCGCCCAATGCATACGAAATCTGGGGGATTGATGCCTCCGGCATTATCCTGTAATCGTCTGCCCGATATAGTATTGGGCGTCAATTAGATAAATCCTCGCCCTGTTTGTCTAAGTCTTGACGGCTATCGAATCAAGCAGATGTGCTGCCGACAGCATGGCTCGCGTGGTTGCCCGGAATGCAGCATAGAAATTCCACGAATGCATGCAAAAACCGGAATCACCGCTGTTGGATCTGTAGAAGTCGATGCACTGTTGCTCGAACCAGCCGATGTTCATGTGACGGCATTCCATGCCAAAAGATGCGAGTTCCTCGATGCAATCAAGGCGCCGAAGCTCTGGGTCAAACTCCAGGCAATCTATGATCTCTGGTTCTTGCTGCGGAATAAAGCAAACATGCTCTGGTCGAAAATCGCCATGCACCTCACGTATGTGGCTGTCTTTTTGGCGCCGCTCAAGAATATGCGCATTGTCCTCTATGTAGGCGCTTAGCTGCTGTGTGATCTGCTGAACGAGATTCAGAGGAAGATTGAAATGGGGAAGCACCAGTTCCTGGTGTATTTCAGTCAGCCGTTTCCGGAGCTGCGCGGCATAGTCGCAGCCTCACTTGAATTTGAGCTCGAGATAAAAACGTGAACCGTCTTTCCCGGAAAAATGTGTATTCCGATCATACGTTGATTATGGATGTCAGCAAGGATCGGGAAACAATCCGCGACGGCCCGGTAAGTAATAGTACGAACAGTATTCGAAGGGGCCAAGTCCTAGACTTAGGAATATCATATCGTGGCGGATGTGGTGCCGATGGGGGTCCATAGTCGCGGCTGGCAAGGACAGCCAGAAAATGGCACAGAAATCGACAAAGATGTCGACCAGAAAATGGTCTGCAAAGGTCACTCGCGAGAGCCACGCCCTGGATCTCGAGGAGGGGGTTTTTACCTGGCAGGATCCAAAGCGGATTGCACGCTCTCTGAAAATGTCTGCTGATGTAAGCAAGAACCGTAAATCACCGCCGCTTCGGTCTGCGACGTCAATGCTCGTATTTTATATCAATCGGGCAGGTAAGAACCTCGGGGAAGATCAAAAGCGCATACTCGAACAAGCGAAGGATGAGTTGCGGAAGCTCTACCGAAATGTCTGATCGGCGGAGGCAGATACTACGTCAATTGTTGGTGGCGAGGACGGGCAGTTCGGCTCCGTCGCGTACTCATAAGAGCAAATACGTACTCACTTCGCTGCCGCTGCGCAGTATAATTAATTAGATGGTGAATGAAGGGCTTACCTCTGAAAAAAAGGGGATTTTCGATGTCTGACGTTTCTGTTTTCAACAAGACCGAACAAAAGACAATGCACTGGATCAAGGGCATTGCGGCTAGCATGGGATCGACTGACAAACAGCGATCCTACATGATACTCAGGGCGGTATTGCACGCTACTCGTGATCGGCTAATACCTGATGAGGCTGTACATCTTGGGGCACAGTTGCCGATGCTGGTACGTGGTTTTTACTATGAAGGATGGCATCCTCACGACAAGCCCAAACAGTACCGCCATAAGGCGGAATTTCTGGCTGAAATCCAGAAAAACGTGCCGGACCTCGACGATGCGCAGTTGGAACGGGCTGCAATAGCAGTCTTTGAAACGCTGGAAAGTGAGATGCCAGGCGGTGAACTCGAGCAGGTTCGCCATGCACTGCCCGCCGAGCTCAGGGAATTGTGGCCGATTTCCGGCATGTAATCTGCAAACTATAATCGCAGACGGCGAACACGTAGGCATTTCTCCGTATCGCCGGCAACGGAGATCCGTGCTAGCGTGTATACGCTATTCAAAACGTAAGGGGAACCAATGTCTGTCGCACGTGTTACTGAAATTGTCGCGGCGTCACCGACCAGCTTTGATGATGCGGTCAACGTTGGCGTTGCAAGGGCTTCCAAGACCCTCGATAACATAAGGGGCGCCTGGGTTCAGGACCAGGAGGTTGTTGTGGATGACGGATCCGTTAAAGAGTATCGGGTCCACCTGAAGGTTACCTTCATCCTGAACGATTGAAGCCTCTGGCGGCCGACTGCTGTCGAAGTTCAGGTATTGTTCGTTGCCGTATTGATCAGGCAACCGGGAAAATGTGAGCTGCATGCCATGACATGAGTGATTGCGGCATAGTCATATTCGTCGTCCGCACGATAGGTTTCGAAATAATCGTTTAGCTTTCGAACACGCGCTTGCCGTTGACCTGCGGCCTGTAGGCCAATCGACACCCCGTAATTAGTAAATGCAAATTTAGTATTCGGCAGGTAGGGTTCTCGACAGAAGTAGCCTTCAGGTTTCCACATGATATCCAACATCTCGAGACAACGCTGCTTTTGAATTGTTGCCCACTCCTCAGATGGGAAAAAATGGCTTAGCCAGAGCATCATGCCGAGCCCCAGATCCTGTGTAATGACCAGCTCTGAATTATTCGTGTCGATCAGGGCTCGCATGTCAGCGATTTCGGATGCTAAGGCATTCTCATCGAGCATTCGGTAAGAGACATACCCATCAAAGGCATCCAGCGCTCCAAGACCAGTTCCGGGATAGGGTCCGCTGAGATCTTCCTGCATTTTCCAGACAATGCCGCGTCCAGGTATCAGGAACGGTTCGTGAATCTGGCGGACGAGTTCGATGCCTTCTTGCCGGTAAACCGGTTTGTGACGGCCGAGAACGGCGAGCGCATAGAGCCACATTGCCAGATAGTGAAAATACTGGCCACCCCTGTCGGGTTCTTCACCAATTCGAATACCGCGCGACCGGCCAAGCACCCGGGCAACCTCCGAAACCAGCCATTCGGCTTCATCGAGATATGACTGACTTTCCAGTTTTTCGTAGAGCGACACCAGGAGCACGACGCCAAATGCATCCGTCCACAGATAGCGCAGACCGTTGGGCCAGATTCGATTGGCTCGCATCCAGCGAAGCTTGTCCTGAACGTAGGGAATGGATTGGTCAATTGAAGACGTCGAGATGCTCATAAACCAAATGGATACGTATCCGGAAGCCCCTCGAGTTCGGCCGTTGCAAACGGTTTTACGGCATGGGTTGTATCAATCCAAATGTACTCATCGAACTGTTTTGGCAGCACAGCATGAAAGTAATGACTTGCGCGTTCCGTCTCTGCCCGGTAGATAACGCCGATGGCCCGTTGCAGTCGTGGCTTCGATAATCCCCGTTGCAGTGACTCCGATCCAGGCTCACCCAGTCCAAGCATAAATCCGGGCAGACCAGTCTCATGAAAAAGTCGTTCGTAGCTATTGGCTAAAGAGGGTTGTACCGTCTTGACCTCCATCGGTCCGTCCCAGTCAGACGCAGCGGCGACCGTGCCATTATCGGTACCGAAGCCAATTGAATATACGCGGTCACCGAATTCCTTACGGCACAGGTGGCCGATGTTAAATTCGCCTCGACTGGACATCTCTGTTGCTGCCGCGTCACCGACATGGGAATTGTGTGCCCACACGATGCTCTTGTTAGCGGGCGCATGGAAATCTCGCAGGATTTTCAGAGTCTCGAACATGTATCCATCACGCAGATTCCATGATTCACGGGAACCGTAATACATGACCCGATAATAGCGCTCGGCATTGGCAACCAGTCGAGCGTTCTGAACGGCGTCAAGAAATCGCTCGCCATCGTGCTCGGCATATTCGCGGTGCTTGGTGGAAAGCTCCGTTAACATGCGCACCACTTCAGCTTCACAACTGCGGTAGGTGCCGGCCAGCGCCGCTCTGCCATAGGTTGCAGGGTCTGCCTGCCAGGGGGTAAGACAACCATACCTGTGGCGCGCAATTTCGGCTGTCGCGGGGTCGACTTCGTCAAGGTATTTCAGAATCGACCGAATCGAACTGTAGAGGCTGTAAAGATCGAGGCCGTGGAAGGCGAGGCGCTTATCGGGTGTTTTGTCGGTATTGTGGAGACGCAGCCAATCGACAAATTCTCGCACGTCATTGTTGCGCCACATCCAGGTTGGAAACCGGGCGAAGGCCGTCCACTCGGAGGGCGGCGTATCGAAGTGCCGCACAAAATGATCGATACGTGCCGCATCGGGCCAGTCGCCCTCAATAGCGACGAACTTAAAATTCTTTTTGACCATGAGTTCGCGCGTAATCCGGCTGCGCAACTTGTAAAACTCCGACGTGCCGTGACTGGCTTCGCCGATGAGCACGATCTCTGCATCGCCGATCCGGTCAAGCAGTGGATCAAGATTGGCGGTCTCCACGGAATCGAAAGGGTTGCAGCTGCTGACAATAAGATTCTTGAGTTCCTCATCATTTGGCACAAAGGGGCTACCTTGCAGCGCGGCCGCGCTGGCTGATTCATCTTTCGGTTTCCAGCCTTCCGCTCCCACCAGGGGCACAAATCGCACATCGGCGAGGTCTTCCTGCTTGTAGTCAGATTGTGACAAGCGGGTGACGCGGACTAATTCCTGGACACCGCGGTAAGACCCGACTGGTATAATCAGCCGCCCGCCGATTTTTAGTTGCTTTTTCAGAGAATCCGGGACTTCCGGCCCTCCGGCCGTGACAACGATGGCATCAAAAGGAGCCTGTTCAGGCAAGCCGAGGGTCCCATCGGCATGGATTACCTCAACGTTCTCGTAGTTGAGGTCCGCAAGCGTGGATGCAGCGCGTGCGGCAAGTTCCTCTATGCGTTCAATTGTGTAAATCTCGCCGGCGATTTCAGCCAGCACTGCCGCTGCATAACCTGAGCCGGTGCCAATTTCCAGCACCTTTTCTCCGCCTTTCAGGCCAAGGCCTTCGGTCATAAATGCAACGATGTAGGGTTGCGAAATCGTCTGTTCCGCTGCTATCGGCAGCGGTGAATCCTCATAAGCGAATTCCCGAACGTCTTCCGGAAGAAATAATTCCCGCGGAACCCGCCCCATGGCGTTCAGCACTTTCTGCGAGCGTACACCGCGTGCTTCGATCTGACGCTCTACCATCTGTTGTCGCCGCCACGAATAATCTATCATTGGTTTCCCTCGCTTCAGCGTTCGGTGCAGAGATAAGTCCGAATGCGGTTATCTCAACATCATTCCCGATCAATCGGCCTCTCGATCGATATTGCAGCAGTGTGATTCGTCACGGACCCGCAATATCCCGCCGTGGAGTATGCCCGGCCGAAAAACAGTACAGCCCTTGATGCCCAATGCATATGCGCTTGAATAAACCTCCGCCACATCATCCACCGTCGCGCTTTCCGGGAGGTTGACGGTCTTGGATATTGCGTTGTCTACAAAACCTTGCAGGCACGATTGCATTGCCAGATGCGCTCGCGGCGGCAAGGCATCGGCGGTTACGAAATATTCCGGCAATTTCTCCTTTTTATGCCCTCCAGCCACCCATTGGGCGTATGTACGGTCGCATACGTCGAACAGACGCATCTTCAGGTCGCTGTCACGAATGTTTCGTTCAGCCTCGAACGCGTATATTGGCTCGATGCCACTGGATATATTGCCGGCAAGCAAACTGATGGTTCCGGTTGGGGCGATCGCCAATAGGTGGCTATTGCGGATACCGATGTCGGCGATCCTGGATTTCAATGCGTCGGGTAATCGGCGAATAAACGGAGCCTGCAAATATTTTTGTCTGTCCAGAACTGGAAAAGCGCCTTTTTCCTCCGCCAACTTGATCGACGACGCATACGCAGTGTCCCGGATGATCTGCATTGCGCCAGCGGCTGAGGAGCGGCCGGCGTCGCTGTCATAGTGAAGCCCTAACATGATCAGCATATCGGCAAGTCCTGTAATACCCAGACCGATGCGCCGCGTACCCTTCGCCTGCTCGGCCTGTGGCTCCAGTGGGAAACGAGAGATATCGATTATATTATCGAGAAACCTCACGGCGACACCGACTGTCTCGCCAAGCGCACGCTCGTCCAACTTCGCGCGTTTTGTGAATGGTTGCCGTACAAACAAAGTCAGGTTTATAGAACCGAGATTACAGGCCCCATACGGGGGCAGCGGAATTTCTCCGCAAGGATTTGTGGCGCTGATCTTCTCGCAATAGTAGAGATTGTTTTCCCGATTGATAGTGTCTATGAAAAGGACACCAGGTTCCGCGGTTTCGTGTGCGGCCCTGGTCATATGTAGCCATAATTGTCTCGCCGGCAACTGCCGATATGATTGCCTGGTTGCGCCATCATCAGCATCGGCAGGCCGAATCTTTGCGTTATTATTATTCCCGAGATCCGGTGGTGAGTATTTGAGGTTCCATTCGGCATCGTCGACAACCGCCTTCATAAAGTCATCGGTAACGAGCACAGATAGATTGAAGTTATTTAGTGCGTGTTGCCTTCGTTTCGCATCGACAAACGCTTCAATATCGGGATGATCACAGCGCAGCGTTGCCATCATCGCCCCGCGCCTTGTGCTTGTTAGCAACATGGCTTCGCACAAGGCATCCCAAATGTGCATAAAAGGCACCGGGCCGGAAGCAATTGTGCCGCTGCGAACAGCTGGACTCCCGGCGGGGCGCAACGCGGAGAAATCGCATCCTATGCCGCCGCCACCTTGCATCGTGACGGCGGCCTCCTTGAGCGAATCAAAAATATTTTCTACGGAATCAAGGATGGGGCCCATTACGAAACAATTAAACAGCGTTACCTGCTTGTTTGTGTCGGCGCCTGCCAGAATGCGTCCACCTGGAAGAAAGTGATAATCACAAAGGATTTCATAAAAGGTCTGTTGCCAAACATCCGGCTGATTCTCGATCGCGGCTACCGCGCCTGCGACGCGCCACCAGGTGTCGCAGATATTTTTTTCGCAGACAGTGGGACTTTGTGCATAGCGATACTTCGATTTCCAGATATTTTCTGAAAACGGCAGCATGCTCATGGCACTTTGATAGCGAATTCAGGGCCGGCAGGCTATCCGCACTAATACCTAGACAGGTGCGTTTTCGGATGTGGTGGATGATGGGGTTTTTTTACTTATAACGGGGTACCGATAATGTGGATTTGCTTGGTCTAGATGTCAGTGACAGGATTGCTGCCGATGAGTTGCCAACGCCGACCTCGTGCAAGGGTATGGCGGCATCATTGAACTACGGGGGGTTATCCGGGCCAATCGGGGTCAGCAACTGGCTCGTAAGACTCTCGGCAACAGCACGCGCCGAGTGGCTCTTGGCATAGGCCTCCAGCTGACGGGAGTAGCCGGGTTCCTCGATCAGGATTTGCCGGGTAAGCGCAAGGTTTAAAATCTCGCCAATGTCGTCCGCAACCGGTCCGCAAAAGTCGATCAGTTCTTCAATCAGCCCACGCAGCGGTCGGACCTCGCCTTGCTCGTTGTATATGAAATCAGCGTCGAGGCCATGATGGCTGGCGCGATAGCAATTCTCCTTTTCGATCCACGCTGGAAGCGCAAGCGGCAGTACGCGGCTCACTTCTCCTTGCGATGACCGCGCCATGGACACCGCCAGCGTACGGGCGAATGCAACCAGCGCGTGCACGGTCTGCAGATCGGATGCCGCATCCATGGTACGGATCTCGATCGTGCCAAAATCGGGATGCGGGCGAATGTCCCAGTGGATGTCTTTAAAGTGCTCGATCATTCCCGATTTCAGTGCGGCGCTGTGGAAGCTGTCAAAATCCGCCCAGTCATTGAACGCGACCGGCAAACCATAGTTGGATGCAGCCGCGAGGATACGATGTCGATACGCGGCATGCCCCGTCTCGTGGCCTCGTCAAAACGGTGAGTTGCCGGACAGCGCGATAAACGCAGGCACCGCCGGAATCAAATGCGAGATCGCGCGAATTGCCTCGTCGCCGGAGCTCATACCGATATGCACGTGCGTACTGAAGGTGATTTGTGTTTGCGCTAAGTAACCAGCTTTTTTTCTAAGCCGCAGGTAACGCTGCGTCGGTGTTATCAGTGCAAGTCGTCGGCAGAAAGGATGCGTGCCGGCACCGCATACGCTCATCTCAAGCTCACCGCAACGCTGCAGAATCCTCGCCAGTGACTGTCCGAGATGTGCGACGGCCGCATCGCTTGTGTTTGCGACACAGCTCGTTAGTTCAACGCAGGACTGAATGTATTCGCGTTTGACGAAGTTTGTGTCAGGAAAAAACTCCATCAACGGCAATATGCCGTCAAGAAGATCCAGGGTCACCGGATCAACAAGCTGCAATTCCCATTCGACACCAACGGTTGGCCGAGAGCAGCCGCTGAACTTAAGTGACAAGGGTCTCTCGCTGATCGTGCGCCAGCCGTGCGACGCGATCATAGAAGCGCGCGCCAACGGCGAGCACTTTCTCATCGATATCGAACGCGGGGCTGTGCAAGGGGATTGGGTTCCAGTCGGGGTCCCGTGCGCCAAAACGGACAAAGGCACCGCGTACGTGTTCAAGGTAGTAGGCAAAGTCCTCCGAGCCCATGCTTGGAAACTCGGACGCGACGACATTGTCGTCGCCGACACTCTCCCTCGCTGCTGCGCGCGCCACGGCGGTCGCCATGGGCTCATTGATCACTGGCGGATAACCCTCGGTGAAACTAATATCGATCTTGGCGTTATGCAGCTCGGCGGCAGCGCTAGTCATGCGCTCCATGCCGTGAAGAATGTGGAGTCTGGCCTCCGGCTTGGTCGTGCGGATAGAGCCTTCGAGCTCCGCTTCTTCGGCGATCACGTTGGCGGCAGAACCGGCGCGGATCTTGCCGATCGTGATAACGGTCGGATAAAACGGATTGGTTTCGCGTGATACCAGCGTCTGCAGTGCGGTGATAAGAAATCCGCTGATGACAATTGCATCAATCGCCTCGTGCGGCCGAGCACCGTGTCCGCCTTTACCGCAAATGCGAATAAAAAAGCGGTCGGACTGCGCCGTAACTATATTATCGCGCACCATGATCTGTCCGGTCACGTACTCGTGGGTTACGTGCCCGGCCAATATCGCCGCTACATTTTGCAATGCGCCGTCGGCGATCGCAGTTCTCGCTCCGCCACCGCGTTCTTCCGCTGGCTGGAAAATCAGGCACACTGGCCCTGGCGGCGGATTTCTGACCATCATCTCGGCCGCGCCGATCAGCATGGTCATGTGCGCGTCGTGGCCGCAGGCGTGCATTTTTTCGGGATAGATCGAAGCGTATGGTGCGCCAGTGCTCTCCTTGCCGGGCAGCGCGTCCATCTCCGCTCGCAGGCCAATCGCTATTTGAGCTGGATCACCCCCCGCAATCCGGCCGATCACGGCATGGCCGACGCCAGCGTAGTCATACGCTATATCGAGACGCTCTAGTTCGGCGATGATTCGCTCGGCGGTGTTGGCCTCCTCGAAGGCCAGCTCGGGATTTTGATGAAACCATCGTCTGAGATCAACGAGCCGGGAAAATAGATCGTCCCCAAGTTCGCCAGGGACCGCTGAATCGGCTTTTTCCCTCGGTTCGTTCATGATTAAGGATTTATCACGAACGAAATGCGGCCTCAATCAGAGATTGTACCTAGCCGGGGCCCGTCAGTGGTGAAGTCCCGGGTTGTCGCATAAACCCTAGTCATGCCGGGGCTGATCGTCACGATGGTGAGGTAATGCATGATCTCGCCATCTTGTTTGTCCACCTATCCGCTACCATCGTGAAACTGACGGGCCGGTCGCTGCCTGAGCATTCATTCGCCACAAAAAGGTGAATACGTGCCCGTTTGACATGGCTAGAGTCGCCCGCCAAAAGGGAGCCGGGCGTACATCCTTCACAGGCGTTCTGGCAAACGCTTGCGAATCTCCAGTGCATCATACTGTCCGAGGTTTTTTTCAATCTCGGAAATTTCCATGCCGGATGAAGTTTTCAAGCTATCTCTCAACAAACCCAGCAGAGGCGGGCCGGCTACCAGCAGCAACCGGTCACAGCGTCCTTTATTATGTGCCGCCTGCACATGGTCAGCGACCTGTTTGGCAAAACGAATGCTCTCCTGCCTGGCGGGCTCGACTGTTGAGCTCATGGCATGACGCCCCCGGCCCTTACTGTCAAAGCTGCGCCCCGGTCGGTCGGAGGTCAGCGTCTGTTCGAGTTGACGTGCCACCGGATGTTTCAACTCACCCACATCCAGCAATGCGCCAAGGGGATCAGCAACGGTAAAAATACGTGCTTTGCTTTGGTCTGCGACCACCACCCAGAGCTTGGACATGACGCCTCCTGATGAAGCTATATGGCTTGGACCTGACTTTCTTATGTAGTCGATTTTAAACGTTATCAATGATTATGTATTTGATTGCTATCATGTTTGCAGCTCTCATCAAGCTTATTAGCTACCGGAAATCGCCACCTGGCGGACAAGCCGACATGACAGGAGCCGAAAGCAGACATTCGTGGAGCGCTCCAAACCGATCGTCTACTTCTTTAACTCCTGGCCCGTCGAACAAACCAGCTCACCAGTAAGGCGAAGCCGATGATGCCGCCCAGCTGAACCATCCAGTCCGGACCCAGCCAATCGGTGCCAAGGCCTGCGGGTTTTTTATTCTGCACAAACGCGACGGCCGCAATACCAACCCCCAACAAGCCTTCACCACCGACAAAGCCGGATCCGAGCAATACGCCGCGGTCGCGTCGTTTAATAACTTGCTCCTCACTCGTGGAGCGGCGGGCCAGCCACCAGCGAATTGCTCCGCCCAGGAATAATGGCGTCATCGTCGACACGGGAAGATAAACGCCCACCGCAAACGGTAATGACGGAATCCGGGCGAGTTCGCAGGAAATCGCGATCAGAGATCCGATCGCGACCAGGCCCCAGGGTAATGACTGATCGAGAACGCCGTCGATGACCAGTTTCATTAGAGTCGCCTGAGGTGCGGGCAACTCCTGACCGCCAAAGCCGAATGTTTCGGCCAGCAGCAAGACTGACAAACAAACGAAAGTCGCCGATGTCAACACGCCAATCAGTTCACCGATTTGTTGTTTTCTCGGTGTCGCGCCAAGCAGATAACCGGTCTTGAGATCCTGTGACGTGTCGCCGGCGATGGACGCGGCAATTGCTACGACGCAGCCGACTGTAAGAGCCGCGGCCTTGCCGGTCATATCCGTCCAGCCCATGACCAGGAAAACACCAGCCGTGCCCAGCAGCGAAGCAATGGTCATGCCGCTGGTCGGGTTTGAAGTAACGCCCACGAGCCCGACAATGCGTGAGGCGACCGTGACGAAAAAGAACGAAAAAATGACCACCATAATTGCGGCGGTAACGCGCTGCAGAGTGCTTTCCAACGCGCCAAACGGTGCGGGAACCAGCGCGAGCACCGTGGCGACCAACAGGATTCCGATGCCAACCCATTTCAGCGGCAGATCGTTGGAGGTTCTGCTTATCGCTGATTGTGCAGTACCGCCCGGCGTCGCCCGTTCAGACAGTTGCGCGGCGCCGATCCGAAAACTCCGCAGCATGACAGGAACGCTTCTTGCCAGTGTAATAATACCCGCGGTAGCCACGGCTCCGGCGCCGATGTAACGCACATAACGGGTCCAGATTAGCGCCGGGGACATATCCCGAATCAGTAATTCTACTTCCGGAAACAGCGGGATCGCTCTCGCATCGCCCCAGATCGCAACTGCCGGGATAATAATCAACGAAGACAGCAAACCGCCACCGACCATGACCGCGGCAATTCTGGGCCCAAGAATGTACCCGACACCGAATAATGCAGCCGACAGGTCCATCCCCAACGCGCCTTTCTTGATAAATGGAATATTGCTGTGGATATCGGCCGGTATCAGCTTGGCCCAGGACGTCAACGCCTTGAAGGCCGCACCGATTCCCAGACCCCAGAAAATATGCCGGGCATGTCCGCCACCGACCTCGCTGGCGACCAGCACATGAGCACAGGCCGTGCCCTCCGGGTAGGGCAAATGGCCGTGCTCACGCTCGATGAGGAAGCGACGCAGCGGAATCATGAACAACACGCCTATGAGGCCGCCACTCATCGCCAGTAAAGTCATCTGCAGCAACGAGGGGGTGATGCCCCAGAGAAACAAAGCGGGTAGCGTAAATATGACGCCACTGGCAACCGAACTCGATGAGGAACCAATCGTTTGCGACATGTTGGCTTCGAGGATATGTGACTGGACACCGAATCCACGGATGGCCTGGAATGCGGCAACGGTCATGACGGCAACCGGAATCGATGTAGAGATCGTCAAGCCGGCGCGCAATCCCAGGTAAGCGTTCGCGGCGCCAAACACGATACCAAACAGAATGCCGAAGAATATGGCTTTTAGGGTAAATTCAGCTGGCAATTCTGCGGTTGGTACATAAGGTTGGTATATCTCGCCGTCAGCCAGTGGCCGGTGCGCCGCATCCGACAGGCCTCTTTTCTCGCTCACTCGTGTCTCCCTGGTACGGGTGAAAGCGCCGAGACTAGCTTATATGGAGGGGGACTCCCAGAGAAGGAGGCTCGGAATCCCAGGCAGAAACAAAAAAGCCCCTCGACGGAGGGGCTTTCCTGTTCTCGCTTTTGGCTGTGATTTTAGTTGGTGTAGTACCTTCCGGCAATGATGAAGGTTGTAACGTCATCGCCGATGCTGATATCGCCGGTCACGGCGAAGTTTTCGTTGAATGAATACACGGCTCCGAAGTCAAAAGAGGTATCGTCACCGCCACTGGTACCCAGGTCGACATAGGTGATTCCGCCATTGAGCTCGAATTCGTTGCTCAACATGCTGCGGATTGAAGCACCCAGCCCATAGCCGTCTTCACTGACGCTGCCGAAGAACGGGTCTTCCAATTCCAGGTCGACGTAGGCGAGGGATATGTTGACATCGGTTGTGTCAGACACGGGGCTTTTGTAGCCAACGCCCACGTCGAAAGCGTTGAAGTCAATACCGATATCAAAACCGACGTCGGCATAATCGGCAAAGATAAAGATGTTTTCACCGACTTCCGCAGAACCCCCGAGGGCATAGCCATCGCCACTGATATCGAATCCACCGCCAACGTCGATTTCTATATCGGCGTAGCCCAACTCGACATAGGTGTAGCCCGGACCATCTGCCAATGCAACGGCCGATGCCAGACCAAATGACGCGAGCGCGCCCAACTGAATAATGCTCTTAGTGATTTTCATTAGATTCCATCCTCTCCACATTTCGCGGACTTGTTAATTATCCATAAATTTTGGCAAGAACACCGAAGATTGGTATTTTGCACCATATGTCTACATAAAAACATAATAAATTCACTGATACCCAAGATTCGATTATCTAACCGGCTAAAAGTTCGCGGGGGACCACGCCGGCGTCGACAATATTTACACCTTGATTCACAATCGGTATGACGATTCGGCTAAATGCCTGAATTTGCTGGCCTGAACTGATTGCGGCGCGAATTTTGCATTAATTCAGATGTCAAATAAAGCATGGCGTTCGATAAAATTATGTTTAATTCAGCTGGCGTTCCGAATGGGGACAATCTACCGGGAAATTTGGGAATTCTAGCCCCGGTCTGCACGGGTGCTAATCGGCGGGCCGCGCCGGACAGGAGAAGACAATCCTGGTGGTCGTTGGTTTATGGCGGCTTCCGGCCGCGGCGGAGATCGCATCGCCGGTTGACCGACTATTCGAGCGGACCTACCGACTGGCTGGAATCGGAATTGCTTTACCTCACAATGGGAATTTTGATGTTGTGTACGGCCGATGCTGTATTGACTTTGAATCTGCTCGCCATGGGCGCACAAGAGGCCAACTTTTTCATGGCCCATTTGATCGAACGAGGCGATTATCTGTTTGGCGCAGCCAAAATGGCGTTGACCGGGCTCGGTCTCGTTTTGTTGGTCATGTACGCTCGTTTCCGATTATTCAAACTGGTTAGCGTTCACGCTCTGTTGCGGCTTTTCTTTTTTGCCTATTTTGGCCTGATCGGCTATGAAATATTTCTTTTTCGGATAATCTGACAGTTCTCGACTTACGGGCACCGCCGCATTCGGGCTCGTTCCTTATCGTGGGTGGTTGCGATAGAATGCGCGGCTCGCTTGAGCGAGGCGGAATGACGGTTTCGTACGGACCGTCAACGATTGGCAGATCACCCCGGACCTGAATTCCGAATCTGAATTATGAGCACTGAGCTGGATAGAAAATACCAGTCGACTCCCTTGTCCGGCGGTAATGCCCCACTGGTCGAAGGTCTGTTCGAGCAATTCCTGGAGGACCGGTCATTGGTGCCCGAGCACTGGGCGCAATGGTTCGATCAATTCGCCGGGAGCGGACAAATCCCCCGGCGGCCAATCGAAAAGGAACTGACGGACCAAGCAAAGGCGCCTTTGAGCGTGCGGGTAATGAAGACCGGTGGTGCGGCGGCAACCCACCAGGGGCAGGTTTCGCGGCTGATCCAGGTGTATGCGGCGCGCGGGCATCTGGTTGCCGATATTGATCCCCTGGGACTTTGGCACAGGCCAACGCCACAGGTCCTGGGTCTTGAGTATTTTGGCCTGAGCGAAGCGGAGCTGGACCAGGAGTTTCAGCCCGAGGGCTTGTCTTCGGTATCTGGTCCAGTGGCCTTGCGAGACATTCTCGCATTATTAAAAAAGATTTACTGCCGTCATATCGGTGTGGAATTTGCCCATGTGTCTCATTCGGCAGAGCGTCTTTGGCTGCAAAAGGAGTACGAGCTCGCGATCACCGGTCCGGGTTTGATGGCGGAAGAAAAGCGTGATGCTCTGTATCAACTGACTGCGGCGGAAGGGATCGAGCGCTATCTGCACACACGTTTCGTCGGTCAGAAACGATTCTCGCTGGAAGGTGGCGAAAGCATGATTTTGCTGCTTGAAGACCTGATTCAGCAAGGCGGCGTCGGTGGTGTCAAGGAATTTGTCATCGGCATGGCTCACCGCGGACGGATCAACGTGCTGGTGAATATTCTTGGCAAGGCGCCGGCCGAACTGTTTTCAGAATTCGAAGGGGCATACGATCTTGAGAAGATAAAGGGCTCCGGCGACGTTAAGTACCACAAAGGCTTTTCTTCCGATATGCACACGCCAGGCGGTGACGTTCATATTGCGCTGGCTTTTAATCCCTCGCATCTTGAAATCGTCAACCCGGTTGTCGTCGGGTCGGTCAGGGCCAGGCAACAGCGTCGAGGTGACGGCGATCACAAGAGGGTGGTTCCGGTGCTCATTCACGGTGACGCCTCCTTTGCCGGTCAGGGCGTAGTCATGGAAACCCTGCAAATGTCCCAGGCCACGGGTTTTGCCGTGGGTGGAACGATACACGTCGTCTGCAACAATCAAATCGGATTTACCACCAGCGATCCCCACGACGCGAGATCCACCTTGTATTGCAGCGATGTCGCTAAGATGATCGAAGCGCCGATTTTTCACGTCAATGCAGACGATCCCGAGGCAGTCATGCTGGTAACCCGCCTGGCGCTTAGGTACAGGCAGGAGTTTGGCAAAGACGTGGTCATCGACCTGGTTTGCTACAGACGGCTGGGTCACAACGAAGCGGATGAGCCGGCCGTTACGCAACCCCAAATGTATGGCGTGATTCGGCAACACCCGACCACGCGGCAATTGTATGCGGAGCGATTGATCCAGGAGTCTGTTCTGGATCGGGCAGAAGTTGAGCAAATGACAGAGCAGTATCGTCATGATCTTGAAGAAGGCCACCCGCTGCCGAGAAAACTGGTAGCTACCGTGAGTAACGAATTTACCGTGGACTGGAGTCGATATGAGAACGGTGCCCGGCAACAGGTCGTAAAAACGGCGTTGACGAAAAAGAAAATCGGCAGCTACTCGAAAAAATTGCTCGAACTGCCGGAGAAATTTTCGGTTCACCCACGCGTACAGCGAATTCTGGACAGTCGCGAGAAAATGGCGGTGGGCGAGTTGCCCGTGGACTGGGGCTTTGCGGAAACCTTGGCGTATGCCAGCCTGCTCGACGAAGGATATGAAGTCAGACTGACCGGTCAGGACAGCGCGCGGGGAACTTTTTTTCATCGCCATTCGGTTCTGCATAACCAGCCCGACGACGGTATCTATATACCACTCGAGAACCTGTCGGAAAATCAGGCCAGAATTACTGTTACCGATTCACTGTTATCCGAAGAGGCGGTGATGGGTTTCGAATATGGCTTTGCCACGACCGAGCCGGACGCGCTGGTGATCTGGGAAGGACAGTTTGGCGATTTCGCCAATGGCGCGCAGGTCGTCATCGATCAGTTCATCAGTTCCGGCGAAGCCAAATGGGGCCGGCTTTGCGGCCTGACCTTGTTGTTGCCACATGGGTATGAAGGACAAGGGCCCGAGCACTCCTCAGCCAGGTTGGAGCGCTTCCTGCAGCTTTGTGCAGAGCACAATATGCAGGTTTGCATACCGTCCAATCCGGCCCAGATGTTTCACCTGCTAAGACGGCAAATGATGAGATCCCAGCGGGTCCCTTTGATCGTCATGACACCGAAAAGCCTGCTGCGCCACAAATTATCGGTTTCTGCAATAGAAGACCTGAGCGAGGGAAGTTTTCAGACGGTCATAAACGAGACCGAAAAGCTGGATTTGAAGAAAGTAAAACGTGTGGTGTTTTGCAGCGGTAAGGTTTACTACGATCTGCTGGAGGCGCGCAGCGAACAACGATTGGGCGATGTCGCTATCATCCGAATCGAGCAACTCTATCCGTTTCCTGTCGCAGATTACGCAACAGCGATGGGAAACTGGCCGAATGCTACGGAGATCATCTGGTGTCAGGAGGAACCCAAGAATCAGGGGGCCTGGTACCAGGTCAGGCATCGACTGCTTGAGCCGATGAACGGCGCCAGCCAGAATCTTTTTTATACCGGCCGGGAAGCGTCCGCCGCGCCGGCATCGGGAATATTTGCGCTGCATGTAAGGCAACAGAAGACGCTAATAGCCGAAGCGCTGGGTTCGAGGAAATCGAGGACGAGTAAGCAGAAATCGTAGATACTGAAACTGACCACAAGGATCGCCAGGAAAAAAGATGAGCATCGAAGTTAAAGTCCCGCAGCTGCCCGAATCGATTGCCGATGCCACGCTGGTTAGTTGGTACAAGCAGGTGGGAGATTCTGTTCAGCGCGACGAAAACCTGGTCGATCTGGAAACCGACAAAGTCGTGCTCGAAGTGCCGGCGCCAGTTTCGGGTGTGCTTAGGGAAATTCGCCAGCAAGATGGCGCAACGGTGGCCAGTGGAGAGTTACTGGCCGTCATTGAGGAGGGCGCCCCGGCACGAGTTGCTGAACCGGCCGGTGACAAGCGCGTCTCTGCGGAAAGCGCGCCGGTCAGGCAACCCGAAGAGAAAAAAGAAAAATCGAGTCATAAGCTCAGCCCTTCGGTCAGGCGATTGCTCGAGGAACACGATGCCGATCCGCAACAAATCACCGGCACGGGTAGAAATGGCCGGATCAGCAAAGCCGATGTTATGAAGTTTATCGAAAGCCGGAGCGACCTGACTGACACCAGCGAAGCCCCTGTACCGGGAGCGCCGGTGACTTCCGGATCTCGGCAAGACAGGCGGGTGCCAATGACGCGCCTGCGGGCAACGATTGCGAATCGAATGGTCGAGACACAACAAACGGCCGCGATGCTGACATCGTTCAATGAAGTTGATCTGAGCGCCGTTATCGAACTGCGGAAAAGATACAGGGACGCGTTCGAAAAGAAATATGGCGTTCGGCTGGGATTCATGTCGTTCTTTGCCAAGGCGGCCGTCGAGTCTCTGAAGAAATTTCCGGCGGTCAATGCGTCAGTCGAAGACAGCAATATCGTCTATCACGACTATCACGATATTGGCATTGCCGTTTCCACGGATCGCGGTTTGATGGTGCCGGTACTGCGGGATGTCGATTTACTGAGTTTTGCCGGTATCGAGAAATCCATTGCTGATTTTGCTTCGCGGGCGCGGGACGGCAATATCGGCCTGGATGATCTGACCGGCGGTACGTTCACGATAACCAATGGTGGTGTTTTCGGTTCATTGCTGTCCACGCCGATCCTGAATATGCCGCAAAGCGCGATTCTGGGGATGCATGTCATCAAGGAACGCGCGGTCGTGCTGGAGGGCGCAGTCGTTGCTCGTCCGATGATGTATATCGCGTTGACTTATGACCATCGGATTATCGATGGCCGTGAGGCCGTGCAATTTTTGGTCAGCATCAAGGAAACGTTGGAAGATCCGGCGCGGCTGATGTTGCAAATCTGATTTTTTTCACCCGGATTGGTCCACATAGGGGGAGGTGATGAGCAAGAAATTCGATGTAGTCGTTATTGGTGCCGGACCTGCCGGCTATGTGGCTGCAATACGGGCCGCACAAAACGGCATGACTGTCGCCTGTATCGACGACTGGAAGAATCGCGATGGCACTCTGTCATACGGCGGCACCTGTCTAAACGCGGGCTGCATCCCGTCGAAGGCGTTGCTTGAATCATCTGAACTCGTCCACCGGGCGGAGCATGAGTTTGCCACGCACGGCATTGGCATCGGAGCGGTAAAAGTCGATCTGGCCAAAATGCAAAAGCGCAAGGCCGGTATCGTAAAACAGTTGACCGGTGGAATCGCCACATTATTCAAGTCCAATAAAGTCTCGGCGCTACAGGGGCGCGGGCGTCTGCTAAAAGACCGCCAGGTCGAATTCACGCCGCATGACGGAAAATCAGAAGTGCTGTCAGCGACTCACGTCATACTGGCGACCGGATCAGCGCCGATGGAACTGAAGCAGGTTCCATTTGATGGCGAAACCGTGGTGGATTCCTGGGGCGCTTTGGAGTTCGATGCGGTGCCCGGGAAACTGGGTGTTATCGGGGGCGGCGTGATCGGACTCGAATTGGGTAGTGTATGGCAGCGGTTGGGTGCCGGTGTTGTTGTGCTGGAAGCCATGGACGAATTTCTTTTTATGACCGACAGACAGATCGCAAAAGATGCTCACCGCCAGTTTAAGAAACAGGGGCTGGATATTCGCCTGGGCGCCAAGGTCACTGGTGCGAAGAAAGGTAAGTCAGGGGTAAAACTCAGCTATACCGACCAGGAAGGCGATCATGACATTCAGGTCGATAAGGTGATTGTCAGCGTCGGGCGCCGGCCAAATAGCGATAATCTTCTGGATAAAGGATGTCGCGTCAAAACGGATGGGCGCGGGTTTGTTGAAGTCGACGATGAGTGCCGGACCGGCGACGAAAACGTTTGGGCGGTCGGTGACCTGGTACGTGGCCCAATGCTGGCGCACAAGGGATCTGAGGAAGGTGTCATGGTCGCAGATCTGATTGCCGGGCAGATAAGCGAGGTCAACTACAACACAATTCCGTCCGTTATCTATACGGTGCCGGAAATCGCCTGGGTCGGCAAGACCGAGGAAGAGATTAAACAAAGCGGACGCGCCTACAAAGTCGGTACTTTTTCCTTTGCAGCCAACGGCCGTGCCAAAGCGATGGAGATGGCCTCCGGACTGGTCAAGATTATTGCTGCGAAGAATGACGACGAAATACTCGGCGTCCATATTGCCGGTCCGATGGCTGGCGAACTGATCGCCGAAGCGGTATTGGCAATGGAATTTTTAGCCACCGCTGAAGACCTGCAGCGAACGATACACGGCCACCCGACGTTATCGGAGGCGATACACGAAGCTGCGCTGGCCGTGGATAACAGAGCGATCCACGCGATTAACAAGTGATTCGAGTCTATATCGTAGCCGGGGCCGCGAACCCGGCTCAGACTTCTCTTTTCGCACTGACCACGTTCGGTAGTGAACTGAGCCGGTGTAAAACCTTGCTGAGTTTGTGCAGACCTGTCACTTCGATGCCAAAACGGATTTCGGCCGTGTTATGCACAGAATCAGTTCGTGTATCGAGATGGGCGATTCTCACTTTTTCATCCGCCAGCACGGTCGTGACGTCCTTGACCAGCCCCGGCCTGTCGTATGCCTGGACGCTGATATTTGCCGGATAAAGTTCCTGCGGCGAGCCGGACCAGTCGACGTCCAGTACACGGTCCGGGCGTTGCAGCCTTAGCCGGGTCAGGTTTCCACAGTTCTCCCGGTGAATGGTGACGCCACGGCCTTGAGTCAGATAACCGCAGATGGGCTCCGGGGGGACGGGATGGCAACAGCGGGCGAATCCGGTCAGCAGATCGCCAACGCCCTGAATACTGACGCGGCCTTTTCCTGTCCTGATGCCGGAGCCCGGTTTTTCCGGTTTCGCGGGAATTTTCTCCGCCGGCCGCTCATGCCTTTGGATTGCGCCCGCGACCGCCATGACCGTGATATCGCCACTGCCAAGCGCGGTGCACATTTCTTCCGGCGTACCGAATCGTAGCAATCTGGCCAACTGAGCGTGGTCGAAGGCCCGGTATCCCAGCCGATTCAGTTCCCGGTCGAGTAATGCGCGGCCCTGACGGAGATTCTGCCTCTGGTCCTGGCGACGAAACCAGCTTCTGACCTTGCTTCGTGCCCGCGTAGAGGCCAGAAAGCCAAGTTGCGGGATCAGCCAGTCACGACTCGGCCGAGCTTCCTTGCTGGTCAAGATCTCGACCTGATCACCATTGACGAGCTTGTAGGTTAGCGCCACCATCCGGCCATTGACCTTGGCGCCTCGGCACCGATGACCGATATCGGTATGCACATGATAGGCAAAGTCCAATGGCGTGCCGTTCTGTGGCAGATCGACAACATCGCCGCGCGGGCTGATGACATAAATCCGGTCCTCGAAAATCTCGCTTTGTACTCTGCTGAGAAAATCCTCGCCGCTTTCATCATGATCGACAGGTTCGAGCAGGCGCCTTAACCACGCGACCTTTTGCTCGAATGCGCCTTGTTTTCGGCTGCCTTCCTTATATTGCCAGTGGGCCGCGATACCGAGTTCGGCGTGTTCGTGCATTTCCCTGGTCCGAATCTGGATTTCGAGAGATTTGCCCTCGGGACCAATCACTGCTGTATGCAATGACTGATAAAGATTTTCCTTCGGTGTGGCAACGTAATCGTCGAATTCACCCGGAATGTATGACCAGATTCCATGCACGATGCCAAGCGACGCGTAGCAGTCGCGTACGCTCTCGACCAGGATTCGGATCGCCGTGATATCAAATACCTGCGCGAATGCCAGCTGCTTCCGCTCCATCTTTCGCCAGATGCTGTAGATGTGCTTAGGGCGGCCGGAAATTTCCGCTTTAACATTCGCTTTTTCCAATTCACTTTTTAGCAGAACCTGGACGCGTTGAATGTATGACTCCCAATCTTCCCGTCTTTCACGGAGATTGCTGGCTATCCGCTGATACTGATCCGGTTCGAGATAGCGAAAAACGAGGTCTTCCAGTTCCCATTTCAATTGCCATATTCCAAGCCGGTTGGCCAACGGGGCAAAAATAACCTTCGTTTCCATCGCCGCCTGAATCTGCTCTGATCGCGGCGACTTTTTCAGGGCACGCATGCGGTACAACTGGTCGGCCAACCGGACCAGAACAAGGCGAACGTCGGTAACCGCAGTCAGCAACATTTTTCTCAACGCTTCCGACTGATCCCCACCCAAACCACCATGTTCGGGGATATTGCCGGGAACCCGGATCGAATCGAGCAACGCCAGCTGGCTGACCAGCGCCGCAATGTTGGAGCCGAATACTGCTTCAACCTGTTCTGCCGAAAGACAACCTTCAGCTACCGCCGGAAATAATGCGGCCGCGTTGGTAATGGACTGATCCCCGGTCAGTTTTGAGACAAGGCGCGCGACCTGTTTCGAGCGCTCGAGACAACGACTCGCCGATTCACTGTCACTTTCGAGGTGATCTGTGAGCCAGCGGGCCGCATCGTGAGGAGGTTTTGTAGCTTTTTCTGACATATCGTCGGGCGCACCTGGAGAGTAATTTTCTCTCGTGTTTTGGCCGGGGATTACCGGTATCATATGCCGGTTTACAGCAATATTAACCGTCGGGAGCCTCTTTATGCGCGTTTTTGTTTTGTTCGCAAGCCTGCTGCTATCGCCGATTGCCGTGAACGCGGGAAATCTTGATATCAGCGTCAATGATGACGCCGCACGACTGGGGTTTGGCTGGTATGCCAACCACGGCCGGCTGGCTATGGATTTGTCCTGGTTGCACCACCAGGACGCGGGGAATGCATTTGGGTTGGGGCTCAACGTCATGGGTCTGGCGAGCAATAGCGACAAACCAATCGAGGTTGGCCTGGGTGGACGGCTGGTCTACACCAACCCGAAAAGTCTGACCGCCGATGGCGGCGCACTGGCGCCCGGCGGTTTCGTTTCCTATAACTTTCCCGATGCCAACCGGTTTACGATATACGGCCATATCTACTTCGCGCCGAGCGTGTTGGGGTTTGGGGATGTCGATCAGTACCGGGAACTCGAGTTGCGCTTGTATTACTCGGTGATCGATGATGCCGACCTGTTTATCGGATTGAGAAATATTTATGTGAAATATGATACGAGCCAGAATTTTAATTTTGATACCGGTTTTCATGCCGGGCTGAAAATCAGGTTTTAGAGACCTATGGCGGGTCATAGCAAATGGGCGAATATCCAGCACCGAAAAGGTGCCCAGGATAAAAAGCGCAGCAAATTGTTTACCAAATTGATTCGCGAAATCACGGTCGCGGCACGTATGGGCGGACCGGACGCCGATGCCAATCCCAGATTGAGACTGGCGATCGACAAGGCCAGGGCGCAGAGTATGCCCAAAGATAATATTGATCGGGGAATTAAACGCGGCGCGGGCGAGAGCGACGGGGCTAATTACGAAGAAATTCGATACGAAGGCTATGGCCCGGGTGGCGTGGCCGTCATGGTTGATTGTTTGTCGGACAACCGCAATCGCACCGTTGCGGAGATCAGGCATGCATTTGCCAAGTTTGGCGGGAATCTAGGCGCCGATGGGGCGGTCTCATATTTATTTAATCATGTCGGTTTGATCAGTTTTCCCAGCGGCGCCGATGAGAACCGGATCATGGAAGCGGCGCTCGAAGCCGGCGCCGAAGACGTAATTACCAACGATGATTCCTCGGTAGATGTCCTCACAGATCCGCAGGATTTTGCGGCGGTGCGAGAGGCCCTGCTGTCCGCCGACCTCGACTCGGAAACATCGGAAGTGACTTATCGCGCAAGTACATCGGCCGTACTCGATGAACAGGAGGCCGCGCGCATGATAAAACTACTGGAGGTACTTGAAGAACTGGACGACGTACAGAGTGTTTATTCCAACGCGGATATTCCGGAAGATGTATTGGCAAAATTGTGAACAGGCGATGCGGACAACATAGCGAATGGCTTGGTGAGACGAATGACTAGCAGCGTCCGCATTCTGGGTATCGACCCCGGATCACTGGTGACAGGGTTCGGATTGATCGACGCCCGCGGCCAGGAAATTAGTTACCTGGCGTCGGGTTGTATCAGGACGTCCGGTGGTGAGTTTGCCGGCCGCTTACGAGAAATCTACCAACAAGTTTGCGAAGTCAGTCGCGAGCACCAGCCACAGGAAGTCGCCATCGAGGGCGTGTTTGTCAGCAAGAACGCGGCGTCAGCGCTAAAACTGGGGCAGGCGAGGGCGGCCGCCATCTGCGCGACATTTGCACTTGATCTCCCGGTTTTTGAATATGCGCCGAGGCAGATCAAACAATCCGTGGTCGGTACGGGCCGTGCGGAAAAGGAGCAGGTTCAGCACATGGTCCGTGTACTGCTAAAACTGCAAGGTCAGATTCAGGCGGATGCTGCTGACGCGCTTGCGGTCGCGCTATGTCATGCCGGACTCAGAGCGAGCCCGGTTAGAATAGCGGCGTCACAGGGCAAAATATGATCGGGTTTATCCGCGGAAGATTGCTTGAGAAAAAGCCGCCCTTGTTACTGGTTGACGTAGGTGGCATTGGCTACGAAATTGAAGTGCCCATGTCCACTCTTTATGAGTTGCCGGATGCAGGTGGTGAAGTCGCTTTGCGAACCCATCTGGTGGTGCGCGAAGACGCACACACCTTATTCGGATTTGCCAGCGAAGCCGAAAGAAGTCTGTTCCGCAACTTGTTGAAAATCTCCGGAGTTGGCGCAAGACTCGCACTTGCAATCCTTTCAGGGATCAGCGTTGATGCCTTTGTGCGCTGCGTCCAGGAAGAGGACACGGACGTACTGATAAAAATACCAGGGGTTGGCAAAAAGACGGCGGGGCGCCTGTTGGTCGAAATGCGGGACAGGCTGCGCGACGTGGGTTATCTGCCAGGCGGGGAAAATGGCGGCAAGGCTGGAACCGGGCCCGCAGACGAAGCCTACAGTGCGCTGGTCGCATTGGGATATAAACCGGGCGAAGTCACACGTATGATAGCCAGCATCGACAGTAAAGGTCTTGATACTCAGGATTTAATACGCCGGGTTCTCAAGCAGGCCGCGCGGTAAAACTATGCTAGAACAAGACAGACTGATCAGCGCCGGTGGCAGCCCGGAAGACCAAGCATTCGACCGGGCGATTCGTCCGCGATTCCTTGCAGACTTTGTGGGCCAACCCACGGTCAAGAAACAAATGGATATTTTTATCCGTGCAGCCAGGAATCGGAAGCAGGCGATGGATCATGTGTTGATTTTTGGCCCGCCCGGTCTGGGAAAGACGACGCTTGCCCATGTTATTGCCAACGAACTCAACGTCAATCTGCGTCATACCTCGGGGCCGGTGCTGGAGAGGGCGGGTGACGTGGCCGCGTTGTTGACTAATCTCGAACCCCGCGATGTGCTGTTTGTTGATGAGATCCACCGCCTCAGCCCGATCGTCGAGGAAGTGCTGTATCCGGCGATGGAGGATTTTCAGCTCGATATCATGATCGGCGAAGGACCTTCCGCGCGTTCGATAAGACTCGATTTACCGCCTTTTACGCTGATTGGAGCCACGACCCGAGCCGGATTACTGACCTCGCCGCTCAGGGATCGATTTGGCATCGTCCAGCATCTTGAATTTTATGCTGCGGAAGAGCTGACCACTATCGTTAATCGTTCTTCGTCGATATTGAATCTGAGTATTGAGGAGCAGGGAGCGAAGCAGATTGCGCACCGATCAAGGGGTACCCCCAGAATCGCGAACCGGTTGCTGCGCAGGGTCAGGGATTTTGCGGAAGTCGAGGCCGACGGCGTGGTTACCGCCGATGTTTCGATTGCGGCGATGGATTTGCTGGAGGTGGATCGCGAGGGTTTCGATCAACAGGACAGGAAACTGTTGTTAACCATCATCGAGAAATTCGGCGGAGGCCCGGTGGGTGTTGACAGCCTGGCTGTCGCTTTGAGCGAAGAACGGGGAACGATCGAAGATGTACTGGAGCCGTTTTTGATTCAGCAGGGATATCTGATCAGGACATCGCGTGGCCGTGTGGCCAGCGCCAACGCTTATCGTCACTTCGGCCTGCAGCCGCCATCCGCGGACCCGTCCGACAGTCTGGCCCTGTTTGATAATGAATAGAGGTAAACCGGGATGAAATCAGTCCGGTCTGGCGAGTCGTCGCCGGGTAATCAGCAATCCGCAAAACCATTTTCCATCGCTGTCCGCGTTTATTACGAAGACACCGACGCAGCCGGGGTCGTTTATTACGCGAATTATCTGAAGTTCATGGAACGGGCGAGAACCGATCACTTGCGAGCACTTGGGGTTGCTCACGCCGGTCTGAAGCTGGAGGAAAAATTGGCGTTTGTTGTGGTCAATGCTGATATCAGCTATCACCAGCCGGCCCGGCTGGACGACGAGTTATGGGTCAGTTCTGTTCTGGCGAAAAGGGGTCGCAGCCTGCTGATATTTGAACAGGAAATCCGGCGTGGCGATGGGGACGGAGACCTGATATGCAGTGGTCTCATTCGAGCCGCCTGTGTCGATACAGATAACCTGAAACCGAGATCATTGCCCGCAATCATTAGGACGGAGATCACTGAATGAGCAGCGATTTATCTTTTTTACGATTGATCCTTGACGCCAGCCTGGTTGTAAAACTGGTGTTGCTGATGCTCGTTGTGGCGTCGATCGTGTCCTGGGCGGTCATTTTGAAAAAACGCCGCGTCCTGAATCAGGCGATAAGTTCCGCGGATGCGTTTGAGCGACAATTCTGGTCAGGCGGTGATTTGACCGAGATGTATCAGAAAATCAGCAAAAACAAGCAAATCACACTCGGCATGGAGAGCATTTTCGAAGGTGGATTCAGAGAGTTTATCCGACTGAGATCGGAGTCGGGGATAGATCCGGCCAAGCTGACCGATGGTAGCCAACGAGCGATGCGGGTGTCGCAGATGCGCGAGGTTGACCGGCTGGAGAGGAATCTGGCTATGCTCGCGACAATCGGATCGACCAGTCCTTATGTCGGTCTGTTCGGTACGGTCTGGGGCATCATGAATACGTTTACTGCGCTTGGGAATGTTCAGCATGCGACGCTTGCGATGGTCGCACCGGGAATCGCCGAAGCACTGGTGGCTACCGCCATGGGGTTATTCGCGGCGATTCCGGCAGTTATCGCATATAACCGTTATGCGGACCTCGTGAATCGTCTCGAGCGTCGCTATGACACGTTTGCCGAAGAGTTTGTCGCTATATTGCAGCGTCATTCACCGCGCAGCAAAAGTGGGGTGTAGAGATGGGCAGAGGCAGCCAAAGACACCTGATGGGCGAAATCAACGTCGTCCCCTATATCGACGTTATGCTCGTGCTGTTGATTATTTTCATGGTTACCGCGCCATTGCTGACCCAGGGTATAGAAGTTGAATTGCCGGACGCATCGGCAGAGCCACTGGACAGGGAATTGCTCAAGAATTACCAGCCATTGATACTCACCGTCAATGCCAGGGGAGAGCTGTTCCTGAACATCGGTAAGGATGAGGAGCAGGCGATTGATGAGCCAACGGTAGTCGCCAGAACCCTGGCTGTACTCAGGCGCGAACCGGAGACACCGGTGCTGCTCCGGGCGGACGAGACTATCGCGTACGGCCGCGTGGTGACGGCGATGGTCCTGTTGCAACAAGCCGGGGCCAAGAGAGTCGGTTTCGTTACCGATCCGCTCGAACAATTGCCGGTCCGGGTTGAGTGACTCGCCATGCTTGGTTTTTACCGCGAATATCGTTTACTACTGTTTAAATCCACGCTATTGCACGTGGTGTTATTTGGTTTGCTGACCATCAGTCTCGCCAGCAGTGCGCCATTTACGCCGCCACGTCCGCAAATCAAAATACTGGCTACCGTCGTCGATGAAGGCAGGATTCAGCAGGAAATAGCGGCGCTGGAGGAGGCGGAGCAGGAGAAACAAAAGCAGGCAGACGCCATGCTGGAAGAGGCTCACAGGAAAAGGCTCGCGGAGGAACGTCGCACCAGGGAGGCGACAAGAAAAGCCGAGGCGGATAAACGACAGCGCGAGACAGTCGAGGCGAAAGCGGCGAGCGAATTACAGAAACTCGAAAATAGACGAGTAGCGGAAGTGCAAAGACTCGCCCGTTTGCGAAAAGAACAAGAGGAAGCAGAGGACGCTCGAAAAAGGGCACAAGCGGACGCCGATGCGCGGATACAGGCGCAGATTGAGGCGGAGTTGAACGCCGAGCTGGATTTGGAGCAAACACGTCTGAATGCCGAAAAAGCCGGATTGTTGGACCAGTACAAGGCGATGATTGAGCAAAAGGTCCGGAGAAACTGGATTCGGCCGCCGAGCGCGAGCCCTGGGGTTGAGTGCACAGTGAATATCAATCAGATACCCGGTGGCGAGGTCGTCGATGTTCAAGTCGCGGAATGCAACGCGGATGAAGCAACCCGCCGCTCGATCGAAGCGGCGGTCCACAAGGCTTCGCCGCTGCCGGAGCCGCCCGATCCGACTTTGTTTGAAAGAAAAATTATTATTATTTTCAGGCCGGAAAACTGATGGAGCCAAACTTGTTGGAGAAGATATGTCATCCTGTGTTAATTGCCTTGGCAATGCTGGCCGTCAGCGCGCCGGTTTGTGCCCAGTTGACGATTGAAATTACCGAGGGCGTGGACCAGGCCATGCAGGTTGCTGTTGTTCCCTTTGGCTGGCAAGGAGGTGTGACCAGGCCCCCACTGGACGTCGCGGAAATTATTGCGGCCGATTTGGCACTCAGCGGACGTTTCGACCCGATGCGCCGGGCGGATATGCTGGAAAAACCTGAAGATGCTCAGGAGATCGATTATGAGGACTGGCGCCTGCTGGGTATTGAAATCATCGTCATCGGGCAGTTACTTCCACAGGGGAGCGACGATTTCATCATCCAGTTCGAGGTGTTCGATATATTCAAACAGGACAGACTGCTGGGCTTCAGGTTACCCAGTACAAGGACAGGCCTGAGAGCCGCCGGGCACCGCATCAGTGATCTGATATACGAAAAACTCACCGGCATAAGAGGGGCATTTGCAACCAGGATTGCCTATATCACGGTGCAGGGTGAAGTCGATGATCGCCAGTTCAGACTCGTTGTTTCCGATGCGGATGGCGCAAATGAAAACGTGATCGTCGAGTCCCCGGAAGCGCTGTTGTCGCCCGCCTGGTCGCCCGATGGAAATCGAATCGCCTATGTTTCTTTTGAGAGCGATGAGTCGGCGGTTTACATTCAGGAATTGAGTACCGGACAAAGACAACGTGTGTCTGCCCGGAGAGGTGTCAACAGTTCGCCGGCTTTTTCGCCCGATGGAAAAATGCTGGCGCTGACGCTATCGCGGGACGAGGGCAATCTGGATATTTATGTACTCAATTTGGCCAATCAGGTACTCACCCGGATCACCAGAAATCTGGCCATCGATACCGAGGCGACCTGGAGTGCAGACGGAGAAAAAATTTATTTTACGTCGGACCGCAGTGGCGGGCCGCAAATTTACCAGGCTGATGCGGATACCGGTCGTAACAAGCGCCGTATAACCTATGAAGGCGGTTACAATGGCCGCTCGCGGCTTACGCCGGACGGCACCGGAATGGCTGTCGTGCATAGTGACCGGGGAGCCTATCGTATTGCCCGCGTAAACCCGGAAAATGGCGATCTTCTGGTGCTGACCGATGGCCAGCTGGATGAATCGCCCAGTTTCGCGCCGAATGGAGAAACGATTATATACGCCACCCAGGTCGAGGGACGTGGCGTATTGGCAACTGTGTCGATGGATGGGCGGGTACAGCGCAAAATCGCAGCGCAGGAGGGTGATGTGCGTGAGCCTGTCTGGTCGCCTTATCCAATATATTAATTTGGCGATATACTGGTTTGGCAATATATTGATTTGGCAAACTATTAAATAGGCTAAACTGTGTTCCGCGGCGAAACATTCGGTCCCCTGACCGGGTTTCAGCCGAAAAACCCACTACAAGCGAGCGGTGCAATGCAAATATCCAAAACCATTTATTACGGAGTCTTGATTATCCTGACATTTTTACTGGCAGGCTGTGGCGGACAGACGGCGACCCAGTCGGAGCAGACGGATTCCTCGACCCTCGGTGAGCCCGGCGGCAGGCAGTCCGGAGTCGGTGACGGTTCGACCGGTGACCTGACTGAATTTGGACGAGACGATGCGATGGGAGGCGTGCCGGCAGAAACCATCATTTATTTTGAATTTGACAGGTCCGAGATTCTTCCGAAGTACGGAAGGCTGCTGGCGGAGCACGCGCTATATTTGGCGAGCAATCCGCAGGGGGGGGCGCGTCTCGAGGGTCACACCGATGAACGAGGTACGCGCGAATACAATATTGGTCTTGGGGAACGGAGAGCACAGGCCGTGCGACAGCTTCTTATGATCCAGGGTGTAGCGGCGGCACAGATGACGACGGTGAGCTTCGGCGAAGAAAGGCCTGTTCGCGATGGCAGCAGTGAAAGCGCCTACTCAAAAAACCGGCGGGTGGAGATCGTACATAAATGAAAATCGGTGTCGGCGAATTGGCTTTGTTTGCGCTGGCAGTCTCGTTATGTGCATGTGCGACGACGCCAGGACAGGACGATCCGGTAATGACCAAGCTGAATCAACTGGATGCACGATTGAATCGCCTCGAACAGGCAGTACAAAATCAGGCGACTATGGTAACGCAGGTTCAGGCTGCGCAGACCGAAATGCGCGAGGTCAGGGGACTGATTGAAGAAGTTCAACATGATCTCGACGGCGTCAGCAAACGCCAGCGTAATCTGTATGTCGATGTCGATGGGCGCCTTCAGCAACTGGAGAATTCACCCCGAGTTACAACGGGCGGCAACCGGGTCAGACGACCGCAACCCACAACTGGCCGGCGAGCTGCAACGCCGGCTCCGGCTCCTTCCGCCGGCGCCGGCAACGGTCAGGGAACGACTGACAGGGACGCCTATCAGGCGGCGATAGCACTACTGAGAGAGGGTCACTATCAGCAAGCGGCGGGGGAGTTCAATCAGTTCCTGGACAGGTATCCGGACAGCCAGTTTGCGGATAACGCTCAGTACTGGTACGGGGAAACGTTCTATGTAACGCGTAAGTTTTCAGAGGCGCTGGCTGCTTTTCAAAAAGTCGTTTCCGCTTATCCGAATTCGCAGAAAGTGTCGGATGCGTTGTTGAAAATCGGATATTGTGACTACGAACTGGGATATTGGGACGCGGCGCGAGCCGCACTGACGCGGGTTACTAATGAATTTACGGACACGACGGCGGCCCATCTTGCGCAACGACGTCTGGAACAAATGACCAGCGAGGGGCACTAAATCACAGCGCCGGCATTATTCCAAGACTTTACATGGATAATACTTTATATATCATTGAAACTAAAGAATAATTACGAAGTGTCTCGTCACATCGGTCACCCCTGGGCCGATACCGGGCACACGAAAAGAGGATAGACGCGTGTCTGACCCTGCCAGGGACGAGCTTCCGGCTGAATCGCGTCTACGTATCACCGAAATATTTTATTCGTTGCAGGGTGAGGCAGACACGGCCGGGGTCCCGACCGTTTTTATCCGCCTGACAGGTTGCCCCCTGCGTTGTCATTACTGTGATACGGCGTACGCTTTTCATGGCGGTCACTGGATGGATTTCGACTCGATCCTGGACGAGACGCGGAAGTACGAGTGCGATTACATCTGCGTAACCGGAGGAGAGCCGCTTGCGCAGAAAAACTGCGCCGGGCTGCTGCTTGAATTGTGTAACCAGGGTTATCGAGTATCTCTCGAAACCAGTGGCGCGATGGATTTGTCTGGCATCGATTCATGCGTCGTCAAGGTGATGGATCTGAAAACGCCCGATTCAGGCGAGGCGAACCGGAATTTGTGGAAAAATCTGGGGTTGCTCGCAACCAGCGATCAAATTAAATTTGTGATCTGCAGCCGTGACGACTATGAATGGGCCAGGGAACAGACCACGAGTCGCAAACTGGACGATATTTGTGGCGTGTGGTTCTCACCGAGCTTTGCACAGCTCAAGCCAGAGATCCTCGCCGGTTGGATACTTGAAGACCATCTGCCGGTCCGCTTGCAGTTGCAATTGCACAAGTATCTGTGGGGGACGGAGCCGGGACATTGAGACAAACCACGGCCAAAAAAGCAGTCGTGCTGGTTTCCGGCGGGCTGGATTCCGCGACAGCGTTGGCGATAGCCAGGAGTCGGGGGTTCACCTGTTACGCAATCAGTTTTGATTACGGTCAAAAACACCGTGCTGAGCTGGCTGCCGCTACCGAAGTTTCGAATTCATGGGCGGTCGTAGAACATAGGATCATGCGGCTGGATATGGGCGGTCCGCGCGGTTCGGCGCTGACTGATGAGGATATCGATATCCCTGAATTTCCTCAGACCGGGATTCCGATAACCTACGTCCCGGCTCGCAATACGGTATTTCTCTCGCTTGCCCTGGGTTATGCCGAAATCGTCGGAGCCGGTGATATTTTTATTGGCGTAAACGCCGTTGACTATTCCGGTTACCCTGACTGCCGTCCCGAATTCATCAAACGGTTTGCAGCGCTCGCCAACGTAGCCACAAAGGCGGCGGTCGAAGGGCGGCGAGTGACGATTCATGCACCGCTGATGAACATGAACAAGGCTGAAATCATCAAGGTTGGAATCGAATTGGGCATTGAATATTCGATGACCGTGTCCTGTTACCAGGCCGATGAGGCGGGCAGGGCCTGTGGCGTATGTGATTCCTGCCGATTTCGGCACGCGGGATTCGTAGCGGCAAAGGTTCAGGATCCGACCCGCTACAGATGATATTCACGAGCATGGAATCATGCCTGGGGCAGGCTTGCGATTTGGCGGCAAAACGGTATTATGCCGCCTCCTCGCTGGTTCTTCGCGACGGGGCGTTAGCTCAGTTGGTAGAGCATCGGGCTTTTAACCCGCTGGTCATAGGTTCGAATCCTATACGCCCCACCATTTTTCTTTAAGTACTGTTTTTGTGGAAGTCTGTACCGGCACCGGCGGTTTGCATAAACTGCCGGTTGTGAGAATACCTTCATGAAAATTCATTGCCTGCAACACGTCTCCTATGAGGGTCCTGCTTGCATTCCCGCGTGGGTCCAGGAACGTGGTTACCTGTTTTCTACGACCCGACTGGACCTGGGTGAGCAGTTTCCGATGCTGGACGATTTTGAGCTGCTGATCGTTCTCGGTGGGCCGATGAGCGTTTACCGTGAGAATCCATGGCCGTGGATGGCGGCCGAGAAACAATTTATCCGCAAGGCGATCCATGCCGGAAAAGTGGTTCTCGGCATTTGCCTGGGCGCGCAGCTGATCGCGGCGGAATTAGGTGGAAAAGTCCGGCCCAGCGGCGAAAAAGAAATCGGCTGGTTTGACGTTACGTTAACCGAAGCGGCTGATCAAAGTCTGATCAGAAGCATATTGCCACAATCATTTTCGGCGTTTCACTGGCATGGAGACCATTACGAACTGCCCGCGGGCGCTGTCCGTCTGGCGAGCAGTGTGGCGTGTTCCGAACAGGGATTCCAATACGGCGACCGGGTGCTTGCACTTCAATTTCATCTTGAGGCGACACCGGAATGGGCCTGCGGTCTGGCCGATCGTGACGGGAAGCAATTGCTTGCCGCACCGTTTATCCAGACAAAACAACAGATGCTGTCATCGACCCGGAATTACTCGATCGCTAATGAATGGTTTCGTAAGATCCTCGATCGCCTGGTGGATAAAGCGATCGGTGAAAAGCAGGGGTCCACGGAGGACAAACGTAAATGGATG
>CAZMOM010000019.1:0-62828 GCA_964568075.1 uncultured Gammaproteobacteria bacterium
ATATTGCCTTCGCAGAGTTCAGGCATGCACGTCCCTGGTGGATAAGTTAGCACAGTGGAGACGGCTGATGAATCAGTTAATGGATACGGAGTATAGGGCCTACGTTGGCATCGATTGGGCAGCGGCGAAGCATGACATTTGCGTGCAAGCAGCCGATGGTGGGGCGGTTGAGTTTGCTTGCATCTCCAGCCAACCGGAGGGATCGAGGCCTGGGCGCGGGCGCTTTATCGGCGTTTCGGTAGTCCGATCGCGGTCGCACTTGAGTTAAACAAAGGCCCGCTCGTCTCGGCACTGCAGAAGTATGATTTTATGGTGCTTTATCCGATCAATCCATCGACGCTGGCAAAATACCGTGAAACATTTACGCCCAGTGGTGCCAAAGACGATCCGACCGATGCGGAACTGGCGGTAGATCTGATTACCCGCCATCGGGAACGTTTTGTACCGCTCAAGCCGCAAAGCGTGAACATGCGTAAGCTGATTGGGCTGGTTGAGCAACGCGGCAAATTTGCATCCGATCAGGGCCGGGTGGCCAATCGTTTAGGTCATGCGCTCAAACAATATTATCCGCAAGTGCTTGAATGGTTTAATGAACACAACACAGTCGTGTTCTGTGACTTTCTAAACCGGTGGCCGACGCTCACGCACGTAAAACGCGCCCGCAAAGCAAGCCTTGAACGCTTCTTTAAAAGCCATCATGTAAACTCTGCCCAGCTGATCGAGAAGCGCATCACGGCGATCAAGGCGGCCATGCCGCTGACTGCCGATCCGGCGGTGATCGAACCGCATCGCTTGCAGGTGGAGATCTTGATCGAACAACTGCGCATCACGATCAAGGCATTGAAGCGCTTTGATGATGAGATCGCAGCAACCGCGAATAAGCTGCCTGATTACGACTTGCTGTTCAACCCGTTACCCGGTGCAGGCCACATCCTGGCACCGCGATTACTGGCGGCGTTCGGTGAAGACCGGCAGCGCTACCAGCATGCCGATGCGTTGCAGATGTACTCAGGGATCGCACCGGTGACTAAGCGCAGTGGCACAAAGACCTGGGTGCACTGGCGCTGGCAGTGTCCGACCTTCGTTCGTCAGACCTTTGTTGACTGGGCCTCACAAACGATCAATAAATCCGCCTGGGCCGGTGCCTTCTATCGGCAGCAACGCGCCAAAGGCTGCAGCTACCAGGTTGCGGTGCGCGCTTTAGCCTTTAAGTGGATACGCATCCTGCATCGCTGCTGGCAAAATCGTACTCCCTATGACGAGTCAAAGTATCTCGAGGCATTGCGACGCCAGGGTTCACCGCTGTTAAAATATCTTGCTGAACCCGTCTAAAATGCTTGACGGACTGACTCAGGGCGTGAAGCCGACCTTCAACCAGAGGACGGAGAGCACTGCTGACTGCCCTGATAGTCCTGCCTTCGGGCGAGCCTTTTCTCGGTTTAAGCATCTATACTTAAATTGTAAGACTGAAAATAACGCGCGACATATCTATCCACAAGCTTTACTCAAGAGGAAGAGGTGACCTATGCGAATGCATCAAGGAAAATCGGTTCGTTTTACAAAGATCGTTTTAGCTTTTGTGTTGGTTTTATCAGGGGCATGGATTGTTCTTGTCGATAATGACAGCAGTTCTCAGGCCGCGGCTCAATCACCAGCCAAAATCGAAGCCACCATTTTTGCTTATGATGGCCAAGATTTTATTCGAACCCAAACTACATTAGTCACAGATGATGAAAAATCCGCCGTCAATACAAAACTCGATCATGATACTCCGGCGTATAAAGCCTTAATCCAAAAACGCTCTTACACCGGGGATGCCACTCTATTTGGTCGAAAATATGAAGGCAACTATGCACCGCTCACCGGTGAAGATGGCCGATTGACAGGCGCCCTGTTTGTAGCGGTCACACAGTAACCAATACCGTCGTAACGTAGGTTAGGTTTGTTTTGGCTTTGAGGTCAGGGGAGAAGCCAGCCTCTGCTTGTGCGGGGTGATCACGACAGTCTACTGGCTGCCATCAAAGTAAGTGAGCGAATGTCGACTTCTGGGCGAAAGCAGACATCCAGCAGCACTGGTCTGGATCGATTCTTTCAAGTCTGCTCTCGATCCGCAGCGACCATCAGCCATTTCGTCGTATAATCGGTCTGCAGTGGTACGGATAGGGAGTGAGCGGTATGTCCAAAGAACGAAACCCGAAAAAAGAAGACAAGAAGCAACCGACAATGACTCCGAAAGAACGGAAGGCAGCCAAGAAGGCCAAGAAGGAAGCTATGAAGTCTCAGTATCGGTGAAACCCTGGCCGCGATGGAGCCGTCGGCTGACGCGGGTTCCATCCGGTATTTCCATGATTATACGGCCCGCTGTTTTCTTGCCATTGCAGCCGCCGTTGTAGCTACGCAGACGGACGAGGCGCTCGCCCTCTGCAGTGCTTGTCTCGTCATCAGCTACGAAATCTCACCGGCCTGCTTTGTTCGGCCCGAATTTTACTCTGCGGATACGATCGGCTGTTCAACCGTCGGATCGATCGACTGTTCGATCGGTTGTTCGATCGTCTGTTCGATCGTCGGTTCAGCGACCTGTCGACTCCGGCGGTAGACCAGTCGAACGAAAAAGACCCCTATACCGTACAGGCAACATGCAAAGCCGACGCCGCCGAACCAAATGATCAGCGCATAATCAGAGCCCAGATACAATCCGGCGGCAATGAACAGGAGGCCCAGCAGAAACCAAAACTGCGGAATTCTTTCGTAGATTGGCGTTGGTATCCACATAACTTTTCTCACACTTTGCCCAAAGATCAGGGCTATCAGAAAATGCTACCAAAAGGGGCACAGAGGCAGTGTCTTGATCACAAAAATCGGTTTTGGTTTCGGAATCATCACGAATTCGCGACCTGTTTCACATAATATCAGGGGCATTTAGCGGGCCCAGCATAAAAGGACCGCCAAACAGGAATCCGCACCCGGGACCTGACCGGCCTCGTCTCGCATCTTCAGGCCCAATAAACACTTGACATGCACCCCCGGTAGCGCTATTGTTGCATTGCACCAATGATGCAGTGCATCATCCGAAGGGAATGGAGGAAGACCATGGACAGCAGCAAACTCAAAAACATATCGGAAGAATTCAAAGGTCGGGTCAAGGACACTGCGGAACACGCCGTCGACCAGGTCAAAAACGGCACGCAGGTCGCGGCAAATGCAGTGGACTCATTGAAAAACCCCACCCATATCCTGAACAACGCCGGAAGCAAACTGAATGACCTGTCGCACGACTATATCGCCCGCTTGCTCAAGGAGCAGCGCAGGATTGTCGATGGTGTGGTCGAAGACGGCGCGAAGCGCCTTCGGGTCATCGCGGATGCCGGCAACCTGAAGGAATTCTGGGACGCCCAGCTGGCGCTTTTCCCGGCCACCCGCGACCGGGTTGTCGGTAATGTCCGGGAGACACTGGACATCCTGGGCGATACGCGCGATGGATTGAAAGAACTTTTCCAGGCCACCGTGCTCGAGTTCAAAGGCAGGAAAACGCCAAAGGCAGCCCGCAAACCCCGTGCGACGAAAAAGAAAGTGGCGGCTAAAAAGCCCGCCGCCAGCAAAAAGACAGCAAGCAGCAAGCCGAAGCCGGCCACTGTCCCCGAAAAAGCGGTTTGATCACGTCGCCTGTCGGCATGTGAGCAACTTTGAGGGCCCCTTAACCGAGGCCCTTTTTTTATCTCTCCTGTTATCTTTCCAGGAGTCAGGCGCCCCTTTCCGATTCGGGTCAGGCCGGTATAATAGCCCCCCATTATCATTTCCATACGCCGAACCCGGCAGTCCAAGAGAAGATACGCATGACGACAAGCAACGCTGAACTTGAATCCTGGGTCAATGAGGTCGCTGAACTGACCCGGCCCGATAAAATTTACTGGTGCAACGGCAGCGAGGATGAATACCAGGGGCTGGTCAGTGCAATGTTGGCGGATGGGACCTTGATTGAGCTCAACCAGAAAACGCATCCGGGTTGCTACCTGCATCGTTCCAATCCGACCGATGTCGCGCGTGTCGAGCACCTGACCTTTATCTGTACTCCTGAAGAGGCAGACGCCGGCCCAAACAATCACTGGATGGTCCCGGACCAGGCGCATCGGAAAATGGACGACCTGTTTGCGGGCTGCATGGCGGGCCGGACCCTGTACGTGATCCCGTATTGCATGGGTCCGCTCGAATCACCGTACTCCCGTTGCGGCGTAGAGATTACCGATAGCGCGTATGTCGTCGCCAACATGAAAATCATGACCCGTATGGGGGACTCGGCGCTGCAACGAATCGAAAAAGACGGCGTATTCGTTCGCGGTCTGCACTCTGTCGGCGAGTTGGATCCGGAACGGCGCTTTATTATGCATTTTCCCGAGGAGCTGACGATCAAAAGCTATGGCTCTGGTTATGGCGGCAACGCCCTGCTCGGCAAAAAATGTCACGCCTTGCGTATCGCCAGTTACCAGGCCCGCGCCGAGGGCTGGCTGGCTGAACACATGCTGATCGTCGGCGTGGAAAACCCGCAGGGAGAAACCCACTATCTCGCCTGTGCTTTCCCGTCGGCCTGCGGCAAAACCAATCTCGCCATGCTGATCCCACCGGAGTCGCACAAGGGATGGAAAATCTGGACTCTGGGCGATGACATCGCCTGGCTGCACGTCGGTGAGGACGGCCAGTTTCGAGCAATCAACCCCGAAGCCGGTTATTTCGGCGTGGTGCCTGGAACCAACGCCGAGACCAACCGCAACGCCTTTGACACCATCCGCCACGACACCATCTATACCAATGTCGGCGTCACTGCCGACGGGCAACCCTGGTGGGAAGGGCTGCAAGACGGCGAGCCGGTCGAAGACTGGCAGGGGAGACCGTTCGCCGCCGACGATGGACCGGCGGCACACCCGAATTCCCGGTTCACGGTATCCGCCTCTCAAAACGCCAGCTATTCGAGCCTGGCCGATGCGCCTGACGGCGTACCGATTTCCGCCCTCGTATTTGGCGGTCGCAGGCGGGAGCTGGCGCCGCTGGTTTACCAGGCAAAAAACTGGGCTCACGGAGTCCTGGTTGGCGCCAGCGTGGCCTCGGAGACGACGGCGGCTGCAACCGGCGAAGTCGGTGTGGTCCGGCGCGACCCGATGGCCATGAAGCCTTTTTGCGGCTACAACTTTGCCGACTACTGGGCCTACTGGCTGAGTTTCACGCAGCGCAGCGACACCCTGCCTGAAATATTCCACGTCAACTGGTTCCGCCAAAATAAGGCGGGCGCCTTCCTATGGCCCGGCTTCGGCGAAAACCTGCGCGTGCTGCGCTGGATCATCGATCGCTGCGAGAATCGTGTCGACGCACAGACCACGCCGATTGGCATGTTGCCCCGGCCCACCGATATCGACATCGAAGGGCTCGATATCGAATCCGCCGTCATGGAAGAGCTGCTCAGCGTGGACCGGGCGCAATGGTCTGCGGAGATGGCGGGGCTGGCCGATTACCTCGCCGGATACGGAGATCGCCTGCCTGAGGAACTGAACAGCCAGTTGCAGACCGTCATCCGACAGCTGGCGGAAAAAGACGCGGCCTGACAACGGCCGCCATCTCCAGTCACGATAAAATAAGCCCCGCCGAATTTCTCGGCGGGGCCCCCTTAAGTTTTTAATTGTCGCGGTTCTTCTTATTCTTTATTGTTATTTTTCTTTAATCACGTAATGCACGGCCAGCGGCGATTTTTCGGTTACCGCTTGGCCCAATCCAAGAAACCCCCGTCCGGTCAGCTGCACATCGTCTCGCCGGAGGAACAACTCCTCATCGTCGTGATAAACGAAGGTACCGTTAGTGCTCTGATCGTATAGCAGGTACTTGTTTTTTTCCAGCTCAATTCGCGCATGCAGGCGCGAAATCAGGTTTCCTTTGACCAATAAATCACTGTTATCCCCTCGCCCCAGCGTAACCGTGGTCTGATCCGCATCGACCGCTATCTCGCAATCCTGGTAGCGAAGCACCAGGCGGCCGACCTTTTGCTTGGTATACCGGTTGACGTCGATCGCCGGCAGCATACGCGTCACATCCTCGGTCTGCCAAATCACCTCGAACAAGACGACTTCGTCACTGTACCCGCGTACGGTCGTAACGTCGATTTGCCTGACATTCGATTTCCACTCGGGGCCCAGTTTCTCAACCATGACCTCGGTGGTAATAATTTGCGCCGATTTGGCCTGGCTGGTCATGCGGTTCGCCGTATGGACCGCGGCGCCAAAAATATCACGGTCTTCAAGGACCACGGGGCCAAAATGGCAGCCGATCCGAATCGTGACATCGACATCCTCGCCGCCAATATCGGGGTTGTTGGAAATCGCCTGCTGCATCTGGCTGGCAGCATTCAGAGCGTTGTCTGCGGCGGGAAAAGTCGACATGACCTCGTCGCCCATGGTCTTGATGACGGTGCCACTGTTATTCTCGGTAGCCTGCCGCATCACATCGATGCAATGCGCCACCGTGTCCCTAGCGCGTACATCACCGAGTATTTCGTAAAGCTGCGTACTGCCGACGACGTCTGCGAAAAGTATGGCGAGTTCTATTTCTTTGCCCACTCTCTGTGCCCGTCCCGATCCGTCCGGCAACGCAACAAAGCCGGCCAGTCGTTGATTTTAGGTGCGAATGGCATGTTGAGGTCTTTACGGGATTACGTCAAGTCATGCCTGAGGTAAATGCGGCAAGTGATTGAGCGCAAAAGTGGTCTTGTCTTGATTATGGCTGCGCGACGATGTAGGAAACGAACGCCTCATCGGCCTCGCCTGTTTCGGCCGGCGTGAAAACACCATCGCCTTCATCATCTTCGTCCGTACCTTCCCAGTAGACGGTTGACGAGCGGAATCCGGCCTCGGCCAGTATTTCACGAACTTCAGGTACGCTCCACAGTCGCCAGTCGTACGAAAACGCCCGGGCGATTTCCGATCCGTCCGGAAAGCGAAAATGAATATGACACTGGTAGTCGGCGGTGATGGGGTCATAACGGGCCTGGTCCCAGACATAGGTGAAGCAGTCGTGTTCGGTTTCTTCTTCCATTTCCTGGTAGGCCTCGGATCCGCCATAGATATCGAGAAAGAACAACCCGTCATCCTTGATTGCCCGGCGTGCTGCGGTGAAATATTCTCGCAGCCGGTCGCGGGTCTTGAACGTGAAATAACTGAAATTGAATGCTGCCAGAACATCGGCCGGTTCGGTTTTCTCGGTGAGCACATTACCGTTAATCAGCTGTACCCGGCTTTGCGCTCGTAAACTCAGGGCTGCCACGTGTTTTTTCCGTCCGTAATCAAGGACATCCGAATCCAGGTCCACCCCGATGGCCTGGTGCTTAGCGTTGACCCGAACCCACTCACAGGCTGCATTGGCAGTCCCGCAGAAATCCTCGCGCAGCAACACGGGTTCGCGGCCACGAATCGCCTTGTAAGTATCCATAATGAACTCTACCTCGTGATCCACTCCCTGGACCGACTGCTCGTAAAGCTGATGCCGGTCAGCCAGATCCGCCTGTTTTGGCTGCTGCATCCGTTTTTTGTGTCTCGCTCCCCTCGCCTTTCCCAAAATATTCTCCCAAAGCTGCAGACCCTGCCGATCCGGCAAGGGCGCGTATTCTAACCCGTTGCCGAATAAAGAAGCATCGATATCCTGAGTAAACGCTGTTGTCGATCGCGACCAGGCAACTCAACAAGACAACGAGTCAAAAAAACAGATTTGCCTGCGAAAAAAATGGTGTTTTCTATATCCTCTCGAACCCGCACGCTTCGTTATGCGGCAAAAATCTCCAGCGACCTCAGCAACAGATCGGCGCCCACGTTCGGCTGTTGAATCTCTTCGCTGAGAAAACGACGCCAGCGTTTGCCGCCCGCCTGACCCGCATACAGGCCCATCAAATGGCGAGTCACCGCATGCGGACGCACGCCCTGCGCGAGACACTGCTCAAGATATAAAGTCATCGATCGCAAAACCGATTCTCTGTCTGGCTGAGTGAATTCAGTTTCCGGGAACAACGCCTGTTGCATCTGGCACAACCAGAACGGATCGTGGTAGGCGTGGCGCCCGACCATCACGCCATCGACTTTTCCGCGCTGCCGGTCAATTTCTTCCAATGAATTAATGCCGCCATTTTGCACGATGGTCAGATCCGGGAAGTCTTTCTTGATCCGCCAGGCGCGCTCAAATTGCAACGGCGGGACCTGGCGATTCTCTTTCGGAGAAAGCCCGCTGAGCAAGGCCTTGCGTGCGTGAATAACAAACACCTGGCAGCCCGCCACGGAAACGGTCTGCACAAAATCCCGCAGAAATTCATAGTCGTCATGATCACCGATTCCGACGCGCGTCTTGACCGTCACCGGCACGCTGACGGCGTCGATCATGGCGCTGACGCAATCGGCAACCAGCCGGGGCTCCGCCATCAGGCAGGCACCAAAACTCCCGGATTGCACGCGCGCGCTCGGGCAGCCAATGTTCAGGTTGATCTCGTCGTAGCCTGCCTGCTCGCCCATTCTGGCTGCAGCGGCCAGTGGTTTCGGCTCGCTGCCGCCCAATTGCAGCGCCAGCGGGTGCTCTTCATCCCTGAACTCGAGCAGCCGATCCGCATCACCATGGGTAAGTGCGGCCGCGGTGACCATTTCTGTATACAACAGCACATCCGGCGACAGTAACCGCATGAAATAACGGCAATGCCGATCGGTCCATTCCATCATGGGAGCTACCGACAATCGCCGGTGAAAATCGAGAGGTTTCATTCCGTCTGCTTCACTAATCGCCGAACCCGACGTCAAAGCCCTTTCGCTGTTTCCTCGATCAGGAAATCCACAACCTGACACAGGGCATCATGCTGATCCGTACCCTTCTCGATCGCGTCGTCATAGACACGGATCTGTTTGTGCGCACTGGTCCCCCTGGAAAAGATTTCGCGGCAGCGAACCACCTCGTCCAGACAACCGATCGCCTCTGCGTCGTCACGAATCAATTCGAGCAGCTCGTCCATCAGATCTGGTACCGGCACAAGCTGACCCTTGGCCAGATCCAGCAAACCCTGATCAAAGCTGTACCGCATGGCGCGCCATCGATTCTCGTTCAACAGCATACGATTGTAATTTCGCCAGCGCTTGTTGGCGCAGCGCAGCCGATACAGCATTCGCATAATACAAACCACCAACGCAGCCAGACTCAGCGCGTCCTCAAGGTTGGTGCAGACATCCATGACCCGCGTCTCGAGGGTCGGATAGCGCGCACTCGGCCTCATGTCCCACCAGATTTTGCTCGCGTCCTGAATCAACCCCGCATTGATCAGCACATTCACATGGCGCGTGTACTCTGCAAAACTGGAAAAACGCTGCGGCAGACCCGTACGCGGCAAGCCGTCGAAAACAGTTAACCGGTACGACATCAGGCCGGTATTTTCCCCGCGCCAAAATGGCGACGAACAACTCATACACAATAGATGCGGAAGGAAATAGGCGAACTGATTCAACAGGTCGATACGCAGTTCGTCGTCTTCGATACCGATGTGGACGTGCATGCCACAAATGACCAACCGGCGGGCCGCCGCCTGCATCTCCTTTTCCAGGACGCGATAGCGGTCTTTCTCCGTGTATTTCTGTTCTCCCCACGTCGCGAACGGATGTGTCGAAGCTGCGATCGGTGCCAGATTATGCTCATCGGCAACGTCAACGATGACCTTGCGCAATCGGGTTAACTCCCAGCGCGCTTCCTCCAGCGTATGGCAGATTCTCGTGCCAATTTCGATCTGCGCTCGAAGAAACTCGGGGCTGACCTGATCCTTACACAGCCGTTCGCACTTGCTCAGCATGCTTTGTGGCGGATCGACAGCCAACGCGCGGGACTCCCGGTCCACCAGAAGGTATTCCTCTTCGATCCCTATCGTAAAACTCGGGTCGGAAAGACTCATTTCTCACTTTCCCCGGCGACATGCTGGTCCTGGTTATAACGGTACAGGTCACCATCTTGCAGGATCGGTCTAATGCAATCAGCCAGCGTAGCCGCCCAGCGCCGTCGGCTGCCTGTATCGCGTAACAGGTTTTGCCGTATTTCGATGGAAACGTGCGGCAACCCCCGTTTCTCACCGTGATAATGCACGGTGAAATCATGCGGATGCCGCCCCGAGTACGGCTCGTTGTTACCGACAATAACGCCTTTTTCCTTCAGGCTCGCCATCAGCGGCACAGCGATGCGCGGGTCGGTATCCCACAATATACCGATTTCCCACGGCCGGTGCTCGTTATCGAAAAACGGTGTAAAGCTGTGGATGGAGAGCATCGCCGGTGCGAAATCCGGCCTGCATACGTGATCGATGCGGTCGGCGATCACCTGATGATACGGCCAGTAAATCGCGTCGGCACGACGTGCTTTTTCCCCGACCGTCAGCAAGTGATTTCCGGGTATCTCGTCGCCATCCGAGAGCGCACGAAATGCAGTCGCATCATCCAGCCTGCGATTGCAGTCGACGACCAGGCGGGAATAATTTGCCAGCACCGCCGGCACATTCAGGCTCAAAGAAAGGAAGCGGCTCACCTCCCCCGCTCCGATGTCCCAGGCGATGTGCCTGCGCATCGAATATTCGTCGAGACCCAGGTTGTTTAGCGATCGTGGAATTCGATTACTGGCATGATCACAGACCACGAGAAGCTTCGCTTCGAGCTCGGTGTTCAGTATCTCGAACGGTTCCGGTTCGTCATCGGCCAGAAGCGGTGCGTCGTTTTGCAGCTGATGGTCTTCCCCCGCGTGGGAAAGATCATGACCGGGTTTTTCCAGGGCGGACTCGTCGACGTTAGACATGCGACTTGTATCTGGCGCTCATGCCGCCAATTTAGCCTGTGGCGAGTCTGCCCGCAACTGCGGATTTCACTGGAGTCCTGCTGGGATAGCCGATAAATCGGGGACACTGTTCAGGCGGTCTGGATCACCGATTCATTCGCTTGTTTGACTCGTCCGGCCAAAACAAACTCGCTGATCGGGCGCGGCCTGGCGATGTGGTAACCCTGCGCGTAATCGACGCCGAGCCCGGCCAGTGTTCCCATCACCGCTCCGTCCTCTACACGTTCAGCGACAGTCTTGAGTCCCATCGTATGACCGACTTCGCATATCGCTTTGACCATGCTTTGATCGACGTGATCAGTCGCCAGGTTGATGATGAAATGGCCATCGATTTTCAGGTAATCGACCGGCAATGTCTTCAGGTAGGCGAATGACGAAAGACCGCTGCCAAAATCATCCAGAGAAAAACGACAACCCAGGTTTTTCAGCCTGGCGATCAAGTGCACGACACTGGATAAATTATTGATAGCCGCGGTCTCGGTTATTTCAAAACAAATGTCATGTGGCGGTACATCGTATTCTGTAAAGCGGTCAAGAATATAATCGAGGAAGCCTCGATTGTTTAATGACGTGCCGGACAAATTGACCGCCAGCGTTATTTCAGTGCCCTCCGATCGCTCTTTGACGAGTGGGTGGACATCTTTTAGCACGTGATTGATGACCCAGCGGTCGAGCGTGGGCATCAGGTTAAACCGCTCGGCCGCAGGGATAAATATGTCGGGCGTAATCAGGTTCGCCCCGACATCCCGCATACGTAGCAGAAGCTCGCAATGGGCGTCCTCGGTTTTTCCATCCACCGTCACGATGGGTTGGAAGAAAAGCTCGAAACGATCTTCCTCGCGAGCCAGTTTGATACGCGAAACCCATTTCATTTCTTCGTGACGGTCCGAACTGTCGTCACAGTTGTGGTAGCAACGAACCTGATTTCGACCACCATCCTTGGCAGCAAAGCAAGCCACGTCTGCTGCGCTCAGTAATTGAGCGACGGAATCTTCCTCAGGGCCGATGGCGACGAGGCCAATGCAAGCCGAGATACTGATGGCTTCATCTTCCCACTCAAATTTGGTATGAAAAATTTCATCACGAAGTTTTTCAGCAATTTCCTCACCGTTTGCCAGGTCACAGTCCACCAGTAACAAGGCGTACTCGTCCCCGCTGAAGCGGGCGAGAATATCACCGTCACGAGCTTTGGCTTTGATAATTTTTGAAACCTGTTTAATCAGGCGATCCCCCGCTGCGTGGCCGAGACTGTCATTGATTATTTTGAGCTGGTCGAGATCGATATACAGCAGAACGTGATAACGCTGCCGGCCTTCCTCAGTGGCTTCGAGGAGACGCGTGAACCGCTGTTCAAACTGCCGCCGGTTTTCCAGCCCGGTTAGTAAATCATGGCTGGCCTGATAGGACAAAGCGCGTTTCAGACGTCTTTCCTTGCTGATGTCATGGAAAACCACAACCACACCGATTACATTGCGGTTTCTATCGAGTATCGGAGCTGCCGAGTCCTGGATCGAGTATTGGTTTCCATCAAGGCTGATCAATGCGGTTCCCTGCTCGACTTCGACCACTTCGCCCTGCTTGAGGCAGCGTCTTACCGGATTGGTTGCGGTCTCGCCGTTGCGCTCGTTAATGAGATGAAATACTTTTTCAATCGAGCACCCCTTCGCTTTTTCCAGGTTCCAACCGGTCAGGCTTTCCGCAACCGGGTTGAGATAATCCACCTTGCCATCGGCATCCGTTGTGATCACTGCGTCACCGATCGATTGCAAGGTAACCTGAGCTCGCTCCTTCTCCTGGAAGACAGACATTTCGTTCTGTTTTCTCTCGGTAATATCCGTGATGGTCCCTTCATAGGCGACGATCTTGCCATGCGCATCGCTTACCGCACGGGCATTTTCCAATACGACGATCGTATCGCCATTCTTTCGTTTTAGCCGGTACTCGAAGTTGCGCACGACACCTTCTTCGTTGAGCTTTTTGATCAGTGCATCGCGCTCAAGTGGATTAACAAACAATTCCACGGCACGTGACATCTGAGTCAGGTCTTCTTCCTTTTCGTATCCGAGCATAGAGACGAGCGCCGGGTTTGCACCGATGATCCGCCCGTCTGCGGATGAACGGTAAACGCCATCGACAACCGTTTCGAAAAGCCCTCTGAACCTGGCTTCGCTCTCACGCAACGCCTCTTCTGACGCATTTCGTTCGATTGCAATCGCGGCCAGTCGGGTCATCCGGGACGCCATCTCGATATCCGCTGCTGCAGGCGCCCCAGGCTTTCTACGGTAAAATACAAATGCTCCGTGCATCTCACCACCTGATGCCTTGAAGGGCACCGTCCAGCAAGAACGCAGACGCAGCGCATTCGCTTCGTTGCGGAAACTATCCATCAACGCACTGTGTTCGATGTCGCTGACCACCAGCTGCCTGCCCTGGTAGACCGCCTTGCCATACAATGCCTCGCCCGGACCAAGCATTGCCTTGTCCACGGCGCCGATAAAATCATCAGGAAGACTCGGCGCTGCTACGTGGCGAACCCGTTTATCGGGGCCGCCCAGCAATACGGTCGCCATGACACCGGGCGTTACCCGTTCCATCGCCAGGCAAATTGTCGCGAGCACCAACGACAATGGTGCGCCCGACGCCATCCGTTCAAGAACCTTCTTTTCGCCCTGGGCGATCAGCTCTGCTCTTTTTCGAACAGAAATATCGGACACGCTGGCCCGAATCAGATTGCGGTCCCCCCCGGGCAATTTCGACAAGCGAATTTCGCACTCGAAATCGTTTCCTTCTGAATCGCGATGCGTCCATTCAAATTCTACAGTCTCGCCGCTATTTGCCGCCTGAATTTTTTCAGCCGCCAGTTCGTAGGAACTGCGGCCATCCGGTTGTACCGGCGGACTGAGCTGGGCCGGACCCACTTCCAGCAGATCTTCGCGCTTGGTTCGGAATAGCTTGATCGCGTTTTCATTGACATCGATGAATTTTCCCGCATCCATATCAAAAACGACGATCGCTTCCGGCGCATTCTCAACAAGGCTTCTGAACCGTTCTTCACTGGTACGCAGGGCTTTTTCGGTTTCCTTGCGTTTACTGATATCGCGCAAACAGCCAACGTAGATTTTTTTCTTTTTCAGTGTCGTTTCACTGACCGCCAGCTCGGCGGAAAACAGTTCGCCATTTTTTCTCTTGCCCTGGGTTTCATAGGAAACCAGGTCATTGGTCATCGTGCTGGACTTAGCCGCCAGTTCTGACAGAAATTCGACGACTCTGCCCCTGGACTCGGGAATCAGTAATTCCAATGACCGGCCACTGACTTCATCTTCCAAATATCCGAATATTCTTTCGCCGGTCGGATTGAAAATCCGGAATGTGCCATCTTCGTTTAGAGTAAAAATGGCGTCCTTGACGTTATCGAGTATGGCTTGCAAACGATTGTCGCGGGTTTCCCGGATTTCCTCGCCGAGGGCGGCCAGATTGTCCGAGATCATTTGTATGGTTCGTTCGGCTTTTTCACGCTCTGCGTCCAGTTCGACGTAATACTCATCGACGAGCATCAGCAATTGGTCGAGATCGGTAGAGTCACCGTCCTTGCTTCTCACCTGCTCCAGTTGTTGCGAGAGTTTCTTGTGCACCGCGTTCCCTGCCCGTAACCGGCTGATTTTTTACATAATCTGCCAGAGTCAACCATGACCCCGAATAAGGCTGAAATAGTAGCCTCCCGCCCCATAACGGGGCTGTGACCGATGTCCCGGTTTATGTAAGAAAGACCGACATGCCTGTGCAGTTCAACCCGGAAAATAAAGTCAGATTTACTTTTTTCGCGAGAACCCTTGCCAGCGCTTGATAGCAGTGGCCGAAAAAATAAATTTGTCCGCTTTTTTCTTTTCCCAGCGACCACGCTGTGAAAAAATGAAAAATAAATCTGCTACCTTTTTCGGCTTATGCACAAATACGTTATCGAAAAACCGGGCGGCTACCGGCAACTGGTATTGCAGGAGTACCCTGACCTCGTCCCCGGTCGGGGCGAAATCCTGATCGACGTTGCAGCGGTCGGCATTAATTATGCCGATTGCATTACCCGCATGGGCCTATACGCGTCAGCCAAACAGCTCAGGGGATACCCGATGACCCCGGGTTTCGAGGTTGCCGGCACAGTGGCGGTCGTTGGCGACGGAATACAACGCGCGCTGATCGGCGAGCGGGTCATGGCGCTGACGTTGTTCGACGGCTATGCCACCCAGGTGGTCGTACCCGCCGCGCAGGCGTTCGTGATCCCCGAGAAAATCAGCACCGAGGAGGCGGCCGGATTTCCGACCGTGTTTCTGACGGCCTGGTATGCGCTCTTTACCCTGGCGGCTGCGCGAACGGGCCAAAACGCGTTGATTCACTCCGCCGCCGGTGGCGTCGGCGGTGCCCTGGTTCAACTGGCGCGGGAGGCCGGCTGCAAAACCTGCGGTATCGTCGGCAGCGCGCATAAAGTCGAATATGTCCGCCAACTCGGCGCGGATCAGGTGATCGATAAGTCGTCAACTGATCTTTGGGCTGCGGCCAGAAAGTTTTCCGCTCCAGGTTTTGATGTCGTTCTGGATGCCAATGGCGCAAGTACTCTACGGCAAAGTTACAATCATCTTTCGCCAGAAGGCCGCCTTATTGTTTACGGCTTCGCGTCCATGTTGCCCAAAAAAGGCGGCAAACCCAACTGGCTCAAGCTGGGCTGGGACTACTTGCGAACACCGCGCTTCGACCCGCTCGATATGACCGTCAACAACAAAAGCGTGATGGCATTTAACCTGAGTTTTTTGCAGGCACGCATGGACGCGCTGACCGATTCGATGAAGGAACTTTGCGCCTGGCTGGAACATGGAAAAATCGTTCCGGCAGCGGTGACCGTTTACCCGTTCGCGGAAGCGGCACGCGCGCACAAGGATCTTGAGTCGGGCAAAACAATTGGGAAACTGATTCTGCTGCCCGACTAAGTTCGCCGGCCGGGTCCGGCGACTTTCCCGTGATTTGTCTTTGCGTCGCGCCAGGCCGCTCTCGCGCATCCCTGCGCTTCGGCCGCTCCCGGCCATCCTTGGCCTCCGCGGCACTCGCACATCCGTGTGCTTCGCGGCATAAGGTCATCCTGACCGTAAAGGCCCTCCCACGAAAAGGCATAAATAATTCTGCCGTGTGTAGTCAGCGAATTATTCGAGACAAGAAAATAATTCGATTTTTTTTAAGCCGGTAATTCGATCGCCGGCTCCTGCAGCAGCGACATTTGCTCGCGCAACGCCAGAACGTGCTCCTCCCAGTAACGACTTTCTGAAAACCATGGAAATGCCATGGGGAATGCCGGGTCTTCCCATCGCCTTGCCAACCACGCCGTATAGTGAATCATGCGCAGCGTGCGCAGCGGTTCGATCAACGCCAGTTGCCGGTAATCGAAGTCTGCGAACTGCACATAACCGGACAGGATATCCGCCATCTGCACGGCCATCTCCTCGCGCTCGCCCGACAACAGCATCCACAGATCCTGGATTGCCGGTCCCATAATGCAGTCATCCAGGTCGACAAAATGCGGGCCTTCAACGGTCCACAAAATGTTGCCCGGGTGGCAATCTCCGTGCAGGCGCATCCACCGTCCGCCGGCCGCCTGATAGCCGCCGACGGCCCGCTCAACGGTAACGAGCAGATCTTCTGCCAGTGACTGATAAGCTTCCTCAAGATGAGTCGGTATCCATTTGTTTTTAATAAGGTAATCGGTGGCAACCCGGCCACGGTCATGGACACTCAATACCTCCCGATGGGCAAATTTCCGCACGCTGCCGCAAGCATGAATGCGCCCGAGGAAACGGCCGAGCCATTGCCGGTTTTCCTTGTTCTCAAGATCCGGCCAGCGGCCCCCACGGCGAGGAAAAACCGCGTAGCGAAATCCTGCGAGTTCGTGCAGGGTCTGGTTGTCAACTGACAGCGGTGCGACGACCGGAATTTCGTGGGCCGCCAGCTCCAGCGAAAACGAGTGTTCTTCCAGTATGGCGTCGTCGGTCCAGCGGCCGGGTCGATAGAATTTCACGACCACGGCCCCGATGACGTTTGACTCTTGTTCGCCTATTTCCTCGATGCCGACCTGATATACACGGTTTTCATAACTGTTCAGCGCCAGCGTCGCGCCGGTCGTGACGAACCCCAGAGCGTCGACGGCGTCCAGTATCAGTTCAGGGCTCAGTCCTTCATAGGGTCTGGCGCCAAGAATCGCTTTGTGCTTTTTGGTTTCGCCGGATTCGTCCGCCATCTTCCCGCCTTGCCTGATTATGTAAGCCTCCGGTTTACCCATCTCGACCGGCGCTGCTAGTATGCCTCGGCTGCAGTCGTTGCCGGCATATTTTTGTGAGGTCTGGTTTGGCAGGCGATAACCCCATACTCGTTACCGGAGGCGCCGGGTACATCGGCAGTCATGTCGTGCGCCAGCTCGGGGAAGCCGGCTCCGACGTTGTCGTGCTCGACAATCTCAGCACCGGGTTTGCCGATGCGGTGACTCATGGTGAACTGGTGATCGGCGATACGGGTGATCAGGATCTGGTCAACCAATTACTGAAAAAATATGGCATCGAGACGGTCATGCATTTTGCTGCCCACACGATCGTACCCGAATCGGTTGCCGACCCGCTCAAGTACTATGGCAACAACACCAGCAGTACACGTAACCTGCTCGCATGCTGCAATGAGAACGGCGTAAAGCAATTTATTTTCTCATCGACGGCTGCCGTGTATGGCATGCCGGAATCAACCCGGATCGATGAAGAAACCCCCGTATCGCCGATCAATCCGTATGGTCTTTCCAAGCTCATGTCGGAGTGGATGCTAAGAGACCTCGGTACGGCCAGCGATCTTCGCTATGTCGCCCTGCGCTATTTCAATGTTGCAGGTTCGGACCCGGGGGGTCGGATCGGCCAATCCACCGAGAAAGCCACACTGCTGATCAAGGTCGCCTGTGAAGCAGCGGTCGGCAAACGCAGCCACATTGCCGTTTTTGGCACCGATTACCCGACGGCCGACGGCACCGGTGTGCGTGACTATATTCACGTCGAGGATCTGGCCGACGCTCATCTCAAAGCCCTCGATTACCTGGACGCCGGCGGTGAATCCCAGGTACTCAACGTCGGCTATGGTCACGGTTACAGCGTGCGCGAAGTTCTCGATATGGTGGCACAGGTCGCCGGGGTCAAACTGGATATTCGCGAGGAGCCCCGGCGTGCCGGCGATCCGCCGACGCTGGTCGCGACCGCGGACAGGATTCGTGACCTGCTGGGCTGGCAGCCGAAATATGATGATCTCAAGATCATCGTCGAGACCTCATTGAACTGGGAACGAAAACTGCTGGAGAAATAAAGGGGACAGATTTATTTTTCGAGCATCAAAAGGGGACAGATTTATTTTTCAGGCACTGCTACCAAGCGATGGCGGCAATTCGCTCGAAAATTAAATCTGTCCCCTTTTGATGTATACCAATTTGTAGGAAGGCCTTTACGGTCAGGACGACCTTATGCCGCGAAGCACACGGATGTGCGAGTGCCGCGGAGGCCAAGGATGGCCGGGAGCGGCCAGGTCAGGACGACCTTATGCCGCGGAGCGCAGGGATGCGCGGGAGCGGCCAGGTCAGGACGACCTTATGCCGCGAAGCACACGGATGTGCGAGAGCGACGAGGCCGGACACGATTTTCTTTCCTGGGCACGGCCCGCTTTTTGTCGCGTGTCGCCAAACGGCGACCATTGCTCATTTTTGCGCCACAAGCCCGTTTTCGGCTTGATTTTGGAGCTAGAATCGCGTTCATGAGAATACCTCGGCCCAGATCCCTGAACGGACTGATCAGCATCGGACTGGTGCTGGTCGCCCTGCCCTTGTTGTTCGCCGTGGTGCGGGCCGCGTACCAGATGAACCAACTGGCTACCGAAACCGAACAACTCGTGCTGCAGGGCGTGCAAGCGACCCAGTTCACCAAGGAATTGCAGGAAAACATCACGGCGATGCTGAGAAACGCCAGGCTTTACCAGGTGATCGGTGATGAGAACCTGATCGAAGCCTATGACGAGCGCCAGCACACGCTGGACACGACGCTGGCATCGCTCGAGCAACTCGCCCCGATCGTCCCCAAGAATATCGTGCAACGGATGCGACGAGATTCAGCGACCGTGGTGACCGCTATTCACGAATATTCGCCCGATTCCCCCGAGCTCGAAGATGCAATGGATCGCTTCACCCAACTGTCACAAGACTCAATATCGCTCAGCGCCGCCAGCGACCGGTACATCGACCAGGGCCTGACCACGATGCAGCTGAACGCGCGACAGGCGCAGGAAGTCATGGCCTGGCAAATCGCTGCGTTGGTCCCGGGCACAATGGTCGTCATACTGATTATTGTCCTGCTCGTGTCCCGGCCGATCAGAAAGATCGACAGGGCGATCAGTGAACTGGGAAACGGGACGTTTTCCCGGCCGATCAAAATCAAGGGGCCGAGCGATCTCGAATCACTCGGCAGGCAGCTCGAGTGGCTGCGCCAACGGCTGCTGGAACTGGCTATCGAAAAAAACAAATTTCTTCGCCACATGTCGCACGAGCTAAAAACACCACTGGCGAATATTCGTGAAGGCACCGAGTTATTGATCGACGGGTCGGTCGGTAATCTGAGCGAAAACCAACAAGAAGTTGCGACGATATTGCGGGACAACGGCCTGACGCTACAGCAACTGATCGAAAACCTGCTGAGCTTCAGCGCCTGGCAGTCGCGCAATGCGGAGCTCGACCTCAGTCGCTTCTCTTTGAAAGAACTGTTGCAATCGGTGGCCAATTTTCATCGCCTGGTCGTCGTCAGCCAACAGATCACACTTGATATCAAGACAGATGACCTCTCCCTGTACGCCGACCGCGCCAAATTGCGCAGTGTTTTCGACAACCTGATTTCCAATGCCTGTAAATTTACGCCCGCGTCCGGGATCATTTTTGTACGGGCGCGAAGAAAACAGGACCAGCTGGTGATCGACGTTGCTGACACCGGTCCCGGCATCCCGCTAAAGGAACATAACCGCATCTTTGAAGCGTTCTACCAGGGCAAAACCCCGCAAGGCGGCCGCGTGCAGGGAACCGGTATCGGCCTTTCAGTGGTCATGGAATGCGTACATGCTCATGGCGGCTCGGTAGAATTGGTGATCGGCGGCCGGCGGCAATACTCCGGCGCCCATTTTCAGGTCAGGATGCCACTTGAACAGATGGCGACCCTCGAGGACACCGCCGTCAATGCGTAATCGTCCGCAAAACAAGCGTATGAAGATTGCGGGCCGACGGCGGCTGGCGGGGATCGCCCTGTCTCTGTGCATGGGCCTGGCCCTGACCGGCTGCAGTTCGATCGCCTGGCTGCTGCCGCCGAGGTCCGGGCAGCTCAACGGCATCACCGGCTATCTGGACACCATGCATCTGCTGAGCACCGGCGACCCCGCGACTCAGGCCGAAGTTTTTCAGCAGGTCATGATCGCCAACCGCAACAAACCGACGACATTCACAAGCCTGCGGCTGGCACTGGCTTATGCCGCACCGGGTCACCCATCGCATGATCCACACAAAGCCAAAACCCTGTTGAACGAATTAGAGGCCTCGCCGGGAAAAATGAATGCTGCGGAACGCCAGCTGGTCAGCGTACAGCTTGCCCAGGTCGAACAAGTGATCTGGTTAAGCCAGGAAAACAGGTCTTTGAAAAGCGGCGCCGTACAAAAACAACACCAGACTCGGGAGCTTGGTGCCGTAATCAGTGAATTGCAAAAAGAATTGGCCGGCGCCCAATCGAAGCTGGAAGCAATCAGCAACCTTGAACTGTCGATCATTTTGGGCGGTAATGGTCAGCCGATTGCCCCGCCGCCCGAAGAATAATCACTGCACTGGAAAACCATGATTCCACGTAAAGGAAAAATCTTACTCGTTGACGACGACCCAGGCTTGTTGAAACTGCTGACCATACGGCTCAAGACAGAAGGCTACGATGTCGAGGCCGTGGAAAGCGGTCAGCGTGCGCTGACGGTCGGCGCCAGCTTCAGGCCGGACCTGGTGATTACCGATCTGCGCATGGACAACATGGACGGTATCGGCCTGCTGAAAGAATTACAAAAACGCTGGCCCGGTTTACTGGTCATCCTGATTACGGCACATGGCACGATACCCGACGCGGTCGAAGCGACCCAGCTCGGCGCGTTCGCATTCCTGACCAAGCCGATCGACAAGTCCGAGTTGCTCGGCAATGTCTCCAGGGCGATGGAAATTTCGGGCCTCAGCAACACGTCCGAGGACTGGAACAGCGATATTATTACGCGCAGTCCGGTGATGGAGGACCGACTGCAACAGGCGCTGATGGTGGCCGATACAGATGCGCGGGTGCTGATAACCGGCGAATCCGGTACCGGCAAGGAATTGCTGGCACGAGCCATCCACAAGGCCAGTCCGCGCAGGGACAAACCTTTTATCGCGATCAACTGCAGCGCGATGGCGGAAAACCTGCTCGAGTCCGAATTGTTCGGTCATGAAAAAGGCGCATTTACCGGTGCGACGCGCACCCACAAAGGTCTGTTCATGGCGGCTGATGGTGGCACTTTATTGCTCGACGAGATCGGCGACATGCCGATGCGACTGCAGGTCAAACTGTTGCGCGTGCTGCAGGAAAACCAGGTCAGACCGGTCGGCAGCACCGCTGCGGTGGCGATCAACGTGCGGGTTATTTCCGCCACGCATCGCGAGCTGAAAGAACTGTTGATGGCCGGTGGTTTTCGGGAAGACCTTTTTTATCGCCTGAACGTCGTCAACATTGATTTACCACCACTGCGCAGCCGGCGCGAAGACATTGCCTTGCTGGTCGCCTATTTCCAGGAGCAGATCGCCCTGGAGAGCGGCGTCCAGAGAAAAGTGTATGCGCCGGAGGCGATCGAAGTGCTGGTCGCATCCGACTGGCCCGGCAACATACGTCAATTGTATAACGTGGTCAGACAAAACGCCGTGCTCTCGCGCAGCCCGGTCATCAGCTCCGAACTCGTACTCAATGCGCTCGGCGGTGACTCACGCCAGCTGCCAGGTTTTGCCGAGGCACGCGACGAGTTTACCCGGACCTATCTCTCGCAAATTCTGCAAATCACCGAAGGCAACGTCAGCCAGGCCGCACGCCTGGCCAAAAGAAACCGAACCGATTTTTACAAACTGCTGGCCCGGCACGGGCTCGAGCCGGAGATGTTCAAACCGGCTTAGCCCGCCTGTTTCACTATCGCCTGGCACGCTCGTCAATCACAGACCTTGTCATTCGCTATTTCATGGCGGTTCATCAAGTCATAAATCGTTGGCCGTGTTACGCCGAGCAACTCCGCTGCTTTAGCGACATTGCCACGCGCCACCGCCAGCGCCTTCTGCACCGCGTCTTTTTCCGCCTGTCCGCGCACGGCTTTCAAATTCAACATCAGGCCGTTCGATTCGCTGACCGGCACGGCCAGACCAAGGTCTTTCGGGGTAACCAGTTTTCCATCCGCCATCACACTCGCCGCCTTGATCTTGTTTTGCAACTCGCGAACATTGCCGGGCCAGGCGTATGCTTCCATAGCCTGAATCGCGTCTTCACTAAAACGACGGCGCGGTCGGCCCTGCCGTACACCGAACTGCTCCAGCATCAAATAGGCCAGCGCGGAGATATCGCCATTGCGGTCCTTCAACAAGGGAATTTCGATCATTACCTCGGCGATCCGGTAAAAAAGATCCTCCCGAAATGCTCCGTCGACAATCAGTTCCTGCAGATTCTGGTTGGTCGCGCATACAACACGAACATCCACCGGAATTTCCTTGCGCCCGCCAATACGTTCGATGACCCGCTCCTGCAAAAAGCGCAATATCTTGGCTTGCAATGCGCGCGGCATGTCGCCGATCTCGTCGAGAAACAATGTGCCGCCCGACGCCATTTCGACCTTGCCGATGGATTGCCTGTGGGCGCCGGTAAACGAGCCTTTTTCGTGGCCGAACAATTCGCTTTCGAGCAAGTTCTCGGGAATCGACGCGCAGTTGATCGGAACAAACGGTTGCGATTTGCGCCCGCTGAGATCGTGAACTGCGCGCGCCAGCAATTCCTTACCGGTTCCGCTGGCGCCCAGGAGCAGCACGGAAACTTCGCTGGGCGCGACTTTCTCGACCATCCTGCAAATCCGCTGCATTTCCTTGCTGACCGCGATCACACCGTCGATCGGCATGCTGCCTCGCGCGCTCATCAAGCGCCGGTTCTGTTCCTCAAGCCGCCACATGCGAAACGCTCGTTCGACCAGCAGCTTGAGGCCATCGGTGTTGACCGGTTTGTGATAAAAATCGTAGGCGCCAAGACCGACCGAACGGAGCGCGTTTTCGGTATCATGATGACCGGTTACGACAATCACTTTGGTCTCGGGAGAAAGATTCAGGATTTCCTGCAGCGTCGCGATGCCTTCGCTGACACCTTCGGCATCCGGTGGCAATCCCAGATCCTGCAGGACTACGGCCGGTTCATCGCGTCTTAACCGAGCGATCGCCGACTCGCGGTCCTCGGCGAAAGACAGTACGTAGTCCTCGAAACACCACTTGAGCTGTTTCTGCAGCCCCTTGTCATCTTCGACGATCAGCAGTTTGTTGTTTTGCTCGGTTGCCATCGGCTCGCTCCAGGGCTTTCCTCAGCCGGTACCGGTCAGGACGTTGCCGTCACGCCCGTGCAACGGGGCAACATCCGCGTCACGCGCGGCTTTTTCGTCGGCCAAGGGAATCAGGATTTCAAAACTGGTGCCGTAGCCGGGCTCCGAATGCACATCGACCTGCCCACCCATCATCTGTGCATAGTTGCGCACCTGGTAGGCGCCGATGCCCATGCCCTTGGCCCCCTTGGTGCTGTCAAACGGTTTGAACAATCTGTTGCGGATGAACTCCTCGTCGATGCCGCAACCGGTGTCCTCGACCACTAGACAGGCGTGCGCCCCGCGCTTGATAATCCGGACGCTCACGCTGCCGTCATCGTTGGTCGCATCCTGTGCATTGCGAATCAGGTGTTCGAGCATCTGCACCAGGCGGCTCGAGTCTGCACTCACAACCACCGCCTCCTCGCCACAGATTATTTCGGGAACCGGGCGTCCTTCCGCGCATCGGCGGATCGCACGCCCGGCGACTTCCCGCAGTTCCACAACCTCGACCTGCACCTGGGCCTCACCGAGACTCAATTGATCCATCAAGCGGTTCATGCGGTTTACCGAATTGGCAACCGTCTCGATCATGTCGTCAACGAACTCCGGATTCGCCTTGTGTTTTTTTGCATTACCGACCAGCAGCGATAATTGCGCGATCAGGTTTTTGAAATCGTGCATGATGAAAGCGGTCAGACGATGATAGGCATCGAACTGACCCATTTCCGAAATTCGTTCATCGGCTTCATGGCGAGCGATGTGGGTAGCGAGCTGGCGCCCCGCCGTTTTGAGCAGATCGCGGTCTTCGAAATCCAGACCGCTGGTCCGTTGCCCGGTCTGCAGCACGGCGAAACCAGTGAGTTTCTCGCCAAGCAGTAACGGTACAATCAACGCCGTTCCTGGATCCCCGATCAGACAACTCGGTAATTTCAAGTTGGCGTAGTTTCCCGGGTGCCGGCGCCACTCGTCCATCTCGATGATCCATTGCCGGTCCCGCAAAAACTCGATCAGTCGGTCATCCTCGTGGACCGTTTCCGAAATTTTCCTGGTGCCGACGCTGGCGCGACACTCATAAATTTTTCGGGTTTCGTCGAGAAGCCAGAGACTGCCGCTGTCGCTGCCGACGATATGCGATAACGCCCGCACGGGCATCGCAAACAGGTCGCGACCTCCCGATAGCATCGTCATCGCCGCAGTCAACTGCTGCCACTCGTCGCGATAGTCGAACTTGTTCCGGTAAAAATGCTTGGCCAGGAATACGCGCAACCGGCCGCGCAACGTGCCGCTGATCAATAAGGCAACCAACACGCCGATGGCGCCGGTGACAAAAACGATCTGCACGACGCCGCCCCAGGTGCCGCCGAATAGCCGAACGTAATATGCGCCGGCGAACATCACGACCAGGTAGATGCCGACTGCGGTCAGGGTCGTGGAATAGAAGGCGACGTGACGGGAAAAAAATATTTCCAGCGACAGGTTTCGGTTGCGCCGCACGGCCAGAAACAAAAATGGCACCAGCATCGCGTTGACCAGACCGCGAGCGTTCCATGCATCGGCTGAGATGGACTTGAACAGGAATGCCTGGGAGTAGAGAAAAACGTCATAGGCGAACAAACCGCCAATGGCAAAAAGGATATATTCCAACGCCGGCCGGGTCTGCGCAGGCACATTCCGGTAAATCTGTTCAATCAGGATCAGCCCCATGAGCGCGATCACAAGGCCACCCGGCACCAACAGGACGATGCTCGTGCCCATGGATGACCCGGCGCTTTGCCACCACGGCAATAACGCGATTGCCAGTGCACCCGCCCAGGCGACATGAGCCAGCCGCCGGGTCAGGCGGGATACGCCCAGGGCTGCGGCCAGGTTGGAAAGAAACATGATCCAGACGCCGTCGCGCAGAAACTCGGCGACCACCACGCTGGTCATCGGAACCGATCCGGTTTTTGCTTGCAGGGCAATCAACGTCGCCCAGAAAACGGTGGCCAGGCTCGCGCCGATCAGCAGCAACCCGCCCTGCAGGCGGCCACGCCATGAGGTGAGCAGAAGGACCGCGAGGATGCCAAACAAGCCGCCGGCCAGCGCGTAACTGATTGTGCTAAAGCTGCTCATCGGGTTACGCCCCTCGCCCGCATGATCATCGCGCCCGGTTACCGAGAAATGCCGTTGTTGCGATTTGCGACAGGATCAGGTTGTCGATTCTTAAAGAAAATAAATCAATTCGCTGTTTTTTCCGGGCATCTTTTTCGGACGATTTATCGGGATAACGAAGCTGCACCCGGCCCGTGATACGGGGCTCGACGTAATGCCCGTCATGGCAATGCGGGGTTATCTCGCGGTGGCTGAAAATACGATTCGACAATATCGGTCCCCAGGCGTAAATCGATTGCCAAAAACAAACGCTCAGCAACCTGAAGCCGATTGCTGAACGTCCATGTCACGTTGCACACCTGTGTCCTGTCCGTGGAAACCGGTGAGAGCGATACCGACCGAAAGTGTAGTTGGCTACGATTTACCTTTTTGTGACGCGGGTCACATTTGACCAGGCCAATACGATCAGCTGTGACACCGGTCGCCGTGCGTCGATGGACGACCCTGAAAACCGCTTGTTATCTACATTCAGTCGCTACTGTATACAGAGACTTTATACCACGAGCTGTCTGTTTTTACAGACAAATCAATATATTAACGTGTATTCTTCATGATTATGTTAACTCAGGACAACGTATCCGGCCGATCCGGCCGGACTTTGGTACTGGGTGGAGAATCAGCGGCCGGTTTTATTATTTTTTGGGCCTGGAAAAAAAGGGGACGTGAAAAAAGGGGACAGATCTATTTTCTGTGTAGAGGGGCCTTTTGAAATATGGGGACAGATCTATTTCCTGAGTAGGAGGGCCTTTAGGCCCGAAAAAAGAAGTTTGCCCTCTTTTGCTCCGGCACAACATGATTTCCTTTTAGATCAGATTTTTGCCGCGACACAATACGCCGATCGGGCCTGAAGGCCCTCCTACAACACGCTGCTGCTTCGGTGAAAACCTCATCGGGCCTGAAGGCCCTCCTATAAACACTTTATAAATTCTTGTCTGGACTGAAGGCCCTTCTGCAGAAGAAAGGCACGGGGCAATTGTTTCCGGCCAATCCGAAATGTGCTGTAAGAGCGGTTTTAGCCGCGAACCAATATCAGACCCAAAAAACTAGACAGCGATATCCGCCCAGCGCCCCCCCGCCAGAATCCCAGGAACACCAATGCCTGGGCAGACCTGTACACGCCCTGCAACACCCAGATACCAATCAGTCCAAAACCCATCACCGGCCCGGCCAGATAAGCCAGCGGCAAAAAGATCAACCATTGCGAAGAGATCGAAACTGCCATCACTCGCCGGGAATCGCCCGCACCCAGCAATCCATGCATCAGAATCAGGCTGATCGCTTCAAGCGCCATCAGGACCCCGACCAGGCGCATCGGGATTCTCGCCAGCGTGAGCGTCGCCGGATCATGCAGAAAAATCCCGAGAATCAGATCCGGCGTCACCCACATCGGGATACCCAGTACGCCAAGCGTAATGACACCGACCTTGGTCACGTCCCAGCCCCATTGCCGTGCATCGAGTACATCGCCACGCCCTAACGCCTGGCCGACCAGCGTTGCCGCCGCGAGACCAAAACCGATGCCTGGCAAAATCGCGACCAGCGTGACATTGATCAGTACGTTGGCGGCGGCGAGTTCCGGCGTGCCAACCTGACCGACGATCCAGAAAGTCACGGTAAACCCGGCAGCGAAAAACATTTGCTGCAGGCTGTTGGGTAAGGAAAGGCGAATCAGGCTACCCAGTTCTGCGCGAGTCGGCAGGCCGTGCAGGAAACCGTTTACTTTGGCGTGGCGCAGCCCGAGATAAAAATAAATCCCGGTGCCGGTCATCATCGCCAGAGCCGATGCCAGGCCAGCACCTTTAGCACCCATTGCCGGCGCGCCGAAATGACCGAAAATCAGAATATAGTTTAGAAGAATGTTGAGGCTGTGCATGATGACCAGCGTGCCCATGTAAAGCCGCGCATGGTCCACCGCGTTCCAGTAGCCGCGGAAAGAGTAATTCATTCCGACAAACATGATCGCGAGAATTCGAATCTGCAGGTATGGAACCCCTTGCCTGATCACGTCAGGATCGGAATTCAGGTACGGATATATATAAGGAGTCAGGTAATACCAAAATGCCGACAAAACCGGTCCGGCTATCAACACGATCAACAACGCTGCATTTAGCGGTACCGCCGTTTTGTCGTGTTGCCCCTCCCCCTTGCGGCGAGATGAGGTCGCCTGTACACCGGTCGAAATACCCAGGATCAACGCCTGGAACATAAACAACGCGAATCCACCGAGACCAACCGCGGCAAGCGCTGCGTTACCGAGCGTACCCACCATCGCGGTATCCACAAGGTTCAGCACATTCTGTGAAATCATCGCACCGATAATTGGTACAGACAGTCCGAGAACACGATTGAGACGCTGTTTGCTTAGCAAGTTCTGTTCCCTGGCAGGTTATCTGTTGGCATGCCGGGCCCAGCCGGAATTTCGGCCCGAGCCATTATGCGGGTTAGCGCTCCAATCCAGAAGACTTTCTTCACTGGCAACACCGGACGGATAAAGTTCGCGAACCGTTCAACGAGTCAGTTGGGCCCAACGGAAAAAAAGACGATAGATTTTTGTTTCAACGCGCCATGTCAGGACGGCTTACAGGAACGGTTCGACCCGCGACGGTATGCACTGATCGCGCCTAAGAAAAAGGGGGCAGATTTACTTTTCACGCATTGTTATCAGGTGCTGGCCACAGGACTTTCGAAAAATAAATCTGCCCCCTTTTTCTGTCCCCTTTTTCTCTGCTACGGTGACGCGATGAGCAAAACCAACCAGGGCATACTTCTCGCGATTGTCTCCAGCGGGCTATTCGCCGCGATGCATGTCACCGTTCGTTATTTATCCTCAGAACTTCATGCGTTCGAGATCGCCTTCTTTCGCAACGTGTTCGGCCTGTTGGTCATGCTTCCCTGGCTTGCGCATTATGGTCGCCGGTCCTTGCAAACCAACGCTCGTCGCTGGCATATCAGTCGTGGCCTGATTAACAGTATATCGATGCTTTGCTGGTACCTCAGTCTGCAGTTACTCCCGGTCGCCGATGCCACCGCGATCAACATGACAGGCCCGCTGTTCGTCACTCTCGGCGCGTGGTTTTTCCTCAAAGAAACCGTGACCTGGCAACGCTGGCTGGGAATCGGGATGATCATGGCGGGCGGACTGGTCATCATACGCCCGGGTCTTTACATCGCGGGTCCGGGCGTTTGGCTCGCCCTGTCCTCTACTATTTTGTTTTCCTTTTCCAAGCTGATCAGCAAACGGTTGACGCGGACTGATTCAACACGAACGATCGTGGCCTACGTGACGATGCTGATGATCCCGCCAACCTTTATCGCTGCCCTGTTTGTCTGGCAGTGGCCCACGTTCATGCAGTTAGTCTGGCTCCTGCTCATCGGAACATTGGGGACGCTGGCACACCTGTGTATGACCCGCGCTTATTCGTATCTCGACATCGCCCTGGCCGACCCGTTTATCGTCGCGCGACTGATTTGGGCAACTATGTTCGGCTTCATGATTTTCCAGGAATATCCGGATATATGGACCAGTATCGGCGCGACAATCATCGCGGCGGGCCTTTTGTATATTTTCCTGCAGCGACGCAGAGTCAAAAAACCATCGTCGGCGTAGCAATGCCGATCGCCGATCGCGATCGCCGATCGTGCCAGTGTTCACTTATTCACTTATTCACTTATTCAGCAACGAGCCGATCGTGCCGGTGATCACTTATTGTTCACTTTTTGACTCGGGCTGTCACGAACCCTTAACAGTCCGCAGAGTCAGCTTGAATAAGTGAATACGTGAACACCGGCGCCTGTTGCTTCAGGCCAGACTGCCTGATCGTTCGTCGTCAGGATTACAGTATTGCCATGCCATCCAGAGCTATGGTCGCTTCAAGGTTTTTCATCCAACGAAGCGACGGCCGATCATTCAGGAATACGGCAATGCCTTCGCCGATACGTTGCTGACATACGTCTAAATCAGCTGCCGCTTCGGTAGTGAGCCCGGCCTGTAAATAGACTTTCGCCCGAATAAAGCGAATGAGCCAAAGATCCGCTGACTCGATGGCGGTGTTCGCGTATTCAATTGCAACTGTCGATTTGCCACGGACGTAAGCAACCTGCGCGTAAATGGCATTGGCATACGCTCGCTGGGACTTCGAGAAGCTTTTCAACATATCTGCAGCGATGGTTTCGGCTCGTTTAGTTTCTCCGAGTTCGGCCAGGGCAATAGCGGCAGGAACCAAAATGGCCGGGTCGCCGCCCGCATATTGCAACGCTGAGTCAACGGCGCTCCGCGCTTTTTCATGCTCGTCAATTCGCAACAACGCCTCTGCCCGCATCACCTGTTTTATAGCCGCTGTATGGTTGGCGTTTTGTGCAAACTCTTCTTCGATCGCGTCATCCAGAATCGCTATCGCTGCAACCATATCACCACGATAGATAGCGAGGTCGGCAAGTCCCTCGGTCGCGATGGATCTGCCGAACTGATCCAGCTCAGTCATGCGCCGATACACATCTTCGGCCGCTACAAAATCACCGGCGGCCGCGCGTGTCAACGCCAGCACGACGAACGCATAAACGCTGCTCGGATCATCCTCGATGAGTCTTTGCGCTACGGTCGACGCTTCGTCGAAGCGGCTGGCATACATCGCATACAATGCCAGGTTCGCGCGATAACCGCTGTGGTCCGGAAACCGGTCGGCGACTTCCCGTCCGACTTCCAGGGCGCGTCCGAAGTCCATTGCATAGAATGCCGTAACGGCAAGGTTGTTTTGCGCGACGTTGTCTGCCGGATATCGTTCGACCAGACGTTCGTAAGTTTCCAGCGCTTTCTCGTAGTCGCGCTGGTTAATCATGTAATAGTTACCGAGTGTACGCAGCCGCCCGCGTTCGGTCAGCGTATTAAGACGTGACAACACCTCCTTCCAGTGCCGGGTCGCAGCCTCCGTTCTGCCGAGATATTGTTCGGTGAGCGCGAGGCCGGCATAGGCGCGGGCAAAGCCGGGATCGAATTCGAGTGCTCTTTCGTAGTGAACAACAGCTTCTTCGAGCTTGCGGTCGAGCTGCAGGTCCTGAGCCTTGAGATATTCCGCCGCTGCTTCGAGGTTGGCGACAGAGAAGGATTCATTTTCGCCCGCGCCGCCAGGCTTCTCGGTAGCGCCCAATTCCAGACGAAGTTTCTTGGCAATTATTGCGATAGTGCTCAGGATGTCGGCGTCGGTCCCTGCCGTTTCCGTCACCGTGAATAATTCTTGCTGATCGGCTGGCGCAACCCCCGTTACGATGACGGTCAGCCCGTCGCCAGTACGGCTTATGCTGCCGCCAATGACAATGTTGATACCCCGCCGAAGCGCGACAAGACTGGCTGCCTCGAGGCTCAGTGCCTCCGAATTCGCATCGCCCCCGGGCAATCCGGCCGCGATGGTGGTGGCAGTCTTGCGCGAGAACGCGTCGACGAACGGCACAACTTCCAGACCCACGAGCAGAGATTCTTCGAGGACACCGGAAAATAGATCGGTGCCTGTATCATTGTCGAAATCGGCGATCAGAATCGACACCAATTCAGGCGCCGCATCGGAGCTACGAAAGTTGCCATACATCGACAGCAACAATCCGGCCACGAGTATGCCGATAATGACCAGATCCACTCGTCGATCGAACAGGCGACCGGCCGAATCGCCCGGTAAAATGTCTTCGGTTCGTTTGATGCCAGCCGCAGTAATCTCGAAAAACCAGGAAAATATCAATCCAACGGGCAGTCCCACCGCAAGCGCGATGATAAGCACTTGCATAAACCAGTCCGGCGCATCGAATATCGCCAGAAGAACATCGGCGATCTCTACGATGAGCCATGCACTGACCGCGTAAACGATTCCCGCTCGAATCACGTTGCGGCGCTGCAGTTCCTGATACATTTCGTTGAGATTGGCCATTTTTATGTTCTCTGACTCAGGTGCAAATCAACCGCAGCCGATTTGCTAAGAACGCCCGGTCTAATGCCCTTTCATTATAGTCGCAGGAAAAGGGTCTGACGGTGAAAAACGATGTCTGGCCGTTTTCGCTTTATACGCTTGCACGTTACCACATGCATGCGTAACCGCTATTTTTTTCTTAAACCTACGAACGTAACAACCAATCAGCAAACAAAGCTGGATAAGCGAAATCGGGCACCAAAGACCAAACTCCCATGGCTACCGGCATTATTCACTGCACCGGAGGTTCGGTTTCTTCATGTATGAAGAACGATGAGCCGCCGCATATTCGTGAACGGTGCTATCAGGATCAAAAACCGACAAAGGAATAATTGATGTGCGAAAACCGTATCGGGTTATCTGAATTGAACACGAGTAGACGAGAAAAAAGTTACTGCGGCAAATAAATGCCCGCTTATGTAAAGTCTTGACCTTTGTAATTGCACTGTCGAGGGTCATTTGTTATAAGCAGACCTAATAACGAGAAAAGCAAACCTGGCCAAAGTCAGGGACGCAAAGCCACGGGTCCACGCTTCCTCCGAGAAGCCATGGATGACTCCCCGAAGGACCCCAGGATCGCCGGGCTGCCAGCCGCCAGCAAGGGGAGAATTATGCCCATCAACCAGCGGATAAATCGTTCCTGTGGAGCGCTAATTGCTCTGGTCTTTTTTGCCACAGCCGTCTTGGCGCAAGATCCGGAATTAATCTCCGGTCAGAACGTCAATATGGTTGCCGGCACGACATGGCCGGGCGGCGATCCGTATCTGCAACGGCAGAACGAACCAACGATTGCGGTCAGCACGCGAAACGAACTGCATCTGATGGGCGGTTCTAATGACTATCGCACTATCGATCTTCCATTCCTGCCCCCGCCCGACGGCGAAGGCAAAACAGTCGGCGACTCATGGGTTTCGACGTATTTCTCGAATGATGGCGGCGGCCGCTGGACGTCGACCCTGCTGCCCGGTTATCCGCAGGACGTCTCGGAACTGGGAGGCAGTTCTCCCCTGAAACTGGCCGGCTATGAAGCTTCCGCCGATCCGGTTATTCGTGCCGGCACGCACGGTCTGTTTTATTACAGCGGTATCGCGTTCACGCGCGGCGACGCACCACCGAGCGCGGGCTTTGTTGCCACCTATATGGACCTCAATAACGACGAGCGCGGCAACAGCATCGGGTATGTGCGCACGACCATATTCGACCAAAACGACGACGGTTTGAGTTTCATTGACAAGCCATGGATCGCGGTCGACAAGCCGCGCACCGGCGCGCAGATTCAGACGTTCGACGTTCATCCCGCAGACGGCGGCCCCGTCGTCGTTTCCCAAACCGTGGAATGCGGACATGTCTATGTCGCGTATGCGCGCATCCAGGGTGACGGCAGCGCCGCGATTAGCTCGCAAATCATGTTTACCCGCTCGGAAAACTGCGCCGCATCTTTTCTCGATGACCCGATTGAGCTATCGCTGCCCAATACGATTAACCAGGGCGCGGTTGTCGCGATAGACCCAGACCCGCTTTCCCGCCGCATCCAGGTTGCCTGGCGCCAGTTCGAGAATGCGACTTTGAACTGCACTCGCAAAGCCAATTTCTGGCGCACTACGCCTGAGGCATGGCCGGTTGATCAACTCGAACTGGCCGGCATGATCCTGAGCAAGGGAACCGGTAACAAAATCGTGATTGATGAATTGGCCGACACAGATGACGAAATCGATAGCGAGCCTTTCGACGAATTCGATTTTTCAGACGATGCGGACAGGCCGTCCGGCGTTTTGCGGCAGCTTCTCGCGGCATGGCTGAATATTTTAAGTGGCGCGGACTCGAGCACGATCTCCGATGTGCTTGAAGAGGCAGAAGCCTGGCTGCTCGTGAATCGGCTCGGGACACACCCGAAGTCTGACGAGAAACGCAGGGGCAATGACCTGCGGAAGATCCTGCGTGACTACAACAAGGGCAAATTCGGCCCGGGCAATTGCGCAGCCTTGATGGCAGACGGCACGAACGGCTTGCTGAGCGGCTTGAACCCGAACGCGATTATGGTCGTGACCTCGACCGACGGAGGCAATACGTTCTCCCTGCCGATCGCCGTCACTGGCCCCGATTACTTCCCGTTCGAGCAGGGCACCACGCCATTTTCTTTCCGCACCACCGGGTTTCCGACCATGACCTTCGATGGCGTGGGTCGCTCGTATATCGCTTATTCAACTCGAGGTCTGGCCATTCCGGACTCCGATACCGTTGGCGGAGACGGTCGAATCGTCGTGACGACGTCGATGAATGGCGCTACCTGGACAGCGCCTAAGCCGATCGATGAACCGTCGGTGCCTGGCCACCAGTTAATGCCGGCCTTCGAGTTCAGTCGCGGCAAGGTGTTCCTGCTGTACTACGATTTTCGCGAGGACGTGTCAGGCGTGTTCGATCGCTTTATCACCGATCTGCCGGTTGACCTGACGACTCCAAGGCACAGCGCGGATGTGCGCGCGGCGCAGGCCGATGCTGCCGATGTGCCGATATTTACCGACTATTCGGTATTGGAATCTCTTCCCAGGATTCCCTCGACTCCGACCTCTCGCTATCCGTTTCTGGTTCTTGCGAACGACACCGATCTGTTTAGTCAGCAAATGCTGTACAACCCACCGAACCTGCCGATGTTCAAAGGCGGCACGGTGCCGTTCTTCGGCGATTACATCGACCTTGCGGCGCTGCGCTTTATCTTCATCGGGGACGAGGCAACGGGTCAGTGGGAATTCGATACCGACCCGTTGACGGGGGCGCCGGTCGTACACGCGGTATGGACGGATAATCGCGACGTCGTCGGGCCGCTGGACGGCCGATGGGACAGTTATGTTCCGCCCGGCGACGAAGTCGTTCAACGCAGTACCTTCGATCCAACGCTGTTCCGTCCGGTCTGCGACCCCAGCTTCGATCCGCTTGTGATCGACCGGACGAAGATGCGCAATCAAAACATCTACACGTCGCGTCTGACGCAGGGGCTGGCGGTTGCGTTGCCGGGCAACAATCGTCCACTTGGCATGATTCAGCGCGTGTTCGTCGGGTTCATACAGAACCTGACCAACGAGCCCAAAACCTTCCGTCTTACGATTCTAAACCAGCCGCCCGGCGGCAGCGCCTCGTTCGATCAGTTCATACCCAATCAGTTCATACCCATACCGGTGACGGAAAGAGACGAAGAGATCGGGCCAAATTCGAGCGTCTCGCGATCAATCTTTGTCAGCTCGAGTGTAGCGTCGTCAGCGTCGGTCGACATCAGCGTGAAGGAACTCGATGAGTCTGGCGCAGTGGACCCCGATGGCCTTACCGCGACATTGCGAATCAATCCAGATCCCTCGGCGCCGGTACCCCTCGACGACAATATCCTGGTCGAAGAAACCTACTCGCCCGTTATTCTTAGTCCGGCGATCTTCAATTTGGATCTCGAGAATCCGGCGATATTCAATACGGCGTTGCTCGGGGACGATGAGATCGGCATCTACAGTCCGGCAATTTTCAACAGTACACTTGATGCCGGTGATATCGCAGCCGCACTGGCGCAACTCGCGTTGCTGAATCCGGCCATATTCAACCCGGCGATATTTAATCTATCGATATTCAATCCGGCGATCTTTAATCCGGCGATATTTAATCTGGCGATCTTTAATCCCGCGATATTCAACCCGGCGATCTTTAATCCGGCAATCTTCAATCCTGCAATCTTCAACCCGGCGATTTTCAATCTGGATCCCATGAATCCTGCGATCTTCAATCCGGCGATCTTTAATCCGGCGATATTTAACAGCACGGTGGAAACAACCGTCGTGGTCGAGAACGACGGTAACGCCACCGCGGCATACAGTCTGAATCTCGATTTCGAAAACCCGCCGTTAGGCTTCCTGTTCCAGTTGATGATTTATCGGACCTATCTCGTGCCGTCGGTCGACGGTTGCGAGCTCACCGAGTCAGTCGTGCAGGAACAGCTCGTCAATGAATTGACGCGGGATGTGAACGACAGTCTCCTCAGCCCGGATTCGACCAGCTTCTATGTCACGCCGGACGACAACGTCGTCGTCACAGTGCGCATTGTTCCGGATCCGGATGCGACTCCACCGGGTAACTCGTCAGCGATTGATACGCTTGACGAGCTCCAACTTTCGCTATCGATCGTGCCGCAAGCGGTGGATACCGCGGGACTGCTTGCCGATGAAACGGTACCGAGGGGTGTCAGTATCCTGGCGCGGTTGTTGGATCCTCTTGTTATCGTCACCGGCACGCTGCCCGATGGAGCGGTTGGCGTGTCATATTCGGCTACCCTGTCGACCAGCGGGGGCGGTGGCGACCCCGTGGCCTGGTCCCTGGCGCCTGTCTCTGCGTTGCCGCCGGGCCTGTCGTTGACAATAGACGGGCAAATCGTCGGTACGCCGACCACGGAAGATACCTTCAATTTCGCTGTCCGGGCCAACGACGGCGACCAAGTCGCGGAGCAGCCGCTTAGCATCACGGTCACGGCCACTCCTCCGCTGGTGCCGATGATCTCGGACAACAGCTCGTTTGGCGCTGATACGATCACACTTGACCCCGTCACCGGACTCAGATGGTTGGACGTAACCCTGTCCACGCCCTACTCATACGACGAGATCCTGGTGCAGTTAGGGCCCGGTGGCGTTTTTGAGGGATTCCGCCTGGCCACGAGCGCGGAAGTGCTGACATTCTGGCAGAACGCTGGCATCAATACCGGTGTGGGTTTCCTTGGCTCCTTCACCACGGAAAACTTTCAGCCGATCGTAGACCTGATGGCTTTTGTCAGCATAACGGGACTCAACATTGGTAATCTGGGCGGAGGTAATTTCTTCGATTTTACTGTCGGTCATATCGAGAGCGGACCAGGAGGCGGCGGCGTGTTCGTTACCGTTGCAACACTGAGCGCGGATCCAGATCCGACTGTAACAGGGCGAGCGCATTTCGCTTCCGTGCCAAGCGACAATCCAAGCGACCATCACGGTTCCTGGCTTGTAGTGGACGGGACGTCATTGCGTGCAGACTTTGATATGTCAGGGCTGTCACCCGCCGGCCCCTACACCTGTTTGCGCAACATATTCGGATTCAATACGGATCTCGATATTGGCGAGTCCATCAACGTTCAACTCTTCGACACTGAGGGCGGGTCTCCCGTAGGGTCCAGGGTGGTGAACAATAACTTTGGAACTCCCATCAACAACGTAGCCTTCGAAGTGTTCATGATCCCACCGGCACTTACTGACGGAATTGGCTATCTGCTGTATCAGTTTTCGCAGGCGGTCGATGTGGGGTCTCTCCAGGTGCAAGGGGAGTTGGACTGTTCCGATCCAACGACGTGGACACCTACGGTTGACGCAACACTGACGGTCATGTGAGGCACTCTGCACATTTACCGTGCCGATAACGCTGGTCGATCCTCCGTAGGACAACCGGCAGCGTAACTGTCACCACGCAGGCGCCGGGCTTATTTCGAAAGAAATAGGTCCGGCGCCTGTTCCTATTTGGCCTGATCAGGTCTAATTTCAGTCATCATTGCGTTTTTAATAGCGGGGTTCGTCAGGCAGCTTTCGCCGAATGGCGTGAGCGCCAGTTGGATACACGTATGGTAAAACGGTTCATCAGTGAATTGCGCCGCCGGGAGGTCTTTCGAACCGCCGGCCTGTACATCGGAATCTGCTGGATTCTGATTGAAGTAGCATACGTTCTACTGCCGGCTTTCGATGCACCCTGGTGGATCCTGCGTGCAATTGTCATCATGGCCCTGGTCGGGTTTCCCGTGATCCTGGTGCTCGCATGGTTTGTTGACCTGACCGAACACGGTGCGCAGTGGCAGACGGACACGATCGTACCAGCGATCGGCAGCCGAAAAATGGATTTCGTCGTCATCGGTATTCTCTCCGTGGCGTTATTTTTCTCCATCTATATCAACGTTACCGGCGGCCCGGTTGTTGTAACGAAGCTTGAACCCGTAACCGTATTGATCTCCGATTTCGAAAATCGGACCGGAGAAGAAATTTTCGACGATCTGCTCGAACACGCATTGAGTGTGGGGATAGAAGGAGCGCCGCACATAACGTCATACCGGCGAAGTGATGCCCGGCAGTTAGCCGAACAATTACAACCGGACTCCGTAGACTTGAATACAGCAGCCGCACGACTGGTTGCCTTACGCGAGGAGATCAACATCGTACTCGCCGGTTCTATCGAACCCGACGGCACCGGCTATCGTTTGCTGCTCAGCGGTCTCGACCCAAAGAGCGGCGAGACCCTGTTCGATGTTTCGTCGGACGCTGATTCGAAAGATACTGTATTGAATGCTTTGGGTGAGATTTCGGCCGACGTACGCGAAGAACTCGGAGACGAAACGCTGAAAGAAGGCGAAGAAGCAATTTCAGATACCTTTGCCGCCGCATCGATCGAGGCGGCGCAAGCCTACACGCGCGGCAAGCGGCTTGCGCACCTGGATGATCACGAAGGGGCGGTGAGACTGTACCGGCAGGCCCTTTCCATCGACCCTAATTTTGGCACGGCGCATGCAGATCTTGCGCTAAGTTCTTCCAGACTCGGCGCAGCGGAAGAGTCGGACATACACTGGAAAAGCGCTTTATCGATGATGGATACGATGACCGAGCGAGAACGTCTGCGGACTCTCGGCGCGTACCATCAATCGGTTACCGGTAATTACGGCAGCGCTATCGAAAATTTCAAATCCTTGGTCGACCAGTACCCTGCCGACGCCGCCGGGCACAACGATCTGGCGGTCATGTATTTTCTGACGCTGAATTTCGAGGATGCGCGAATCGAAGCCAAGCGCGCTCTCGATATATATCCGAACAGCACACTCTTCGGGTACAACTTCGCGCTTTACGCGATGTATGCAGGGGATTTTAAAACGGCGGCAACCGAAGCCCGGAAAGTAGTCGCTCGCGATCCGAATTTCTACAAAGGCTATATGCCACTGGCAATTGCGGCTATGGACAGCGGCGACTTCGTTGCGGCACGCAAAGCCTATGAAAATATGTCCCGCACCGGTGCGCGCGGAAAGTCACTGGCGAATGCCGGCATCGCTGATTTGGAACTCTACAGCGGAAATTTCGCGCGAGCACAGCAAATCGTTGAGGCTGGTATCAACGAAGACCTGTCCGCGGGTAACTCCCTGGCCGCGGCCGCCAAATTGATAATGCTCGCGGAGACTCTTCTCAAGCAGGGTAAGAACGAAGAGGCAGTTGCCGCGCTCGACAAAGGCCTGGATCTCGATCGCGGCGATGCGCGGGTAGTGCCGGCGGCGGTAATCTATCTGCTGGCCGGGAAGACGGCAGCCGCAGCAACCATCGCGGATTCCCTGGCGCAACAACCGCAGCCACAACTTCGCGCTTACGGTCTCATGATCGAAGCGTTGATCGAACTGGAAAAAAACGGTCAGAAAATGGATGCCGTAGACAAGTTGAGAACTGCGACCGAACTTGCCGATCTTTGGTTGATTCGATTTCATACGGGTCGGTCGTACCTGGCGGCCGGTTATGCAGTAGAAGCGTTCGCTGATTTTGAGATGGTTGCGGCGCGCCATGGAGAGGCATCAGCAATTTTTCTGGACGAAACCCCTACCTACCGATATCTGGCGACTTTGCCTGATTGGCTCGACCGCGCACAGCATGAGCTCGCAACGATCGATCTTAGTTCCGATTGACTACAGTTCCGGTGACTACATAACTACAGTGCCGGTGTTCACTTATCGCGCAGACTACAGTGCCGGTGTTCATATATTGACTCGGATTGTCGCGGGTGCTCGTTGTCTATGTCGCTTCGCGTAGCTGCCCGGACTTCATGTCGTGAACGGGGAATGACCCCTTGGTAATTTTACCGGCATAGACTTCGTTGTTTGCAGGGAATTCATCGATTGCGCTCATGTCGTACCCTCCATCCATATTGGTTTAGTTGCTGCGTTCCGTCACCGGCAGTAGAACTGATTCTCCTATAAGTTAGTTTAGAACCACCACTGGATTTTGCGTTTCTGGTCGGTAGTTCTTGGCCACAGGAAAGGAGGCAGATTTGTTTTTTCGCGGCTAAAGCCACTCCTACAAATTTCTTTTGATCCATAGGAGGGCTTTTAGGCCCGACACAAAAAACTCCAACACGAGGCGGGGTTTTGCCGATTTGCATAAGATCCTGGAATTGGGTGCTTTTTACCAGCGCAGCGTGAATAGCGACGGAGCACTGGACCTCGTGCCAAGGTAGCTGTGGTTCTGGGACCGACGACGCATCCGCCTGGCTCGCGATTCTTCCCGTGCTACCTGATTTTCATCAGTATTCTGAGTTTTCGCTTGGTAAAGATACATGGTGTCTCTCCCTTAAAAGAAGTACATCTCATCCATGGGACTAATTGTAATACCTTGATAAAACAACAGAAATCGATGATTTCACCTATTAATTTGTGGTTTATTCATAACTATGAAACGAAAGCCGTTCCTACAGGTTGCTTTTGATCCGTAGTAGGGCCTTCAGGCCCGATACAAAAAAACCGGCCACAAGGGCCGGTTTTTTCTGATTGGCGTCCCAGGAGCGACCCAATCATTTCGAACTTATCCGAACCAGCCAGTCCTCCAGCCTTCGCCCGAGCTCGAGCCAGGAGAAGTTCTCCTCTGCCCTCTTCCTGCCCGCCCGTGCCATTTTTTCGAGCTTCTCCGGGTGAGTCAGCAAGCCGCGGATCGCACTGCCCAGTGACCTGGGATCCCGTGCCGTGAGAACGCCCGTCTCGTGCGTGATGATCGAGGCGACTCCGCCTCCTTCATAAGCTACCGTTGGCGTTCCTGCCGCGAGGCCTTCGGCGTAGATGATGCCGAAATGCTCCTTTTTCTCCGGCGCGGCCGTCAGGATCGACGCAGCGTTGATGAGCGCTGCCTTGTCCTCGGTGGATACGAATCCCAGGAGTCTCCCCCGGCCGTTCAAGTCGGTCTCGATTTGCCGACGCAGCTCGCCATCGCCGATAAAGATCGTCGGCGCGATGTCTGCGTACTCGAGGGTGGCTTCAACAACGTTTTGCGGCCCCTTCGACTGAGTCAATGCACCCGGACAGATTACATATTTGTCGGGAAGTGCATACTTATGTGCGACCTCGGCGCTCCTGCCGGGACGGAACTCGTCGAGGTCAACACCGCATGGCAACACCAGGAAACGTTCCTCGGGAAGATCGATGAGGTTGCGGACGAGCCGGTCACGGACGTACTCGGTCGTTACGAGGACTCCATTCGCGCCCTCGATCGCCTCCTGGATCAGCGACCAGATTCGATCGTCGTACTTCCCCTCATGCCGCGGTTCGATCCCGGTGCCGTGGAGAAAGAGCGCGTAGGGTTTCCCGGCACGACCGGCAACGTTCGCCACGGCGATCGCGCTGATGCTGGCATGGTGCCCGAGGACGATATCCACCTCATCGATGATCGACTCCAGGGCATGCTCATAGTCCGGCAGATAGGACGCGGCGCGCTCATAGGACATAGCGGCAACCTGTTCCTGGTTTTGACCAGCCGATGGCAGGTGTTCGTGGACCGGAGTGATCAAGGTGTGAAGTTCGACGTCCCTGTTGATCGCACCCGGCGCACCTTCTCCGATGCCGGGATGCATGAAGAAAACCTGGCATCCGCTCGCTGCGAGGTAGCGAGCCTGCTGGCGTGCCGCTTCGCCGCTGCCTCGTCCGGAGTTCAATAGAAGAATCGCGACTCGCATCCTGTTTTATTCATCACCTTTGATGTGAGCATGGGATCGCCGATGCTCCACGAACAGTTTGTTCATACGCCAAGGCGCAATATCTCGACGCTCATAGTCTCACACTCCTCCACATCTCGGATGTCCAGGATGGGTCGAAAGCAGGGATTTCGGTTGGCTAATAAGGAAGTTTTCGATACCGGGCCGGTGTGGCCTTTGGCAGTCCCATGGATATGAATCCTGCTGGAAAAGGAGCTGATTTTTCACGGAACAACGATTCGGTCAATTGCACTAAGTTAAATCGTGGGCAATCTATGGGTCTGTCACCACTCAGGAGGGCCAAGAAATCAATCGTCATGTCGTGGCATCCAGCCGTTCTGATTGCGTTTGCCGTGCACATAATCTAAGATTAATTTAAAGAAAAATAAAGGTTTCCGCCGCCACGACCACAATTAACAATTGAGCGGACGCTCCAGGTTTTCTGCACTGCTCGGACCCTTTGGGTTCCGATATCAGTCGCTTTTTTAAGGGGAAGTTCCAATGCAAACACGATCCAGTTCACATCCATTTCTATCGCTGGCATTAGGAATACTGACCACGCTGAGTATTGCGTTTTCGGTCAGCGCTATTAATGCCGCAGATTTTCAGGTCAGTGGCCAGCAGCCGACCGTGCTAGGCAGCGTAGACGCCGGCACCGAAGGTGCGAAAGCCAGCTACCAGTCGAATATCTATATCGTACAGCTTGCCGATGCTGCTGTTGCCTCCTACATGGGCGGAAAGCCGGGCCTGGCCGCGACCAGTAATCGTGCAACGGGCGCCAAAAAACTGGATATAAACAGCCCGGCGAGCAAAAAGTACGCGAATTACCTGCGCAAAACGCAGGCCGGTATTATGGCCGCCAGCGAAGCTAATCTTGGCCGTTCGCTCGATGTCCGTTATGACTACCAGCACGCGTTCAACGGGTTTGCCGTTGAATTGTCGGCGCAGGAAGCAGAGACCTTGAGAGCATTATCCGGCGTCAAGAACGTGAGCCGTGAAAGATTCGAGGTCCCACTGACAGACGTCGGTCCGCAGTGGATCAACGCACCGAGCATATGGACAGATAATGTGCCTCATTCACAGGGTGAGGGCATCGTCATTGCCATCCTGGACACCGGCATCAACCATGATCATCCGTCATACACTGATATTGGTGGCGATGGTTTCGACCACACCAATCCGCTGGGTTCCGGTCACTACATACCGGGCAGTTACTGCGATACGACCGATCCGAGTTTCTGCAATGACAAATTGATCGGTGCCTGGAGTTTTGTGCCCGGTGATGCGAATTACCCCGTCCCGGAAGACTCTGACGGTCACGGTAGTCATACCTCCAGCACGGCGGGCGGCAACATGACCCCGGGGGCGACGCTGTTTGCGCCGACCACGCAGTTGACTCGCGATATTTCAGGTGTTGCGCCGCACGCTAACCTGATCATGTACGACGTGTGTGTCGTCAGCTGCCCCGGTTCCGCCTTGCTCGCAGCGATCAACCAGGTGGTCATCGACGCCTCGGCGCTGCCGGACGGCATTCACGCACTCAATTATTCGATTTCCGGCGGCGGGAATCCGTACAACGACGCCGTTGAGCTCGGTTTCCTGAATGCAACCGCGGCCGGCGTTTATGTAGCGGCCTCCGCCGGTAACAGCGGTCCGGGCGCGGCGACCGTCGCTCATCTTGGTCCATGGGTGTCCACGACGGCGGCAATGACCCACAACAGGCTTATTGAAAACAGCGTGGTCGGCATGACCAGCGATGCCGCATCGCTGGCGGACATAACCGGTGCCGGTCTTACCTCGGGTTTCGGTCCCGCCAGCATTATTAATTCAGCGGACCTGGAAGATGATTTTCCGGGTTCGACGCTGTGCGGACTGGGAGCGATCGAGGATTTCAATCCGCCCTGGCCAGCCGGAACCTTCAGCGGTGAAATTGTCGCCTGCACACGCGGCACCTTCGGACGGGTTGAGAAAGGCGCCAACGTCCTGGCTGCCGGCGCCGGCGGTTATATCCTGATGGACAATGGTAGCGGCATCGTTGGCGATGCACATGTTCTCCCGGGCGTCCACATTTCCCTGGCAGACCGTGCGGTACTCGAGGCCTGGCTCGCTGCGAATTCGAACACCACCGGCTCGATCGGCGGATTCTTCCTGAATCTCGCTGATTCCAATGGCGACGTTATGGCGGGGTTTAGTTCGCGCGGGCCCAGCACGGCCGTCGACGTGATCAAGCCGGATATCGGCGCGCCTGGCGTGAGCATACTGGCTGCCGAAGCAGACGGTCAGGCTCCGCCTCCTGCGTATCAGTTTCTGAGCGGCACCTCGATGTCCAGTCCGCATAATGCCGGATCGGGCGCGCTGATGAGCGCCGTACAGCCCGATTGGACGCCATACGAGATCAGATCGGCATTGATGATGACCGCTGAGCGTGATAGCACGCTCAAGGAAGACGGGTCAACGCCTACCGATCACTTCGATGTGGGCGCCGGAAGAATCGACTTGTCGCATGCCCAGGAAGCGGGGCTGGTTCTCGATGAGACGCCGGCGAACTTCCTGGCAGCCGATCCGGCGACCGGCGGCGACCCGAAGACCCTGAACCTTGCCAGCATGCAGGACAGCACCTGTATCGAAACCTGCTCCTGGACGCGTACGGTAAAAAACGTTACCGGGGGCCACGCTCGCTGGGAACTCAGCACGACGGGTCCGGCGGGCCTGGAGCTATCCATCGATCCGAGACGCAATAATCTCAAGCTCGGGCCCGGCGAGAGCAAACCCATTACCGTGACAGCAGATACGACACTGGCGCCGCAGGGCTGGAACTTCGCAACACTCGAACTCGAGCCCGTGGGTGATGGTCCGGATCTGCACATGCCGATCGCTGTTTTCGCAACCAACACGAGCGATCCTGATCTGCTCTCGAAAACGGTTGATCCCGCGACGGCAGCCAAAGGCGAGCTGCTGAACTACCAAATCGATATTACCAACGGTCAGCTTACCGGAAAGATCGATTTGACCGACGTCCTGCCGGATGGTCTGGTTTTTGTGAAGGGATCGGACACGGCAGTCATCACCAAGGGGACGACCAGACGCCGGTTCTCTCACCACGGCGGGAGATTGAACTGGAGCGGTACGCTGGATGAAGGTGAGTTGCAATTGACGGAGGCTGGTGCACCGCTTGGATTCTTTTCCATCGCTTCTTTTGTCCCGCCGTTCGGCTGTCCCAGCAATTGCGATGACGGTGGTTTCGGCATTAATGTGCCGTCCTTCGTCTACAATGGCCAGACCTACGGCAGTGTCATTTTGTCGGTCAACGGCACGCTGGAGGCCGGTACCGCCAGTGGACTGGCGGCAAGCGCCGGCAATCAGAACCTGCCCAGTACCACGCCGCCGAATAATCTGATGGCGCCTTTCTGGACAGATTTGGATATGGGTGCTGATGGTGACGGTGCGGAGTGGTATGTTGGCGTGTTCGATATAGGAGCTCCAGATACGTTCACGATATACGAGTGGAACAACATCCCGTTGTTCGGAGATACGTCACGACGGTATTCGTTTCAGATCTGGGTACAAAACGGCAGCTCCGGCAATATCTGGTTTACCTATGGTCAGATAGACGATGTCAACACGCCATCCGGCGTAACCGTCGGCGTCGAGAATCACTCGGGCCGCGCCGGTAGCTCCTACTTCTTCGAAGGTGCTGGGACTGCCCCGGCGGTTGGTATAGACCTCATGGTTGAACAGGTGGTCGGCGGCACGGCTACGTTCTCCTTCCAGGCAGTAATTGATGACTGTAAGGAAGGCGAAGTCATCGTCAACCGTGCCGATGTAAGCACCAGGGGCACATCGGACACGGCGATCGCTGTGACCCGCTGCGTCGCTGATTAAAGTGAAGAATAAAGGACGATAGTAGTCAAAGTAGATAGTCAGGATTGACATTGAAAGGGGCGACATAGCTGTCGCCCCTTTTTTGTCCAAATTCGACCGGTGAGGGTTGGCGGTTGCAAACAACGCCAATCCAAATGGTTTCAGGACTCACCCGGCGCATAGGGCAGCGGCTCTGTGGCGGACGGATTCTCACAGAGAGTCGGTGGGCGATTTCGGCCACTGTGATAGTGATAGACCTGCTTGTTGGCGCCGAGCCTGATGAGCGAACCGTTTGTTAACACCTGGGTGTATTGGTAGCCAGGCTGTGGGCAACCGACGCTGGAATCCCGCCAGGTCACGTACTCTGCCTGCACTATTTCGATTTCCGCTTGCTCGAGGCCAAGTCTTGCGCCGAGATCCTGCTTTGCCAGGTCGACGAGACGTTGCAAACCCGGACCCAGCGAGATCTCGCCGCCGGCTGCCTTGGCTTCGGCTTCCACTTCGCCTGCGATCGTCGGAACCGAGAGAACACGAAACTCGCTGGTCACCGCCGCATCACTTTCCTGCTTCCGTTGCGATTCCTGTTCCGACGCGGCCTGCTCGTTGCCACAGGCGGCCAACAGGCAACCAACCGCCAGGCTCAAAATAATTTTGTATATGCTAATCAACGGTTCTCGCTCCTGTACGCATGGTGTACCAGGGCCCATGTTAAAATAACTAAATGACCGGCATCAATTTCACTGGTCTGCTTCGAATTGCTTGTTATATTCTTTTTGATAAAAAACATCATACATAGAAGTATATTTTTCCTTCTCTAACAAGAATTGATCATCTTCCGGGTAATACTTTGCTAATTCGGGCTCTGTACCAGCAAATTGCTTAATCGATTCCAGAGAATCCCAGATGGTGACAAGAAGAAAATGAGATTCGGTTTTTTCGTTCTTGCGTTGAAAAAAAAGATTCAATAAACCCTCTACAGATGAGTAATCCGGAGCAGCTCTCTCGATCATGAATTTTTCGTATTCGTCGGCTTTTTCGATAGGTACTTCGCCATGCCATAACCTCATAATCGTCATCGGCACTTACTCCGTTTTGAATAAAGCAGTCAATTATGTGGCCGAACGCTCCGCAGCATAGTTGCCGCTAAATTCTTCCCATACTTTTTCAAAGTCCGTTGCTTCGATTTCCTGATAATCTCTCGATTCTATCGGTTCCCCACTATCAGTCCAAAACCCATAATTGGGACCAATGGGTGCCGCGACAATTAATTCACCTTGCGCATCGAAGCCTAACTCTCTGGTCGGGAGCTGCTCGGCGTCGATCTCAAGCCACCATAATCTTACATCCCTGTACAGATGATCGAAATCTGGATTCGCCATTGGGAAGATCTTATAAAAAACCCACATTAGCCCTTTCTGCCACCATTTCTCCTCCCAGGGCCTCGTCACAAGCTTTGTTTCAACGTATCGCATAAACGTAAACGGCCACCTAACGTCTTAGCTCACTGACACCAGTATCTGGCGCGAAGGATGCACTTACGGGGCCACGTGACAATCACGTTAGGCGGCCAGTGCAGCGGTTGGTCAGGCAGCATGTACGTCAACCAGCTCGCTCTGAGAGGTTGGTTGTGGCACAGGATCGCCTGATTGCCTGAGCCCTTCAATATGAAACTCGATCGCTTCCTGGATCAACGAAATGACTTCCTTTCGACTCTCGGCAGCAGCTACACATCCCGGCAGGTCGGGTACATATGCCCCGAAACCGTTCTCGCTTTTTTCAACTACAACAAGGTATTTCATATCCATTATTTTAGCCCAGCTCGTTTCAGAATGCTGTTGAGCGTCCCAGGAGGGAGGTCAAAGCTGGGTTTTCCCGATACTGTAACAGTACCCGGCTTGGTGTGATGCTTGAACTGCCGGTGACTTCCTCGGGTTCTTTCCAGCACCCAGCCATCATCCTTTAACAAACGGAGTACGGCTCTCACTCTCATCCACCCAGATTGACAGGGCTATCGTGGGTGGAGCTATGCGCAAATCTGGGTTATTCGCCACCTGACAATTAAATCTATTTCCAAGCATATATATCACCACAAAATCGCGAGATATACGGCTGGTATTCGAATGTCCTGTAGGGGTCCACAGCCTCGGTCGCAAGCAGACCTCCTGGATTCAGTTTAGACGGCGGCTGAATAAAGAATGACAAGTCCTGCGGCTTCGGGAACAACAAGATGTCGAACTTGCTGCGGCTTGCATGGTAAGGAGCCATCTCGTATTCTCATATCGGGGCGAGGAGGCTCCTGCTCCACTGGTGCAATCTACCTGCAATGGCCTTAACGGACATTTCCATGAAGCCTACAGTTATAGCGACGCTGGTCGTCGCAATTGCATGCGCGTCCTTTGGATGTTCTGAACGCGACAGCACGCCATTACATTCAGGCGGCGACCCAAACGTGGTCGAAGTGACCGTGAGAGGGCTCGCGTTCGAGGCGCCCGACGAGATACCGTCCGGCTGGACGACCTTTCGGTTGAAAAACGAGTCCGGCATGATCCACTTCGCCCTTGTGGAGCGCCTGCCCGTAGGCATCGCGCTGAAAGATCATCAGGAGCAGGTCGCGCTGGTGTTTCAGGAAGGAATGGACCTGCTGAATGTGGGCGAGTCCGACGCCGCCATGGAGAAGTTCGGCGAACTCCCAGAATGGTTCAGCCAGGTCGTGTACATGAGCGGCCCCGGGCTCACCTCGGCGGGACAAACCGCCGAGACTTCCGTGTACCTCGTGCCGGGCACCTACGTGTTGGAGTGTTACGTGAAGACGGGCGGCGTTTTCCACTCTTATAACCCGTCACCTTCCGCTTATGGAATGGTCCATCTACTCACCGTGACGGAAGAGTCCTCGAGCGCGCCCCAGCCCCGTGCCACCCTGAGGATAACGCTGTCAATCGCACGTGGAATTGAGGTCGAGGGAGACCCGACGCCCGGAGAACACACCGTCGCGGTCCACTTTGAGGACCAGCAAATCCACGAAAACTTCGTCGGCCACGACGTCCACCTGGTCCGGCTGGAGAATGATACGGATATCGAGGAGCTGGCGATCTGGATGGATTGGACCCAGCCGACAGGCCTGGAAACACCTGCCCCGGCCGAGTTTCTGGGCGGCACACAAGAGATGCCCGCGGGTTCGCAGGCTTACTTCACCGTGCGACTCGAGCCGGGCCGTTACGCCTGGATCGCTGAGGTGACCAACCCCGCGGAGAAGGGCATGCTGAAGATCTTCACCGTTCCGCCCGGGGGTGGCAGCGGAGACTGAGAACGGGAACCGCCGGAGGTCCCGAGAGGGTCAGGATGCCGAAATTTGGCGCCGGTCGTTTAGTTATTTAGTTATCGAAATTCTGGTCCGACACGTGGTCAAAATAACTAAATAACTTAATGACCGGCACCGATGCCCTATTCGGTCGCTGCTTCCGTCGCCATCGGGATAGCGCCTATTTGTTGCATCAAGCCAAGACGGTCATACTGGTCCCACGCTTCGACGAGTTGACCGTCCGCAACGCGAAAAATCTCGATGAGACCGAGTGTAATTTCCACATTGGTCGGAGCGACGCCCATGAACTCACCTGTGTGGGTGCCCTCGAGTCGCCAACGCAAAACGACTTTATCTCCTGCCGAAACTATGTCTTCGATCGTGGAACGAAGATCAGGGAAGCCTACAAGAAACACTTCCCACAGACCCCGGATGCCATCCCGACCCCTCAATTCCTGCCCTCCGGGTCCGTGGTACTGGTAATCAAGAGCGTAAAGCTCGAATGCTTCATCCAGTTTCCGCTCATCGATCAGCATAAGAACCTGACGAATAACCGCCTCGTTTTGTTCCACTGATGTGGTGCTTTCTTGCTCCATTTCGGCATCGTTGGGTACGGAACAACCACCTAGAAAAAAGATCAGGATGATTAACGGGATTCGTAGTAGCTGCATGACTCTGCTCCATTAACGATTACTCGGCATGGGCTAAGTATAGTAGTTCACTAGCAACTCGGCTGCCCGGATGACCAGGTTTGCTTTGGATCGCAAGAAGAAGGAATCGATGCAAAATCCTCCAGATCGACTTACAGGCGCTTCGTTATGTAATTTCTAAGAAATGTTTCCGCAGTAATTTTTCAAGGTCGATGGTTACTAAAAAATTGGTGCCGGTCGTTTAGTTTAAGTTATCGAAATTCTTGTCCGATACCTGGTTCAAACAACTAAATAACTTAATGACCGGCACCGGTACTGATCAATAGACGAACACCACTGGCCGGACAATCATGCCATCCCCGTTTTCTATGTTCAGTGGCACCCCGACAAAATAGAGATCGCTCTTGCCTACCAGGCGATCGATATTCATCAATTGCTCATAAGCTGGGATGCCCCGGCTTAAAAAGGAGTAATGTGCCGGCAATGCTCTTGCTGCTTCCGAATCGGCAATTACCGGCCTCTCATCCGTCAGGCTATCAACAGCGAATGCATCAGTTCCGAATGCACGGATTGGAACACTTGCCAGATATTCAGATGCTTCAAAATTCAATGTTATCGATTCCGGCAGGTCGGTGTCTGTCTGGGGCGGCACATAGGCTGTGTATATGAGCACGATGTCGCCCGGTTCAATGCCCTGATCTTCAAGCATGTCCTTGGTAACGTTACGACCTGGTGGCAAATGACTTACGTCAATGGCCTTGGCGGGTCCAATGAACGATTCAATCGGGTAACTGTCGATGCCGCCACCCATGCCCGTATGATTCGGGGCGTCAACGTGCGGCCCCCCGTGATTGAAGATCCTGTAGTAAGCGTTCGATCCAGATACTGGACCGAATTCCCAGGAAATAACGTCGAAGGTGTTGGAGTCCGGAAACTTCATTTGAGTCATGAAGCCCTTACCCCACATGCGTTCGGGCAAATCCTCCGTGACCAGAGTACCGAGATCAATTATTTCTTTTGGCTGTGGTATCGCTGATTGAATGAGGTCATCTGACTGCATGCAGCTAGACAAAAATAATCCGGTGAATCCAACTATCGCCGATCTAAGCGTCATCATGCTCCCCCCTCCAATTCTTACATGCTCCTGATGTAAGAATAGCCCAAGCTGCCGATTGTGCTGATATCTGCTCTCCGCCAATACCGGACGCTCGCGGTTAGGTCCAGTTGGATCGAAGAGTGGGACGCCGTAGACTCAGTGTTGGCATACCAGGAGGAGTACGTTGCTCGATCAGATGATGTACCCAGTAGCAATAAAAATCTACAGATGGAGGTACAAATGAGAATGCGTGTTTTCTTATTTCTAATTGCGACCGTTGTTGCGTCAACAGGACTCGCATGTTCTGAAACAGTTGAACAAGCTGAATCCGAAAAAAAGAAGGATGTTTTGGCTGGAACAATTCAAGGTCTAAAAATCGACAATATTATGACTAGTCAACTTGAATTAGTCGAAGGTACAGAGATCGTTGTTAGTTACGTTGAAATTCCAGCAAACACTACGCTTCCAAAACACTGGCATCCGGGGGAAGAGTTTGTATATGTCCTGGAAGGCTCGGAAGTTCTGTGGCAAAAGGATAAACCTGATGTGCATCTGAAAAAGGGTGATGTTTTTAAGGTGCCCTTAAAACAGATACACACCGCCACGACCGGTGAAGAAGGGGTAATAGTTTTGGTTTTTCGAGTTCACGAAAAGGGGCAACCTGTTCGGGTTAACGTCGAGTAGTAATCTTCATCGTGCTCTGTCGACTATCTGAGGCGAATGTCCGCTTCAGATCGTAAGCAGATGTCAGATTGGGTCCATGCCGCACGCAACCAGAATGTCCGCTTTCGGCAAATAGTGGACACTTAATAACTTTGGATAACTGGATGTTCAATTCATCAATATCGGAAGTCGCTCTTATTTTCAAGTTCGGAGAATATAAATCCTGACCAGCTCACCTGATTCCATTTTCGTGGAACCCCTATTTCATCGAGCACCGCAATTGGTTAAGTACTGTCTGCAGATTTTCACCAGAGATCGTTGCAAGAAGTTTTTCGCTGATCACGCCAGACTCCACGCGACCCAGGCTAAACTCTTCGCCATCTTCGCTGTACCACATGAGGTACCCGCAGTGGAAAGCGACGTTGCCGACGCTGTTTTGATAATCGGCAGCCACGTACACGCCTGCGGCTGGCGCGCTCGGGGTATTGTCATAAATGGTGATTGTGTGGATATTTATATCGAGCGCTGTGCCGGGAGCTGTGGGCTGTGGCACTGCTCTCTTTAGCCCTTCACTGGGCGGTCGATTGCCCGCCAGCGCATTGATTGCAGCCTCAGCGTCGTTACCCAAATGGGAATAAAAAGACTCGAAATAAGTCGTGGATAACTCGCGGATTTTTGATTCTACGTCTCGCAATGCGTCGGCGTCCGTCAGTATTTGATCACGTGCAGGTTGTGATGAAGCCGGGGGTTCATCTACGCAACGAATTTCCTGCACTAGTTTGAACTTACTGGGGTCCTCGTCACCACTTTCAGACGTAATTCGTTCGTCGCTGTCATAAGTATATCGACCTGCCTTTACGTACCTTTGCCCACAGATCGATCTCACCGTGGGAATGAGCAATCTCTGTGCCGCCGTAACATCGAACACAGTAGTACTCTCAAAGGTCAGTTCGTAGTCATGTTCGCCGGTCTGTCTGGTCGTAATCCGATCTTCTGCAAGCAACGGCCCGAATGCACAGGACAGGATTATGAACGCCATGAGTACTTTCGGTCGGCTGGACACGGTGACAGACACCTTTGATTTCGCTGCTATCATTATGCTATTAGAAAACACCCAAGACCGCGTAATCCGGTCTCTATTCCGGCCAGTACCAGGGCGGCTTATCCAGCGTGGAATGTCTGCTTCCGGCCAATAGCGGTCGTTAGCGAATGGCAAGAATCGGCGAGAAGTTGCCATCGCGATCAACCGGGGTTGGTCAGTGAAATAGAATCGATCAGACGCTTCGTGGCATCAACTGCATCTTGCTTAAGTTGCAAGCCTTGTCTCCTGAGCGCGAGGGAACTTAGCAGCGCGATCCTGAAGTGTCGATCCTCCAGAAGTGCGTCATAGTCTATCGGTTCTGCATTATGACTAGAACGCTCTTCGATGTTGGCAAGCATCAATGGAAGCATTGAGATCTCATAGTTTATCCATTCGGCACGATCATGATCCTGTGTCAGGTGTGCGTAGACACGGTCGTAAAGTCTTACGATCTCCGCCCTGAGCACAGAATCTGAGATCAAATCTAGGCCGCGGCTTTTGAGCGTTTCGTAAGCGCTGCTAGTCAGGTAGGGGCTGTCCCAGTTCTCCAGATTAGCAAAACTTTCCGAAAGATCTTCCGAGTAGGGCCTCTTCTCAGACAGGTAGGCAAGTACAGTCTCGAAACCAGAGATAGTGTGACTATCAAATTCGATACCAGCCTCTAACTCAGCTACGTTTTCTTTGAGGTTTGATTGGAGTTCCTTAAGTAACGCTCGCTCTTCGAGCCTTTCCGCTCGTTCGAAATTCCAGTTCTCGAAACCAAGCGCCAGCGTGATGCCGAAAAAGATTAGCGCGACCTCTAGAAGCGCAGTCGGCAAACCTTTTTCGAATATTCTTCTTAGTTTTTCTTGCAACATGGCCATCGACAACGAGTAGTACGTAACACTAAGCCATCCTGTAATTCAGAACCTTTATAGACCTGCTTAGCATGCTGCTACCAACGGCGTGTATGAGTCGGTAGCGGACCTACCGGCAGAATTAGCGGTTCTCAGTCTTCGTGTGTCCGCTTTCGGCCTCATCGAGCATGATGGTAGTAGGAAATGGGATCGATTTATTTTCTCGTCTCACTCCAGATGAAAAATAAACTTCCCCTTTGAAGTCTTACACTGTCGGAACGATGTTCGCATTCAGGCGGAAAAGATTGGTCGGGTCGTATTTGTTCTTTAAAGCGAGCAACCGACCGTAATTACCCTGGTAATTTTTTTGGATCTTTTGCTGTGACTCGTCGGCCACGTCGTTAGTGTAAAAGCCGTAGGTATGAGGCTCGATTGTCGTCCAGTACTGTTTAAGCCACCTGACGTGCTCAGTCGCATCGATTTCTACCGGCCAGCCCATCATCAACAGCGTGTCGTGCTTGACGTAGCGATGGGCAAATGCGGTGGCATCCTTTGCCACACGTCCGATCTGACCACCGGCGTGCTGGAATGCAACAGTCGTACCTCTCTCTGGATTCTCCTCGAATCCATCGACGATAACGTCAATCATTCCTGGCGTAATGACCGACGCAAAACCGGACTTCATGTAAAAGCCCTTGACGCGTGGGTCGCTGATATCACCGGATTTCTGTAACGCAACGTAGTCGATGGCCCTAATACTGTCGAATATAGGCGTGCCGACATTGCGAATCGGATTGACAATCTTCTCCGCCTGGTTCTTGGGACCACTGTAGCAAATATTCAGCCAAACAGAACTACCTTGCTGCGGGTCGCTTGTGATGCCGCCGTCCAGATAGAGTTCATCAGGTGCATTAGCTGCGTAATCTGCAAAGAAATTCAAAACGCTCTTTGCTTCGCTGAATGGAAACGCGACTGTACCGCCGATTACCTCGCGCTCCATTGGATGTAACTGAAATTCAAACGATGTCACTACGCCGAAGTTACCACCGCCTCCCCGGACACCCCAGTACAGGTCTTGGTTCTCTTCTGCATTGGCACGGTGGAACTGGCCATCCGCTGTAATGATGTCGACGCCGCGAACATTATCGATAGCGAGGCCATACCTTCGCCCGAGCCTGCCGAAACCGCCGCCCAGCGTCAGCCCACCGACGCCCGTGTGGGAGACAGTGCCGGTGGTCGTGACCAGTCCAAATGCCATAGTGTCATGATCCATATCTCCCAGATAACTGCCGCCGGACACATGCGCGATGCGTGCCTTTGGATCGACGCGCACGCTTCGCAACGTGCTTAGATCAATCATTAGACCGCCATCGCAGGTTGACTTGCCAGACGGGCTGTGACCGCCGCATTTGACGGCAACCAGAAGATTCGACCCGCGCGCGAAATCCACCGCGTTCTTCACATCGGCAGAGCCCATGCACTGTACGATCAGGGCAGGACGCTTGTCGATAGACGCATTCAGTACACGGCGAGCCCCCTCGTAGGCCTCGTGACCCGGCAGCAAAAGATTTCCGCGCAAACTGTCCGCAAGTTCCTGCACAGCCGTTTTCTTCAGCGTGACCTCGGCACCAGCACCGGTAATGGCGTTGATATCCGCATCGACATTCATCGAGGCACTGAAGACTGCTGAATAAATGCGACTAAGGGGTACCGATACAGCAACCGCCGTGGCGAGGGAAGCCTGAACAAAACGGCGTCGATTCATGATGGTCACCTCCGTTCGTTTTTTTTCCGGCGGCAGTGCGGGTCGTGCACTCCGCACCTTTTGAACATAGCTTAGTACAAAAGTTGGATATCTGCTTTCGGCCAGGGGCCGTCCTTCGCGCGCGGTATACAAATATCTCCGGGGCGGACATTCGCTACGATCAGATTAGCCTCGCTTCGGGTCAACTCCGTCTCCTATAGTCTGGCGCGGTTTTATTCCAAATCTATTATTATTTTCCCTCGAGCGTGTCCTTCTTCCGAGTACCGGATCGCCGCCGGAACTTCACTCAATCGATAACGTCGGTCAATCACTGGCGTCACTTTGCCGGCCTGCATGAGTTCACCCAGGATGGCCAGGTCATCTTTATCCATTTTCGCCAGGAGCAAGACGAACTCCTGTCCCACGAACGGTGACAACATAAGTGCCTTGATCGGACTCATTAAAGGCCTGAGCCAATTACCTTTTGGTCCTCCGATTATGACGAAAATGCCGTCGGGATTCAGGACTCGCCTGTTCGCTAATAACGAATGATTGCCAACGTTGTCTATGATCAGATCATAATGTAGCCCGCTGTCGGTGTAGTCCTCTTTTGTGTAGTCGACAACATGATCTGCGCCGATTGATCGGACCATCTCCACATTTCGGGTACTGCATACGCCGGTCACTTCTGCGCCGAAAGACTTTGCGATTTGCACGGCAAACGTACCCACGCCGCCCGACGCGCCATTAATCAGGACTTTCTGCCCCGGCTTCAATTGCCCTTTGTCGCGAAGCGCCTGAAGTGCGGTGATCGCCGCGATCGGCACGGAAGCCGCCTGTTCAAACGTCACGTTGGCCGGTTTGAGCGCCAGCGCTCGATCGTCGGGAACAATTACGTACTCGGCAAAGGCCCCACTTCTGCCGCCAAATACTTCGTCTCCCACCTTGAACCGCTTGACGTTGTTGCCGACCGCTTCGACCGTCCCCGCGAAGTCCACTCCCATACTTGTGCGATTTGGTGCGCCCAGACCGGTTCCCAAGCGCATGAAGTACGGCGAGCCTCTCATGTAGTGCCAGTCGAGTGGATTGACGGAAGCTGCGTGCACCTTTACCAGGACTTCATTGTCCGCGGGGGTCGGCTTGGCAATGTCCTCAAACTCAAGAACATCGGGTGAACCATAGCAACGATAGACGATGGCCTTCATCAGTTCCGTATTGTCTGCGAGTATAGGCGCCGGACCGCAGGCAGAATTATGGCTCAGAACGAGCGCCAGCGACAACATCGCGACTGTCAGGAAAATCAGGATACCGCCCGCGATTTTGTAACGAAGTTTCATAGATCTATCTCCCATAAATATGCCTGTACGATCGTGCCGGTGTTCACTTATTTGTACGATCGTGCCGGTGTTCACTTATTGACTTTCTTATCGACTCGGACTGTCGCGGGCGATTAATCGTCTGCGGAGTCAGCTTAACTAAGTGAATATTTGAACACCGGCACTTATTGCAATAAGTGAACACCGGTACCTATTGCACCTATGGTTCGGGAATGTATGACAAGTCAGGCCGCCCTGAGGTCATGAATTCCCGGCCGTTCTCAACAATTCCGTTAAAGCGATCCAGCAAGGCTCCAGCTTCTTCCTTACCGTAGGCTTCCACCAGCATCTCGTCGAAGGTTTTACCTGTCGGATTCATGGCAGCGAAGTTTTCCCTCGGCAACACGAGCACAAAGGTCCCGAACGTTCCTCCGCTCACCGGCCTGTTCCACGTGTAATTCCACGGCATTTTGGTCTTGACGATTGCCTCGTGGAACTTGCCGATCAATTCCAGGAATTCGTCGCCTGTTCCAAAGCGAGTTTGAAAAATGCGGATGGCCCCCATGGAACTGCCGCCCTCCTTCGGCTGGCTGATATCGGAAAGACGCCTGGTGTAGACCACCGAATCATTTTGCCGGAGTCCATCTGATCTCAGATGCCAGTCTGCCTGGTCAGCCTGGCTGGGAGCGTTCGGACCATCAAAATCTGCCCACTCGTGGCCGAAAGTGCCCCAGCAGTAGCGGCCGACTTTCGGCCCGCTGGTTACTTGCCACGCATACCATGTCCACTTGGCACCCGGTTTTCTATGAATTTCCTCCATGTGAGCCTTGACGGCAGATTCAAATTCGACGGTCTTACCCGGCATCGCATCCGTGCATCCGATGTAACCGATATCGCCGCCTTCCTGTGCCTGCGCAGCCGCGAATCCGCCGAGCAAGGCAAGGCTGAGCACATTAACGAACAGTTTTCCAAACATAATCGTCTCCTTTCTTGTAGTAGTTAGTTGATCAAACAGATCTGTTGGCTCGGGCGCCACCCGACAGCAACAGAGTAGTAATCAGTAGTCCGAGACGGTGGCAATATTGATGACGCATGGCGAGCCTCCTTGCGAGTAATGCACTCGCACTACTGGTTCGGCAGCTCGGCCTTCCTGGGTTCTTCGGGGAGTCGTCCGTGACTTCTCGGAGGAAGCGAGGTCCCGTGGCTTTCCGTCCCCGTCTTTCAACGAGTTTGGCTTTGTTCTTGTCAACTCTTAAGTGTAGTAGAGGATTGGCCAGACTGCCTGGCAGTTAATTGATTCGGGACACTTCGAGCGACAGGATTGTCCGCTATCGGCCAAAAGCGGGCGTCTCACGAAAGCGTCATTCCACCCAGCGATCCTTCCTAGCCGCCTGATGAAGCTAGACTCCATAGAGATCAGGTGTTGTTGATGCCACGAGCCCACTGGGTTTTGTCAACCTTTGGCGGCTGGTACGAATCAAACAGGCCCAATACGTTCTCTGGACTGTCGTCGATGAGTACCATCGATCGATGCGCGGGCATAATGAAGTTCTCTTCGACGGCCTTATCCAAGAAGCAGATCAGGCCGTCAAAGTATCCACATGCATTCACAAGTCCGCAGGGTTTAGTGTGTATCCCAAGCTGTGCCCAGGTGAGAATCTCAAAGAATTCCTCTATCGTACCGAGACCGCCCGGCAGAGCGATGAAAGCTTCTGCAAGGTCAACCATTACAGTCTTTCGTTCATGCATCGAATTTACAATGCGTAAATCAGGGAGATCCTCAAATGCCACTTCTCTTTCTGCTAGAAAGGCTGGAATTACACCGATCACCTCGCCGTTCGCAGCGAGTACCGTCCGAGCGAGCTCTCCCATCATTCCCACAGACCCACCGCCGTATACGAGACCGACATTTCGATCTACAAGAGCGTGAGCAAGGTTCTTGGCGACCCGAACATACTCTGGTCGACTACCGGAACTCGAGCCACAGAAGACGCAGATCCTCCTCATCACTTCCCCTCACTTTTGCGAATGAATGTTGTCCCGTATAACGCCATATTTGACTGCGTAAACGATTTCCGCTTTCGGCCAGAAGCGGTCATAAAAACGTAATTTAGATAGGCGGCAAGTGCAACGCATTAATATGTGGCATTACAATAATACAGCCGCACATAGGCAGGGACCCGGTTTTTCAGCAGCGTAACTAACAGAGGGTCCATGTAATCGTAAATGTCGGGGATATTAAGAACGGCGAGCTTCTTGCCTTTCAGAAGTTTACGAAACTTCTTAGAGACCTCGTTCCTGTGAGATTTCTCCATCACCAAGATAATATCGGCCCATTCGATCAGATCGCCGCTAACAGGTGTCTCGCAGTCTTTGTTGGTCCCAGCACAAATCGCTTCGACGCCCTGGTACTCGGAAAAGACCGCAGCTGCTGTCGGACTTCTCAGCCGGCATTCACTACATACGAATAAGATTTTTGTCGGCATCGGGCTGCCGCCTAACAAATAATTGTCTTACACGAACGCTATATATCATACCGTCAATTGTAATGCCGGCATATTTGTTTTCGGCCACAAGCGGTAGTTCATCCTTTCATAAACGGAGTGAGCAGACGTCATTTGACGTTGGACTTAAGATTTTCCTCAAGCAGCCTTAAAATGGACTCGATTTGTATCTCAGCTTGCCGAATTTCTGCTGAATAATACACAACGTTAACTTTGTCTTGGTATACATAGCCCATTAGCACGGCATCATTTCGCAGACGTAACAAATCCTGCGGTGTGGCAACAGGCAAAAAGTCCAGTGCGTCGTTGATATAGCACATTGCCTGTGAGTTCGGAACCGCACACTCTGCGGCTGTGAGTCTGCCAATCTTGCTCCGCCACGGACCACCATTTCTGACTATTTCGTTCCAGACCTTAATCGACGATTGCCCCAGATAAATGGCGTCTTCGACCGCATCATCGACGACATTCACGAATGTCGTGAGCGCCTCTCGCAGCTCGCGATCCCGCAGTATTCCAAGTTTACCGGAGCCATGCAGAGCGTCGACGGATCCGCGAACAGCATCAAATGTTCGCGCAATGGCAAGGGAACCTAGCATTTCTGCTACTGTCTCTGCTGGCAACGCAAGTATCTCGTCTTGTCTCAATTCCATTAGCGTTTCAATAGACCGGATTTCGCGATCATGAAACGAGATAACGGAAGCCACTTCATCGCGATTCGCCTCAAACTCAGCATAGAGAGATTCCAAAACTTCTCTTTCTTCGGCTCGCTCCTGTCGCTCATCCCACCAGGCATCAATGGCAAATGCCAAAAGAATGCTCACGACAATGGCTGCCGCTTCAACAGAAAGGCGTTTCCATGGAATCTTCTGTGTTTCGGCCATGTTCGAGATCATACGTTTGTCTATGTCTGCTTTGGGTCGTAAGACGCGACCAACACCATGCCATAAAACCGGGGAGCTTGACATCAACGCCCGATTAGAGAAGCAGACATAGCCCAATTATAGGTCAAAGAAAAAGCCCCGTTTCCTAGGCGGGCCCGGACCGGTTGGTGAAACACCCGTAATCACGTAGACGCCTGACACTGGCGACAATTTTCCCTACTGGTTTCAAGATAATTCTTCTATACTACGGCTTGATTCAAACGCAAGCGATACTCGGTGGGCACCAACAGGGGTGGCCAATTATGCCGGCGAAAAGCAATGAACATACAAATCGCGAAACCATTTGATTCAATAGTTCATCATAAGAATAGGGGAAATCAGAATGAGGAAAGTTATTGCGGTACTGTCAGTCGTGGCCTGCGGATTACTGGTCGCCGCAGCATCCGTGGCAGATAATGTAGCGGACATTAAATCCACCATGGAAAAGCATTTCGTGACTTTCAAAGCCGGCGATGCTGCCGGACACGTTGCTCATCACATGGCGGGCAACTCGTCATTCCAACCGGATGGAGGGGCACTGATCATCAACGATTCGTTAGAGGAAGAGACGGTTGAATTACAGGCGAGTTTTGACGAAGGCTACAAGTTCGACTTCCAGCTTGTGGACCTCGACATTGCCGTGTATGGCGATGCGGCCGTGGTCACTTCTCTCTTAACCGGCACGGTCACAATACCCGACGGCACGACAGAAGAAGTCAAAAATCGGCGCACTGCCGTAGTTGTACGCGACGGCGGCGAATGGAAAGAAGTCCACACCCATATCTCAGAGTACGTCGAGGAATCGACAGATTAGATCAGCACTTGTGTCGGAGTCAGCGCAACTTGCTTACTCCGACACTTCGGTCGCTGCTTCATTTTCAACACCCCCCTCTCTATAGTTAGAGATTAGATGTTGCGTCGACCGGTTGAAATCGCAACCAAGAGCGGACGTTGTTCGCCTCGGCATAAACATTGCTTTCCTCCTCGGTTACGGCTTCAGGTGCTCCTGAAAGTAGCGGCGAATGGCCTCCCTTATATAGGATCGTGGATCTCCCGCAGCGATGTCGCTCCCGATAGCGTGGGTTTTTTCGGGCAGCACAATCAGATCATAGGGTTTCCCAACGCGGGTAAATGCTTCTACCATCTTCATGGTCTCCGAGAACGGGACGTCGTCGTCGCTAGTGCCATGGATCAGAAGCACCTTGCCTTTGAGATTCCCCGCCAACCGAAGATTGGAGCCGTACTCATACGCCTCTTTATTGTTCTGTGGTAGACCCATGTACGGCTCGATCGACCTGCTAAAGCCGGACATGGCGACGGCTGGAGCGCTGGCAACACCGACCTGATAGACATCGGGGGCAAGCAGCAGGGCGCGGATCGCAAAGTAACCGCCCCATGAGTGACCCAAGATACCGACTCGGCTCAAGTCCATATAAGGCCGTTCATCGGCCAATTGCCTGAGTGTCGCGACGTGGTCGGGAATCTCGTGGCGACCGAAGTTTCCGTAGACCACATCCTGAAACGCTTTGCCGCGATCGGGGGTCCCGCGCCCATCAACCTGGAATACGACGAAACCCAACTGGGCCAGCGCCTGGGGATGGATGACTCTCCAATCCGCGAACGTAACGGGCACAAAGGTCATCTGCGGGCCTGCGTAAATCGATTCAAGCACCGGGTACCTCGTGTCCGGGTCGAAATCGAAGGGTTTGTAGAGGACTCCGTAGAGGTCGGTTTTCCCATCGGCGGCTTTAACTACAAATGCCTCCGGCGGCGTCCACCTAAGGTCCTGCAGCGCATCAATATTGGCATTCGACAGAATGTGTAGCCGCGTGCCGTCCGCCCGCCGTAATTCCACGACAGGCGGTCGGTCCAGGCTGGAGTGCGTGTCCAGAAAGAACTCTTTCGAAGGAGCGAACTGGATGTCGTGCTGGCCCGTGGCTTCGGTCAGTCGCGTGAAACTCTTGCCGTCTAGGTCCACCCGGTAGAGGTGCGTGTCGTAGGGCCGCTCCTTATCGCCATGGCCGGTGAAATAGACCCGGCCCGCCTCCTCGTTGACGGCAACCACCTTAATTACCGGGAAGTCTCCTGCGGTTAGCTGTCGGATCAGGGTTCCATCCATGTCAAACAAGTAAAGTTGATTCCACCCATCGCGTTCTGATATCCAAATGAATCTCTTGCCGTCATCAAGCCATGTGAACGGCCGCAGAAACTTGGCCCACCCCACGTAGTAGACCTCCAGTCCGATGACGAATGTTTCCTGGGTTTCCGTCAGGATCAAACGCACGGCGCCATTCGTTGGGTTGGCGGCCATGAGAAACATTCGTTTCAACGTCCGGTCTGTACGGAGGAAAAGCAGCTCCGAGCCATCGGGCCGCCAGCCTACGATTTCAATGTATTGGTCCGGCTCCTCGCTGGTATCTACACGAACCTTCCGCTTGGAGCGAATATCTACGATGTACAGTTCAGTCTGGGGTAGAGGCTTGCCCGCCTTCCTCCAGCGCATCCACTCGACCTCTTCCGCCCGCCCAGTCCAGTGAACGATAGGAATTTGCGGCACTTTCCAGTAGTCGACCTTTGTTACAGCTAACCGAAAACTACCAGGTGACCACTGAGCGCCTTCCACATCCCATTCGAAGTCCTCGATGCCGTCGTTTGTAAGTTGCACACTTCGGGTGTCGTGAGTCGAGCGCAACCTGAGGTTGTGCTCCTTTACGCCGGCAAACCACTGGCGGTCGGGCGAGAGCACCTCCATGACAGGGTGCCAGTGCGCGAAAAGGCCTTTGCGAACGGCTCGTGGCGCGAACCGCATTTCCTCTTCTTTAGAAAAGATAGTGGCTCGCGCGATCGCGTAGGTGTCCAATTGCAGGACGAACCCGATGTTCTCCACGGTGAACTTGACCGCCGCCTCGCTTTCGTCCACGAAGGTGAATTTGTCAAAGGGAAGTCCCTGGTCGGGCGGCTCGTGCCCCAGCACTTCAGCCATCGCCTGGCGCAGCCGCGCGGTGTCGAACAACGGCGTCTTGGTGTTGCCCCTTGGATCCACCTTGTACATGATGGTGTTTTCAGGTGCGCCTTCTGCGTACCAAAAGCTGCTGCCGTCGGCCATCCAGTGCGGCTCGATCGAGCCGCCTTTGACGTAGGAGGGGAACTCCAGGTAGCGGTGATACATCTCCTCGCGCGCGGACTGGTCTTTCGGCTGGGCGTTCACTGGGTGAGTGATCAGGACCAGCCCGATCACTGCACACACTATTGATCCTCTTATCATCTGCGCCTCCCGATCAGATTTTAGGAATAGCGTATTGCTTTTGCTAGGTCGGGTCCATGCGGGTCGAGAGACGCCCCTCGGCACCTCTGAATAAGTGGTCGGATCCAATTATTTGAATGTACGCTTTCGGCCAGGAGCATTAGTAATCGGGCGGGCCAATACAGGCTTAGCTCCCAG
>CAZMOM010000020.1:0-60853 GCA_964568075.1 uncultured Gammaproteobacteria bacterium
CTGGCGGGTCGGCTGGCCACGGTCGAACTGCGCGGCTGTTCTGTAGGAAAATGCGCGTGATGACTGTAAAGCCGTGTACATATCGGCGATCTTGGCCTGGATGACGCCAAAAGTGCCGATCGCTTCGCCAAACTGTTTGCGCTCGTGAACATACGGCATCACGATGTCCATACAGTTTTGCATGATGCCGATCGGCCCACCTGAAAGCACCAGTCGTTCAGCGTCCAGGCCGCGCATCAAAATATAAGTACCCCGGTTTTCTTCACCAAGCAGATTCGCGCCGGGAATCCGGCAATTCTCGAAGACCAGCTCGCCGGTGTTCGAGCCACGCATCCCGAATTTGTCCAGTTTCTGCGCTTTGCTGAACCCATCGAAGCCGTGTTCGACAATAAACGCGCTGATCGATTTCGATCCCTTATCCGCTTTCGCCGTTCGCATATAGACCAGCGCTATCTGTGCTTCCGGGCCGTTGGTGATCCACATCTTCGACCCGTTCGCGATCCAGTCGGAACCCGATTTCTCGGCCCGGCAACTCATCGAGCCGATGACGTCGGAACCGGCGCCGGCTTCCGACATGGCCAGGGCACCGACCCATTCTCCGGAACAAAGTTTTGGCAGAATGCGGCGACGTTGTTCGTCGTTTGCAGAAAGGTAAATATTGTTGACGCACAAATTGGCGTGGGCGGCATAAGAAAGGCCGACGGACGCTGAAGCGCGGGAAATTTCCTCCATGGCGACCAGATTAGCCAGATAACTCATACCGGAACCGCCAAATTCCTCGGGCACGGTAATCCCCAGCAGCCCGAGCTCCCCGAGTTTCGGCCATAAGTCGGCGGGAAATTCGTTGCTGTTGTCGATTTCCGCTGCGCGTGGGGCGATCTCGTTGGTGGCAAAACGCTGCACCGTATCGCGCAACAGATCCAGGTCTTCGTCGATATGGGTGTTATAGGCGCTCACAGCTCCATTATGCTCCTGTTTGGCGCAATTCAACCGACCGGCTGTCAGTGCCGGCCGTTGTCAATGCGGATCTGTTGGCCTGGCTAGGAAACCGCGGTCGTGTGCGGCTTGCGACCGTCCAGACGGTCCTTAAAACTCTTTGTATAAGGCATTTTGGTTTTGGCGATGGCATTGATCCGTTCCTCGGCAAGGCGATCGGCCGCCTGCCAGCTCGGAATGCCATCCCGTTCGGCGATCTGAAATATATTGCCGATAATGTTGTAAATGGTTTTTACCAGCATCGTCGATCGCTTGCGGTCATAGCCTTGCAACTCGATGGCGACATTGATCAGGCCGCCGGCATTAATCGCGTAATCCGGGGCATAGAGTATGCCTTTCCGTTCAAGCTCGGTTCCGCACTCATCGGTATCGAGCTGATTGTTAGCGCTGCCAGCGACAATACTGCATTTGAGTCGCGGGAGGGTCTCTTCATTAATGGCTCCGCCCATCGCGCAGGGCGCGAAGACATCGGCATCGGTATCGTAGATATCGTCCAGTGGTACCGCTTCCGCACCCAGTTCCTTAACGGCTTCCTGGACGGCGGCATCGTTGATGTCGCAGACGAAAACCTTGGCGCCGTCCTTGTGCAGCATTTCGACCAGATGGCGGCCAACGCTGCCAATCCCCTGCACGGCGTAACTCATTTTGCCGACATCCGTGTGCCCATATTTTTTCATCAGGCAGGCCCGAATTCCCATCAGCGTGCCGAAAGCGGTAAATGACGATGGATCGCCACTGCCGCCGTGCACCTCGTGCACACCGACCACCCGATCGGTCTCGGCATAGATATGATCCATGTCCGCAACGGTTGTACCGACATCTTCGGCGGTGATATACCGACCACCGAGTGAGCCGATAAAACGCCCAAGTGCCCTGAACAAAGCTTCGCTTTTGTCTTTCTGAGGGTCACCGATCAGCACTGCTTTACCGCCGCCCAGATTCAGACCGGCGACGGCCGCTTTATAGGTCATGCCTCGCGACAGTCGCAGTACATCTGTTAGCGCTTCTTCTTCGGTGCCATAGTTATACATTCGCAGCCCACCAAGAGCCGGACCCAATGTGGTGTCGTGAATAGCGACAATGGCTTTAAGTCCACTGTACTTGCACTGAAAAAACACGACCTGTTCGTGTTCCATTTCCTCCATGGTCTTAAACAATTCCATTTACGTCTCCTGAAGCGTAATCGTCAGCTCTTTGGCGATGTGTCTGGCAGTCGATCTTCCTACCCGCAATTCGCCAGGCCTTTTTGTCTGTATGTTCCCGCGCCGGAAAAGGGAACGGCCATCGGTCGCCGACCAGAGCAGCGGTGCGGCCCGACCGAAGGCGGGCGGTATTATAGTCATCCGCGCGACTCGCTGCATTAGCGATTTTATATATTGCATCGCAGCAAGTCATTGTCGCTCCTTAAAGCTGGCTGTTCTGAATCCCGGTATAATGATCCGTTAATTCTTGCAAGGACCATTTCTGTTAATGAGGATCGTCGCCGATCAGATTCACGAAACGGCCGCCAGTAGTGCGCGGGCTCCTTTAAGGTTCATCACCGCCGCATCCTTGTTTGATGGTCATGACGCAGCGATTAATATTATTCGTCGCCTTTTACAGTCGCATGGCGCTGAGGTTGTTCACCTTGGTCACAATCGCAGCGTCGCCGATATTGTCAACGCCGCGATTCAGGAAGATGCCGACGGCGTGGCCATCAGCTCCTATCAGGGCGGCCACATGGAGTATTTCAAGTACATGGCCGACATGCTCAGGGAAAAACGAGCGGAGCATATCCGCATCGTTGTCGGCGGCGGCGGAACGATTACTCCTCAGGAAATGCAGGAACTTGAGGCCTATGGCATAGAGAAGGTTTACAGCCCTCAGGACGGCATGGAGATGGGGCTGGATGGGATGATCGAGGACGTGTTTACGCGGGTCAGAAACTGGCACACGGAAATTTTTCAGCCGGGCGCGTTGTCGCCCGACGATCAGCAGGCCGTGGCGCGTACGATTTCATTGCTCGAAGACGCGATCGAGGACCCCAAGAGAACGGAAGCCCTGCGCAGCACCTGGCAGGAAACGACAAACCGGCCACCGGTAATCGGCATAACCGGTACCGGAGGATCAGGTAAAAGCAGCCTGACAGACGAGCTTCTCAATCGCTTTCTGCGGCATTTCCCGGACATAAAAATTGCGGTGCTGGCCATCGATCCGACCCGCCGTCGTACCGGTGGTGCCTTGCTCGGCGATCGCATACGGATGAACAGCCTGATCAGCGGCAAGGTCTTTATGCGTTCCATCGCCACCCGGCGACAACACCTGGCGACCAGCAAGGTGCTTGCGGACAGTATCCAGATGCTGCGTTACGCCGGGTTTGATCTTATCGTGGTCGAGACCGCCGGAATCGGTCAAAGTGATACCGAGATTGTCGATATGGCTAATTTGTCGGCCTATGTAATGACCAGCGACTATGGCGCCGCCAGCCAGCTGGAAAAAATCGACATGCTGGATTTTGCCGATCTGATCGTGTTGAACAAGTTCGAAAAACGCGGCTCCGAGGACGCGTTGCGTGATATCCGGAAACAATGGCAGCGGAATCGCCTGGCATTCGAAACGGCTGACGAAGATATACCTGTGTTTCCAACCATTGCCAGTCAGTTTAATGACGCGGGCGTCAATCGTCTTTTCAAGTCCCTTTGCGACAGGCTGAAGGCACTGGAAGACAGTAATCCGTATGACTGGAAGATCGATGATCCGGGCAGGGTTACCGGGTCGGAAAAACAAGCTATCGTTCCCGCAGAACGCTCGCGTTACCTGGCGGAAATTGCAGCGAACGGGCGAGCGACTCACGAAGAAATAGATTGGCGCGCGGCGGCGGCGGACAAGGCGCAGGCGTGTCACCAGGCGCTGCAACTCCTGCAGGATGATTGCCTGCCCGTGGAACTCGATAAATTTTCGAAGTCCTCACAGGCCGGCGTAGCAGATTCGTCGATTGCCAGTTTACGCAAGACTTACAACGAAGCGCTCGAGACGATCGGCGGCGATGGCTTGCAGCTGCTACGCGAGTGGCCAGCCCGGCGAGACGCGCTCCGTCAGGAAACTTATAGCTACCAGGTCCGTGGGCGGAAGGTTACCGGGCACAATTTCAGCGAGTCTTTGAGTCATGTCCAGATACCCAAAATCGTAGCGCCGGACTTCCACGGCTGGGGTGACACGCTACGGTTTCTGATGGAAGAGGGTCTGCCGGGTTCATATCCTTACACGGCCGGTGTTTATCCATACCGCCGGACCCAGGAAGACCCGACCCGGATGTTTGCCGGAGAGGGAACGCCGGAGCGAACCAACCGGCGTTTTCATTATCTGGCCGGTGGCCATGAAACCAGCCGGCTTTCCACTGCGTTCGATTCAGCCACGCTGTACGGCGAAGATCCCGACAAGCGGCCCGATATCTATGGCCGAATCGGTAATTCCGGGGTTTCTATCGCGACGCTGGATGACATGAAGAAATTGTATTCCGGTATCGACCTTCTTGCGCCGACCACGTCGGTATCGATGACGATTAACGGTCCGGCGCCGATGTTGCTGGCAATGTTCATGAATACCGCGATCGATCAGAATGTCGAACGCTATCTTCGCGAGAACGGTCTCTATGATGACGCGCAAAAAAAGATCGACAGTATTTTTAAGGAACACAAACGGCCGCTTTATGACGGTGACCTGCCTGCCGGTCATGATGGCTTCGGCCTGGGGCTGCTTGGAGTCAGCGGCGACAAACTGGTTGACGCGAATACCTATGCAAAGCTAAAGGCCGAGGCCCTGCAGATTGTGCGTGGAACCGTGCAGGCCGATATATTGAAAGAAGACCAGGCGCAAAATACCTGTATTTTTTCCACCGAATTCGCGATGCGGATGATGGGGGACGTGCAGTCTTATTTTATCGATCACAAGATCAAAAATTTTTACAGCGTTTCGATATCGGGCTATCACATCGCGGAAGCAGGCGCCAATCCGATCAGCCAGCTCGCGTTTACCCTGGCGAATGGTTTCACGATAGCCGAGTATTATCTTAGCCGCGGAATGAAGATCGATGACTTCGCACCGAATCTGAGTTTCTTTTTCAGCAACGGCATGGACCCGGAGTACGCCGTCATTGGCAGGGTCGCCAGACGGATCTGGGCGCGAGCCATGAAGGGCATATACAACGCCGGCCCGCGCAGCCAAATGCTCAAATATCATATCCAGACATCCGGCCGCAGCCTGCACGCGCAGGAAATACAGTTCAACGATATCCGTACGACTTTGCAGGCGCTCTACGCGTTGTTTGATAACTGCAACAGTCTGCACACCAACGCCTATGACGAAGCAATTACGACGCCGACCGAGGAATCCGTGCGTCGGGCGGTGGCCATACAGCTCATTATTAATAAGGAATTGGGTCTCAACAAAATCCAGAATCCGTTACAGGGTTCGTTCGCTATAAGCGAGCTGACGGATTTGGTTGAGGAAGCGGTGTACGAGGAATTTGAGCGGATATCGGAACGCGGCGGCGTGCTCGGTGCGATGGAAAGTATGTACCAGCGCGGGAAAATTCAGGATGAAAGTTTGCATTATGAATCGCTTAAGCACGATGGTAGCTTGCCGCTGATAGGGGTAAACACTTTCCTGGGTCCCGATAGCGCGCCTCAGGAATTGTCCGACGACAAGCTGATTCGCTCTACCGATGACGAAAAACAGGCACAAGTGGTGAATACAGCCGAGTTTCTCAACCGCCACGCGGAGCAACTGGATCAAACGCTGGCAAATTTGCAGCGTACAGCTGCCAAAGACCAAAATGTATTCGCAAGCCTGATGGAGGCGGTGAAATATTGTTCTCTGGGGCGAATCAGCCACGCGTTATACAAAGTCGGCGGCCAGTATCGGCGCAATATGTAAGGTGCATCTGGTGGGTCATGAGTATCGCCCTTACAAGCTATAAAAACAGAAGGTAATCATATGTCCAAAACCACGATCGCACACCACCGGGTTTGCGGCGCCAGAGTATTGCCCGCCATGCTCGCGCTGGTTGTCAACTCGCTGGGCGCACAGGAAGCGACTTTGGACCAGGCCATGGACGTTCAGAGTCAGTCAGACCAGGCCTCTATCGGAATCCAGACTCTTATCGGCGTGTTGGATGACCAGACCACGGAATTGAGGGGAGATTACCGGGTTACGATTCAGGAACTGGATCGAATCCAGATTTATAACGCTCACATGGAGAGACTGGTGAACAGCCAGCAGGCCGAGATTAAACGGGTTACTGCGGAGCTGGAAAACATTGTCGTCGTGGAGCAGGGCATCATTCCATTGATGGCCAACATGATCGACACGCTCGACCAGTTCGTGGGTCTGGATATTCCGTTCAACCTGGATGAGCGGCAGAACCGTATCGATACGTTGCGCAGCAACATGGACGATTCCGAGCTGACGATTTCAGAAAAATTTCGCCAGATAATGAGCGCCTACCAGATCGAAACCGGTTTTGGTAAAGACACGGAGGCGACAGTCGGCAATCTTCCCCTGAATGGCGAGGTTCGGGAGGTCAATTTCCTCCGTGTCGGCAGGATTCTATTGGCGTATCAGACGCCGGACAGGCAGGAGACCGGGTTCTGGAACAAAAATACCCGCCGGTGGGAAGTGCTGGGCGATGAGTATCGCAAGCCAATCACGGCAGGACTCCGTATCGCGAGCAAGCAGGCCGCGCCGGATTTGCTGATGCTACCGGTACCGGCGCCGGAGAGCGGGCAATGATGCGCAAAACGGTAACGTTCACTCTACTGACGGCAGGATTAGTTTTCGGTTCGCTGGTATCCGCACAGGATCCTGCCGCGTCATTGAACGAGTTATTGCGGGCCTCCGAACAACAAGCCCGTGCCGTCAGCCAGCAAAATAAGGAAAGGCTGCGCCGCTTTGCAGCAGAACGAAATAACCAGCGCGCGTTGCTGAGACGGGCTCAGTCTGATCGCAATGCCGCCCAGAGCTGGGCCGACGAGCTCAAAAAGCAGTTTGATGACAACGAAAAACAACTCGAAGATCTGCAGGATTTGTTCCGTAGCCAAAGCGGCAACATGGGCGAGATGTTTGGTGTCGTTCGCCAGGTCGCCGGGGACGTCAAAGGTACGATCGACGCGTCGATGGTTTCGGCGCAATACCCGGATCGCGGAGAGCTAGCGGCTCGTCTGGCTCAGATCAAGGGTCTGCCTTCGATCGACGAACTCAACGATTTGCGTGTGCTGATGCTGAACGAAATGGTCGAGTCGGCCAAAGTCGTTCGTTTCCCGACTCAAATCGTCAATGCCGACGGCACGATGTCTGCTGCCGACGTTGTTCGGGTCGGCGTGTTTAACCTGGTAACAGGCGACGAATTTCTGGCCTACGAACAAGCGACAAAAAGCGTCAAGGTGCTGCCGCGTCAGCCAAAAGGCCGCTACCGGAAAATGGCGAGCAATCTTTACAATGCGACAACGGGCAATGTCGCGATGGCGGTCGATCCGAGTTTTGGCTCGTTGTTGAGCCTGCTGATCAACGCTCCCACCTTGGGTGAGCGTATCGAACAAGGCGGTGTCGTAGGCTATGCGATCATTTTTCTTGGCATTATTGGCATCCTGATATCCATCGAGCGCTGGGTGTTCCTGTCCGGCTCGAGCGCCAAAATACGTCGCCAGCTCAACAGCGATGCGCCCGAGGACGGCAACGCGCTAGGTCGTATTTTGGGCGTTTACCACGAGAACACGGACATCGATACCGAGACGCTGGAACTCAAACTCGACGAGGCGATCCTGAAAGAAACGCCCAGTTTCGAAAAACGCCAGGGCATTATCAAGGTGCTGGCCGCTGTCGCGCCGCTGATGGGTCTGCTGGGAACCGTCATCGGCATGATCGCAACTTTCCAGGCGATTACTCTGTTTGGTACAGGTGATCCCAAGCTGATGGCCGGCGGTATATCACAAGCGCTGGTCACGACCGTGCTCGGCCTGATCGTCGCCATTCCACTGGTGTTGCTGCATAGCCTGATCGCGGGCAAGAGTCGTGCGCTGGTCGAGATTCTCGAAGAACAAAGCGCCGGCATGATCGCGCGTCGCTCGGAGCAGGATAAATAGCAATGAGCTTGTTGCTTGAACCCTTCTTCGCGATTCGCGACTTCTTCGAAGCCGGGGGCGACGTGCTGTATGGAATCCTGGTGGTCGCGACATTGATGTGGACATTTATTATTGAGCGTTTGTGGTATCTGTATGGCGAAATGCCGAAGCGGATCAGTCGGGCCCGGGAGGAATGGGACAGTCGTGACGACACCACGTCATGGTATGCCAGGCGCATCCGGGACCTGCTGATTTCGGAAATTTCTCTCCATGCAAAACAGTACTTGTTGATGATAAAAACCCTGATGGCGGTGTTGCCGTTGCTAGGCCTGCTTGGCACGGTGACGGGTATGATTCAGGTTTTCGATGTGATGGCTGTCACCGGTACCAGCAATGCCCGTTTGATGGCTGGCGGTGTGTCGGCCGCGACCATCCCGACGATGGCTGGACTGGTTGCTGCCTTGTCCGGCGTGTATGCCGTCACTTTCCTGGAAAACAAGGCCAGCGCAAAAATAGAGCAGGCCGAAGACCTGCTTCTGCACCATTAGACCAATGCCGTATGGAATGCGTTAGGTAATGCGACGAAAGATCAGTCACCGCAAAGAAGAAGCTGAAATCAACATCACGCCGCTGCTCGACGTGGTCTTTATCATGCTGATCTTTTTTATCGTAACCACGTCTTTTGTCCGCGAGATCGGCATCGAGGTCAACCGGCCATCCGATGAGCCCGCAAAAGATCAGAACATATCTGAGCTTATTACGGTCAGGATCAGCGAGACAGGGAGAATTGAAATCCAGGGCCGGACGATAGACATTCGCGCGGTACGGGCCAATATCGAAAGCAGCCTGGCGGGCAAACCGGAAGCTCCGGTCGTGGTCGTCGCGGACCGAAACTCGGATGCAGGATTACTGATCCGGGTCATCGATCAGGCCAGGGTGGCCGGTGCGGAAACGGTATCGCTGGCCGCGACCGCGAGAAGCTCGCGAAGCCGATAGGCAAAAAAGGACTCAAACTGTCGAATTATGGCAAGACGACACGCCGCACAGGAAGAAGAGACAGAAATCAACATCACACCGATGCTGGATGTGGTTTTTATCATGCTGATCTTCTTCATTGTCACGACCTCGTTTACCAAGGAAACGGGCATCGACCCCAATCGCCCGCAAGCGGAAACGGCCGTCGAGAACCAGCACGGCAACATCCTGATTGCGATATCCGAATTCGACAAGATCTGGATGAACAAACGCCAGATCGAGATCGGGCAGGTCAGGGCGATGGTCGAATCCGCGGTTGCCGAGATTCCTGAAAGCAGCGTCATCATTATTGCCGACGAAAAAGCGTCAACCGGCGCAATGATCGACCTGATGGATCAGATTCGCCTCGGTGGCGTTGGCAATATCATGGTTGCCGCCGAGAAACGGAGTCACTGACATGCGTTACTTCATGTCCGTCGGTGCCGGTGTCGTCATGGCGTTACTGCTGTTTTTGCTGATGAGCACGCTGATTTCCGGTGGCAGGAAATTCGAAAACGAAGCGCAAGGCGGCAAAGTCGTCAACTTTATCCGCGTCCGGCAGGCCGATATCACGCAAATCAAACAACGGCGGAAACCAATAGAGCCCGAGCAACCGAAAAAGCTACCAGCGCCACCCAGGATAAAAGTCTCGATCCAGAACAAACCGCCACCGACTGCGATACGGATGGAGACGCCAACTATCGATATTTCGCTGGGTGCCGGCGGTGGACCATTCCTGGGTGCGTGGAATCCAGGCGATGTGGGGTCGGATGGTGACGTTATCCCCATCATCAGGATCAACCCGCAGTATCCCCGCGATGCGCTGATGCAAGGTACCGAAGGCTGGGTGGACCTGGAATTCACGATTCTGCAAGACGGCACGGTGGCAGATGCCAGTGTCGTGGCGGCGATGCCACAACGAATTTTCAACAGAGCTGCATTGCGCGCGATCTATCGCTGGAAGTTCAAGCCGCGCATCGTCGACGGCGTCGCGGTCGCTCGCCGGGCCAGCCAGAGAATCGAGTTCAACCTGGAACCCGCGGAATGACATTCAGCCAGGCAACAGGCCGCTTGCTGCCACTGGTCTTTGGCGGCTGTCTCGTACTGAACGGCACAGCGGTCCTGGCGCTACAGTATTCGTGTCCGACCGAAAAAGAGCGCAAGCCGCGGCAAACGGCAATGGACGAGCGTACCTATCGGCGACTGTCGGTCGTTCATGAGTTGTTGGAGAATAACGAACACCCGGCAGCGATGGAGAAATTGAATGATCTCGCGACGAGGGGCGGTTTTACGCCGTACGAAGTCTCGCAGATCGAGCAGGTCTACGGATTTATCCTGATCCAGATGGGCGGCGAAGCCAATTACCAGCGCGCAGTTTCGCATTTTGAAAAGGCAATCGCCCTGGATGCACTGCCCGATTCTGCCCAAAAGGGCATGATGTATTCGCTGTCCAGCCTGTATGCATCGATGGGCCGATATCAGGACACGATCGATTTGATGATGCGCTGGCTTTGCATCGAGAACGATCCACAGGGCAGCGCACTGATCCTGATCGGATCATCCTATACGCAGCAAAAGAAATACCGGGGCGCTTTGCCCTGGGTAAAAAGGGCGATCGATTCGCAGGCGGACAAGCCGATCGAATCTTGGTATCAACTGGAACTCGCAATCTATTACGAACTGTCTCAGTATGAAAACGCGGCTGCGGCGTTGAGAAAGGTCGTTTCCTACTGGCCGGACAAGACGCGATACTGGGAAATGCTGACGAGCGCATACCAGGAGCTCGGGCAGGATGGCAATGCGCTGGCGACGATGATGCTTGCCTATGAAAAAGGCCTCGTCGTAAAGGAAGACCGGTTGCTCAACCTGGTGCGCTTGAATCTGTTCCTGGAAAACCCCTATGTCGCAGGCTTGGTACTGGATACCGAAATCAACCGCGGTCGTGTCCAGGCGACGCAAAAGCACCTCGAACTGTTGTTGGGCGCATGGACCGCAGCGCGGGAGTTTGATAAAGCCATTTCGGTAATCGATCGTCTGGCCCCGCAAAGCGGCGACGGCGAATTTTATTTTCAGAAAGCACAGTTGTTCATGGAGAAGACCGACTGGGGAGAAGTGGTTGAGGCCGCCGAGAAAGCCATTCGGAAAGGCGGTCTGGACGATGTGTGTTCGGCACACCTGATGATTGGCGTCGCCAATGCGGAACTTGACCGATTTTCATTTGCCGATCGAGCGCTGGACCGGGCCTCGGCGGCGGGCTGCAAAAAGAGCGCCCGGGAGCAGGCTAACGGCTGGAAATCGTATGTCGCCGATCGTCGCGATGCGGCGAGAGCCAGGCGGCGCCAGGGGACAGCCCTGTAGGTTTTTTTAACCGGAAGCCCGGCGCGGACTGGCTTGTTTGTAGCGGCGCGTTGTCTCAGGTCGGGTCTGGCTGGAGTTGGTCGAGACCTGACAGGATGCGTTGCCAGGCAGATTCCTTTAACCAGTTTTGACCCTCAGGCCCGGGTTTGGCTGGACCCACCGGCGGCAGGATATCGACTGCGATTTTTCCCCAACGCGGCAGCAAAGCTTCTGCCAGCAGGATGTGCCTGGTGCCGTGAATGACAACGGGAACGACCGGCAACCCACCCCGGACCGCTACGGCGAACGCACCATTATGAAAGGGCAGCAGTTCCGGTTTCCGCCTGAATGTTCCCTCCGGGAAAAACACCATCGACGATCCGGAGCTCGCTTTTCGCAACAGTCTCCGGCTATCCCGGGCCTTTCCCTCGGTTTCTTTGCGCTCGACAAACTCGGATCCGATTCGCCTGAGCAGAAAATGGATAAAAGGGACGCCGGTCACTTCGCGTTTGATGACAAACGCGTAATCAGGCGGCAGTACGGCGGTGAGGATAATCCCGTCCAGATAGCTGGCATGATTTGCGACGACAACACAGGCGCCGGAAGGGAGGTTTTCCATGCCGATGGCAGTAACCGGTATGCCGCAAAGAAATAAACCGAATTTACTCAGCGACCTGGCCGCACTTCGGCGCCACTTCAGATTCGGTAGCAACAGAAGCAGAAATAACAGGATCGAGAGCGGGACAAAAACGAGCGAAAATTGAACGGCAAACACGATCTGCAATATTTTGCCTGTCAGCTGCTTCATGGTGCCGGAAGACTAGCATAGCGAACGGGTTTTCGACGCGTTGCCCGGACGGCGCAAACTGTGAACTTCATCACTTTATGTTAATTGATTGACCGAATTGTGACCCCGGTCACGGCTCCCGCAAACCCCGAAACCCCATACTGGCCTGGCGAACGGGCAGCAGGGACGCAGCCCGTTTCGCACCTTTACCCGGGGGCGAAATATTCGGGGAGTCGGTTGGCCGCCGAGGCGGTTTGCCGGACTGCGCGCGGTCCCGCGCAGTTGCGAGCCATGGAGCAAGTGAGTAATGTCGATTGTGTCGCTTAAGGCTGAAAAAAAACATGAAATCTACGCCGGGCAGGAAGTGCCGGAGAAGACCATAGACCGATTTCTTGATGCCATCTGGATGGAACGCGGATTGTCTGCCAATACGCTGGCGGCCTATCGTGCGGATGTCCTTTGTCTGAGCCGCTGGCTGGAAGAGCAGGGCGTGACCCTGTCTGCGGCCAAACGCAGCGACCTCCTGGCTTTTCTTGCCTGGCGCGCAGAAAGCGGCGCCAGGCCGCGATCGACAGCGAGACAGCTATCCAGTTTCCGTCGCTTTTTCCGGTATCTGGTCCGCGAGGGCGAGATCGATGAAGACCCGACCTCCAGGATCGCGATGCCCAAGGTCGGGCGTGCCCTGCCCCAGTCGATGACCGAGGAAGAAGTCGAAGCCTTGCTCAACGCGCCGGATGTAGCCGATCCGCTCGGACACCGTGACCGCACCATGCTGGAAGTGCTGTATGCCACCGGGTTGAGAGTTTCGGAGCTGATCAATCTTCGCGTCGCGCAGATGAATCTGAACCAGGGTGTAATTCGCGTCATCGGTAAAGGCGACAAGGAGCGGTTGATTCCCATCGGTGAGGAATCGCAGCGCTGGCTGCAGGAGTTTATGAACGGCCCACGCTTGGAAATTTTGCTCGAACGCCAGACGGACTCCATATTTCCGACGCGCCGTGGTTCCAGCATGACCCGTCAGGCCTTCTGGCACATTATTCGTCGATATGCGAAGAAATCGGGTATCGGGAAAAAACTCTCGCCACATACATTGCGCCATGCATTTGCGACTCACTTATTGAATCACGGCGCCGATCTTCGTGTGGTACAAATGCTTCTTGGGCACAGCGATCTTTCGACAACCCAGATCTATACTCACGTCGCGCGCGAGCGAATCAAAAATTTGCATGGCCGGCATCATCCACGCGGATAAATATCACCGCCGGTCTTCTGGTAATATTCGCCCGCGCTCCGGGGTCTGTATTGTGGAACTCCAATCCCCTCGTAGAGTCTGAGCTAGTGGCCGAATCCCGCGGAGAAAAAATGTTCAATCTTGCCAAATCCCTGTTCCTGACTTTATCGCTTGGCCTGATGTCCGTGACTCTGGCATATGCGGATGAAACGGCTGACGACGCGAGCGGGAAGAAAGCAGTGTCCGAGACGGCGATCGCGGAGCGCTGGGGTCTGGATTCGGACAAGGTGAGGCCTTCCGCGATTCCCGGCCTGCTCGAAATTATGATCGGCTCCCAGGTCGTTTATATGAGCGACGATGGTCGTTTCCTCGTCGAGGGCGACATTGTCGATCTGGCAACCCAGGTCAACCTGACCGAGAAAAGACGAAATGTAGCGAGAAAGCAGACGATCGATTCGTTCGGCGAAGAGAAAATGATTTTATTTGGCCCGGACCATCCGCTGCATACGATTACCGTCTTTACCGACACCGACTGTACCTATTGCCGCAAGCTTCACTCGGAAATCGGCTTACTCAATGAGCTGGGTGTCGAGGTACGCTACTTGTTGTACCCGCGCTACGGGCCGGGTTCGGAGTCCTGGCATATCGCGAACAATGTCTGGTGTTCTGACGACCGGCACAACGCGCTGACGCGCGCCAAATTGGGTGAAGCCATCGAGCCGAGCCAGTGTGATACGCCGGTGCAGGAGATCTACACGCTCGGGCAGGGTATCGGGTTTCGCGGGACACCGGCCATCGTTACATCGAATGGCGATCTGATCGCCGGCTATCTGCCGCCGAAGTCTCTGCTGAACCGGCTGGACCAGCTGGCCAAAAATCACACAGTACAATAGACCGGTATCCGGTTTTCTGCCGGAGCTATCGTTCCAGATATTGAAGCTTATCCGGCTTGTCTTCCCATTCGGCTGCGTCGGCGGGCGGTTCGCCCATTTCGGTGATCACCGGCCACTGCTGTGCAAGCTCGGCGTTGAGGGCGAGCATTTTTTCCTGGCCTTCCGGCAGTTCCTCTTCCGAATAAATCGCCTCGACCGGGCATTCGGGCTCGCACAGCGTGCAATCGATACATTCTTCCGGGTCGATGACCAGCATGTTGGGTCCCTCGTAGAAGCAGTCCACCGGACAGACTTCGACGCAGTCCATGTATTTGCACTTGATGCAGCTTTCGGTCACGACAAAAGTCATCATTGGCTCCGCTAAAAAAGTTCTTCCACGACTGCAGTTATTCTGCCACAACCGACTGCGCTTAAAACAGAGCTTCCCTAAAGAATACGAGTCACTTCGGTCAGGTGTACGCCAGAGGCGCCTTTCTCGCGATCGTCGCAAAAATGACGCAGGGCAAATTCCACGCTCGGAAAGGCGACGTCTTGCCAGGGGATTTCCTCCTCGCGATACAATGACACCTCGAGTGACTCCTCCCCGGCGCCAAACTCATCGCCAAGCAAGCGGGCGCTGAAAAACAGGTGGACCTGGTGGGCCCGAGTCACATTGACCACGGCGAACAGATCGAGAATCTCCACCTGGGCGAGCGCTTCTTCACGGGTTTCCCGGGCCGCCGCGGCTTCGAGCGTCTCATAGTTCTCCATGAAGCCGGCCGGCACCGTCCAGTAGCCATAACGTGGTTCGATTGCCCGTTTGCACAGCAGGATGCGGCCGTCCGCATGCTCGGGAACGCAACCCACGACCATTTTCGGGTTCTGATAATGAATGGTGCCGCAGTGTTCGCAGACATCGCGTGGCAGGGAGTCGCCATCCGGAATTTTCTGCACGACAGTCTGGCCACAGTGGCTGCAGAAATTCATCTCAGCGGACCGGTTTCAGTGGGTGTCCCGTTCCGCCACGTATAGTGCACGTTGCTGATCCAGATCGCTTACGATCGCGGCGAAAATATCCTGGTATTCGTCTTTCATCCGCATATTCTCGAAAATCGGGCTCCGCAATACGCTCCAGCGCGCGGGTCCCAGACTCCGGATCTTGATTGCCTGGCGCAACGCAGCGGCCGCTTCCGCCTCGCGGCCGAGCAGCACCAGCGCTTGTGCATGAAACTGCGGCATGGCCCGGCTTTGCATGTGGCGAAAAGCTTTTTCAGCCGCCGTGGCTATCCGGGCCGCCTGATCGGTCTGGCCGGCCTGTAACATCAGCGCCGCGAGCAACAAGGTTTGTTCGGCGCTCAAGGAATCCACTTCGACTAGCGGCCGGCCCAGGTCCGGGAGTGCTTCCGCCAGGGCATCGAGCGCACCGAGATCGCGCTCATCGCCAAGGTCGAGATAGGCCCCCAGCAAAGACAGCGCAAAAATGGCTTGCGGGTCGATCTGCAGAGCCTGTCTTGTCACGGCCAGCGCCTCCGCCATGACATCCGCGACCTGCAGAATTATCCAGCCGGCGATCAGGTAGACGATCGCAACACGAAAAACATTGCGTCGCTTCAGTTCTGTAAACAGCTCGCTCATGGCCGGTTATGCCTGGTCGCGTTGTTCATGCGCGGCGACAATTTTCTTGCGGGCCTTTTCGTTGTGCGCCCGGATTTTTTCGACCAGCGCGACGAAGCGCTCATCGGCCAGCAATGCTCCGAAATAGGGATTGGCATCCATCGGGTAGGTAAAATCCGTCCACATCAGGCGGAATCCCTGGTCATAAGCGGCCTGTAAATGCCCCATGGCCGCGTCCGTGTCGCCCTTGATTGCCAGCAGTTCGGCCAGGCGGTAGTGCACGCCGGCCGGCTGGTACTCCGGCCAGCTCGTTTGATAAATCGCCTGAGCCTTTTGCAACAGGCGGCCGGCCTGTTCGGTTTTGCCCAGCTTGATCAGCGCCGCGGCCGCAATCGTGGCCGGGAGCACTCTTTGCAGGTTGACCTCCGGATTCTCGACAAACAGACCGGGAAAGGACTTTGCCAGGCGTTCCCGGCTTGCTGCGTAATCGCTCGCCAGGTATTCGACCTGCGCCGCCAATATTTTCCATTGCGCCGGCGAAGTGCCGCTCGCGGCCAGCTCGTCGGTGGTCGCCAGCAACACATCGATATCGTTTGCTTGTTGCGCCGCCAATAACTTGTCAACGCCTTCTTTCAGCGGGCTCGGCGGCACCTTCTCGATCGCTTCCATCGCCAGCTGGAATGCCCCGACGTTGGAATACACCGAAAACAGGCTGAAGTAGACGTTGGCGTCTCTGCCGGCCGGGGAATCGGCAACCCCGAGCAGGATCGCCTCGGCGGCCTCGAAATTCCCGAGGCCTAGCTCGAGGGTGCCGATCGCCACCTTCGCGGTCGCAAAATCCGGGTACAGGCGGACGGCTTCTGCCAGCGCCTCGCGGGCCTTGTCGAAATTACCCGCCTGCTGGTAGTCCAGGGCCAGGCGATAACGCGGAATACGTGCCAGCGGATCCAGTTCCAGCGACTGATTGTACAGCTCGATCGCAGCCTTGTAGTCGCCGGTCGCGTCCATCAGGATGCCGTACCAGTACAGCGCCTGTGCGTTGTTAGGGTCCAGATCGTGCGCTTTGAGATACGCTGCCTCGGCCGAAGCCAGGTATTCGCTGTCACCGCTTTCTTCGAATATCTGCTGATCCAGGAAGCCCTTGGATGTCCAGGCATCCGAGGAAAGAGGCGCGAGTTGCAGCGCTTTTTCGATCAGCGGCGTGGCTTTTGTGCGAGCTTCTTCGAAGGTGATCGACAAATGATTGTTCGACAGCAACAGGATCGAGTCGGACAAGCCCGAATAGGCGGGCGCGAAATCCGGAAAGTCCGCGATAATGCTCTCGAACAAATGCATCGCCTGGGTCAGGTTGTCCTTGCCGCGCTCCCGTTGCCGGCTGCGGGCGATCAGGTACGTGCTGTGCGCTTCCGGGTTGAGTTCCTGTTGGGTTGCCAGAGCCTGGTCCTCCTCGAGAAGCAGCGTCACTTTCAATGCGCTGGTCACGGCACGCGCGATTTCTTCCTGGATTTTGAAGATATCGTCGAGCTGCCGGTCATAGGTTTCCGACCAAATGTGAAAACCATCCGCGACGCTGATCAACTGGGCGGTAATACGCACGCGATTCCCTGATTTTCTGACGCTGCCTTCGAGCACATGACTGACATTGAGCTGGCTGCCAATCTCCCGCAGGTCGATGTCCCGCCCCTTGTAGTAAAAGGACGAAGTCCGGCCGGCCACTTTCAGGTTGTTGATTTTGGCCAGCAGGTTGAGCAGTTCCTCTGACAGGCCATCGGAAAAATACTCATTTTCCTCATCCGAACTCATGCTGACAAATGGCAGGACCGCAATGCTTTTCACGGCATCCGGATCGGCTGCCACGAGCTGCTCTTCGAACAAGGTGTCTTTGCTGACATATGCGATCAGCGCGATTGCCAGCAAGCCGATGATGATGAAGTCTATCTTGCGCCCGGCGGAAAATCTTTCGGCGGTATCGTCGCCGGCGACCGGCGTTTTTTTTATGCCCTCCGGCGTGAGATCGAATATCCAGGCGAGGGCGATGGTCAGCAGAAACCCGACGACCAGAATGCTCAGGATGGCCTGGAAGACCCAGTCCGGCATGCCGAGCGGTTCGCGGACGACGTCGGCCATCTGCAAGATAATCCAGCCGGCGATCAGATAGGCGGTCGCAACCTTGATGACCTTGCGTCGTTTCAGTTCTGCAAACAGACTGTTCATGGTCTTGGAGGCTAGCAGAATCCGACGCTGCGGGCATCTGAACGGGCCGCTTTCAGGGGTTGGTGCCGAAGGTCGGACTCGAACCGACACGCCCGAAGGCACAGCATTTTGAGTGCTGCGTGTCTACCAATTCCACCACTTCGGCGTTTTTTACAGGTTGGGGGAGGTAGAAAATCGGGCGCAAGTGTAGCATGGCGTGGCAACGAGAAAGGCGGTCCCGAATTTTTTCATGTTCTTGCGACCCGGCTCGCTTACCAGGCATCAGAGAGAACGAAATGGGTACATTTTTGCAAGCCAGTATAGACCCGGCGATCGTCGGCCGGGCCCAGCGCGGTGACCTGAAGGCACACGAACTGGTTTACCGGACCTACGCAAAACCGGTCTATAACCTGGCGATCCGGATATTGCGGGATCCTGGCCAGGCAGAGGAGGTCATGCAGGACACGTTTATCGAGGTGATTCGCAAGATAGACACTTATCGGGGCGACGCACCGGTTGGCGCCTGGATCAGACGGATCGCTGCCAACAAGGCGCTGATGGTGCTGCGCTCCGCATGGCACCGGCTGGCAACGCCGCTCGAGGCGGAACACGAGTCACAGACAGAAGATTACAGCGCAGCTTGCGGCGGGCCGGGAGCAGTGACGAGCGCCGAGCTGGACGGGCATCTGGCCCGGTTACCAGCGGTGACGCGGGCCGTGATCTGGATGTACGACGTGGAAGGTTATACGCATCAGGAAATTGGCACGATGATGGGCAAGAGCGCCAGTTTTTCGAAATCACAGTTGTCGCGCGGGCATCAAAAGCTTCGAAAAATGATGGCGGTTGCCGGTGAGGTAGAAACATGCATGCAAGTATCGAACAGTTACTAGATCTCAGAGATGCACAGGAGTCCGGTCGGCAAGCCACCGACCCGGATGTCGAGGCGCACCTGGATACCTGTTCCGACTGTCGCAACGAATTATCGAGACTGGCCAGTTTGCAAAAAAGCATGCAGGCATTGCCGGAAATCGAACCACCGGACGGCCGTTGGCAAGACATCGTCAATGCGACTTCGAGAGCGCGCGTTTCATGGCAGCAGCCATTGGGCTGGGGAATTGCGGCATCGGTGCTGGCGATAGTCTGGCTTGCCGGAAATCTGACCGGACGCGACGTGACGGATAGCGCATCCCGGGTGCTGGTCGATCGGGCGACGGGCAGCGTGCAGCTTGCGAACCAGTCACCTGCGGCAGCCACAGATGACCAAATGGAAAGCCAGCAGCAGCTGATCGAACGATCGAGAAGGCTGGCATCCCTGCTGAGGTCGTTACCGGGGCGGCCGAACGTTATCCGGGCGGGTACCGACACCACGATCACGAGTCTCCGGAACAGCCTGGCAATGGTCGATTACACGCTGAGTCAGCCAGACACCGCGCTGACGGCGAAAGAATCGAGCGAACTTTGGCAGCACAAGGTGAATTTGATGGATTCGCTGGTCAAGGTTCGTTATGCAGAGGCCAGCTTTGCTTCTTTGTAATGAGTAAGGAATTGGAACGGAGGAAAAAATGAAGATTTCGAGAATTCTTTTTACGGGCATCGTCATTGCCGGCCTGCTGGGACTGTCGGTATCGGCACAGGCCATCGACGCCCGGGAAATTACCGACGAACTGTTCGCCGGGCCGGATGCGATTTCCGCTGACGAGGTGATGAATGACGCTGCGTTCGAAGCGCTGCGGCTGGCGCAGGCGAATCTGGATATGGAGATGGAAGAACTCGATCGCAATCGTGCGGAACGGGATGCGGAAATGGCGCAGGCAAGGGAAGAACTGGAACGCGCCGCCCGCGAAGTGGCGAGACTCGGACAGGAGCTGGCCGGCGATATCGCTATCCGGATTCGCGAGCGACAGCCGAAAGCGATGCTGGGCATCAGCCTCGGCAGCGGGCCCGGGATGAAGCGCGATGACGGCGTTGAAGTGGTCGGTGTAACGGCGGATGGCCCGGCAGAAGAGGCGGGACTGGAGGCCGGCGACATTCTGATCGAAATTGACGGTGTTGCGTTGAAGGCGGATAAACAGGATTCATCGATCGAAAAACTGACCGGTTATATGGCGGATGTCGAGCCCGGGCAGAAAGTGACCGTCGGCTATTTGCGCGATGGCAAATCTTACAGCGCGATTATCGAACCCAGGGAGTTCGAATTCCCAAGCTTTGCTTTCGATTTCTCGGACAATTTCGACTTTTCCGGTGGCCTGGGTGACCACGAGGCATTCCGTCTGCATATTCCCGACGGCGTCCCGCTCCCCCACGGGCCGGATATTGCAAAGAGACTTTTTGGCTTCGGCGGGCACACGATACATGGCGCCCTGGGTGAGATGGAGATGGTTTCGCTAACCAAGGGCCTCGGTGAGTATTTTGGGACTGACGATGGCGTACTGATTGTGCGTGCGCCGGTCAGCGAAAAGATCCCGTTACGGGATGGCGATGTCATCCTGCGGATCGGCGACAGGAAACCGTCCAGCCCGGGACACGCGTTGCGCATACTGGGTTCGTACGAGCCTGGCGAAACGGTGAAAATTCAGGTGATGCGCAAGAAAAAGAAGCGTGAACTGACTATCGAACTACCTGAAAATGACCGGGCAGCCAGGATTTGGCGCGACCGGAGACCGGTCATCATCCGGGGGGCAGACGAGAGGCCCGCGACCGGAACCTGAAGTCTCGGCAGCGGCAGGATCTGCGCACTGACCCGGCGCCTGTCGCCGGGTTTTTTTGCCGCGGGGAAGACCGCCGAAACTGATAAACTGCGCGGCCTATGAAACTCGCCGATTTCGACTACGAACTTCCCGAATCGCTGATCGCCCAGGAGCCGCTGGACGAGCGTTGCGCCAGTCGTTTGTTGTGTCTGGATGGCGCGACCGGGCATTTGGCGGACCGGAAGTTCTCCGAACTGGAGGATCTTCTTCGCCCGGGCGACCTGCTGGTCCTGAATGACACTAAAGTTATTCCGGCCCGGCTTCTGGGTCGCAAGGACAGTGGCGGTCGTTGCGAGGTCCTGATCGAACGGATTGTCGATGGCGATCGGGCCACAGCGCAGGTCAGGGCAAGCAAGTCGCCACGGCACGGTGTGAAACTGTTGTTCAAGGAATGCGAGGCCGTGGTCACGGGGCGCGACGGCGATCTGTTCACGCTGCAATTCGATCGTGACGTTATGGATTGCCTGGCGAGTTGCGGTCATGTGCCACTGCCGCCTTATATTCGGCGCGCCGACAATCTGCTGGACCGGGAACGCTACCAGACCATATTCGCCGATCGGCCGGGCGCGGTGGCGGCACCGACCGCGGGTCTGCATTTTGACGCGGCGATGCTGGACCGGCTGGCGAAGCAGCAAATTTCGTTCGCCCGGTTGACTCTGCATGTCGGCGCCGGCACCTTCCAACCGGTCAGGGTCGGCAATATTCTCGACCACCGGATGCATGCCGAGCGGGTCGACGTTTCAGCCACGGTGTGTGAGGCTGTCGCCCGGACCCAGGCGAGTGGCGGGCGCGTTATCGCGGTCGGAACGACCGTCGTACGAAGCCTGGAAAGCGCGGCGCGCGGCGGTGAGTTGCAGCCAATGCGCGGCGAGACTGATTTGTTTATCTACCCGGGATTCCGGTTTCAGGTTGTCGACGCATTGCTGACCAATTTCCATCTGCCCCGATCGACCTTGCTGATGCTGGTCAGCGCTTTTGCGGGACCTGATCGGGTGCTGGACGCTTATCGTCACGCGGTTGAAAATCAATACCGGTTTTTCAGCTATGGAGATGCCATGTTTCTGACGCCGGACAAACTGATGTGGGGCAACGATGAAATTTGAGCGGCTTGCCGGCGATGGCCCCGCACGGCTGGGCCGGATGAAATTCGAGCGCGGTGTCGTCGATACGCCGGTATTCATGCCCGTGGGGACCTACGGATCGGTCAAGGCGATGACCGCCGAGGAACTGCACGGCCTGGGCACCCAGATCATCCTGGGCAATACCTTTCACCTGATGCTCAGACCTGGCGCGGAGATAATCAAAAAACACGGTGGCCTGCACAATTTTATCCATTGGGACGGACCGATCCTGACCGACTCCGGCGGTTTCCAGATCTGGAGCCTCGCTAAAATGAGAAAAATTGCGCCGGACGGCGTTCGTTTCCGTTCACCGGTAGATGGCAGCGAGATCTTTCTCAGTCCGGAGAAATCGATGGAAGTCCAACATGAGCTGGACTCCGATATCGTCATGGTTTTAGATGAATGCACACCCTACCCGGCGGCGTTTGCCCAGGCGCAGGCTTCGATGGAGCTGTCACTGGTATGGGCGGAAAAATGCAGACGGCGTTTTAACGCGCTCAAGACCGGCCCATCCGCTGCGGCATTGTTTGGCATCGTTCAGGGTGGTATGTATCCCGATCTTCGCCAGGTATCGCTGGCCGGCCTGGTCGAGCTGGGTTTCGATGGCTATGCATTGGGTGGCCTGTCGGTTGGTGAATCCGAAGAGGAGCGCCTGATGGTGCTTGATGCGACTCTGCCGTCAATGCCCGAGGACCAACCGAGGTACCTGATGGGAGTCGGCACGCCGGCGGATATCCTGCAGGCGGTGGCCCGCGGGATCGACATGTTTGACTGTGTCATGCCGACCCGGCACGCGCGCAACGGTTTTCTCTTTACCAACGAGGGTGTCGTCAAGATCAGGAATTCGCGTTACCGGGATGATACCGGCCCGCTTGACCCGTCCTGTGATTGCTACACCTGCAGTCACTACAGCCGCGCGTACCTGAGGCACCTCGATGCCTGTAACGAAATTCTTGGTGCAAGACTCAATACGATTCACAACCTGCATTTTTACGAGCGTATGATGGCGGGAATTCGCCAGGCCATCGGGGAAGGTCGCCTCGCCGCATTCAGTCAGGAGTTTCTTGCCGATGATCAGAATTCTGCGCGGCTTGTGTCATAATAGCCGGCTTTCGGGCCCGGCGTAGCCTGGTCTGGCGGTTGAAAAGACCGTTTCAGTCACCATATTTCGATGCGTTCGTCAGCAGAGGACGAGCGATCGTATGAAGGAGAGAACATGGATTTCTTTATTTCCAGCGCCTGGGCGCAGGACGCGGCCTCTTCCGGGAGCCCCATGTCCAGCATGTTTTTCATCGTCATTCTTTTTGTCGTGTTTTATTTCATGCTGATTCGGCCGCAGCAAAAACGCGCCAAACAGCATAAGACAATGGTTGCCGCCTTGAGCAGCGGCGATGAGATTGTGACCAATGGCGGCATCCTTGGACGCCTGACCCAGGTCGGCGATCAGTTCGTGACAGTCGAAGTTGCCGATGGCACATCCGTCAAACTGCAAAGGCATGCTGTCGCCACCGTACTCCCTAAAGGAACCCTGAAAAGCGCCTGACCGGGGCTTGCAACAAGGAAGCGGCAGATGAATCGGTATCCAGCCTGGAAAAATATTCTGGTGGTTGCGGTGGTCGTGTTTGGCACGTTGCTGGCATTGCCAAACATTTACGGTGAAGACCCCGCGCTGCAGATCGCACCGGACACTCGCGAACCGCTCGACGAGCGCGGTTTAAACCTGGCGAAAGGATTCCTCGATGAGGCCGGTGCGGAGTACCAGGCAGCGTATCTCGAGGATGGCCGGGTCATCGTGCGCTTCGCCAGTCAGGAATTACAAAGACTGGGCTCTGCGGTCCTCGAGGAAAAGCTCGGTGACAGCTATGTCGTCGCTTTGACCACGGAAGCGCGGACACCCGATTGGCTGCGCGGACTCGGCCTGCGGCCGATGAGCCTGGGTCTGGATCTCCGCGGCGGTGTGTATTTTCTCTATGAAGTGGATTTGCAGGGCGCAATTACCCAGACGCTGGAGCGCTACCGTTCGGATTTCCGCTCCCTGCTGCGCGAGGAGAACATACCCTACCGTTCGCTGGAGGTTAGTGGAGACACCGTGCATGTCACCCTGCGCAATCCGGATGATCTGGACAAGGTAATGCGTCTGCTCCGAAACTATGACGCGCAATTTTTGCTGAGCGATAGCCGGGTGGGTGGCGAGACGGTCATTCGCGTCGGCATGAGTACGAATCTGGTAAAGCAAAGACAGGACTTCGCCATCCAGCAAAATATTACGACGCTGCGTAACCGCGTTAACCTGCTTGGCGTTGCCGAGCCGCTGGTTCAGCGCCAGGGACTGACTCGCATCATTGTCCAATTACCCGGCGTGGAAAACCCGGCGGACGTCAAGGTAATGCTTGGCGCGACCGCTACACTCGATTTTCGCCTGGTGGACCAGGACAACAATCCCTACGAAGCGCAACGCCGGGGGCGGCCGCCGTTGGGCAGCAGACTGTATTATCAGCGCGATAAAACGCCGATTTTACTGAAACGCGATGTCATCGTCACCGGCGACCAACTGACTGACGCAACATCGGGTTATTCCGAAGGCCAGCCGGCCGTATTCGTCAAGCTGGACGCAAAAGGCGCGCGGCGGATGCTCGAAACCACGCGCAACAATCTGAAAAAATCCATGGCGGTTGTCTTTGTCGAGCAGGTCTGCGACGAGATTGGGCCCGGTGACGCGGGCTGCCTGAAATCCTCGACCAAGGAAGAAGTGATCAGCGTCGCTACGATCCAGGGCATCTTCAGCAATAATTTTCAGATCACCGGACTGACGCCACTCGAGTCGCGCACTCTGGCGCTTCTTTTGCGCGCCGGTTCCCTGGCCGCACCGATTTTTATCGTCGAGGAACGGACGATCGGACCGAGCCTGGGCCAGGACAACATCGATCAGGGCTTTCAGGCCGTCGTGATCGGTTTTTTCGCGGTGGTCGTTTTCATGCTGATCTATTACCGGTTGTTCGGCATGATCGCCAACGTCGCACTGTTTGCCAACCTGGTCCTGGTCGCTGCGTTGCTCTCCCTGCTGCAGGCGGTACTTACGCTGCCCGGCATTGCCGGTATCGTCCTGACGGTCGGCATGGCGGTGGACGCCAACGTGCTGATCTTCGAGAGAATCCGTGAGGAACTGCGTAACGGAAACAGCCCGCAGGCCAGTATCGCGGCAGGCTATAACAAGGCGTTTTCGTCGATTATCGATGCGAACATTACGACCCTGATTGCCGCCGTGGTTCTGTTTACTTTTGGAACCGGTGCGATCAGGGGTTTTGCGGTGACTTTGTCGCTGGGCATCCTGACCTCGTTGTTTACGTCGATCATCGGTACCCGCGCAGTGGTGAACCTGATCTACGGTAGCCGCCAGCGGCTGGAAGAGCTGTCGATCTGACAAGGATTTTTTGATGAAAACGGTTATTACTTTTCACGGCTTGGACTTCATGGGGAAAAAGCGTGTCGCTTTTCTTCTGTCGCTCATTCTGCTGCTCGTATCTGTCGGTTCCCTGTTTACTCGCGGGCTGAATCTCGGTATCGACTTCACCGGCGGTGTGCTGATCGAAGTCGGTTATCAGAATGCGGCGGACTTGTCTGGGATCAGAAGCGAACTCGAATCCGCCGGCTACGGTGCGGCCCAGGTGCAGATTTTCGGAACCGACAGGGACGTATTAATTCGTTTGCTGCCACAGGCCGGTCAAGCGGGCAGCGACGCGGTCGGCACCGATATTCTGAAAGTCCTTGCGGCCCAGGATCCTGCCGTGATTCTTCGGCGTGTCGAATTCGTTGGCCCGCAGGTCGGTGAAGATCTGCGCGAACAGGGCGGCCTCGCCATGCTGTTCGCTTTGCTTTTTGTTATGGCCTATGTCGCGTTTCGCTTTCAGTGGAAATTTTCGGTCGGCGCCGTCGCTGCGCTGGCGCATGACGTCGTGATTACCATTGGGTTCTTTTCCCTGTTTTATCAGCCATTTGATCTGGCGGTACTCGCCGCCGTGCTGGCAGTCATCGGTTATTCACTGAACGACACCATCGTCGTGTTCGATCGAATCCGGGAAAATTTCCTGCAGATTCGCAAGAGCAATGCGTTTGAAGTGATGAATGTATCGATCAACCAGACTCTCAGCCGCACGTTAATTACATCCATGACTACCTTGCTGGTCCTGTTCGCATTGTTTTTCCTGGGTGGCGAGGCGATCCATTCCTTCGCGATGGCGCTGATCATCGGTGTCATCGTCGGTACTTATTCCTCGATTTATGTCGCCAGCAGCTTGGCCCTGACGCTGGACGTAACGACAACGGATCTTTTGCCCCCGGTAGCGGACAAGGAAATCGACGAGAACCCTTAACGATCTGGCGGACTTATTTGTGCAGGTCTTTTGGCAGGTGGGTGTGCAGGGTTTTCATCAGCTCTTTGTAGACCTTCGGGTTGCCCGCGATCACATTGCCGGTGTCGAGAAAATCATCCCCGCCGCCGAAATCGGTTACGAAGCCGCCCGCTTCCTTGATCAGCAGCGCGCCGGCCGCCATATCCCAGGCGAAAAGACCGGTTTCCCAGAATCCATCGAGACGGCCCGCCGCCACGTAAGCCAGATCCAGCGCGGCCGCGCCCGGCCGCCTGATCCCCGACGCTTTTTGCAAAACCGCTTTTAGCATTTCCATGTATTCGTTCAACCAGCGGTTGTTGTTGCGGAAAGGAAACCCGGTGCCGATCAGCGAGCCGGCAAGGGATTGTTGCCGGCTGACACGAATGCGGCGGCCATCCAGGGTCGCGCCCTGACCGCGCGAGGCTTCGTATATCTCCTGCCGCATCACGTCGTAAATCAGGCCGCACTCCAGGCGTCCTCTGATTTGCAGTGCGATCGATACCGCGAATACTGGAAACCCATGCAGGTAATTGGTCGTGCCGTCGAGCGGATCAATAATCCAGACATGATCGCTGTCGCCACTCGGGCCGCTTTCCTCGGCGAGGAAAGCATGATCCGGGTACGAATGGCGGATGATCCTGATGATTTCCTGTTCGGCCAGCCGATCGACTTCGGTCACATAATCGTTGCGGCCTTTCTTGGTGATTCGCAGGTTCTGCAACCGGTTCATGCTGCGGACAATAATGTCCCCGGCGCCGCGGGCGGCCAGCCGGGCTATATTTAGCATCGGATGCATGTCGATCACCTGTTTATCAAAGAGCGCGGGCCGTCGCTATAATAAGGCGGCCTGTTCGGGGGCCGAAGGATAGCAGACATTCGGCTGTTGCGCCGGGTTCGGCCGCGCGCTCTCATGGCAAAGAGGAAAAAACCAGGAAGGGAAAAAATGGACCATCCGATTCGGATTATCCTGCTCGAAACCAGTCACCCGGGGAACATCGGCGCGGTCGCGCGGGCGATGAAAAATATGGGTCTCGAAGATCTCTGGTTGGTGGCGCCAAAATCCTTTCCGGACGAGGAGGCCAGCGCGAGGGCTTCGGGCGCGGACGATCTCCTGGCTCGGGCGACGGTAGTCGACGATCTTGACGAATCACTGGCGGATTGCGGATTCGTCGCAGCGGTGAGCGCGCGGTCACGCAGCCTGGCCTGGCCATGCCGGAGCGCGCGCGAAGCGGCGCCCGAACTGTTGGAAATGAGCAGGAAAGCGCCCGTTGCGCTGCTCTTCGGCCGGGAGAAATACGGCCTGACGAACGACGAGCTGGAGCGCTGCCATGTGTCGATCAGTATCCCGGCCAACCCTGATTACGCTTCGCTGAACCTGGCGATGGCCGTACAAATTCTCGCCTACGAAATTCGTCTGGCGCGGGTTGGGGACCGGGCACCAGACATCGCGACGGACCCGCCGCCGGCGACGGCCGCCGATATGCTGAGATTTTATGAGCATTTCGAGGAGGTTCTGCTGGAAAACGGCTTTCTGGACCCGGATAATCCGCGGCTATTGATGCGGCGGCTCAGGCGCTTGTTTAACCGGGCCATTCCGGACGAAAATGAGATCAATATTTTGCGCGGCGTGCTGTCAGCGGTGCAAAATCCGGCCGGGAAAAAACGTAACGACGGATGAGCGACGAAACAGGAAGCAATGGCTGAGATAAAAACACCGGTATTCATGGATTATGCGGCTGGCACGCCGGCGGATCCTCGTGTCGCGGAGAAACTCTGCGCCTGCCTGACGCTGGACGGCTTGTTTGCCAATCCCGCTTCCGACAGTCATGTGCCGGGGCGTCAGGCGAAGGGCGCTGTGGAAATTGCGCGCGGTCAGGTGGCCGATTTGATCGGCGCAGACCGGCGGGAGATCGTCTGGACGTCTGGAGCTACCGAGTCCGATAACCTCGCGATATTCGGCACCGCGCATTATCGCCGGGATCAGGGGCGGCACATTATTACCTCCCGGATCGAGCACAAGGCGGTCCTCGATACCTGCAAGCAACTGGAAAAAGAAGGATTTGAAGTGACCTACCTGGTGCCGGCCAGTGACGGCATCACCAGTCCGCAACAGGTGGCTGAGGCATTTCGCGACGACACGATTCTCGTTTCGCTGATGCATGTGAACAATGAGATTGGCGTGGTGACCGATATCGAGACGATCGGTAATCTTTGCCGCGAGCGCGGCGTAATGTTTCATGTCGATGCGGCCCAGAGCGTCGGGAAAATCCCCATCGATCTGGCGGACCTGAATATCGATATGATGTCGTTCTCGGGTCACAAGATTTATGGGCCGAAAGGGATCGGCGTCCTGTATGTCTGTCACCAGCCGTTGTGCCAGCTTGAACCGATGATTTACGGCGGTGGCCACGAGGGAGGTTTGCGTGCGGGGACATTGCCGACCCACCAGATTGTCGGCATGGGCGAGGCCTATGCGATAGCCGCGGCCGAGCTGGAATCCGACCACCAGCGCTTGCTGGCCCTCCGCGAAAAACTGTGGAACGGCATATCGACGATCGGCGGCGTGGTATTGAATGGCCACCCGGAGCAGCGCGTTGCCGGTATCCTGAACGTCAGTTTCGAAGGGGTCGAAGGCGAAAGCCTGTTGCTGGCGCTGAGTAAACTCGCCGTTTCCAGCGGCTCGGCCTGTATCTCGGCGACGACGGCGCCATCGTACGTGCTCCGCGCGCTGGGCAGAGACGATCAGCTGGCCCAGGCCTCGATCCGCTTCAGCGTCGGGCGTTTTACGACCGCTGAGGAAGTCGATTTCGCGATCGCGGAGGTGTGTGATCAGGTGACCCGAATGCGCGACCTGGCGCCGGCTTTTGCTGCGCCGCAAAGCGTCTGACAACAGCCGTGGAGTACAGCGCCAAGGTTCTGTCGCATTTCAGACAACCACGGCGGGCCGGTCATCTCGACCTGCCGGATGAAGAACTGGGGATTGGCAGGGCCGGGAAAAAACGCACGGGTAGCGACGTCGTTTTCTACCTGCAGATCGTCGGTGGGATTATTCGTGATGCCCGCTTCGCAGCGTATGGTTGTCCTCACACCATTGCTGCGGCGTCATACCAGGCCGAACATATTATCGACCGGCCCTGCAACCAGGCTCCCGGAATATCGCCGCAACAGCTTGCCGATGAACTGCAATTTCCGGCCGAAAAACTGGGTCAGGCATTGATTGTCGAAGATGCGATCAGGTTTGCGGTTTGCGACTGGCAAAGCCGGCAAAATAGAATCAAAGCTAAAGGTTGAATTCACAAAACGTTGTGAGAGAATACGCGGTATGGCGATATCATTGACAGAGTCGGCTGCAAACCGGGTCAGAAATTTTCTCGACAAAAAGGGCGACGCCCTGGGCCTGCGCCTGGGCGTGAAAAAAACCGGTTGTTCCGGGTTCGCTTATATCATCAATTATGCCGATAAGGTCGACGCGGACGATCACGTGTTTGAGGATCGGGGCATCAAGGTCTTCGTCGATAGCGCCAGTTTGCCGTTGATTGACGGAACCGAGGTGGATTTTGTCAAGCAGGGCCTCAACGAAGCCTTCAAATTCAAGAATCCCCGCAGCAAGAGCGAATGTGGCTGTGGCGAGAGCTTTAACGTCTGAATAACCGGGCCTGACAGGGGCGCATTCCGCGCCGCGATTCACTGCAGAATCATCTATTTTCAGCGACAGTCACGCCGCGCTGAAATCTTCATGCAAAAACGAGGACGCACGACAAATGGAACAGACCCTATCGATCATCAAGCCCGACGGCGTTGCGAAAAATATCATTGGCGAAATATACCGGCGTTTTGAAGATGGCGGCCTGCGGGTGGTTGCCGCGCGAATGATGCACCTGACTGCCGAACAGGTGGGTGAATTCTACGCGGTGCATAAAGAACGGCCTTTTTATGCCGATCTGGTCAGTTATATGAGTTCTGGCCCGATTATGGTCCAGGTCCTCGAAGGCGATTCTGCTATCCTGAAAAATCGCGAAATAATGGGGGCGACCAACCCCAGCGAGGCTGATCCAGGGACGATTCGAGCCGATTTCGCCGAATCCATCGACGCCAACGTCGTACACGGATCGGACGGATCGGCAACCGCGGCACAGGAAATCGCTTTCTTCTTTGGCGATGGCGGCGTCTGCCCGCGCACAAAATAGATGAGGAATCCGGAGGTCATGATGTCGAGTGCCAGGCAAAATCTGATGGGTATGTCGCGCCAGCAGCTTGAGCATTTCTTTGCTGAGCTGGGCGAGCGGCCGTACCGCGCCAGGCAATTGATGAAATGGATATATCGGCGGGGCGAGACCGAGTTCGAATGTATGACTGACATCAGCAAAGCGCTGCGCGTGAAGCTGAATGAAATTGCCGAATGTGTTGTGCCGGAAATTATCAGCGAGCACCGTTCCGATGATGGCACGCGCAAATGGCTATTGCGCACCGATGCAAATCAGGCTGTCGAAATGGTATTTATCCCTGAGGCCGACCGGGGAACGCTGTGCATCTCGAGCCAGGTCGGCTGTGCGCTGGACTGCAGTTTCTGCACGACCGGCAAACAGGGGTTTAACCGTAATCTCACCAGCGCGGAGATCGCCGGGCAGGTGTGGCTGGCCAAACGCTTGCTTGGGGAAACCGCTCTGGCGACGGAACGTGTAATCAGTAACGTGGTCTTCATGGGAATGGGAGAGCCGCTGGCCAATTACCGAAACGTTGTGCCGGTACTGAAGATATTGATCGACGAATTGGGTTTTGAATTATCGCGGCGCAGGGTCACCGTCTCGACTTCCGGGCTGGTACCCAACCTGGAAAAACTGGCAGACGACTGTAATGTCGCGCTGGCGGTTTCGCTGCATGCGCCAAACGATGAGTTGAGAAATAGACTGGTGCCGATCAATCGCAAACATCCGATCTGGGAGTTGCTGGATTCGTGCTGGAGATACGCCAAAAAGCACAACAACCGGCAGATTACTTTCGAATACGTCATGCTTGACGGGGTCAACGACAGCGCGGAAAACGCGAAGCAACTCGCTCGATTGCTGCGCCGCAGACCGGCCAAGGTCAATCTGATCCCGTTCAACCCGTTTCCGGGCACGGAATACCGCTGTTCCCCCGCGCAACGTATCGATGAATTCAGACAAATCCTGCTTGACGGCGGTATCATGACGACCACAAGGCGCACCAGGGGTCAGGACATTGATGCGGCCTGTGGCCAACTCGCCGGCAAGGTGCTGGATCGGACCACCGTTCGTCTGGGCGACAAGTTGATTGGGCAGGTGATAAGCGTATGAAAAGACTTAGGCATCTCATGCTGGTAGCGGCCCTATTGCTGGCCAGCGCCTGCGTTACCACAGGAGGAAGGCCGGAGCCCGACAAAGAGTCGATCAAGAATGCGGCGGACTACAATTTGCAGCTCGGGATTACCTACAAGCGGCAGGGAAAGTTCGCTATGGCGCTGGAAAAGTTGCTGCGTTCGGTCGATCAGGATCCCCGTCGTGCCGATACGCACGCAGTTCTCGCGGATCTTTATGACAATCTGGGTGAGACCGAGAAGGCGGGTTCGGAATATCGCCGGTCGCTGCGACTGGAGTCGGATAATTCTCTGACCTTGAATAATTATGGCGGGTTCCTGTGCCGGCAGGGTGACTTCAAAGGGGCTATGAAGAGCTTTGAAAAAGCGGTTAAAAACCCGCTTTACAAAACCCCGCAGGCCGCGTATGCCAATGCTGGCACGTGCGCACGCAGGAACGGCGACAAAGGACAGGCACTGTCCTATTTTCGTCTTGCCTTGCAGGCGGACCCGAAATTTTCAGACGCCCTGTTGCAAATGGCGGACATGAATTTTGCGGACGAGATCCATTTGCAGGCCAGGGCATTTATGGATCGATATATGCAAAGTACGGATCGAACCACGCCCGATGCGTTATGGCTGGGAATTCGGGTCGAACAGGCGCTGGGGGACAAAGCCGCAGCCGGAGCCTATTCGACGCAATTGCTCAGGAAATTCCCGGATTCTGCCGAGGCCCGCTGGTATCTGGAGATAGGAAAAAATGCCGGGTGACGCCGACAGGTCTGACGACGCGCCTGAAAAAACACCGGGGGCCGGACAACAGCTGAAGAGGGCGCGACAGGAGCAGAATCTGGCCGTTGCTGAAGTTGCCGCAGAGCTACACCTGGATGAATGGCAGATTCTGGCGCTCGAAAATGAGGAGTACGCCAGGATCGGCGCGCCGGTTTATGTGCGCGGCCATTTGCGAAATTATGCCGCGTTATTGAAGATCGACAGCGATGCGCTTTTTGAGCGCACGGACCCGTTGGGAGACGACCCGAACCCGGCAGCCATCGCGACCGAGATCGAGGTGGCGATGTCCCGGGAGAAGCGCGTTCACCAGATTTCGATGCTGGCCGGATCGGCGGTTCTTATCGCCATGCTGGTCTATGCAGGACTGTGGGTCGTCGAGAGAATCAACGAACCGGATTACCCTGCCCAGTCTGTCTCGGATATCGTCAACGTACCGTCGCTGCCTGCGACGCGGTCCGAATTGGCGGACAGTTCAGACGAGCGGGATGAAACAGCGGGTGGCGGACCGGTTCTGCTGAGCTTGCCAACGCCGGATACCGCCTCGCCGGAGACCTCGTCAGTAGCCGAACCTGAGTCTGACCTTGCCGGGTTCATGGCGCCTCCGGAGAAAACCGCCGTTGTGGCGCTGACCTTTAGCGAGGAGTCATGGGTTGAAGCTTATGACGCACATGGTCGACGATTGATCTATGAAATGGGACCGGCGGGCAGCCGGCGAAGTTTCACCGGCGTACCGCCAATGCAGGTGTTCCTGGGTTATGTGGATGGCGTCGAAATCCTGGTGGACGGTGAGCCGTTTCCACTGCAAAATGCGCGACGTCGTGGCAACACGGCCCAGATAACGATCGAAGGCAATTAAATCACCGCATTGTCCACCAAACACGATGAATAAAGGCATTCAGCCAATTCGGGGTATGAACGATATCCTGCCGGGGCAGACGCCGGCCTGGCAGCAGGCGGAGGCGGTTGCCCGGGATGTGCTCGCGAGTTATGGGTACCGTGAAATTCGCGTGCCTTTGCTTGAGCGCACGGAATTATTCAAGCGCTCCATCGGTGAGTTTACCGATATCGTGATGAAGGAGATGTATACCTTCGAGGATCGTAACCAGGAGAGCCTGACGCTGCGGCCCGAGGGGACTGCCGGCATCGTGCGTGCCGGAATCAGCAATGGTTTGCTGCACAACCAGCGACAACGGCTCTGGTGTGCCGGCCCGATGTTTCGCTATGAAAGGCCGCAAAAAGGCCGCTACCGTCAATTCCACCAGATCGATGCCGAGGCGCTGGGATTCGAGGGGCCGGACGTGGATGCCGAACTGATTCTGCTGTCCGCGAGATTATGGAAACGGCTGGGCCTGAACGGGATGACGCTAAAGATCAACAGCCTGGGTACGCCTGAATCGCGGCGGCTGTATCGGGAAAAGCTGATCGAGTATTTTGCCGCTCATGCCGATCGTCTTGATGACGAAAGCCAGAGACGGCTCGATGGCAACCCGCTGCGCATACTGGACAGCAAAAATCCGGAGCTGGCTGACATCATCGCCGGCGCGCCGCTGGTAACTGATTACCTCGACGATGAATCGGGGAAACATTTTTCGCAATTACGCCGTTATCTCGACGAGGCCGGTTGCGAGTACGTTATCGATCCGCGCCTGGTCCGCGGTCTGGATTACTATACGCGGACGGTATTCGAATGGGTGACGGATAAGCTCGGCGCCCAGGACGCCGTTTGTTCAGGCGGACGGTATGACGGCCTGGTCGAACAACTCGGCGGCAAAGCGACGCCGGCGGTCGGCTGGGCGCTCGGCATGGAGCGATTGGTGGCGCTGATGGAGCAGGCGGGGGTCGCCGCGACAGCCGTTGCGCCGGACGTGTTTTTTGCGATGCTCGGCGAGGAAGCCGAATTTCGGGGGATGCGTCTGGCCGAAGAACTTCGCGATCGCATACCCGGAATCGGTATCGAATGTAATGCGGGCGGTGGCAGTTTCAAAAACCAGTTAAAACGGGCGGATCGCAGCGGCGCAATGCTCGCCCTGATTCTGGGTGAGGACGAGTGTGCTGCTGACAGCGTGGCGATTAAACCGCTGCGCAGCGATTTATCGCAGGAGTCGTGTGCAACCGGTGATCTGATTGCACGCGTACAGGATATGCTGGGCAGAGGCGAGTAAGACAAATCTCAACGATGTGACAGGAGTCGAAGTGGACGAGTTTCTTTCGGAAAAAGAGCAAGTAGAACGAATGCGGCAATGGTGGGGCGAAAACGGCTGGTTCGTGGTCGCCGGCCTGGTGATGGGCCTCGCCCTGCTGGCGGGCTGGAATGCCTGGAAGCAGCACCGGGAGGCCAGGGCAGACGAGGGTGCCGAGGCTTACGTCGCCATGAGCGACGCGCTGCGGAATTCCGAATTTATCACGGCTGCGGAGATTGGCGCCAGGCTGGTGTCCGAGTACCAGGACACGCCCTATGCGGACCAGGCGGGGTTCGCCCTGGCGAAGTATCACCTCGGCCAATCCAGACCGGATCTGGCCGCGGGATTCCTGACGGGGGTCCTCGAGCGAACCACGGACGACGAAATCAGGCATATCGCGCGGCTGAGGCTCGCGCGGGTACAGATGGAGCAGGCCGCTTTCGACACCGCGCTGGCTACGCTGACAACACCGAATCCCGGAGAATTTGCGGCGCGGTATCATGAATTGCGTGGCGATGCACATTTTGGACTCGGCGATCACGATACTGCGCGCGACGAGTATCTTAATGCGTTGAGTCTGTTCGGTCGGAACGTCGTCAATACCAACCTGGTGCAGATGAAGTTGCAAAGCCTGGCCAGGGTGCGGCCAGTAGAGACAGCCCCTGTGGAACTGACCGAAACGGACGAGACTTCATGATGCGACGGATTATTTATCTGCTGGGTATTGGCTCCCTGTCCGTCGTCATGGTTGGCTGCGGAATTTTTGGTGGCGATGAGCCGGCGGATCCACCGGCGGAGCTGACTCGGTTCTCGGGGAGTTTCAAGATTCGTAGCGCGTGGAGCGTAAAGATCGGCGGCGACTCGAAAAATCTTTATCTGGGACTGAGTCCGGCCACCGACGGGGCGCGTGTTTATGCGGCCAGCACTGACGGCAAGGTCATCGCCGTCGACACGATCAGCGGCAAGAAGTACTGGAAAATAGACCTGAATATCGGCTTTTCCGGCGGGCCGGGTGTTGGCGAGGGTCTGCTGGTCCTTGGTACCGGCAATGGGGAAGTCGTCGCGATCAATACGCTGGACGGTGTGCTGCGTTGGCGTGTGCAACTCAGTAGCGAAATTCTGGCGGCGCCGGCGATCAGCCGGAACACCGTCGTGGTGCGTTCCGTGGACGGTCGCCTCCATGGATTGTCGATCATCGACGGCAGCCAGACCTGGGTCGTCGAGCGGGAGGTGCCGCGGTTAACGCTCAGAGGGAACTCCAGTCCGGTGATCAGCGGGGACGTGGTCATTTGCGGTTTCGATGACGGCCGGATTCTGGCAGTTTCGCTGGCGGACGGACTGATCGTCTGGGATACCCTGATCAACCCGGCGTCAGGAAAAACGGAAATCGAAAGACTCGCCGATATCGATGGGCAGTTACTGGTCATGGGTGCGGATATTTTTGCTACCAGTTACCAGGGACGCGTTGCAATGCTGGCGCTGGAATCGGGCCAGGCCTGGTGGGAGCGTGAGTTGTCCAGTTACCGTGGAATATCCAGCGATGGCAACACCTTGTATCTAACCGATGCCAACAGCCACATCGTAGCGATGACGCGTCGCAACGGAGAGATTCTCTGGCAGCAGGACGCCATGCATCGACGTCAGCTGACGACGACGGCCGTTTACGGATCTTATCTGGTGGCCGGGGATTTCGAGGGATATCTGCACTGGTTCGATCGTGCGGATGGAAAACTGGTCGCACGAAAAAAAGTTGGTGGCGAACGCATCAATTCGACGCCGCTGGTTCTGGACGACCTGATTTTCGTGCAGACAGACGCGGGCAGCCTGACGGCGTTCAAGGCGATCCTGCCCGACAAACAGGGCTGAGTTTAACGATGACCGCACCGGCGGCTGAGCTTACCGGTGGCCGCCTGCCGGTCATTGCCATTGTGGGCAGGCCCAATGTTGGCAAATCGACGCTGTTCAATTTTCTGACTCGCACTCGCGACGCGCTGGTCGCGGATGTTCCGGGGCTGACCCGTGACCGGCAATACGGGTTCGGCAAAGTCGGTCCCCGTGATTACCTGATCGTCGATACCGGCGGCCTGTCCGGCGAGAAAGAGGGCGTCGCCGCGCTGATGGCCCGGCAGACACAAGTGGCACTGGGTGAAGCCGATGTCGTTTTGTTTATGGTCGACAGTCGCGATGGCCTGATGCCCGGCGATGACGATGTGGCCGGCATGCTCCGCCGTCTCGACAAACCGCTGCACCTGGTGGTCAACAAGACCGAGGGACTGCAACCGGATGTTGCCGGGGCGGAGTTTCATTCGCTGGGGCTCGGCGATCCGCTGACAATATCTTCCGCTCACGGACACAACATCAACGCCCTGATGGAGTTGGTGCTCGGAGATTGTCCGGAGACTGAATCCGATCTCGACAGCTTGTATCCGGGAATTCGTGTTGCCGTGGTCGGTCGGCCAAACGTTGGAAAATCGACATTGATCAACCGGCTTCTCGGCGAAGAGCGGCTGGTCACTTTCGACAAGCCGGGCACAACGCGTGACAGCGTGTTTGTTCCGTTCTCAAAAGATGGGCAGGACTACACGCTGATCGATACGGCCGGGGTTCGTCGTCGGGCGAGAGTGAGCGACATGATCGAGAAATTCAGCGTGATCAAAACGCTGAAAGCGATCGACGATGCGCATGTCGTGATTGCATTGGTCGATGCCCGCGAAGGCGTGACCGATCAGGACGCCGGCCTGCTTGGCCATGTCGTAGCGCGCGGCCGGGCGCTGGTTCTCGCGGTCAACAAGTGGGACGGGCTGACGGAAGATCAAAAACAGAATACGCGTCGCAGCATCGAGTTGCGCCTGCCGTTCGTTGATTTCGCCTCATTACAATTCATATCCGCGCTGCACGGGACCGGGGTCGGCGGTTTACTCGGCGAAGTCAAAAAAGCCTACTCGGCGGCGATGCGCGAACTGGCGACGCCGGCGCTGACCGATTGTCTGGAAGACGCGGTCAGTCGTCATTCGCATCCTCTGGTGGGCGGGCGTCGCATCAAACTCAGGTACGCGCATCAGGGCGGGAAAAACCCGCCGATTATCGTCATCCATGGCAACCAGACCGACAAAGTCAAGACGAGTTATCGCCGCTACCTGATCAATCATTTCCGCAAGACGTTTCACTTACAGGGAACACCGATTCGCATCGAATTCCGTAGTGGCAAAAATCCATACGCGGGAAAACGCAACAAGCTGACCCCACGCCAGGAAAAAAAACGCGAGCGTCTGAGAAAATTTGCCAAACGCAAATAGGCCCCCGGTAAGAGATTAAGTCATGCCGGTTTCCAGTTTCCCTTTCCACAGGCCGTCTTTGGTATAACAGCGCCACGCCCAGGGCAGCCAGCGGATCAGCGCGAAACTGAGCCACAAAGCCCACAGCAGGATGGCGATGTTGTATGCCCAAATCGGTGCGGATATCACGCCGCCAACAGGTAGTTGACCGTCGGTCTGATCCGCAAACCAATTCAGCGAGTTGCTCTGGTAGTCCGCATCGATAATCTGCATATCGGGAGTACCGAGCAGACCATCGGGTACGCTGATCAGCAAGCGCAGCAAAACGAAAACGGAAAACACGCCAAGCGCCAGTTGCAGAAGATTGAATTGTCGCCTTGGCAATTTGGCGCGGATGTCCTGCTGATAATCCATGACCAGAAGCCAGGCCGCCATCAGCATCAGCATGCCCCAGGAGAAGGTGCTCAAACCCAGGCCGAGCAAAACCCAGTCCCGCGTGCGCAGCGGGGTCCGCTTTAATCGACCCAGCATCAGCGCGAAAGCGATCATCGCGACCAGTTCCACCCAGTAGAGTACGACCGGCCCCAGCGCCGGGCCGCGCGCGTAAAGTATCCAGCGGCTTTCCGGTACCAGCAAGCGCAAACGGATATTGCTGGCCGGCGAATTCAGATTAACCCGCGCGGTTTCGTTGTAGCGCCCGGCGATGGTCGATTCCCGCCAGTTGATCTCCACCTGGTGTTCGCCCGGTTCGATACTCAATGGCAGGGATCCTTCATCGGGCCGCAACGGCAACGGGCGACCATCAACCGTTACCCGCGTTACATCCGCTTCCGTTGGCAGCCTGATCGAATGTTGCGTGCCCTGCGTGCTGCGATAAGAAAAACTCAACGCGGAACTCGCAGATCGCTTGCCGATCGTCGTCGACAACTGGACGTCGTCGATCGCGAGCGTACTGCCTGCGACCGCAGCCGGGCGGGTAACCGAGATATCGAGGGCTTCACCCGGCAACGGGTCGAATTCCGCGATCCAGTAGCTCGCGATGCGGGCGGCCTGTACCTCCGGCACGCCTCTGTGTTCGATATGCCAGGTCGGACTGGTGCCCAGCAGCCAGGTTTCTGTCCAGCCGGCCCCGTCCGTCGCGACCAGCCGCAAGGAATCCGCGCGCGTCAGTCGTGAGTTCCAGGAAAAGGACTGACCGTTGGCAGCCAGCGCGGCCATCACCTTGCCGTCCCTGATTTCGACCCGGTCGGAATCGACCGTTTCGTCCGCCAGCAGTGGAATCTCCACGGTAATGGATCCATTGGCCGGCGCCCGGCGCCGAACCGTCGTCGTCATCGTCCAGTCCAGGTTCAGAGAGATCTGCCGGGTAACCCTGACAAAAGTCGGAAAGCGGTCCGATGTCAGTGTCTGTGCCTCGCCATCTTTCCTGATTCGGGTCAGGCCGATGCTACCGGCCAGCAACTGGCCATCGACGACGCCCGCTGCGTCCCATCCCGTGGCGCTCAGGCGAACCCGATGCGGCCGCTCGGAGAAAAACAGCTCCTGCGAATCGTTCGCGTTCAACGGTCCGCTGAGCCGAATCCGGTGAACACCGCGGCCGATTTCTATCCACATCACGCCATCGGGCGTGCGCAGGATATTTCTGCGCGGCTGGCCATCGACCCGAACGACCGCCGGTTCCCAGCGATCGCCGCTGCCCGGGAGTGGTACGGCAACGTCGACCATCGCCTGCACAGCCAGCTCCATGTCGACCCGGTTTGCCGACACGGTGACCGTCGCGCTCGAATATTCGGCGCATCGATTTTCACAGGCGGGGTTTTCGGTCAGTCTAAGTTTCAGTTCGCGCAACAAATCCTGGTCGGGAATATCGGCTTGCGCGGTTCCGGTCAGACCGGGTGAGCACAACAGCACGCCTATTATCATCGCCGCGGTTCCGGCGCCCGGCGACAGTTTGTCCAGGCCGCCGGGCAGACGATAGTCTCGGCGCGCAAGCCCGGCCACGACGGCGCCGAGTAACAGCACGCCCAGCAGACGCCAGATCGAGACCAGCCACGACGGCATGATCAGCAGCTTGAAATTTTCCGACTCGAGGACCGGGCCGCTCCAGAACAGGCGGTAGGTGTTCCAGGACCATTGCGGCTTGCCGGGGCCAGTCTGCAGCAAGGTGTTGGCGGCATAACGATCCATAATCTGCTTCCTGGGCCGGGCGGTTTTCGCCGGGAATTCTGTCGCCGGCAGGGCCAGGCCCATGTCACTGTCCACTTCTTCCAGCGCATCCGCTGGCCGATCCGCGGCCTGCTCCATGAACCCTGAACTACGAAGACGCTGCATCTTTGCCGGCATCCGCCCCGGCGCCCGGCTGCCATAGACATCGGCATACCGAAATTCGGTCAGCCCGCTGCGTTCGAGTTGCGGATACATGGCCAGCCGAATCTGGTTTGCCACGAAAGGCACGGAAATCAACAGGATCAGAACAAAACTGAGCGTACGATAACGATGGGTCAGTCTCCGGAAGCGACCTTCGGGCGCGACCCGGGCCAGCGCGATCGCGATCAGCAGGTTGAGCCAGCTCCACACCGGCGCAAAAACTTCGTGGTAGGTCAGCGTCATCATGGCCAGGACCAGTACACCGAACAGGGGGCCGATCATGCGGCCGGCGGCGACAGCGATTAACAGGACCAGGAAAAAATCCAGCAATCGCCATTGCTCGAGCCATGCGCCCGACTGGTCGGTGCCGGGTGCGGCCAGCAGACGGTGGCCGGGCGGCAGTGAAAGCGTGGTCAAAATCTGATCGAACTGCTCGTTCCAGCCACTGGCCGCCAGCGATGATCCGCTGCGCTCGATCCGGCTGATGGTCTCGAGATTGACATCCGGCCGCCGCAGTTCGACGCCGGTCCAGCCGGCGACGGCTCCCTCGGTGACCAGCAGATTCCCATTGTCAGCATTCTCGCGGGCGCTGGCGAGCCGGTAGGGCGGCATCATGTCGAGCCGCCATCCCCTGCGCATCTGACCGCTGATTCGGTCCTGCGCAGTAAAATCCTCGCCGTCGAAATCCAGCCACAGGTGACGATTGAGGTTGAGCCGGTTGGCATCCTGGTCCGACAAGCCGCGTTGTCTTTCGATGATCGTCAGCGATTCGTTCGCGTCGAGCTTGAACGCCGCGTAGTTATGCCAGTTGCCCGGTACCCCGACCTGTGACGGGTCCACCGGCGATGGCGCCTCGGCGGCAGTGACCCGCAGACGGTTGTCCGGTTGATATGACCAGATCTCCTGCGCCGGCCAGTTGTCAGACGGCGCCGGCAGGGTAAATTCATCGCTCGCGCTGGTCGCGCGTGAAACCAGCGTCATTTGCCAGTTGCCCGGTCTGACCTGGACGCGTAATCGCCCGTCGGTTTCCAGGCGCGCCGGTAGCGCACTGTCCAGCCGCATCGGTATATGACCCGGCAGCAAGGCGATCCCCAGAATTTCTTCACGACCCGGTCCCGAGACGTTAAGACGCACCCGCGTCGTAATGATCGATGGCACGCCATCGCTGATCAGCCGGTAAACCTCCACGCCGATCTGCTCTTGTTGCTCGACCGTGCGTTGCCGCTCGCCCAGCCATAGCATATCTTTGCGGCGATCGGGCGAGTCGACGATTTGTCCGTCCAGCGTCAGCGTCAACAGCCCGGTCGACAGCGGTACCCGAAGGCTGCCCGGCCGCGATGTCCATTCGAAACTGCCGCTGACCCGATGCGTACCCGCGGTCAGGTAAACGTGAGGGCTGGAACCGCGGGCGACTGCGGGCGCCGCGGTGCCGTCGATTACGACCCGTAATGGCCAGTTTTTCTGGTCGCCGGGCAACTCCACCCAGCCATTTTTATGCACGGCCCAGGTCTGGTTGAAGGATCCGCTGCGCCGATTCAACGCCAGCGCGAGAACGCCCGGCCAGGCACACAAATGGTCGTTTTCGTCACCGGCACCGCGGTTCGAATAAAAAGGACACTGCCTGAATTCCTCTCCGTGTAATACCCAGACGCGCCAGGGTCCGAGATCGGGTGGGACATAGGCATCCGGTTGCTGGGCAAAGCCGGGCGTGGACAGCAGTGCGAGGATCAGGGACAGGGAAAGCGGAAATCGGGATTTGTGCATGCCGTAGACTCCATGACAAGGGCCGATGATTCACTCAGGGGTCTGCCGATAATAACGCAGGCAGAATCTTTCAGGAGCCGCCGGCCGGGTCTTTTTGATTTGCGCGGTGTTAGAATCCGTGCTCGCCGGCCACCGGACCAGCCACAGCAACGGAAACGCGCTATGACGACAGCCCGAAAGATTCTGCAACTGAGTTCGCCCTTCGCGATGCACCAGGGGGGTCATCTCGAGCAGGCGCAAATTGCATACGAAACCTGGGGTGAGCTGGACGGCGACAAAAGCAATGCGATATTGGTCTTCACCGGCCTGTCGCCGTCCGCACATGCCGCATCGAGCGAGGACGACCCATCACCCGGTTGGTGGGACCAGATGCTCGGGCCGGACAAACCGCTGGATTCGGACCGCTATTTTATTATCTGCGTTAACTCGCTGGGCAGCTGTTTTGGCTCGACCGGGCCGGCCTCGGTCAATCCAGCGAGCGGCCAGCCCTATCTCGTGGATTTTCCGGTGCTCTCGATTGAAGACATCGCGAACAGCGCGCACCAGGTCGTCGAAGCGCTGGAGATCAAAAAACTGTATGCGGTGGTCGGGCCATCGATGGGCGGGATGAGCGCGTTGGCTTACTGCATGTTCTACCCGGACGCGAGCGATCGCCTGTTGTCGATTTCATCGGCGGCGCGCTCCCAGCCTTTTTCAACCGCGATACGGTCACTGCAGCGGGAAATGATCCGTAAAGATCCAGCCTGGAACGACGGCAAATACGAACTCGGTCAGGGACCGATCCAGGGCATGCGCATGGCGCGTAAGCTGGGCATGATCAGCTATCGATCGCCCGAAGAGTGGCAACGACGTTTCGGGCGCGAACGTGTGCCCGAGGAAAGAAAAACCGGCGATGCGTTTTGTATCGATTTCGAGGTCGAGGCTTATCTCGAATCTCATGCCAACAAATTTATCGGCCAGTTCGATCCAAACTGTTATCTGTACCTTTCGCGCGCAATGGATTTGTTCGACGTTGCCGATCATGGCGGCTCAGTCGAGTCCGGGCTGAGTCGTGTCGGCTTGAAGAAAGTACTGATCGTCGGTGTCGAAACCGATATCCTGTTCCCGTTGGAGCAACAAAGAGAGCTGGCGGCAGGACTCGAAGCGGCGGGGGTGGCGACGGAATTTGTCAGCCTGGCATCCCTGCAGGGGCATGACTCATTCCTGGTGGACATGGACAGATTGCGCCCGGTCCTGGCGAAATTCTTCGCCTGATTCTCGAAGGGGACGGGCCTCACTTATTCAGCGCCGCGATCAGCAGTCGCCGGTAAATTTTTTCCTTCAGGTTGCCGGTGGTATCGAGCCCCATTCTCCTTAGCATGGTCGCGATTTCTTCTGTGACGGCGCCGGGAAACAGGACGTCCCGCAACAACCCGGCCTTGCCGGCAAGGGAATTCGATTTTGCCCTGACTTTTATCAGCGCAGCGACGATGCGCAGTTCCTCAGCGCTCAGTTCGGTGCCGAACGGGAATCGACCAAAATGGCCATCGGCCCGGGCAGCGGCCAGTATCTCGCGCAGGCGATGCGGGTGGTTGTTCGTAAATTGCGCAGGGATCCGGTATCCGGGTGGCAGCTTGCCCGCGGCCATGGCCTCCTTGCGCAGAGACTCCTGAAACCGCGAGTCCGCGATATTGAGCAACGCACCGATCACCTCGCTGTCGGTCTTGCTGCGCAGGTCCGCTATGCCATATTCGCTGACCACGATATCCCGCAAATGACGGGGGATGGTGGCCCGGCCATATCGCCAGACAATATTGGAGCTTATTCGGCCGCCGGATTCCCGCGTGCTCTTGACCATGATGATCGAACGCCCGCCGGGTATCGCGTGCGCCATGCTGACGAAATTGTATTGGCCGCCCACACCGGAAACGACTTGCCCGGTATCGAGTGTGTCGGAAATTATGCTGCCCAGCATACTGACCATCAGGCAGCTGTTGATAAACCTCGCGTCCTTGCGTTGCAGCGTATCGATTTCCTCACTGCCATATAACTGATTTATTTTTTCCACCCCGGTCATACGAATCAGTTCGCTTTCCTCGCGCGGCATGCGGGCGAGAGCCGAATAAAAATCCTGCGGGCCAAGAAAGAATCCGCCATGGATCACGGTCCCGCCCCGCAGACCAGGTCCCAGGCAACGCTGTAACACGGCAGCCAGCGATTCGGGATTCGAAAGATCCGCCGGTACTCGCTGTCCGTCGACGCACACTAGGCTGTCATCGTCCAGCGTCACTCCATCGTCGATTACCCCGAGTTGTTGCAGATAGTCGAGCGCGCGATCGTTAAGTCGTTGCGGGATTAGCCCTTCTTCCAGCAAGACACGGATAACGGACTCCGGGTCGTCGCCGCTAAAGCGCTCTTCACTGATCAGTTTCTGGATCGCCAGCCGGTCGTAAACTTTTCGCTTGACGATGGCGTGTTGGTACAACTGCAAAATGCCGTCGACCAGCATTTCGGTGGCGGCAAAAAGACCTTTTTCGAACCGGTCGGTCCCGCCGATCGCAGCGATCAATCCGCCATGCTTTTCGATCGCACCGGCGGTATGCAGGACGGACGCATAGGCGGAATTATTTTCTTCCCTGAGAATCAACGCAGACGCGATGGCATCGCCCAGCGAGCCGATACCGATCTGCAATGTGCCCCCGTCGGGAATCAATGTGCTGGCATACAGGCCGATCATGTGGTCTACATCGGTGATCGGCGGTCGCGGCGTACCGAACAGTGTGAAGTGCGGTTCGGGTGTTTCGACGGCCGCATCGAAAAAATCAGTGTCGACCATCGCATCGTGATACATAAACGGCAGGTTCTGATTAAGCTCTGCAACCAGCGCTACCTTGCGCTCGCCCTGCGCGCGCATTTTTCGCGCCAGTTCGAGTGACACATCCGGGTTGCCGCTCAGGCTGTAACGCAGCGCGCCATCCACCTCCCGGCTGCTGACCAGCTGGGCCAGGACGTTAACTCCGCGGGCAAGCATGTCGCGCGCGACGTGCGTGTAGTTACTGGCGACGTAATTTTGCTGTGCCCGCTCATTACCCAGCATTTGCCCGGGTGCAAAGAAAAATTCGACGATCTCCACGTTGTCCGGCAATTCGCCGCGCCGCCGGTCCAGCGCGTAATCCAGATCGACATAATCGGCGAATACGCGATCGACGAACGGCTCGAGAAATCTCCGTTCCAGTTCGGATTTCGGCTGGGGTTTTTCGAGGGTCAGCGCCGTATTGATGGTCAGGTGAATAGCGGGGTCGGTTTTGGCACGCTGATACAGGGCGTTAACGAACCGATTGGGCTTGCCCAGTCCGAGCGGAATAGCCATGACGATCTCGGGGCCCACCGTGTCGATGACGAAATCCACACAGTCTGCAAACCCGGCGTAGATTTTCATTCGGCGGGTATCGGCGTGGGAATCGGTTCGGGTATTGGGTCAATGAGAAATAACTCGGGGTTGACCCGTACCCTGTTGAGACTGACGCTCCAGTGCAGATGCGGCCCCGTGACGCGGCCGGTCTGGCCGACTTTTCCGATCAGATCGCCGGCGCTGAGCCGGTCGCCATCGGCGACACTGATCTCGCTCATGTGGCAATACATCGTGACCAGTCCTTGTCCATGGTGGATCAATACCGTATTGCCGTTGAAGAAGTAATTACCCGTCGCGACCACCGTGCCCGCCGCCGGCGCCGTTACCTCGCTTTTGTCCGGGGCCGCGATATCGACTCCGCTGTGCGGTCTTCTGGGCTGTTCGTTAAAGAATCGCCTGAGGCCGAAAGCGCTGCTGCGCGGGCCGATTGCCGGTAGATGAAAACCCGTATCCACCGGGCTTTCATCCCATGAGCCGAACGCCCGGTTCATTTCCCTGCTGTCACCGCCGATACGCAGCAGATCCTCTGCAGTCGGGTTGACCTGCCGGTCATTGGCAATAGTCAGCCGCTGCTCCGGGTAGGTCGTTTCGTCGATGACAAACGTCAGCGGTGCGGCCGGCCCCTCGGCGCTGGCTATTGTAATTTTTGCCTGTCCCGGGACTATCGACAACGGCAGACCGACGACCGCATACCAGCGATCGTTTTCCGCAACGACCAGGACCGGCCGGTCCCAGAACGTCACGCTGGGACGGGTGCCGCCGGCAGCCGGTAATTCGATAACAGCGACACCGCCGGGGACGGGATGATTCGCGGGCAGGGCGAATGCGTTTTGGCCGGCGAGCAGCGCGGAAAAAGCCAGGCAGAGTAAAATCAAGTGCATCGATTTCATGTGTTTCTGGTTTCCTTGATCGTGGATATCGCCGATCCGCGCGCAAACCGCGTTTCGATCTCGTCGCCTTTTTTCAGTTTGCCGGCATCGCGAACGATGCCATCCGCCTGACTGACGATAGCGTAACCTCTTTCCAGCGTCGCCTGCGGACCGACGGCGTGCAACGCACGGGCCAGCGGGTCCAGTCTTTTGTGAATCCGGCCGAGCTTGTCGGCGGCCGCCCGTTGCAGCCGCAATTGCAGTTCATCGAGCGTTTGTCCTCGCTGATTCAACAGGGTTCCCGGGTGTACCTGGGTCAGTCGCTTTATCAGCCAGGCTGTTTTTTCCCGGCAACCGGCCAGTTTACGCAGCGCGGACCCGGATATTCTCTCCAGCGTCGAACTCAGCAGGGACAGCCATTCGGTTTGGTCGGGCACCGCCAGTTCGGCCGCCGCGGACGGGGTGGGGGCGCGCAGGTCGGCGACGAAGTCTGCGATCGTGAAATCGATTTCGTGACCGACACCGGAAATGACCGGCAACGGGCACTCGAACAGGGCCCGAGCCACCGTTTCATCGTTGAATGCCCGCAGATCCTCGAGCGAACCGCCGCCACGGGCGAGGATCAGCAGGTCACAGGACCGCTGCCGGCCCGCCAGGAGCAGCGCGTTGGCTATTTGCGGGGCCGCGCCGTCACCCTGCACCGCGACCGGATAGATCAGTACCGGTACCGCCGGGAACCGTCTTTCCAGTACCTGCAAAATGTCTCGCACCGCCGCCCCCGTTGGCGACGTGATGATGCCGATCTGCCGGGGCAGTGCGGGTAAGGGTTTCTTATGCTCGGGCTCAAAAAGCCCTTCCTCCTGCAATTTTTTCTTGAGCCGTTCGAACTCACGCTGCAGGCGGCCTTCGCCGGCTTCCGCCATGCTCTCGACGATCAGCTGATAGCGGCCGCCCGGTTCATAGATGCTGACCTTTGCGTTGACCAGCACAAGCATGCCCTCGGCGGGGCGAAATTGCAGGCGGCTGTTTTGGCCGCGAAACATGGCGCAGTCGATCCGTGCCTTTTCGTCCTTTAGCGAAAAGTACATGTGCCCGGAGCGGTGATGCGTGAAATTGGAGATTTCGCCTTCCAGCCAGACCATGCCAAAACTCTTTTCCAGCAGGCTCTTAGCTTCCCTGTTGAGACGGCTGACGGTAAAGACTTCGCGATTTGGGGTCAGGTCCATTGCTGGTATTTGACCATGAACGCAGGCCAGGGGAAACAAGAGTGTGGGGCAGGTTTACCTTGCCGCCTCACGGCAGTAGAATGGCCGGTTTACTCGATAGGGGGTGCCATGCGAATCGTTCAGGAAGCGCTGACTTTTGACGACATCCTGCTCCAGCCCGCCTATTCGGAAATCATGCCGCGCGATGTCGATCTGACGACCCAACTGACCGCGAACATCCGGCTCAACCTGCCTTTGTTGTCCGCGGCGATGGACACGGTAACCGACTCCCGGCTGGCCATTACCATGGCTCAGGAAGGTGGCATCGGGATTATTCACAAGAACATGACCGCCGAATTGCAGGCTCGCGAAGTCAGCCGGGTCAAAAAGTATGAAAGCGGCATCATTTCCGATCCGATCACGACCAGTCCCGATACGACTATCAGGGAAGTGATCGCGCTGACCAGGGCGCATAATATTTCAGGGGTGCCGGTCGTCGATGGAGACATGCCCGTCGGCATCGTGACGCATCGCGACTTGCGTTATGAGACGCAACTGGATGCACCGGTGTCATCGGTAATGACCCCGAAAGATCGGCTGGTCACAGTTCGTGAAGGCGCGGACAAAGAAGAAGTTCTGCGGCTGTTGCACAAGCATCGGATAGAGAAAGTCCTGGTCGTCGGCGAAGACTTCAGACTTCGCGGCATGATTACCGCCAAGGATTTCCAGAAAGCGACAGAGTTTCCCAGTGCATCCAAAGATGACCTGGGCGCGCTGCGGGTTGGCGCGGCCGTCGGGACCGGCGGCGGCACTGACGCCCGGGTCGCCGAGCTGGTCGCCGCCCGCGTAGACGTCATCGTCGTCGACACCTCGCACGGTCACACCAAAGGCGTGCTCGATCAGGTCGCCGGCATCAAGTCCGAATATCCCGATATGCAGGTCATCGGCGGCAATGTCGTAACCGCCGAGGCAGCTCGTGCGCTGGTCAAAGCCGGCGCGGATGCGGTCAAAGTCGGGATCGGACCCGGTTCGATCTGCACGACCCGGATCGTCGCCGGCGTCGGCGTGCCCCAGATCAGTGCGGTGTTCAACATCGCCGGGGAGCTGGCTAAAAAAGGTGTGCCGCTGATTGCCGATGGCGGTATTCGTTACTCCGGCGACGTGGCTAAAGCCATCGCGGCCGGCGCGCACTCGATCATGATCGGCGGCTTGTTTGCCGGTACCGAGGAATCGCCTGGCGAGGTCGAGCTTTACCAGGGCCGCTCCTACAAGTCCTATCGCGGCATGGGTTCGCTGGCTGCGATGGCGCAGAAAGACGGTTCCAGCGACCGCTATTTTCAGGATGCCACGGACGAAGTCGAGAAACTGGTGCCCGAGGGTATCGAGGGCCGCGTGCCGTACAAAGGCAGCCTGCTCACGATTCTTCATCAGTTGGCGGGTGGCCTCAGAGCCGCCATGGGTTATACCGGTTGCAGGAATATTGAAGAAATGCGAACCAGGTCCGAATTCGTACGCGTAACCAGTGCCGGCATACGCGAAAGCCATGTGCACGATGTGGCCATTACCAAAGAAGCACCAAATTACCGCGTAGATTAAACAGGTATGACAATGGCCGCAGCAACACCGGACCCGACGACGCAGCCCGATATCCACGCCCAACGCGTCCTGATTCTGGATTTCGGTGGTCAGTACACGCAGCTGATCGCCCGTCGCGTTCGCGAGGCCGGCGTCTACAGCGAAATTTACCCGTGGGACGTCAGCGATGCGGACATCATTCGATTTGCTCCGCGGGGCATTATTTTGTCGGGTGGTCCCGAGTCCGCGATCAGTGACGATGAGGCGCCGCCGCCGCGCGCGCCCGGCGTCGTCTTCAGTCATGGCGTACCGGTGCTGGGTATTTGTTATGGCATGCAGACGATGGCGGAACAACTCGGCGGTAAGGTTACTTCATCCGGACACAGTGAATTTGGTTACGCCAGCGTGCAAAACGTTGGCGATTCCCGATTGCTGAAGGACATCGAGGATCGCGACGCCGAAGACGGCACACCGATGCTCGATGTATGGATGAGTCATGGCGATCGTGTCGACGAACTGCCCGCTGGTTTTTCCGTCATCGCGCGAACAGACAATGCGCCGCTGGCCGGCATGGCGGACGAGGCGCGTGGTTTTTATGGCGTGCAGTTTCATCCGGAGGTCACGCATACCAAGCAGGGCGAACGCATACTGAGCCGTTTTCTGCACGATATCTGCGGGTTGGACGCGGACTGGACGCCTGGCAACATCATCGCCGACAGCATCGCGACTATTCGTGAGCGGGTCGGGGAAGATCAGGTATTGCTTGGACTGTCCGGTGGCGTCGATTCATCGGTAGTCGCGGCCATGTTGCACCAGGCGATCGGCGACCAGCTGACCTGCGTGTTTGTCGATCATGGCCTGATGCGATTGCACGAAGGCGATCAGGTCATGGCCACTTTCGCCAGGCACCTGGGCATCAAAGTCATCCGGGTCGACGCCGAGCGGCGGTTTCTTGACGGTTTGCAAGAGGTCAGCGATCCGGAAGAAAAAAGAAAAATTATCGGGCGCTTGTTTATCGAAGTCTTCGACGAGGAAGCACACAAACTCGAGGGCATAAAATGGCTTGCGCAGGGCACCATCTATCCCGATGTCATCGAGTCGGCGGGCGCCAGGACAGGCAAGGCGCGCGTGATCAAATCGCACCACAATGTCGGCGGGCTCCCAGAGCAGATGAAGATGGATCTGATCGAACCGCTGCGCGAACTTTTCAAGGACGAGGTGCGCAGGATTGGTCTCGAGCTGGGTCTGCCTTATGAGATGTTGTATCGCCATCCATTTCCGGGTCCCGGGCTGGGTGTACGCATACTCGGCGAAGTCAAAAAAGAATATGCTGATTTGCTGCGGCGGGCAGACGCTATATTTATCGACGAGTTGCACAAGCATGATCTGTACGAAAAAACCAGTCAGGCCTTTGCGGTTTTCCTGCCGGTCAAGTCGGTTGGAGTTATCGGCGATGGCAGACGTTACGATTATGTCGTCGCGTTGCGCGCGGTAGAGACCATCGATTTTATGACCGCGCACTGGGCACGGCTGCCGTATGATTTTCTGGATCATGTCAGTCGCAGGATCATCAACGAAGTGCCCGGCATTTCCCGCGTGACCTACGACATCTCGGGAAAACCGCCTGCGACTATCGAGTGGGAATAAAAATAAGTTTTTTTGGCGGGGATCGATGGCATGAGTAAATCTGCGACCATGACAGACAAGGAATTCATGACCCGCGCGCTGGATCTGGCCGGGCAGGCCGAGGCGCAGGGCGAGGTTCCGGTCGGCGCAGTGCTGGTCCAGGATGGCGCCATCATCGGCGAAGGCTATAATCAGCCGATCATGCTGGCCGATCCGTCAGCCCATGCCGAAATGCAGGCGCTGCGGCACGCGGCCCGGCGAGTGGATAACTACCGGCTGTCAGACACGACCTTGTATGTCACGCTGGAGCCATGCGCGATGTGCGCGGGCGCCATGGTGCATGCGCGAGTCCAAAGGCTGGTGTTCGGCTCGAAGGATCCGAAAACGGGCGCCGCCGGTTCCGTGTTCAACCTGGTGCAGGCAGATAAACTCAATCATCAGCTCGAGGTCGAAGGCGGGGTGATGGCGAAGGAGAGCGGGGCGCTGCTAAAAACATTCTTCAGGAAGCGACGTTAGCGACTACCGACCAACGGCTCAGTTTTTCAGCGAAGCTCATCGCGGCATGGGCCGGGCTGGTCGATGGCAGGGAAACCAGTGCTACCGGCCTGACCAGTCGCTCATCGAGAATCGGCAATACACGCCGGACGAATATTTTTTCGGCCGTAGCGCCATTGAAAAAAATCCGGTCAATACCGGGATGGTCGGAAAACAACCGCACGAAATTATTCGTCTCCGCTGTTTTCATCACGATATTCGAGTCCAGGCTGCCGTCTCGCTCGCAGGACTGCAGAACGTCCCAAAGTGCAATTCCGGACCGGCATAAACGCTGCAGCCGTTTCGGGTAGCTCAATTCGGGGGCGGCCGAGAAGAGTTCACCCATGATGGGCCAAAATGCATTTCGCGGCTGCGCATAATATTGCTGCCTCGCCAGCGACATGACGCCGGGCATCGAGCCGAGTATCAGGACCCGGGCACCGGCACAGACGACCGGCGGAAAGCCAACAGATTTCTTCATTTCATACAGGCGGATTTTACAGTCCGGATTAGTGGGCGCAGCTGACCTCAGGTTGTGAGCGGTTCCTCTGGTTGCTCTTCCGGATCGTCAAGCTCGAGTCTTTCCCGGAAAGGGCTGGAATCGGAATATAGCCACAGCAGCACATCGTAATAACTGCGGATATTATCGACGTAATGCACCGCCTCCCAGCCTCTCGCATAGCCCCGCCGCACCTTTGAATACCATTTCTTTTGCGTCAGCAACGGCAGGCTTTCACGTATATCGATCCAGTTGTCCGGGTTCCGGCCACGAATCTCGGTAATAATTCGTGCATCCTCGAGGTGACCCCAGCCGATGTTGTAGGCCGCCAGCGCCAGCCAGATCCGGTCGGATTCGAGAATCCGCTCGGGGATTCGGTCCAGCATTTTCTGGAAGTAGCGCGACCCGCCCAGGATGCTTTGCCACGAATCGATTCGATTGCTGATGCCCATCTGACGCGCGGTCAGTTGGGTCAGCATCATGATGCCGCGCACGCCGGTCGGTGATACCGCTTTGGGATTCCAGTGCGATTCCTGATAGCCGATGGCCGCGAGCAGACGCCAGTCCAGATTGTTGTCGGCCGCCGCTCGCTGAAAATTCGAACGAAAGCGCGGAAGGCGCGATTCGATATGACGCAAAAACGCACGCGTCCCGACATAGTCGAAGCGATCCGAGTGGTCGTAATACTTGCGTAGTATTCGGTCCAGTTCACCGCTTTCGCGGATTCGGGTAAAAAACCGCTGCACCGAATCCTGGAGTTCGCCGGCGTGTTTGGGCAGGGCCCACGCCATGGGCAGATTCTTGCGCAACTCAAACGCGACCCTGACCTCCGGGTGAAATTTTTGTGACACGCTGAATTCGGTGGAGTCCGCGATCGTTAGATCGATCGTTCCCTGGGCGACCTGGTAAATCAGTTCTTCGCTGGTGACATTAGGCGTCTCTATCCAGGTCAGGTCCGGGTATCGCTGACGCAGCTGGTGCAGGGTGTCCGCGTGCGCGCTGCCCCTGATGACCTCGATGCTCAGACCGATAAGGTCTTTTGGCTCTCTGGGCCGGCGTGTGTTGACGCGATAAACCACGTATTCCGAAATATCATCGTAGGACGGGCCGAAAGCGACCTCGCCCAGACGGTCGGAGGTGATCGTCAATCCGGCGGCGGCCAGGTGGGCGTGTCCTTTTTGCACGCTGGGAACCAGCGCCTGGAGTTCTTCCTCGACGGATATTTTCAGCTCGACGCCCAGTTCGTCGGCGAACCGCCTGGCCAGGTCGTATTCGGGCCCGATGGCGCCGTCATGGCCGATGTAATAGGTGGTGGGGCTGTTGCGGGTGACGACCCGCAATTCGCCAAGCGTCTTGATCTGATCGACCAGCGACGGAGGCTCCGAGCAGGTACCCAGAACCGCCGCAACCAGCAGCGCGGTCAGAATTCGCAAGTATTCCTTCCCCTCACCAGCTGGCCAGCGGGCCCGGTGATGTCAGTTGGGTAAAGTCAATGATATCGGAATTTGAGGGCAGAAATGGCGAAAACAAGGAATTCTTCTTATTCAATTATTTATAGCACGCGCCAGACAGGCTCGCTTTAACTGATATCAATTCAACATAATGCGGTCTGTCCCCATCTTTCCGATGCGGGTACAATACCGCGCCTCGGGAGGGGTGCCAGAGTGGTCGAATGGGCTTGACTCGAAATCAAGTGTACGGCTTGCCGTACCGTGGGTTCGAATCCCACCCCCTCCGCCAAGTGTGGAGATAAGCCTCTGTTTTTACAGGGGCTTATTTTTATTAGCCTAATGAAACCCACATTTTGCCCCACATAATTTCTGTGCTTCTCGCAAGTAAAGCCCCAATCTGTGCGGTATCTTGCGAAGGGGCCTTCATCTCCTGAACAATCGAATTAGGCCAATCCGAAGCCAAGATATGCTATAAATAGAAGCGGACCGGAACGGTGTTTTGCCACCGAACCGGCCCTAACCACAGCCAGCAAACTGGTGCTGAGTATGGCTAAGGCTAATGCTATCAAGATTGAAGCACGATTATCCTTACGGGTGGTCGTGCTTTTTTGTGCCTGCTGGCTTCACCAATAGGAGGTATGTCATGACTGACAACAATCATTCTGAAGAAACCAGTAAGGACGCCGCAAGTCTATTCAAAGATGCGCATAAGATCGATCCCGTGGCAGCCGAAGGCGCTTTTTTCGGCTCAACACGCAGCGAAGAATGGAAGCGGGGCCAACTCAAAAATATCATTAGCGGCGAGTTTACGAAATATAGTAAAGCAGACGACGCCACAAACAAGCTTCACAAAATTTTGATGCGGCTCCGTATGCTCGGTGATTTACTGGAGATAACAAGCGGCGCGGAATCACCCCCCGATGAGGAAACAGTGTGGGTTGCTGGGGACACCATTTTGGATTGGGTTGGGGATGCCGAAGAAGCAAGAAGTTTGCTTGAGGATCGTTGGAGAGAGCTGGAATCCGGCAGAAGGCAGCAAGCGTCCGTTGTGTCTCTTGAGCCAAAAGGAGGTGCGTCATGAGTCTTCCCAAACACTTTGAGCAATACAACGAACTTGCCCTCGCCGCGTACCAAACAGACACGCTTGTCCGATCTGCGATGAAACAAATTGAGGACTTACCAGATGGAGCCGGGGTGGGGTCCGAGGAGATATTCGACATTGATACTTTGTTGCAGATCGCCAGCGAACGGTTGAGATCAACGGCTGAAACTGCGACTGAGTATAGCGACGCCGAATTAATCGGAGGCAAAGTCACACCAATTGACGGAAAGGAGGCACATCATGAATGAGTTCAACTACTCTGAAATAACGAAGGAGCTACACTGGCTCCTTTGCCCTAACATGCCAAAGTGTGCAGACGATCTTTCATTTACTTCACGCCACGAAAACGGCCGGATAAATTGGTGGGACGTTACACCCACGAAAACGGATTATTGGGAAGTTCACCGCCAGCACGGTCGCGCAATGGCATTCGAACTACTGGACCTCATTTACAATCCTGAGCGGGAGCTAGATGAGTATGGCGACACACCTAATTGGTTCAAGTGGATTGCCGGTGAGATTGCAAGAACTGAAGTTGCGTATCGTCAAAAATACAATACCGATGGCCTTTACATTGGGTTCTTCGAAGCAATCGGCGAACACCTGATTACTGGTCATTGCAACCGATAACCGCGTCACTCAGGGCCATGGACGGCCCTTTTTGCTATTGTGAGATTTGTAGATTCCACGACCAGTAATGGTCCTTGATTAGACGATTATATACTTGACAAACCAATGCCCGAGACTGATTTAATCAAGGAATTTATAGATAGCCTTTCACAAGAAGCGTGGGAGGCTGGTGAGGATGTGCTGTGCTTGCGAGACTCAGAGGCTTACGGCGGAATAACGTATCGCACTAGCGTCAACTTATACCTTGTGCGACAGATAGTTCAGGCGATACTCCAAGCAGGTGGCACAGTCCCTCGTACGCATGAGCAGCCCTGTGCATCTGAGACTTCGTTTCCTCAATGATAGGTTTGAATGTTGCTGCGGTGATCGGGCTTGTGGGCTGCATGATGTTGCGGGGGTTTACTGTTAGTTGCTGGTCTCCCACTAAGACCTTTGCAGAATGAGCAACAATTCGGCGCTGTTTATTGGCGCATTCAACTGCATCAATAATTTCTTCTATAATGCTCCGCCCGTTTGGCTTGCATGCGTGGCTTGCGATTTTACGTATCATTCTCGTTCTTACAGGGAGCGCTTCTAGAACGTAGTAAATCGAGGTTGCTGTTGCTAGATCGCAGCCTGAGATACGCCAAAAGGTGTTGAACAATATCAAGTCCGCATTTGCGGCGTTTGCTACAATTTCTCCGATTGCTTCATGATGTACTGACGGTTCGAGGGTGGCCATGACAGACTCCAAAAAAGACAAGAAACGTGATGACGTATTGAAGCGTATGCTAAATACGCCGCCTGATCCGCGTAGAACTAAGAAGGATAAACCAAAAGATCAAGGCGCTAAGGGGGAAAGGCGTTAATTAGTAAAAGTTAACTGTTTACAGAGGTTAACCGTTAACCTCTGTAAATTATTTCCTGGCCTAAGCCACAAGAAATCGATGATTTGCACCAGCCAAACAGGCGGGCTATTTAACGATTGCCGACGCGCTTGAGGGCGACATCGTAAACGATGTTCCTGCTTCTCTTTCCGATTGCGATTACGAGAATCACTAGTTTTTTGTCTTCGTATCTATATACGAGGCGGTATCCACTACTGCGCTGCTTTATTTTGTAGTAGCCAGGCCCAAGCCCGGAAACCCTAGCTCTCGGTGACGGGGTTTCCACACCAGACATGAGCTTAGCCAGCTTTTTCTTGAATTGTTTTTGGATTTGTACTTCGAGTTTGTGCCACTCGGCTAGCGCCCTTTCATCGAAATGAAGTGTGAATTTGGGCGTAGCTTTTGCAGGCTTTCCCGCCATCGTGGGCTATAAGTCGTCTATTGAGACTTCCACAATTTTCGGGTCTGCCGTACGTGCCTGAACAATCTCTGCCAGCTCGTAGTCATCAACCATGTCGGCGATTTGCTCAAAGAGCTTGGCCGACATTGCATAGAAGACCGGCCTGTTGTGTGCAAGCACCGCCAGGGGTTTATCAGCAGCATCTTCAACCGTCTTCTTGGGACTGGCCTTGAAGTCCGAAATACTGACTGTGCGATCTGCAAATATCGTTTCCATGATTGTGCCTCGTTAGCTGTTAAGGCGATGATGCGTCATTTAGTGCGATATTTCAACCGAAATTTAACCTATAAACCGTCTTTTTTTAGACTATTTTATGTTAAAAGACTGTTAAATCTAGCTTTTTTCGTCCATATGCCCCTCATAATCTATTTCTCGCAGGGCATCCATAACCTTTTCGTAGGCTATTCGGGATTTTTCCTTTTCGGTATGGCTAAGCAGGCCTCCGATAGGTCAGGCGCTTGGCTAGGAACAGCCCGTTTTATGCTGCTCTGACATTGCAATTGGGGGTTATTGGGGGTCTTCTCCGATTGAGAGTGCAAGTACCACTACTGACAATTTGCGTCCGCGAAACCTGCTTTCTGGTTCCTTTCATTCGCACAAGCATCAATCTACACATTTAGATATTCCAGGCCACTCTCCGCGCCGTCACTATTCGTAGAATGCTCGTAACTGTTTGTTTTAACAGTGGTTTGTGGTCATTTAGTGCATTCGAATGATTAGAGGTTGACGTTCTGCACCCCTTGCTATCATTGGGCTGTAGAGGTGAGGCATTTTGAGTCTGGTCGGGGTCAAACCTGATTTGGCCTTGAATGGTCCTAAATGAGAACATTCCCCATACTATTTCTTTTTGGCAATATTCGGTAGCGTCCTAATTTGATACTGAGAAATAGACTCTATGTGGCACTAGGACGAGTTTTAAGTGGGCAGTAGCCCGCATGTGCCGAGGAGAAGCCTGAACCTTGGACGGGAGTTAGAGTCTCCTGCGAACCACCACACACAGGAACCATCTTACCCGCTACCGTTCGCCGATGATGTGATCTATTTGGCGGATTTCTTCTGTTCTCGATAATCCTTCGAGAGACGTTTAACGCGCCTGACCGCGACTGCAGGCAATGATCGTCGTCCCGATTGCCAACTCTTACGTAGTCAGCGATTCGCTGCGTAGTTTAGAGTACCTGGGAATAGCCAACTCTGTACCCGTGATTATCGGCACGCACCGGGCTACATGAATGGGGTACTGCCCTATTGCAGTGCTTCTGTGATGGTGGTCACGACGAAAGACAGGGCTTATCGTGTAGATTTATCAGGGAATCATGATTGGAGCTGTTGTCGATGGCCCACATTGATACCTTTGTGTTAAACGAACGCTTTACGGGGGACTCACTGAGTGACTCCCTCAGGCTCGCTACAGATATAACCGATACTTATGTAAAGCTGAACCCGGCACATCTCACAGATGGCCTAGATGCTGAACAACAGCTCGCGGACGATCTGGACACTGCGACTTTTACATTTGTCAATGGGCTCGCCACCGACATTTCCTCTGGGGAATTCCAATTACCTTCCTGGCCTGAAATCGTTGTTCAAATAAAACGAGCACTGGATAACGACGAGTGTTCCACGGAGCAGGTCGTGCGCCTAATAGGATCAGAGCCGATCTTGGCAGCGCGCTTATTAAAGGTCGTGAATTCTGATTTACACCACGGTCGCGAGCCGATAAAAGACCTGCGCACAGCTGTCAACCGATTGGGAGTCGACGTGGTGCGTGGTAAGGCGATTTTGCTCTCCACGGAGCAGAGTTGTCATGTCCTGGTTCTACGTCTTGTTAAGCCCTATTTGGCAGAGCTGTGGCGACACAGCGTTCAGGTCGCGGCCATTGCGTACATATTGGCGAAACAATACACAAAAATTAGTCCAGACGAAGCACATCTGGCAGGCCTGCTGCACGATATTGGCAAGTCATATGTGCTGATGCGTGTCCAAGACAACCCGGTGTTAATCGACAATGAGTGGGCCCTGCAGGAAGTCATGGACGCTTGGCACACGAGTATCGGCGGGGCTATTGTAGAAAGTTGGAAGTTTTCGGAGGAACTTGTCGCTGCAGTGACTGATCACGAGTTATACGATCTCGAGGGAGTTGGTGCACCGAATTTGACTGATGTGGTATCGGTAGCCAACCTTCTAACCAACCGACAGAACGCCGAACCTCCTAATCAAGTTGATTTGAACAAAATTCCGGCGTGTCTTCGTTTGAGATTGCACACGGAGATCAGTGCCGAGGTCATACGGGAATCCGAGGAGGAGATACGGGGGCTGCATCAACTGTTGGGTATTTGATCCAAAATGCAGTAGTTCTGACTTTTGGAGCTAGAAAGGCCGCTTATGGCTGGAAGCAGAGGTTGTGGGTTCTGATCTGCCCAGACCTGCCTGAACGTCCGCTAGCGACTGCAACTCAAAGCGGACGTTCATCCCGTGTTTTGACTACTCGCCCTGGCTGGTCTCAAGCCACCCAAAGGTGCAGGACTATACTATGCTAAAGACAGGGAAATTCACTGATGTCCATTTTCCGGGAACTCAAGCGCCGTAACGTCATCAAGGTGGCGATCGCCTATGCGGTTGTGGCTTGGCTTTTGATCGAAGTCACAGCCACGATCTTTCCTATTATTAAGCTTCCCGACTGGTCCGTGACCTTGGTGACGGCCTTCATACTGATCGGGTTCCCCCTGGCATTGATCTTTGCCTGGGCGTTTGAAATCACCCCGGAGGGCATCAAACGTGAAAAGGATGTCGATCGCAGCCAGTCCATCACTCACATAACCGGGCGAAAGATCGATTACCTTATTATCGCAGCACTGGTTTTGGCGCTGGGTTTCTTCGCTTTCGACAAGTTCGTACTCGGTCCGTCGCGGGACGCTGAATTAGTGCGGGCTACGACCCAGGCCGTAACCGAGCAGGTGAGCGAGCCCGGAAAATCAGAGACTGCTGAAAAATCCATCGCCGTGCTTCCCTTCGTCAACATGTCCGATGATCCCGGCAACGAATATTTCTCCGATGGCATTGCAGAAGAACTGCTGAATGTCCTGATCAAGGTAGACGGGCTCAGGGTGGTGTCGCGAACCTCTTCATTTGCCTTCAAGGGCAAGGACATCAGTATCCCCGATATAGCCAAGCAACTAAACGTCGATCATGTACTCGAGGGCAGCGTTCGCAAAGCGGGCAACACTGTCCGCATCACTGCGCAGCTAATCGATGTGCGCACCGACAGTCACCTGTGGTCGGGGACCTATGACCGCGAACTGGAGGACATTTTCGCAATCCAGGATGAAATATCCGGACAGATTGTGCAGGCGTTAAAAATTGCCCTGGGGGCGGGAGAGCAAGAGGCAATGGCCTATGCCCGGAAGCCCACTGAAAATCTGGCAGCCTACGAGCTTTATCTCAGGGGCCGTTATTTCTGGCAGCGTCGAGGAGAGGACAATATCCGGCATGCCATCGACTTGTTCGAGCAGGCAACAAAGCTCGATCCGCTGTTTGCCCAGGCCTGGTCGAGCCTGGCGGCGGCGCATATTACTTTGCCGGTGTATTCTGACGCACTGATGGCTGAGCAACATCCCCTGGGGCTGTCTGCTGCGCAGAAGGCACTGATGCTGGATGATTCTCTGGCCGAAGCTTATGCGGTCCTGGGCGATATCGCTCGCACCGACAGAAAATGGGAAGAAGCGGAAGCGTATTACCTGCGTGCCATTACCAGCGAGCCGAAGAATTCGACTGCACACCTTTGGTATGGCGAGCACCTGCTCTCGGTCGGCCGCATGCACGATGCGCTTGAAGAAAACCTGATTGCCCACCAGCTGGATCCGCTGCACCTGGCTACCAATGGCAATCTGGCGTGGGTCTATTTGTGGCTCGGCGATACCCACAACGCGCTGAAATATGGCGCGGCCGCGGCGGATCTGGGCTACGGCCTTGGTTTGTACGTCCAGACGATGGCGAACCTTCGTCTCGGGGAATTCGACCGGGCGATCGAGTTGGCCGAGCAGTACGACAAGCAGCTCGCCGATCTATACAATTCCTCGGTCAGAATCTTCAAACTGGTTATCGAGGCAAAGAGGGATACGGCGAAAAGGCCGTTGTTGCTTGAGACGCTCGCAGAGTATGAATCGATGATCCTTTTTAGGTTTTGGCTGCCGGGCTATGTCGGTTATGGCAGAATCGATGACGCCTATCGAGTGGTCAATCTGCGTCGCGATTCCGCTGGACCCGCTAGCTGGTGGCAATTATGGCGAGACGACATGGCGCCGTTTCGTCAGGACCCGCGGTTTGCAGAGCTTGTCACTGAGCTGGGACTGTTGGATTACTGGCGTGAACATGGCTGGCCGGATGTCTGTCAACCAGCGGGCGACAGTTTGATTTGTGAATAGGCCGTCTGGCAACCAGTCGAAGGAACCTGCGAACGGTTTGCGACGACCGTTGGAAACTGACTCATCGTAATGTCTGCTTCTGGCCGAGGCTGTGTGAAAACTCAACAGTTGATGTTGCGCTAGATGCTTGATTGC
>CAZMOM010000021.1:0-9212 GCA_964568075.1 uncultured Gammaproteobacteria bacterium
AGGCAGCTGATCAGTTACTTGCTGTTCGAGCGAGGGTTTACCCGCGAGTTGATCCGGCTGGGGTATCGTGACGCGACGGCACAGGAAGATACGCTGAGGGCTTTCCTGTACGACGAACCGATCAGCAGCCTGATCGCGCCAAAAGTTTTGCGTCGCGATCTTTCAGGTGAGGAATAGCGTACCGAGTCCGAGGAATGACATGAATCCCACCACATCGGTAATGGTGGTCAACACGACGCCGCCCGCCAGAGCCGGGTCAACGTCCATGCGTTTTAGCACCAGCGGTACGACGACACCCGAAGCCGCCGCTACAATCAGGTTGATGACCATCGCGGCCGCGATAACAGCGCCGATCTGCCAGTTCCGGAACCAAAAAATAACGGCCAGCGCGACCACAGTCGCCCAGCCCAGGCCATTGAGCAGACCGATCGCAGTTTCTTTTAGCATTAACCAGCGCGCGTTGGATTTCTCCACTTGCCCGAGCGCCATCCCACGGATCATCAGCGTCAAAGTCTGGCTGCCTGCGACACCACCCATGCTGGCGACGATAGGCATGAGGACAGCCAGAACGACGACTTCCGCCAGTGTCGCCTGAAACAGGCCGACAACCCAGGCGGCGAGAAAAGCGGTTGCCAGGTTAACGCCGAGCCAGATTGCACGGCGGCGCGAACTCGTAAAAACGCCGGCAAACATATCATCTTCTTCATCCAGGCCCGCCATACTCATCAGAGAATGTTCCGCTTCATCGCGAATAACGTCGACGACATCATCGACGGTGATTCGGCCGAGCAGACGCCCATCGCTGTCAACCACGGGCGCGGAACGAAGATCCCGGTCCTCGAACAGGCTGGCAACATCTGTTGCCGGTGTCTCGGGCGGAATTCCCGTCAGATCGCTATTAATCAATTTTTCGACGGTCGTTTGCGGGTCATTCGTTAGCAGACAACTGATGTCCAGACCGCCGAGATAGCGATCATGCCGATCGACAACAAAGAACAGGTCGGTACCCTGCGGAATTTCCTTTCTTTGCCGCATATGGCGCAACACCACTTCCAGCGTTACCTCCGGGCGGACCGTTACCGTGTCGGTATTCATCAGACCGCCGGCGCTGTCCTCCGGATAAGCCAGGACGGCGTCGAGCCGCTCGCGATCTTGCTGGTCCATCGAGCGCAGAATTCGGAGCGTGATCGTTTCCGGCAAATCTGATATCAGGTCGGCGAGGTCATCGACTTCGAGTCCATCTATAGCCGCGAGCAATTCTTCGGCATCCATGTCCTCGATCAGCTTGCCGCGGACCTCATCGTTGAGTTCGACGAGTACATCGCCCTCAATATCCTTGCCCACCAGCTCCCAAACGACTTCCCGTTCTGCCGGTGGCAGGGATTCCAGAAGATTTCCGATTTCAGCGGGGTGTAGCGTATTGATCAGTCCGCTGACCTGGCGCAAGCCCCCTGACTCCAGGGCAGAGCGCAGCGTCTGCAGGCGAGATTCTGCCGCTGTTAAAATTTCTGCCGTCATGCCTGATCCCCACTGATGCGCCACTATTCATGTTCATGTGAACGCAGTCGGAGTTTAACTAGGATACGCTGACAGGTCTAACCGTGTGGAGCGCATGGTTTACTGGCGTTTTTCAGGAAGCGTTCTTTATGTCGCTTAATTCATTGTGGCGGGTCAATACATGCTGGTATTCGTCGGCGAATCGCCTGGCCAGATTCTCACAGACGTAAACCGAACGGTGCTGGCCGCCGGTGCAGCCGAGCGCCACGGTCAGGTAGTTCCTGTTCTCGCGCACGAACTCAGGCAGCCAGGTCTTTAGCAGACCATCAATATCGTCAATCATTCGACCGACGGAATCATGCGATTCGAGGAAGTCGATGACGTCCTGATCAAGACCCGTCGAATCCCGGAGTGGCGGTTCCCAATAGGGATTTGGCAGACAGCGGCAGTCGAAAACGAAATCGGCATCGCCGGGGATCCCATGTTTGAAGCCGAACGACTGAAACAGTAAAGACAGCCTTCCCGCTTCCCTAGGATCAACTCTCTCGCGCACGATTTCTCTCAATTCGTGCACGCTGGTTCGTGAAGTGTCCAGTACCAGATCGGCAGCGTCTGTGACCGGGGCAAGAATTTCACGTTCCAGTTCAATTGCCTCGCGTAATCCGATCAGCTTGTCGCTCAACGGATGCCGGCGGCGTGTTTCACTGTAACGATTGAGCAGGACGCCATCGTCAGCGTGGATGAAAATCAATTCGCTGTTGATTTCGCTGTCTTTGAGCTCGGCTAACAACACGGGGACCTGGGCGAGATCTTCAGCACGGTTTCGGGCATCTATGCCGATGGCGATTTTTTGATAGCGGTCATCGCCGGAATCGACGGCCTGACCAACGACATTATTTGCCAACCGGGCCGGAAGATTGTCTATGCAATAGTAGCCCAGGTCCTCCAACATATTCAGGGCGACACTCTTGCCACTGCCGGATAGCCCGCTGACGATGATCAGTCGCATAATGGCTTTCTTATCACGTCTGACTGTTTGTCCACTTTCGCGCGGTCGCGATTAGCAATTCATGTAGCGAACGACTGTTGCTGCAGGCACGCAATTGCGATTGTAATTCCGGGTCGCTCAGGACTTCGGCGGTCAAGGCAAGAATCTCAATATTTTGCTCGCCTTCCGGAAGCAGCACTGCCAGCGCCAGGTCGACAGGCTTATTGTCCGGAGCCCCATAGTCCACGGGCTCAACCAGTTTGGCAAAAGCGGCGCTCGGGTGGAGCAGGCCCGCGGCGCGTCCATGTGGAATCGCTATCCCGTTTTGCAGGCCGGTCGAACCCAGCTGTTCGCGTTGCGCCAGTCCGCTGAATATTTCGCTGGCCGGCAACTCGGTTGATTCCGAATTGCCGAGCATTTCGCTGAGTATCTCAAACAGGTGCTTTCTGCTGCGCGCATCGACATTGCACGCTACCCGATCCGGCGGCAGTAACTTTTCCACGTCCATAATATGTTCGGTGAATCTATGTTCAGGTGTATCGAGGTTTTTGCGCATCGCGCGCATGGTGGTCCTGGAGTTTTTCCTTGTGCTTTTTTACCTGCCGGTCAAGCTTGTCGATTAATCCGTCGATCGCCGCATACATGTCTTCCTGTACCTCATCTGCAAACAACGTGCCGCCAGTGACCTGAACCGTCGCTTCCGCCTTGTGGCGCAACTTTTCCACCGACAGGACGCAATGTATGTCCGTTACATTTTCAAAATGGCGCTCAAGACGGACCAGTTTGTTATCTACATATTCACGCAATGCGGGGGTAACGATGACGTGATGACCGGTTATCGATAATTGCATGCGGCGCTCCTTGTATAAGTATTCGATTCGACGAAATCAGCGGGCAGCTAGCCGCCGACGTTCACTGGATGATGGTATATTCATTGCCTCGCGGTATTTCGTCACCGTGCGGCGCGCGACATTAATTCCGACGTTGCCAAGTTCTTGGGCAATTTTGTTATCGCTCAGCGGCTTATTTTTGTTTTCCGATGCCAGAAGCTTCTTTATTTTCGCCCGCACCGCTACGGCAGATTGCTGTATGCCGTCGTCTGCGGACACGTGGCTCGAAAAGAAGTGGCGAAACTCGAACACTCCGCGCGGTGTGTGCATATATTTATTCGTTGTCACCCTTGAGATGGTCGATTCATGCATATCCACGGCGATGGCAATATCCTTTAGAATCAACGGCTGCATGTATTCTTCGCCATGCTCCAGAAAACGTGTCTGCCTTTTAATTATAGACGTTGCGACCTTAAGAAGAGTTTCGTTTCTGATTTCCAGGCTGCGAACCAGCCAGCGGGCCTCCTGGAGCTGCGCTTTCAGTGCCATATGGTCGCTGCCGCTGCGCAGCAAATCCGCGTAGGTCTGATTGACCCTGAGTTTCGGCGAAACAGCGGAATTGGTTTCAACCAGCCAGGTGTTGTCCTGCTTTCTGACATAAATGTCCGGGACGATATAATCGGGCGTTGTACTCTGCACCGCATAGCCGGGCTTGGGCTGGCAGGCCCGTACCGCGGTCAGCGCATGTTCCAGCAAATCCTCATTGACCCTCAGCATCTGGCGAAGACGAGCAAAATCCAGCGATGCCACGAGATCCAGGTGTTCAGCGACCAGCCGGTGGGCGAGTTCGAGACCGGGCGTATCTGGTCGGAACTGATCGAGCTGCAGTCGCAGACATTCCTCGACAGACCTCGCGCCGATCCCGGAAGGGTCGAACCGTTGTATCACCGAGAGTACGTTTTGCAGTTCATCGTCTTCGGCCTGGATATCCGGCAGCAAGGTCTGCCGAATCTCATCCAGGGGCTCGAACAGATAACCGTCTTCAGAGATAGCATCAATGATGGTGCGGCCGATTACTCTTTCTTTGGGCGAGAGAGATTCGAGTTCCAGCTGCCAAAGCAGATGATCGCAAAGTGTTTCCTGGCTGCGATCGACGATGTCGGGCGTCGGCAGGAAGTCGTCGGCATTCCAGTGTGAGGCTGCCGGCCCGACATAATTTTCGTCGCGCCACTCGCCAACCGCGACATCGGCGGTCGTTGGCTCCGGCGGTGTCGTCTGCAACGTCTCGTCCGGTTCGGCAGTGGTGCTGCCCGGGTCTTCCCCGGTTTCGAGCATGATGTTTTTTTCCAGCGCTTCCCGAATCTGAGCCTGCAGATCCATGACCGGCAATTGCAGCAACTGTATCGCTTGCTGCAGCTGAGGCGTCATGGTCAGCTGCTGGCTGATTTTCAGTTGCAGGGATGGTTTTAACATAAACCAGTCCGTTCCCCATTTACGCTAAAGTCTGAACGATTCGCCCAAATATACTTCACGGACTTGCTGGCTGGATAGTATGTCATCCGGTTCCCCCTCGGCGATGACCTTCCCCTGATGAAGAATATAGGCTCTTTTACAAATTCCCAGTGTTTCTCTCACATTATGATCAGTAATCAGGACGCCAATGTCGCGCTCGGTCAATTGGGTGATAACGCGCTGAATATCCAGGACCGAAATCGGGTCGACCCCGGCGAAAGGCTCGTCAAGCAAAACGAAGTGGGGTTTGGCTGCCAAGGCACGGGCGATCTCCACGCGGCGCCGCTCGCCGCCGGACAGGCTGATCCCCAGTGAATTTCTGACTGGCGCGATATGCAGATCTTCCAGCAACTCTTCGAGTTCAGATTCCCGGCTGGCTCGGTCGAGGTCAGGACGCAACTCCAGAATGGCCATAATATTATGCTCAACCGTCAGTTTTCGGAAAATGGACGCCTCCTGCGGGAGGTATCCCAGGCCAAGCTTTGCTCGCTTGTGCAGGGGCAATCCGGTCAGATCGGTTTCATCGATAGTGATTCTCCCGCGGTCACAGGGAATCAGACCCACGATCATGTAGAATACCGTGGTTTTTCCCGCGCCATTGGGCCCCAGCAGACCGACAACCTCGCCCTCCGACACATTCATTGAAATACCGGCCACTACACATCGCGAACGGTAGCTCTTGGTCAGGCCGGTCGCCGTCAACCGGGTCACGAATCGTCTTCCGCATTTTGGTTCGTTGCGGCATCGTTTGGAGCGGACGCAGATTCTTCATCGGGTTTTTCCGGGGGCGTGATAATGATCCGAACACCCGGAGCATCATCATCCGGCGAACCGGCGACGACCTGTTCGGTACTGAAGTCGTAAAGAAGACTGCTGCCACTGATCTCGCTGTTGCCGGCGCTGATGATCGCATTATCCCTGAGGCGCAGCGTTCCCGCCACACGGTCATAGACCATCTCATCAGCTTGTCCGAGAATCGCATCGTCCTTCTCGCTCGATTCCCTGCGGATAGTTGCCGGGTGTCCCGTGATGCTGGCGCGAACCAGGCTGTGCTCCCGAAAATCGATGACGGCTTTGTCCGCCGAAATTATCGTGCCCTCCAGGCTGATTATTACCGCACCGGAAAAAACCCAGGCGGCATTTTCGAATTCCAGGTCGGTGGCCTCAGCCAGATGCGCACTGATTTTCAATTCACCCTGGCTGATAGTGATATCCTTAAACACCAGGTGCCCGTTGTCGCGGTCATACGTTGAAGATGCGGCCTGCAGATCGATCGCTTCGGGAAGCTGCTGACCCAGGCCATTACGTGCGCTGAGCAGGCAGAAAAAAAGCAGCCAGAATTTAAGGTTCAAAACGTGCATTAATGGTTGATTGTAGCTCTAGTTTGTTAGTCTTCAAGTCTGCCACCATGCCAGTGGCAGAGAGCTGGTGGCCATCCAGTTCCACGATCACCTCCGCATCGGTGCGCGCAATCGAAGTCGCTGGATCGAAAATCAGTTCATCGGTGCGGATCAGCCGCATCGCATTTTCCCCTCTTTCAATTGCCCGCACGTTTTCGCGCAGGATAATATTGTTCCCGTCGGCGCTAATTTCGCCTTTATCGGCGCTCAGGTCCCAGCCCTGATCTGGCTCGTCGCCGGGATAACTAATCCTGACCATGCTCAACTGAATCCCGTCGCGTTTTGGCAGTTGTTCTATCTTACTTGCCCGGATGAGATACAACGGCTTGCCGTCGCTATCGCTTTGTTCAAGTACGACGTCGCGGAGGTAATAACCTTTTACCGGTCGTGGCGTCGGCACCTGCATCGACGAAGCTTCCTGGGGGCGCGTTAAAAACCGCTGGCTGAATACCAGCGCAGCAAGGAGGAGGCCAAAGGCGATGACTCCGCGAAGACTCATTACCGATCGCCTTGCCGCGATTTGAGAATGAAATCGCAGGCTTCTCTGACCGCGCCGGCACCGCCATTTGCAAGGCTTTGCCAGGTAGCGATACGGGCCAGCCCCGGGTCCGCGTCAGCCACGCAGAGACGCAAAGCCACCGTTTTCATGACTTCGAGATCGGGCAGGTCGTCTCCCATAAATGCGCACTGTCCGGCGTTCAGGTCTAGTTTTTTGAGCAATTCCGCAAGGACCGCAAGTTTGTCGCGACATCCTTGATAGACATATTCGACCCCGAGTTCGTTCATACGGCGCGAAACGGCGTTCGACTTGCGCCCCGAAACGATCGCAACCTGAACGCCAGCGGCCATTAGCTTCCTGATGCCATAGCCATCGCGAACATGGAATGCTTTCGTTTCGTCACCGCTGGCAGAAAAATACAGGCGACCATCGGTCAAAACGCCGTCGACGTCCAGGACCAACAATTTAATTGAAGCAGCGAGTTTTGCCAGATCATCCGCCATTGGCCTACACTACGCCGGCGCGAAAAAGATCGTGGATATTCATGGCGCCAACAACTTTGTTGTCGTCGTCGACCACGATCAACCCTGTTATCTTGTGGGTTTCCATCAGGTGTACCGCTTCGGCCGCCAGCATATCCGCGCGTATGGTTTTCCCGCCGGTCGTCATTACCTTGTCTATCTTCGTGTTGTGAATATCGACGGCATCGTCAAGGCTGCGCCGGAGATCGCCATCGGTAAAAATGCCGGTCAGCCGATTTTTCTTGTCCACAATCGCAGTCATGCCCAGACCTTTACGACTCATCTCAAGCAGACCCTCGCTGAGGACCGTGCCGATAATCACTTTGGGGACCAGTTCGCCAACATGCATCAGGTCACCAACATGCAGGAGCAGGCGGCGACCTAATCTGCCGCCAGGATGTGAACGGGCGAAATCCTCTTCGGTGAATCCCCTGGATTCCAGCAGGGCCACTGCCAGCGCATCGCCCATCGCCAGCGTCGCCGTTGTACTCGCGGTGGGTGCCAGGTTCATCGGGCAGGCCTCCTGATCAACGCTGACATCCAGGTTGGCGTCAGCCGCTTTGGCGAGAGTCGACTGGGGATTTCCGGTCAGGGTAATCATCGGGACCGCCAGCCGCTTGATTAGCGGCAGAATCGTAATGATTTCACTCGTTTCACCCGAGTTGGAAACGGCCAGCACGACGTCTTCCTTGGTGATCATACCCAGATCGCCATGACTTGCTTCCCCGGAATGCAAAAAAAATGCCGGACTGCCGGTGCTGGCCAGTGTCGCAGCTATTTTGCTTCCTATGTGGCCGGATTTTCCCATTCCGGTAACAACGATACGACCCCGGCAATCAATACAGAGCTGGCAGGCGAGTGAAAACTCTTCGCCGAGCCTGTTGGCGAGAGCGGTAATCGCGGCCGCCTCCGTGTCCAGCACTTTTTTGGCGAGCGCGAGAACTTTGTCTTTATCGATCCGCGGCATTTCTATATCCGGCATATCCTCAAAAGCTGATTTGGGGATCGGCTCCCCGGATAACGTATGCCTGATAAGCCAGGAAAGCCATTAACAACAAAAACCCTTCTGCTCTGAAAACCCGGCCGCGGCCACCAAAATTGTAGGCAATCGCGAAAACAACCAGGGTCAGACCTACCATTACCGGCAAATGCAATGTCAAAACGCTAGCGTCGATCTCGGTCGGACTGATGGTGGCCGCGACCCCGATAACGGCCAGCAGATTAAACATGTTCGAGCCAATAATGTTACCGAATGCGAGATCGTGTTCTCCCTTCAATGCACTGACGATCGAAACAGCCAGCTCAGGGAGACTGGTGCCAACGGCGACGATCGTCAGACCGATAATCAAATCGGACACGCCGACGGCATGAGCGATGCCAATCGCGCCCTGGACCAGAAAATGTGCGCCGGTTAACAACACGGCAAGACCCAGCAAAAAACAGCCAAGCGCCGTCCGGGTTGGCATGTCCGAGCGGATTTCCGCGGCGTATTCGGCCACCATCGGGTCGCTTGCCGCGGAACGAAATCCCAGTCTGCCCATCCAGTAAAGCAACAGGCCCAAACCCATCAACAGCACAACGCCATCGGTTCGACTGATAAACTTGTCCAGGAACAACATTACGCTCAGCAGTGTCACGGCCAAAAGTGCCGGAATTTCTCTGCGCAGGGTCTCCGACTGGATGTTCATCGGCATTGTTAACGCGGTGGCGCCCAGGACGAGGCCAATGTTGGCAATATTCGAACCGATCGCGTTGCCGATAGCGAGCCCCGGGTTGTTGCGGATAGATGCCATTGCGGACACCATGATTTCAGGCGCCGAGGTGGCGAAACCGACAATAGTCAAGCCAATCAGCAGCGGGGAGATACCAAAATTGCGCGCCATAGCGCCGGCGCCGAGAACGAATCGATCTGCCCCCCAAACGAGCAATACGAATCCAGCTAAGGTAATGGTGACAATATATAGC
>CAZMOM010000021.1:9222-56149 GCA_964568075.1 uncultured Gammaproteobacteria bacterium
CATTTCCAGCGACTGTTTCTTGCCCGAAAGCGGCCAATAGTACACTGCCCGCAGGCGCGTGGGCACGATAAATATGGTCGGGGTAGCTATTCGCCCGGTGTTTTTTTCTTTAACATTCGCTCCCTCGTTTCATTATTTGCACATCATCCGTCGCCAGGCGCAGCCGGTGTTAGCCCAGAAAAGAGTATTCCATGCAGGCGAAGCAAGTTGAAGAATTGATTGGCGCCGATCTGCCTGGCGCCCGGGTTCAGGTAGAAAGTGGCGACGGCAGCCATTTCGCAGCGCTGATTATCGCCCCCGATTTCGTTGGTATAAGCAAGATTCAGAGACATCAGATGATTTACCGGTCGCTTGGAGAACTGGTCGGTGGCGAGATTCACGCGTTAACCATCAGGGCATACAGTCCGGATGAGTGGGACGCCGTACAAGAGTCCGGGCGGGCCTGATCTTGGATGCTCTGCTTATTCAAGGTAGCAGGCGCCTTGAAGGCGAAGTACGCATATCGGGCGCGAAAAATGCGACTCTGCCAATTTTGGCGGCTACATTATTATCGAGCGAGCCGGTCCGGATCGGTAACGTTCCACATCTTCACGATGTGACGACCACGATCGAATTGCTGGGTCGTCTTGGTGTGGGGGTCACGATAGACGAGAAGCTCTCGATTGAAGTCGATCCGACAACGATTTCCGAGTTTGAAGCGCCATACGAGCTGGTTAAGACCATGCGCGCCTCGATATTGGTGCTCGGTCCGTTGCTGGCGCGATACGGGAAGGCCGATGTCTCGTTGCCCGGCGGTTGCGCGATCGGCACGCGCCCGGTCAATCTGCATGTCGAAGGGTTACGTGCGCTGGGTGCCGATGTGGAAATCGATAATGGGTTCATACGGGCCCGTTCCGAGCGGCTCAAAGGCGCGAGACTGGTTCTTGATACGGTAACTGTGACCGGCACGGAAAATCTGGTTATGGCGGCGACCCTGGCCGATGGCGAAACCATCATAGAAAATGCGGCGCGCGAACCCGAAGTCGTCGACCTGATCGAATGTCTGAACGCAATGGGCGCCAGGATTGCCGGTGCCGGCACCGATACTCTGGTCATCGAAGGTGTCGAGAGTCTGCACGGTACCCATTATCGTGTATTGCCGGACCGGATCGAAGCCGGGACCTATTTGGTAGCGGGAGCGATAACCGGCGGTCATGTGCGGGTAAAGGATGTTTGCCCGAGTCACCTGGAGTCGATTCTGCACAAGTTGCGCGAGGCCGGGGCCATCGTGACTACCGGGGAGGACTGGGTCGAAATCGATATGCGGGGCAGGTCGCCGCAAGCGGTCAGTCTGCGCACGGCTCCCTACCCGGCATTTCCGACGGATATGCAGGCTCAGTTCGCCGCTCTGAATGCCATCGCCGATGGCACCGGGAGGATCACCGAAACCATCTTCGAGAATCGTTTCATGCACGTGCTCGAGATGCAGCGCATGGGCGCCGATTTTCAGCTTGAAGGCAACACCGCCATTTCCCGCGGGGTGAAGCATCTGACCGGTGCGCCAGTGATGGCCACCGACCTCAGGGCCTCCGCCAGTCTCGTTCTGGCCGGCCTGGTGGCCGACGGCGAAACGCGGGTCGAGCGTATCTATCACATAGATCGTGGATACGAGCGCATCGAGGAAAAACTTCGCCTGTTGGGTGCGGAGATACGCCGCGTCAATGATCGCAACTGACGTCGACACATCGACATCGGCAAGGGTGCCGTCAAGGAATCGGCGGTCGTTCTTCGATGACCGCCGATACCTGGAAACTGCGCCCGTCCCTGAGGCCGTCGATCAGGATTTCAGAGCCCGGACTCATGCCTGCGACCAGGTTGAGCGCGTCGCGCGAAAAACGAATCACATTGGTATCGATTCGGGTGATCACGTCGCCAGGCCGTAAACCGGCGCGGAACCCCGGTCCATCGCCATTGACATCGTAAAGTTCAATTCCGATCGTGCCCGGTATCCCAATATCTTCCGACCGCTGAGCGCTTAAATTTTGCGGTGAGACACCCAGCCATCCACGAATAACCCGGCCATGGGTAATGAGTTGCTGGCTGACTCCCCGCACCAGGTTGACGGGAATTGCAAAACTGATCCCGTCGGGCATCAGACTGGCAGACAGAACGGCGGTATTGATGCCCACCAGTTCACCGTCTGTGTTGACCAGCGCTCCGCCCGAGTTACCTTCATTGATTGCCGCGTCGGTCTGGATAAAGTTCTCAAATGTAAACAGACCGAGCTGGGCGCGGCCGGTGGCGCTGACAATGCCTTGTGTTACTGAGTGGCTGAGGCCGTACGGATTTCCGATCGCCAATACGACGTCACCGGTTTTCATCTGATCGGAGCGGCCCATCGGGATTGCGGGCAAGTCGGTAACGGGGACCCGAAGGAGAGCCAGATCCGTGTCAATGTCTTGTCCGACGAGAGTGGCTTTGAATTCCCGGCCATCCAGCAGCTGCACGCTTACTTCGTCTGCGTTTTCGATGACGTGATGATTGGTAATGACGTAACCGTCACTACGAATGATCACACCCGAACCGAGACTACGCTGCTGTCTCTGCGGCCGTCCATCGGCGCTATTTCGAAATATTCGCCTGACCGCATCCTGCCTGTCTTCTCGATTGACGATTCTAAGCGAATAAATATTGACCACAGACGGGATCGACGCCGATACGCTGTCGGCAAAGGAGTCCTGCCCGGCAGGTTGCCGGTTGGGTGTATCGGGCTGGGCTGGCCCCTCGAGCCACTGCGGCCTCGCCCAGACAAATAAGAACGCGATGGCCAGCCCCAGCACGACGGATCTGGCCAGAAAGCCGACTATATTCGGCCATCGTCCTTTCATCGATTTCTTCGCATCACAATTATTCGCACCGGTAATTCTGGTTCGATAGCAAACGGCAAGTATTACATGGCCGCTCATCGTCAGCTATTGACAGCCAGTGTATAATGCGCCATCCGAAAATACCCGGACCGCAATTCTTTCTCGCGGCCAACTGAAAATTAACCAAAACAGGGCGCTGCTGTAAGGGAGTTCTATATATCATGAGTGGTGACGTTGATCTGGGCAGACGTCATTTCCTGACGGTGGCCACGACGATAACCGGTACCGTCGGGGTGGTTCTGGCCGTCGTGCCATTTGTGTCCAGTTGGAATCCCAGCGCCAGGGCGCAGGCGATTGGAGCGCCGGTTGAAGTTGATATTTCGAAGATAGATCCGGGTTCCATGGTCGCGATTAAGTGGCGAGGAAAAGCGGTCTGGATTTTGCGCCGTACTCCGCAAATGCTCGCCAGCCTGAATCAAATCGAAGACGATCTTCGGGATCCGTTTTCAAACGAACCTCAACAGCCTTCTTATGCAGCGAATCAGCACAGGTCGGTCAGGCCCGAGTACCTGGTGCTTGAAGGAGTGTGTACTCACCTGGGATGCGCGCCACTGGAAAAATTTCAGCCTGGCGATCCCGAAATAGGTGCCGACTGGCCAGGCGGTTTTTTCTGTCCGTGTCATGGTTCGAAATTTGATTTATCTGGACGTGTTTACAAGGGTGTTCCGGCACCGACCAACCTGATCGTTCCTCCACACCGCTATGTCGGAGACTCGACAATTCTGATCGGCAACGATAGTGGGGTTGTGGCGTGAGATCGGAAAAGACCGAGATACTCGAGCGCGTTTCCGAGCATATGCAGGCGTTGCTCGTTTGGATCGATGCGCGGTTCCCGCTGAGCAAGATGTTCCGCGAGCATCTTTCTGAATATTACGCGCCGAAGAATTTTAATTTCTGGTACTACTTCGGCTCTCTGGCGATGCTGGTCCTGGTGCTGCAAATTGTTACCGGTATTTTTCTGACGATGAGTTACAAGCCGTCGGCCGAAGAAGCGTTTGCGTCGGTTGAGTACATCATGCGTGACGTTAACTGGGGCTGGCTGGTCAGGTACATGCATTCCACGGGCGCGTCGGCGTTTTTCATCGTTGTTTATTTACACATGTTCCGCGGGATTCTGTACGGCTCATACAAAAAACCTCGCGAGTTGTTGTGGATTTTTGGCATGCTGATCTACCTCGCCCTGATGGCCGAGGCTTTTTTTGGTTATCTGTTGCCCTGGGGCCAAATGTCCTACTGGGGCGCTCAGGTCATCGTTTCGTTGTTCAGCGCGATCCCGTTTGGTATTGGTGAGGTATTGGTCGAATGGATTCGTGGCGATTACTTTATTTCCGACATCACGCTGAACCGCTTCTTTTCGCTGCATGTCATCGCTGTACCGCTTGCGCTGATTTTCCTTGTCATTGCTCATATTCTCGCTCTGCACGAAGTTGGTTCGAACAATCCCGATGGCATCGAGATCAAGGAGAACAAGGATGAGAGGGGAATTCCGCTCGATGGAATTCCTTTTCACCCGTATTACACGGTTAAGGACATTGTGGGTGTTGCCGTTTTTTTGGCCATTTTCTCCGCCGTGGTTTTCTTTGCGCCGGAAGTGGGCGGGTATTTTCTTGAGCACGCCAATTTTGAGCCGGCCAACAGCCTGAAGACGCCGGAGCATATTGCGCCGGTATGGTATTTCACGCCGTTCTACGCGATCCTGCGTGCCGTTCCGGACAAGCTTCTGGGTGTGTTGCTAATGGGCGGGGCAATCGTATTGTTGTTTCTTTTGCCCTGGCTCGATAAGTCACCGGTCAAATCCATTCGTTACCGTGGTTGGATTTTTAAACTTGCGGTCACTTTGTTCGCGATTAGTTTCGTCGCGCTGGGATATTTGGGCATGCAGCCGGTTACGACTGCATTTACTCAGGCGGCCCGGGTATTTTCTGCCATTTATTTCCTGTTCTTCCTTTTAATGCCGTTTTATACACGATGGGACAAAACCAAGCCGGTGCCGGACAGGGTGACCTATCATGATTAAGCGGAAAATAATCGGTAGTGTCGTCCTCGGTTCTTTCGTGTTTTCGCCAGCATTGATTGCCGCCAGCGAAGATGGCATCCGGATGGAGCCGGCAAATAACATACTGAGCAGTGTTCAGTCCCTGCAACGCGGCGCCGCACATTTTGTTAATTACTGTATGGGTTGTCACTCGGCAAAATATGTCCGTTACAACCGCTTGGCCGATGATCTTCAGTTGAGCGAGCAGCAGATGATGGAAAATCTGATGTTTGTCGGGGAAAAGTTGCTCGATACGATGAATATCGCGATGGATCCACTGGATGCCGGTCGTTGGTTTGGTCAGGTGCCGCCGGATCTCAGCTTGGTCGCGCGCGCCAAAGGAACCGACTACGTTTTCAATTACCTGAAGGGTTTTTATTCCGATCCTGGCCGCCGCAGCGGGACCAATAACGTATTTTTGCCAGGCGCCAGCATGCCGCATGTCTTGTGGGAGCTGCAAGGGCTACGAAGACCCGTTTATGAGGCTAACATCGATGCCAGTGGCGGTGTACACAAGGTGATGGTCGGATTTGAACAGATCACCGAGGGCCTGCTGAGTCCCGAAGAATACGATCAATTCGTTCGTGATCTTGCCAACTTTCTTGAGTACATCAGTGAACCCGTAAAACTGGAGCGCAAAGTGTTAGGTGTCCGGGTGCTGATGTTCCTGTTGATATTCTTTCTTTTTGCTTACCTGCTTAAGCAGGAATACTGGAAAGACATAAAATAACAAGCGGGCTAGTCCCGCGAATATTCTGAGTTGGAGTTTATTATGGCACTAGTGGCTAATCGCCGATCCGTCATGACATTGTTTTCGAAATCTGTGTGTGTGCACAGTCATCGCACAAGAATAGTGCTGGCGGAGAAAGGCATTGCGGTCGACCTGGTGGATGTCGAAGGGCCGGATTTACCCGAAGACCTTTTGGATCTGAATCCGTATCACAGCGTTCCAACGCTGGTTGATCGCGACCTGGTCCTTTATGACTCCCAGGTCATTATGGAATATCTTGACGAACGGTTTCCCCATCCTCCTCTGATGCCGGTGGATCCGGTCAGTCGCGCACAGTTCAGGCTGGCGCTGTATCGAATCGAGAAAGACTGGTACGAGTTGGCCGACAGGATAGAGGGCAATACCGACACGAAGTCTGCCAACCAGGCACGCAAGCAACTAAAAGAGAGCGTGATTTCGAGTAGCGATATATTCGCCGCCAGACAATTTTTTATCAGCGACGACTTCTCGATAGTGGATTGCACTGTGGCGCCGATACTGTGGCGGTTGCCATATTTCGGAATCGAGCTACCGGCCAATACCAAATCAATCCAGCAATATATGAAGAAAGTTTTCGCCCGGGCTTCTTTCCAGGCCAGTTTGTCGGAGCTCGAGCAGGAGATGCGGATCTGACGGGCGCCAGCCCGTTCTGTATTTCGATCAGCAGAATAATCGTATGGCAAAGCAGTCAGAGCCATCACGGCGGCCTTATCTATTGCGTGCAATGCATGAGTGGATCAGCGATTGCGGTTATTCCGCACATATCGTTGTGAATGCCGCCGCCGATGGTGTGGTGGTTCCTGACAAGTTTGTGGAAAATGGAAAAATTGTTCTGAATATCGATAGTCATGCTGTAACCAATCTTTCTCTCGGCAAAGACAACATTGAGTTTGATGCGCTATTCGAGGGCAAACACTGGCATGTTTCCCTGCCGGTATCGGCGGTGCAGGGAGTTTACGCCAAGGAGACCGGCGTCGGCATGATTTTTAACGACGACGATGAATCAGACCCGCCAGGACCCGGCGGTCCGGATAAAGGGAAACCCGGTGAGCGGCCTCAGCTAAAAATCGTGCGCTGACTCAGGGGCGGTCCAGCGTCGGGTCAGTTCGGAAATATTTTGCCAGGATTCAGGATGTTCTGTGGGTCGAATTGCCTCTTGATACCACGCATCATTGCCATCGTATTGGCGTCAATTTCCAGTCCGATATAATTCCTTTTAGCGAGTCCGATGCCGTGTTCTCCGGACAGGCTTCCTCCTAACGCCAGTGTCAGCTCGAAAACGTTCCCAAGACATGTTTCCGCGGCCGCTGATTGCTTTTCGTCATCCGGGTCGTACAACAGATTGACATGGATATTTCCGTTACCGGCGTGCCCATAATTGACGATTAGTATTTGATGTTTTTGCGCCAGCCCCTCCAGTCGCTCGATCAATTCCGCCATACGTGACACCGGTACTACGACGTCTTCATTGATTTTTCCCGCTGCCAGCTTGCGCAGCGATGGCGACAACGCTTTGCGCGCCTGCCAGAGGACGGTCGCTTCCTCCGCGGTGGAGACAGTCATCCACTCCAGCAATTCTTCGCTCTGGGCAGCATCCCTGATCGCGGCGACAGATTCGCGGACCGCATCGTGCGTACCGTCGACATCGACGAGTAGCAGCGCCTGCGTGTTTTCGGGCAATGGGTTGCGCGCGAGCTTGCCGATGGCGCGAATGGCGCCGCGATCCATAAACTCGATGGCCCGCGGTTGGTTTGCCTGCGCCATAATCCGTGACACTGCCGTTGCTGCCGCCTTCATTGAGGTGTAACTCGCGCGCAACGAGGTTTGTGTCGGCGCCGTCGGCGTCAGCAACAGTGTCGCTTCTGTGATAATCGCCAGCGTGCCCTCCGATCCGATCAGCAGGCGGGTCAGGTCCAGGCCAACCACGCCTTTGGTCGTGTAGCAGCCGGTATTGATCACCGCGCCTTGCGCCGTGACCGCCTGCAGGCCCAGCGTATTATCCCTGGGCGTTCCATACTTAAGTGACCTTGGGCCGGCCGCATTGCAGGCCAGGTTGCCGCCGATCGTGGAAAACGTGGCTGAGGTTGGATCGGGCGGCCAGAAAAACCCATGCGGCTCCAGTTGGTCCTGCAGATCCTGATTGATGACGCCGGATTGAACCACGGCAACGCGATTTTCCGGATCTATCCTGATAATCCGGTTCATTCGCTCCAACGACATGGCCAGGCCGCCCAGGGGCGGAATAGCTGCGCCGGTCGTTCCAGTTCCCAGTCCGCGCGGGCAAACAGCGATCTGGTATTCGGCGCAGGCGGCCATGATGCGAGCGACTTCGGCCGTGCTTTCCGGCAGTGCCACGACCGCAGGCAGCGATTGGCCACGGCTGTTGTCATACGCATACGCCCAGCAGTCGGCCGGGTCGGTCAGGATTTTTTTTGCGTTTTGTTTGCCTGCGGCGGACCTGAGCTGGGCAATAAATGCTTTGGGTAGAGCGGAGGTGCGGTTTCTCATTGCGGCGAGACCCCAGGCAGGCTACTCGTCCACGCCAAGAAGTTCCCGGTCGATAAGATCGCAAAGGCAATGGATAAACACGAGGTGAACTTCCTGAATGCGCGCCGTATTTTCTGCCGGTACCCGTAGTTCGATGTCTTTTTCGCCGAGGATGCCGGCTATCTCGCCACCGTCCCGCCCGGTAAATGCAACGATGCGCATATCGCGTTCATGGGCAGCCGCGCACGCACGAACAACATTTTCCGAATTGCCGGAAGTCGAAATAGCGAGCAACACATCTCCGGGTTGACCCAGCGCACGCACCTGTTTCGAAAAAATTTCCTCGTAGGAGTAATCGTTGGCGATTGAAGTCAGCGTAGAGCTGTCAGTCGTCAGTGCCACAGCCGGCAATCCCGGGCGCTCCATCTCGAACCGATTAAGCATCTCGGCGGAAAAATGTTGTGCATCGCCGGCGGAACCACCGTTGCCGCAACTGAGAACCTTGCCATTATTCAGCAAGCTTTTCGTGATTAGTGCCGCACCGCGACTGACTAATGGCGCCAGTTCGCTGGCCTTGCGTTTTGTCTCAATGCTGTCCGCAAAATGTTGTTTTACCCGATCTTCGCTGTTCATTGGTTTTTCCAGAACTGATTGGCAATCTGGCGTGTCTGCCGACGCTTATTGTCTCATGAAATGAATGTGCTTACTCGTCCTGAAAGGCGTCCGCTACCCAATGGATCTCGGGATTCATCGTGGAGCCACCGATCGCCAGAACATCAAATCGAATGGGCAGATTCGCGAGCGAAGGATTTTTCTGAAGAAATATTAAAGTGGCTTTTCTGATCCTTCGTCTTTTTCCTTTGCTGATCGAGTACAGAGCATCCTCGGTCCCGCTTGCGCGAAAACGAACCTCCGCGAAAACGAGGCCGCCGCTGTTTTTCATAATCAGGTCGATTTCGCCACCGCGGCAGCGAAAATTCTTTTCGATCAGTACCAGGCCATTTTTGCGCAGATAGCCAAGCGCGATCTTTTCGGCATCCCCGCCGTCTCGTTGCTGGTCAGTTTCCGAAGGCGGCGTCATCTCTCTCGGGTACAGGGTCTGCAACGCCAGAAGAGTCGACGACGCCCGGATCACTAAAATCGTAAATAACCGGTGGTAGCAACTGTGGTTTCCCACCGCTCATTTCCGCCCAATCCAGTTCCCGCCGGATCCGCCGGTCCCGGTCCAGCCAAAGCATACCGGTCATCCCCGAAACCGGTTGTTCACCGAATGATCCCTGGTACAGCAGTGGCACCAGGCGGAACGCATCGAACCCCATCGCAAATAGCCGGCCTCTCGATTCCAGTGACGGCCAGACTTCCAGCATCGAGCGATGCAGCCGTCCTTGAATCAGATCCTGGTCGATCATCCACGGCATATCGGCAAACAAAATGCCGTTCAGCAAGTGGTTTCTGGCGGTGTCGGGGCTGAAAATCGCTGAAGTGCTAAAAACGGGCAGATCCGCCGCATAATGAAATTTGAGCTGCGGCCTAATTTGCCTGCCCTGGGCAGGTCTTGCGGCGAGAAAGATAAACTCCACGTCCTGCCTGCGACGGAGTTCGAAATTGAGCTTGAGTCCCAGCGTGGATTGCAGACGGCTGAGCCTGGAGCGGCTGTCTGTCAGCTTCAGCAGGCGCATAATCGGCGCCGAAAAATCCTGTGCCCCGACGTCGTACGTGCGGTAGTCAAGCAATTCAGCACCCTGAGCCCGCAACTCCTCATCGAAGGAATTCAGTATTCGCATTCCCCAATCATTGTCAGGTACCAGTGCGAGTCCCCGGCTCAAACCCTGCCCCACGACTCGCCTTGCAACAGCACGGGCTTCGTCCTCCGGAATCAGCGCGAACTGGTAAAAGCCGCTCGGGATATCAATTTCCGGATCAAGAAAGTTCAATGCCAGCATTTTGATTCGTGTCGTGTCGCTTTGTGCCACGCTGCTGACAGCCGGCCTGGTCAGGGGTCCCACAACAAAATCGGCTCCTTCAACGATCGCCAGGCGGAATGCCTGCCTGGCGCCGAGCCGGGTTACGTCATAGACGCGTATAGCCGGACGCAGGCTGGCGTCGCTTTGCTGATAATACGCAGCCATAAATCCTTCGCGCACCGCTTGTGCCGCTGACTGTTGAGACCCGGTCAACGGCAGCAGCAGGGCAACCTGCTGCGGGTACTCTGTCGACGTTCTGTAGGCTTCAATAATTCTCAGTAACAAAGACCCATCTGCTGGATGTCCCGGGAACTGATTACGCCATAATGCGATTGCCGACTTGAACTCGAACGGATTGCGATCGGCCATTTTTGCTGCCGCTGCGAGTTCCAGCCAGCCCGCGATCAACGGATCTGAATGTGCCTGCCGATCCGCATCAAGCGCATGAAGGGTCACTTGTTGTAATCCATTCCAGATTTCCTGATGATTATTTTCCAGCGCCTTGTCGTCCGCGAGCAGGATCTCCCGTTCGAGCAAAAGCCGGATGCCGTTGATGGGCTGATCCAGCTGAAAACTGCTTTTGCCTCTGAGCAGGGTCGCCCATGACCGGTCTTCACGCGCCAGGCTGCCCGGCAGCTGATCCAGATACTCGAGCGCTGCCCCGGCATCGTGTCGCAACAACGCGATGCTGGCATTCAACAGGGCCCATCTGCTCAGGACATTTCCCTCTAAAGGCCCCGCAACCCGGCGCAAAGCGTCCCTCGCTCGCTCGTCTTCGCCGCTTTGATAAAGATCGAATGCGGCTGCAACGAGGTAGCCGTCGCGCGCCGCGCCGCGGTTCAGTCTCGCCAGACGCAGGTACACTGCCGCGGCTTTGGGATAGTCGCCACGTTGTTCCAGTCTCGTTGCCTGCGACGCGAGCCGTGTCTGGTCGGCGCCGCCACCGACGCACGAGACAACAAGAATTGCTGAAATCAGCAGCGCGGAAAATCTGGTTGTTGATCTGTTGACTTGCATGGCCGGTTTTCCTCAGGGCAGGATGACATCCAGTGTCAGCTTAGGCGAGGATTATATCGTGTCGGACCAGCCAGGTATTCTCTATGTGGTTGCGACGCCGATCGGCAATATCGGCGATATCAGCCCCCGGGCAACACAGGTGCTGGCGGATGTCGATCTGGTCGCGGTCGAGGATACGCGGCATAGCGGAAGATTGTTAACCCGGCTCGGGTTGAAAAAAAAGCTGATTTCCCTGCACGAACACAACGAAAGAGCGCGTGCAGGGGAAATCATACAGGCGCTGGCCGACGGTTTATCGGTCGCGTTGATCAGCGATGCCGGGACACCCCTGCTGAGTGATCCGGGCTACCGGCTGCTGAGAGCTCTGCGTGATGCCGGATTGACCGCGGTCCCGATACCTGGACCCAGCGCGCTGACCGCAGCCCTGAGCATCGCCGGATTACCGACTGACAGGTTCGTGTTTGAAGGATTCCTACCGAGCCGCGGAAGCGCGCGGATTGAGCACCTGAATTTACTGCTCGGCGAAAAGCGGACCCTGGTTTTTTACGAAGCGCCTCACCGGTTGATAAAAACAGTACATGATATGGCGAGCGTACTGGGAAGCGATCGCGCCGCCTGCCTGGCCCGCGAACTGACCAAGCAATATGAAACGATCTATTATGGAACGCTCGGTGAGCTGGCCGCCCGTGCGGAAGACGACAGCAACATGGCCCGCGGAGAAATGGTCATCGTGGTTGCCGGTTCCACTGACCAGAAGGCGGTCGATGATCCGAACATCGTGCGCTTGCTCAAGGAGCTGCTGACCGAGTTACCGCCCGCCAAGGCCGCCAGAATTGCCAGCCGCTTCAGTGGCCAGGCGCGACGCAGTCTTTATGCGCTGGCGACGCAAATAGCCGACGACGAATAGCCGCGCTTTTAACACTTGAGAATTTATGGTTATGAGCTTACCGTTGACGTGGGGAGTCGGCTAGGCAATCGCTGTACTTTAAGTGCAGAGGAAAGTCCGGGCTCCATAGGGCAGGGTGCCAGGTAACGCCTGGGGGGCGCAAGCCTACGGAAAGTGCAACAGAAAGGAAACCGCCTAAGCGCTTCGGCGCCGGTAAGGGTGAAACGGTGCGGTAAGAGCGCACCGCGCGGGTGGCAACATGCCGCGGCACGGTAAACCCCACCTGGAGCAAGACCAAATAGGGGAACAGGCTTTATGCCATGCGTGGCCCACGCATGTTCCCGGGTAGGTTGCTTGAGTTCTGCGGCGACGCAGATCCCAGATGAATGATTGTCCGCGACAGAACCCGGCTTATCGGCCGGCTCCCCACTGGTTAAATCCGGACCCGAAAGATTCAATAATCGCGATAAAGCGATAATCTGTAAGAAAGCTCAGGTTTAGCCTGAAAAAGCAATCGCAAGTCACTGATTTTTAGCCTGTCGAGTGCCGTTTCCTGCATGAACAGTTGCTCCTAAGTTACTGTCTTAACTAAAAAATATGACTTTTCACGGTTGACAGCCAATCAACACGCTCCCTATAGTGTTGCAAAGTGGATAAAAGTGGGAAATCCTGGGATTTTCAACCACAGCAACTGGATTTTCAGATGTTTCGAGGAGCAAACAAAGTCACTGTAGACGTGAAGGGTCGCCTGGCGATTCCAACGCGCTATCGCGAGCGTATTGCCCAGCGCAGCAAGGGTCAGCTGATCATCACCGTAGACCGGCAATGCCTGCTGGTGTACCCGCTTCCGGACTGGGTGGAAATCGAGAGACAACTGAACCGACTGCCCAGCCTGAATGACCAAGCACGTCTCATCCGGCAGTTCATGGTTGGTTATGCCAGCGATGTCGCGCTCGATTCGCACGGACGCGTGCTGTTGACAAAAGAACTGAGGGAATTCGCCGCGATCGACCGGCAGGCGCTGCTGATTGGCCAGGGAAACAAATTCGAACTATGGGATGAAAAACGCTGGAGCAAGCGCATCGATGAGTGGCTAAAGAATGACCAGACCGGCGAATCCGGTCTGCCAGCCGAACTCGAAAAACTGTCGTTGTAACGACGCGTGAAAAAAATGGATTTGCACAGGCCGGTGCTCGTTGAAGAAGTGCTGGCAGGGATGGCGATTAAACCATCCGGGACCTACGCCGATTGTACTTTTGGCCGGGGAGGGCACAGCGAGGCCATCCTTGGCAGGTTGAATAAAAAGGGTCGACTGCTGGCGATCGATCGGGACCCCGATGCAGTTGCAGCGGGCCAGGCCAAATTAGGGAATGATCCCCGGTTCAAAATTTGCCGAGGGAAATTTGGGGAGTTAACCAACATTGTCCGGCAGCAAGGCATGACTGGTTTACTGGATGGGATACTGATGGACTTGGGTGTCTCGTCCCCGCAGCTTGACGACCCGGCGCGGGGCTTCAGTTTCAGTTCGGATGGTCCGCTGGATATGCGGATGTCTGGAGACGAGGGTCAAAGCGCCGCCGACTGGCTCGATAAAGCCGATGAGCGCGAAATCAGCCGAGTCATTTTTCGTTATGGCGAAGAGCGGCAGGCGAGGCGGATCGCTCGTGCTATCGTGGAGGCGCGCACGGAGAAACCGATTCTGACGACCGCCGGTCTTGCTGAAATCATTGAAGCGCTGCTGCCCGCGCACCCGCGCAAGCGCCACCCGGCAACCAAGACATTTCAGGCGATCCGGATTCATATCAATGAGGAGCTGCAGGAGCTCGAACAGTGTCTCGCGCAAAGCATCGATTTGCTGGCCAGGGACGGCCGGCTCTGCGTGATCAGCTTTCATTCGCTCGAGGATCGGATCGTCAAACGCTTCATGAGAGATAACGCCAGGCCTGACCCGGTCTATGCCGGCCTGCCGGATATTCCAGATCATGCCAAGTCGAAACTGGCGCTGGTCGGCAAGGCCACTCGGGCGACCCCCAGCGAAGTGACTGCCAATCCACGGTCCAGAAGCGCTGTATTGCGCGTCGCGGAGGTTTTGTAATGTTTGCCGACCCGCGGATGAATATTCTGGCCATGTCGTTGTTGTGGGTGGCGATTCTGGTATCGGCGATTGCCGCTGTTTATGCGCGCCATGAATCGCGACTTCTGTTTTCCGAGTTGCAAAGACAGGAATCCAGTCGCGATCTTCTGAATATCGACTGGGGCAGGCTGCAGCTTGAACAAAGCACCTGGGCCACGCATGGGCGGATCGAGCGCATGGCGCGGGAGGAGCTACAGATGATCGTGCCGGGTCCCGAGCAGTTGTTGGTGGTCAAGCCATGAACAGAAATCGTCGGAGAGACACGGTATGGCGGTTCCGCTGGCGAGGACTGGTGATCATGTCGGTATTCGCCGTGGTCGCGGTCGCCATCGTCGGGCGCGCTTTGCAACTCCAGGTGCTGGATAGAGAATTTCTTGAGCGGCAGGCAGACGCACGCCATTTGCGAGTGGCAACGCTAAGCGCGCATCGGGGTTCGATTCTTGACCGCAACGGAGAGACGCTGGCCGCGAGCACGCCGGTCGATTCGGTGTGGGCCGATCCCGGCCAACTGGCGCGTGCGACAGACCGAATCAACGAGTTGGCGAAGATGCTTGGACGCGGCCCCGAAAACCTGCTGCGGCAGATCACGAGCAACCTGGAGCGGGAATTTATTTTCCTGCGCCGCCACATGTCGCCGGCGCAGGCGGCCCGCGTCATGGACCTGAATATCCCGGGCGTGTATCTGCAGCGGGAATATCGCCGGTATTACCCTGCCGGCGAAGTGACCGGCCACGTGCTCGGCTTTACCGATATTGACGACCGCGGGCAGGAGGGACTCGAACTGGCGTATGACCAATGGATGGTCGGTGAGGCCGGCGCCAAACGAGTCATCAAGGATCGCCTCGGTCACGTGATCGGCGACGTCGAAAGTATTCGTCCTGCGCGTCCGGGCAAAGACCTGGTCAGCAGCCTTGATTTGCGTATTCAGTACCTCGCGTATCGGGAACTAAAGGCCGCGGTACAAAAACATCACGCCAGGTCCGGTTCGGTCGTCGTGATGGACATCACGACCGGAGAGGTGCTGGCGATGGCCAACCAGCCCAGTTACAACCCGAACGACCGTGCGCAATTTTCCGTGTCGCGGTACAGGAACCGCGCGGTCACCGACATATTCGAACCAGGCTCCAGCTTTAAGCCGCTGGTCATCGCAGCCGCGCTGGAAAGCGGGCGCTATACGCCTCATTCGAGAGTCGACACATCACCGGGGTATATCGAGGTGACGGGGAAAAGAATCGAGGACACGCGGAATCTTGGCGTTATCCCGATCGCAACGATACTCGCGAAATCGAGCAACGTTGGTGCGACCAAGGTCGCCCTGTCGCTGGAGCCGGAATACCTCTGGGAAATCATCAATCGGTTTGGCATCGGTCGCCTGACCAACAGCGGATTCCCCGGTGAATCGCCCGGCCTGCTGAACGACTTCAGTCACTGGCGGGAAATCGGCCAGGCGACGCTGGCTTACGGTTATGGTTTATCGCTGACTCCGCTGCAACTGACGCAGGCGTACGCTGTTTTCGCGGCGGGGGGTATCCGGCTTCCGGCGTCCTTTTTGCGCGTTGAGCGGGCTGAAAAAGGCGAACGTGTTATAGCGCCGGCAACCGCGGCAGCGATCGTCGGCATGCTCGAACAGGTTGTCAGCTCCGATGGCACCGGCAAGAAGGCAGCTGTGCCGGGCTATCGTGTTGCCGGCAAGACCGGTACCTCCTGGAAGTACCAGGCAGGCGGTTATTCCACTGATCGTTACATCGCGGTTTTTGCAGGGCTGGCGCCTGCGACCAAACCACGCCTGGTCATCGTCGTGCTCATCGACGAACCGAGCGGTGACAAATATTATGGCGGTGACGTGGCTGCGCCATTGTTTTCTGCGGTGATGTCTGGTGCGTTGCGCTATCTGGCGGTGCCACCTGATGCCCTGACACCTTACGAGCCCGATAAAGGCATGGTCGCGCAGGTTTTCAATCAGCCACTCCGGCCGACGACAGGTGCAAGATGATGGCGGCCACTGAAAGAGCCAGTTTTTCGCTCAGCCAGTTACTCGGTATTCCGGCCGGCAGACTGGAAAGCGACCCCGCGATCAGTGACATCACGCTCGACAGTCGCGAAGTCGGACCAGGCAGTCTTTTTCTGGCCTGTGCCGGAATCCATTCTCACGGGCTGGAGTTTATTGAGCAAGCGCTGAAAAAAGGTGCTGCCGCGGTCGCCTGGGAAAGTGCGACGGGCGCCGCAAATCCGGATGTCACGGCATCGGTACCGATTCTTGAGGTGCCGGAATTAAGAAAACGGCTTGGCAGGATGGCCGACCTGTTCTTTGACTCGCCCTCGGCAAGAATTGAAGTAACCGGGATAACGGGGACCAACGGCAAGACGACCTGCGCCTGGCTTTTGGCCGGCGCGCTCGACGCTTGTGGCCAGTCGACCGGCATCATCGGCACATTGGGTTACGGGTTCCCGGTCGCGTTGTCGGCCGGCGAGCTGACCACACCGGATTGCATCAGCACTCACCGGCGATTGGCCGAATTGCGCGGCCTTGGCGCCACCCAGATTGCGCTGGAGGTTTCGTCACATGCGCTCGATCAGGGTCGGGTAGACGGCGTGCATTTCAGTGCCGCGATGTTCACCAACCTGAGTCGCGACCACCTCGACTATCACGGTGATCTGGCCAGTTACGGAGCCGCCAAGGCCAGGCTTTTCCTGAATCCCGAATTGCAACGCGCGGTGATTAACACGGACGATCCGTACGCGGACACCATCATCGAGCAACTGCCCCACCGGGTCCATACGATCCGCGTCGGTTACAACGCGAATGACGCTCGCCCGGGACAATATCTCAAAATCGAAAGCGTCAGTTCCCTGCCGCGCGGAATCAAGCTGGCCTGGTCCGGCAGCTGGGGCGATCTGGCCCTGGAAACCTCGCTGCTGGGCGAATTCAATGCCAGCAACTTGTCGCTGGTGCTGGCCGCATTGCTGGCCGGCGGTACAGCAGTGGAGGACGCGCTGATCGCATTGGCTGGTTTGTCTGCGCCGCCGGGCCGTATGGAGTCGATAGCGGATTCTAAAAATCAACCTCTGGTCATCGTCGATTTCGCCCACACACCGGACGCCCTGGAAAAATCGCTGACGGCTTTGCGGCAGCATGGCAAGGGCAGTTTGTGGTGCGTTTTTGGCTGTGGCGGCGAACGCGATGCCGGAAAACGACCGCTGATGGGGGGTCTTGCGGCTCGACTGGCCGACCGGGTGATTATCACCAATGACAATCCACGCGGAGAGGATCCGCAGTCAATCATCGCCGACATTAAGTCAGGCACAAACAACGCTTCTCATGTCAGCGTCATACCCGATCGGCGCGAAGCCATTGCGGAGGCATTACGACAGGCACGGCCAGGCGACATTGTGCTGGTGGCGGGGAAAGGGCATGAGTCTTACCAGGAAATTGCCGGCCAGCGTCTGCCGTTTTCAGACAGCCGCGAGATTCTTCAGATTCTGGAGGGCGGCTCGTGACCAGCGGCAGTCTGCAAAAAATCAGCGAGCAACTCGGGGGACGTCTCCATGGTGACGACGCAGTATTTGATGGCGTCTCAATCGACAGTCGCAAACTGGCGTCCGGAAATTTGTTTGTCGCGCTGAAAGGTGAAAAATTCGATGGCCACCAGTTTGTGCCGAATGCTGCCGCAAGCGGTGCAGCCGGCGCGATCGTGCAGATGCTGCAGGAAACGTCGCTGCCACAGGTTTTTGTGGATGACAGCCGGCTGGCGTTGGGTCGCCTCGCGTCCAGCTGGAGGCAGCGGTTCGATATCCCGGTGATCGCGGTCACCGGCAGCAATGGGAAAACCACGGTTAAGGAAATGCTAGCGGCCATTATGGCGCAGCGTGGGCCCGTACTCAGCACCCGCGGAAATCTGAACAATGAAATCGGGGTGCCGCTGACGCTGATGGATATCGATCGCGACCATCTATCTGCGGTCGTGGAAATGGGTGCAAACCACCCCGGTGAGATCACTTACCTGACATCGTTGGTCCAGCCGACGATCGGTGTGATCAGTAATGCCAGTCTCGCTCATCTCGAAGGATTTGGCAGTCCGGACGGAGTCGCCAGGGCCAAGGGTGAATTGTTGGCCGGACTGGCGGCCGATGGTACCGCGATTATCAATGCCGACCAGCCTTATGCCGATCTTTGGAAAGAACTTGCCGGTTCGCGCGAAATCGTCAGTTTCGGGCTGCGCAGGGACGCCCGGTTCAGCGCGACCGAAATAGCCCAGGATGTCAGCGGCGGTCACCCTCGACTGAGTTTTACTATGCAAACACCATCCGGCAGTTGCCCGGTCGAGCTTGCGTTTGCCGGGCAGCACAATGTGATGAACGCGCTTGCCGCCGCTGCCGCCGCCGCCGCCGCCGGCGCGGCAATCGATGAAATCAGAACCGGGCTCAGCGAGGTCCGGCCGGTCGCCGGCCGACTGCAACTGGTTGGTCGCAGAGGTGGCGGCTGGCTGATCGATGACACCTACAACGCGAATCCGGTATCCGCCCGGGCCGCGATGGAGTTCGCTGCCGGCCTGGACGGGCGCCGCTGGCTGGTACTCGGCGACATGGGCGAACTCGGTCCGGACGCTGCCGATCTGCACCAGGACCTGGGCCTGGTCGCCGGCGAGCTTGGTTTCGAAAAAATTTACACGTGCGGCGTGCTGGCAGCGATGGCGGCTACCACATTTAGCGGGGAAAGCCGGCAGTTCGAATCTCTCGACGAGATGATCACGGCATTACGCAGCGATCTTCCGGTTGAAACGGGTGATGTACCTGAGCTGCCCGTCATCCCGCTGATCAAGGCATCCAGAAGCATGCGTTTCGACAAGGTAGTTGATGCGCTGTGCGCTCACCGACCTAAAACCTGCGATCAACAAGGAGGCTAGCTCGTGCTGCTTTATCTAACCGACTATCTCGGCCAGCTATATTCAGGTTTTAACGTTTTCGGCTACCTGACATTTCGGGCGATTCTTGGCGCGTTGACTGCCCTGAGCATCTCGCTGATCGTTGGCCCGCTGATGATCCGTCATTTGAGCATCCGGCAGATCGGTCAGCAGGTTCGTAATTTAGGTCCGGAAGCGCACCTGCTCAAGGCGGGAACGCCGACCATGGGCGGGGCGCTGATTCTGATCGCGATTTCACTGAGCACACTGCTGTGGTCGAGGCTGGATAATTATTACGTCTGGGTCGTACTCGGCGTGACCTTATCGTTTGGCACCATCGGTTTCGTCGACGATTACCGAAAACTCGTGTTGAAAGACTCGCGCGGATTGTCAGCGACGGCAAAATTATTCTGGCAGTCGCTGGCCGCTTTTACCGCCGTCTTTGTTCTTTACAGCCAGGCGCAGGATCCGGCGGTGGAGCACGCCTTGCTGATACCGTTTTTCAAGGACTTGCTGATCCCTCTGGGCGGCTTCTATCTGGTGTTCACCTACCTGGTCATCGTGGGCACCAGCAATGCCGTCAATCTGACCGACGGACTGGACGGGCTTGCCATCATGCCCTGTGTACTTGTGGCGGGCGCGCTGGGAATTTTCGCCTACGCGTCGGGCAATATCGTTTTTGCGGAGTACCTGGGAATACCGCATATCGCCGGGTCCGGCGAAATGATGGTTTTCTGTGCATCGCTGGCTGGCGCCGGACTGGGATTTTTGTGGTTCAACACCTACCCGGCCCAGGTTTTTATGGGCGATATCGGTGCGCTCGCGCTGGGCGCGGCATTAGGTGTGGTCTCCGTCATCGTCCGTCAGGAGTTAATTCTGCTGGTGATGGGAGGCGTTTTCGTCATCGAAACAGTATCGGTCATTTTGCAGGTGGCGTCGTTCCGGCTGACCGGAAGAAGATTATTTCGAATGGCGCCGTTGCATCACCACTATGAACTTAAAGGCTGGGCCGAACCCAAGGTCATCGTTCGGTTCTGGATTATCACGGTCATTCTGGTCCTGATCGGGTTGTCTTCCCTGAAGATTCGTTAACGGGCTATTTTGATGAGATGCATTGCACAAAAAAATCACCTGATGACCAGCCTGGAGCCAGTCACTGATGGTGTCCGCTGCCGCAGCCTGGTGCTCGGGCTCGGCGCGACCGGCTTGTCACTGACGCGGTTTTTATTGGCTCGCGGCGATGTCGTCATGGTGGCCGACACGCGGACGCAGCCGCCGGCCCTCGATGCGCTAAAAAAAGACGGGTTGGACGTAGAACTGGCACTTGGCGAGTACCCGTCGGCCTGGTTAGGGCAGGTCGACCGCCTGCTGGTGTCTCCGGGAGTTTCCCTGCAGCATCCGGTCGTGCTCGAGGCAAGAAAGCGCGGCCTGCCTGTTGCCAATGATATTGGTCTTTTTTCCTTGCAGACCAGGGAAGAGGAAGTTCCACTGGTCGCCGTCACCGGTTCCAACGGCAAAAGCACGGTCACGACGATGCTGGCGGCGATGCTGGAAAAAGCCGGCGTCAAGGTCAGGACCGGTGGGAATCTCGGTACGCCCGCGCTTGAACTGCTCACTGGCGACACGCCCGATATGTACCTGCTGGAATTGTCCAGTTTTCAGCTGGATCTGGTGTCTGGCCTGCAGGCGAAAGCGGCGGCGATATTGAATATCACGGCCGATCACATGGATCGTTACGAGAATCTCAGCGCCTATGCGGCGAGCAAGGCGAGGATTCTCGAAGGATGTGAAATGGCCGTCATTAATCGTGACGATCCGCAGGTCATGGCATTAATCCCTGCAGCCTGTGACTACCTGAGCTTTGGCCTGGGAGTACCGGAAGACCATCATTTCGGTCTGCTCGGGGACGGTCTGGCGGACCGGAATTGTTTTCTCGCCCGCGGCCAGGAGAGGTTGTTATCCGCATCGGAACTCATGATCTCCGGCCGGCACAACCTGGCCAACGCCCTCGCAGCCCTGGCGCTTGCCGAGGTGTTGGCTTTGCCGATGGAGTCCGCCGTGGACGCGCTGCGCCAATACAGCGGTTTGCCTCATCGGACCGAGCTCGTCGCGGAGCAGGACGGTATCCGTTGGGTGGATGACTCGAAGGGTACCAACGTGGGCGCAACGGTTGCCGCCGTCGACGGATTGCAAGGCCCGATCCTGTTGATTGCCGGCGGACAGGCCAAACAGCAGGACTTTTCACCGCTGTCGCGGGCACTCACCGGTAAGGCCAGGTCGGTTATTTTGCTGGGGCAGGATGCTGCGCTGATGGAGGGTGCGCTGGCGTCCGTCTGCCCGGTAAGCAGGGTGGCCGATATGAAGAAGGCTGTCGAAGTGGCCCAGGCAAAGGCGCGTCGTGGCGACACCGTATTGCTGTCCCCGGCCTGCGGCAGCCAGGATATGTTTGCCGATTTTGCCGAACGCGGGCGTTTATTCGCCGATGAAGTCAGGCGGGCGCTAACATGAGTTTGGTCTCCGTCCAGATGCATACGGCGGGACTTCCGAGACGCACAGGTCTCGATCCGGTGCTCGTGGGTCTGACCGCGGCTTTGCTATTGACCGGCCTGGTCATGATGACCTCCGCATCTATTTCGATTGCTGAAAGCGAAACCGGCAACGCCTTTTTCTACCTGCAGCGGCAAGGCGCGTTCTTGTTGCTGGGTTTGACCGGCGGTTTTATGGTGATGCTGATCCCGACTGAGGTCTGGTACCGGACCGGTCCGTTATTGTTGTTGTCCGGAATGACGCTGCTGATTCTGGTTCTGTTGCCGGGCGTCGGGCACACGGTGAATGGCGCAACCCGATGGATCAGTGTCGGTCCAGCGTCACTGCAGGTTTCCGAGCCGGCACGTCTGTTGATTCTGATGTATCTGTGTGGATACCTGGTGCGCCGTCGGGAAGCGCTGCAAACTACATTTACCGGCCTTGCCGGTCCCGTTTTTCTGGTTGGTCTCGCTTGCGTCCTGCTGCTGGCCGAACCCGATTTTGGTGCGGCCACCGTATTGATGGCGACCACGCTGAGCTTGCTGTTTCTTGGCGGCGTCCGCCTGCGAGATTTCCTGATGCTGTTTGTTGCGGTCACAGGCAGCCTGGCCGTGCTTGCTATTTCCACGCCATACCGGTTGAAGCGGCTGACTGGATTTCTGAACCCGTGGGATGATCCCTTCGATTCCGGCTTTCAGCTCACCCAGTCCCTGATCGCTGTTGGCCGCGGTGAGTGGTTGGGGGTAGGTCTCGGCAACAGCGTCCAGAAAATGTTTTATCTGCCTGAAGCGCACACAGATTTCGTGTTCGCGGTGATCGCCGAGGAACTGGGGTTTGCCGGTGTTCTGCTGGTCGTTGCGCTGTTTGTTCTGCTGGTCTGGCGGGCGTTCTGGCTGGCCCGGTATTCGGCCGAAGCCGGACAGTTTTACCAGGCTTACCTGGCGGCCGGTCTCGGTATCTGGCTGGGCCTGCAAGCATTTATCAATATGGGCGTCAATCTCGGTCTGTTGCCGACCAAGGGTCTGACACTGCCCTTGCTCAGTTACGGCGGGAGCAGTTTGCTGGCCACCTGCATCGCTTTGGGACTGCTGCTCAGGATTCGCCTCGAGCTGGGTCAGATTGGCAACAGTGGCGGAGCCCACAGACGCAGGTCGGTAACTGGCCGGAGGGCGAGGCGATGAGTGGCCCGGTCATGATTATGGCGGGTGGAACCGGTGGCCACATTTACCCGGCCCTTGCCGTGGCGAATGGCCTGGCCACGCGTGGGCAGGACGTGGTCTGGCTGGGTACGAAACGAGGTCTGGAATCAAGGGTGATCCCGGCGCAACGAATCCCGATCGAATGGGTGTCGGTGACGGGTCTGCGCGGCAAAGGGGTGGCCAGTTGGTTGCTGGCGCCCGTGCGATTGTTCAGGGCCTTTTATCAGTCCGTTTCGATCCTGCGACGAATCAGGCCGTCCGTCGTGCTTGGAATGGGCGGGTTCGTTTCCGGCCCCGGCGGGCTGGCAGCGCGACTGTTGGGAAGGCCGTTGATAATTCATGAGCAGAACGCAGTGGCCGGTCTGACCAATCGCTTGCTGGCGCGTTTCGCGGATCGTGTCTTCGAGGCTTTTCCGGGCAGTTTTCCGAACTTAAACCGGACTGCGGCGAGGGTTGAAACGATTGGCAACCCGGTGCGCGAAGACATTCTTTCACTGCCCGGACCCGGGAAAAGAACCCAAGCTGCGAGTGAAACGCTTCGGCTACTGGTGCTGGGCGGTAGCCAGGGAGCATTACGTCTCAATCTGTTACTGCCCGAATCTCTGGCGCAACTTGAAAAAGACGCCAGGCCGATCGTCTGGCACCAGGCGGGCGCACGCACGCTGGAACAGGCGCAAAACGCCTATCTGCAGAACGCAGTCGAGGCGAGGGTAGAACCGTTTATCGAAAATATGGCCGATGCCTATGCCTGGGCAGATCTGGTTGTCTGTCGAGCCGGCGCATTGACAGTTTTTGAACTGGCTGCTGCCGGTCTGGCGGCCTTACTCGTGCCATACCCATCGGCAGTGGATGATCACCAGACCATGAACGCCCGCTGGCTGGTCAATGCCGGCGCCGCAATCTTACTGCCGGAGCAGGATACGACCGCTGCGCACATCAGTGCACAGATTCGAAAATTTACGGCAGACCGGAGGACCTTGCAGGAAATGGCAGTGCGCGCGAGGGCGCTGGCTGCGCCGAATGCCTGTGATCGGGTCGTGCAGGCCTGCATGGAAAAGATCGTCCTCAGCAATCACTCGACGATCGCAAATAGCGGACAAGAGGGCGGCTCATGAATACCCGCATGCGCCGGATCAACCGGATTCATTTCGTCGGAATCGGCGGTGTCGGTATGGGCGGTATCGCCGAAGTACTCGTCAACCTGGGGTACCACGTTCAGGGCTCGGATATCACGCAGAACCGGGTGACCCGACGACTCGAGTCTCTGGGCGCGACGGTGATGATCGGGCATGCCGCGGATAACATTGGCAAGGCAGACGTCGTCGTCGTTTCCAGCGCTATCAGTAATGACAACCCGGAGCTTGCAGTGGCAAGGGAGCTGCGGATACCGGTCGTCCAGCGTGCGGAAATGCTGGCCGAACTGATGAGATTCCGTTACGCGATCGCGGTCGCCGGAACCCATGGCAAGACCACGACAACCAGCCTCATCGCGTCGGTGCTTGCTGAAGGCGGAGAAGATCCGACTTTCGTGGTCGGTGGGCTACTGAACAGCGCCGGTACGAACGCCAGGCTGGGCACCGGGCGTTATCTGGTGGCCGAAGCCGATGAAAGCGATGCTTCATTTATGCATCTGCAACCCATGCTGGCCGTGGTTACCAATATCGATGCCGATCACCTGGAAACCTATGACGGTGATTTCCGGAAACTCAGACGGAGCTTTATCGAATTCATTCATAACCTGCCGTTTTACGGTCTGGCGGTTCTTTGCCTGGACGACCCTGGTGTGGCGGACGTACTCAGCGAAATCTCGCGACCCGTGCTTACCTATGGATTGGATAAAGGTGCCGACATCCGCGCGGATGATGTCAGCCAGACCGGCCCCGTTTGTCGTTTTAACACGATACGTCCGGGACGGGAGCCGCTGGCGATCACCCTGAACCTGCCGGGTATCCACAACGTCAGAAACGCTCTGGCTGCGATAGCCGTTGCGCACGAGCTCGATATTGCCGACGACGCGGTCATGCGATCACTGAAGGAGTTTGGTGGTATCGACCGGCGTTTCCAGGTGAGTGAGATCAGACTGGCCGGCGCCAATGTGCTGATGATCGACGACTATGGTCATCATCCGACCGAGATCAGCGCCGTACTGGATTCCATCAAGTCCGGATGGCCCGATAGGAGGCTGGTGCTCGTGTATCAGCCGCACCGTTATACCCGGACGCGAGACTTGTTCGACCAGTTCGCCGAGGTTCTTTCGACGGTCGATCAATTGCTGCTCTGCGCGGTTTACCCGGCTGGCGAGCAACCGATCGCCGGGGCTGATAGCCGGTCATTGGCAAAGGCCATCGCTGCCCGTACCGGGATCGAACCACTGCTGGCAGACCAGTTGAGCGATCTCCCCGGTCTGCTGGCCGGCCTCGTTCGAGACGGCGACATCCTGGCGATGATGGGTGCCGGTGACATTGGCGGGCTGGCGATGGAGATACAGCAAAATTCTCCGACGCTGGCAATCGCCGGAGGCGGTGAGTCATGAACGCCCAGGCCGACTTGAAAATTCGGGGTCAGCTTCGCCGCGCGGAGCCGATGTCCCGGCATACATCGTGGCGCGTTGGTGGCCCGGCCGATATTTATTATCAACCTGCCGATATTGCCGATCTGGCGGCTTTCCTCGCCGGGCTGGAAAGCGGGACCGAGATTTTCTGGCTCGGGCTAGGCAGCAACCTGCTCGTCCGGGACGGGGGTTTGCGTGGCGTCGCGATAGCGACCCATCCAGGCCTGTCCGCGATTCAGCGTCGCGAAAATAGGCAGGTCCGTGCGGAAGCCGGCGTCGCCTGCGCGAAACTGGCCAGGAGCTGCGCCCGCTGGAAACTCGGACCGGCAGAATTTTTCGCCGGCATACCGGGAACGGTCGGCGGAGCCCTGGCGATGAATGCCGGGGCCTTCGGGGGAGAAACCTGGCAGCAAGTCGTCTCCGTCGAAACCGTGGATCAGAGCGGGCAGATTCGCACGCGGCAAAAAGACGAATTCGAGATCTCTTATCGCAGCGTCGTGCTGCCAGGCGAAGAGTGGTTTGTTGCGGGGCTGTTTGGTTTCGAGGAGCAGGCCGACGCGAGCATCGATGCGATTCGGAAATTGTTGGCCCGTCGCAAGGAAACCCAGCCGATAGGCCTGCCCAGTTGCGGGTCGGTTTTCCGTAATCCGGAAAACGATTTTGCCGCCCGGCTGATCGAGGCAACCGGTCTGAAGGGTTTTCGCGTTGGCGGCGCAGAAGTGTCCGGTAAACACGCGAATTTCATTATCACGGACCGGACCGCGACCGCCAGCGATGTCGAACAACTGATCGGCTGTATACGCGACAAAGTTCGTCAGTCACACGGCGTCGAATTGATGCCGGAAGTCAAAATGGTAGGGGAAGCCATTGATCGCTGAATTACGCATTCAGATTAGCGACCCGGCTGATTTCGGGAAGGTCGCCGTTGTCTATGGCGGACTTTCGACCGAGCGGGATATTTCCATATTGACCGGCGAAGCCGTGCTGTCGGCGCTCCAGGAAAGAGCGGTTGATGCGCACGCTGTAGACGCAGGACACGATCTGCTGGAAGTCTTGTCCGGAGGATATTTCGATCGCGTCTGGATCGCGCTACACGGCCGGGGCGGTGAGGATGGCAGTCTGCAGGGCGCGTTGCAGTTGATGAATATGCCGTATACCGGCAGCGGCGTGCAGGGTTCCGCACTGGCCATGGACAAGTTGCGCAGCAAGATTCTGTTTGTTGGCTCCGCGATACCCACCCCCCCGTTCATGCACGTGGAAGACACCGGGGACCTGCAACGGGTGCTTGAGGAAATCGGCGTTCCGGTCGCGATGAAACCCGTCTGCGAGGGATCGAGTCTCGGTATGAGCAAAGTGACTGACGCCTCCGAACTCGAGGCTGCTTACCGCGCTGCTTGCAAACACGATTTATGCGTGATCGCGGAAAAGTGGGTTGAAGGTGGCGAATACACGACGGGCATTCTCCAGGGCGAAGCCCTGCCAATTATCCGGATCGAAACGCCGCGCCGGTTTTATGATTACGAGGCCAAGTATTTTACCGACAGCACTGAATTTCACTGCCCGGCCGGATTGACCGATGGGCAGGAAAGCCGGTTTCGCCAGCTCTCTTTGAAGGCATTTGTCGATGTCGGCGGGCAGGGTTGGGGACGGGTCGATTTTATTCTCGATCAGGATGCGGTTCCGCAAGTCCTGGAAGTCAATACAGTGCCGGGAATGACCAGTCACAGCCTGGTGCCCATGGCGGCGCAACAGCACGGGATCGATTTCCAGGAATTGTGCTGGCGCATCCTCGAAACGAGCTTTATCAGTCGCGAATCGACGGGAGCGGCGGATGCCTAAAAAACGAAATCGCAAGCGTCGGCCGCAAGAACCGCTGTTCGACTGGTACGCGATCAGGCGTTTTGCGTTGGCTGCCGGTACTTTGCTGTCCCTGACTGCCGCGGTGATCGTACTTTTCCTGTTGCTCGATCGGCCGTTGACGACCATACGGGTAGACGGACCCTTTGCACGGGTCAACGCCAGTCAGGTTGAGGCCGAAGTCCTGGCCAACATGCATGGCGGTTTTATTTCGACCGACCTGGCAGGGCTGGCAGACAAGATTCGCGACATGCCCTGGGTAGACCAGGTGCGCATCAAACGTCTGTGGCCCAACGGTTTGCACATCACGCTGTTCGAGCAGCAGCCCGCGGCACGCTGGGGTGAAACCGGATTGCTGAACGTCAGGGGTGAATTGTTTACCGATGACAGCCGGCATGCTCCCGCGGAATTGCCTTTATTGGTGGGTCCAGCCGGAACCGAACAGGAAGTAGCGAGCCAGTACCTGGCGGCGCGCAGCCTGTTGTTACCCCACGGGCTGGATATCGCCTCGTTGCAGCGGGACCCGCGCGGGGCATGGGTAATGCAGTTGAGCAACGGGATCACGATCAGGCTGGGCCGCCAGCGCGTCGATCAGCGTATCGCGCGCTTCTGCGATCTGGTCCTCAGTCTTGTTCGCCATGATCTGAGCCGGATCGAGTATGTCGATATGCGTTACACCAATGGATTCGCAATTGGCTGGCAAACACCGGCCGAGGCGGTTGTTACCACCCGTTCAACCGCACGCAGCGGCTAAGGAAAAGGAATGTCCAGAAAGGGAGACAGAAATCTGATCGTGGGACTGGATATCGGCACTTCGAAAGTCGCCGCCATCGTCGGCGAAGTAACCGACGAGGGAAATCTCGAGGTTATCGGCATAGGCAACCATCCATCACGCGGCCTGAAAAAAGGCGTGGTCGTCAATATCGAGTCCACGGTGCAATCGATTCAAAGAGCTGTAGAAGAGGCCGAGCTTATGGCTGGCTGTGAAATTCACACGGTCTACGCCGGCATCGCAGGTAGCCATATTCGCAGTCTGAATTCCCATGGAATCGTTGCCATCCGTGACAAAGAAGTTACTACCAGCGATGTCGAGCGCGTTATCGAAGCGGCGCAAGCCGTGGCCATACCGGCCGACCAGCGCACGATCCATGTACTGCCGCAGGAATTCATCATCGATCACCAGGAAGGGATACGCGAACCGATCGGCATGTCGGGTGTCCGCCTGGAGGCGAAAGTGCACATGGTGACGGGGGCGGTCAGTGCGGCGCAGAACATCATCAAATGCGTCCAGCGCTGCGGTCTGCAGGTGCAGGACGTCGTCCTCGAGCAACTGGCCTCGAGCTATGCGGTTCTTACGCAGGACGAGCAGGAGCTGGGATCCTGTCTGGTCGATATCGGTGGCGGTACAACCGATATTGCCGTGTTCAGTGGCGGCGCCATTCGTCATACCGCAGTGATCCCGATCGCAGGCGATCAGGCAACCAATGACATTGCGATTTCGTTACGGACGCCTACCCAGTATGCCGAAGAGATAAAAATTCGTTACGCGTGTGCGTTGTCGCAACTGGCCAACCCGGACGAAACAATCGAGGTACCGAGCGTCGGTGACAGACCGCCACGACGTCTGGCGCGCCAGACCCTGGCCGAGGTAATCGAACCGCGCTACGAGGAATTATTCATGCTGGTTCAAGACGAACTGCGGCGCAGCGGATTCGAGGAGCTGGTGGCCGGTGGCGTCGTTTTGACCGGTGGTAGTTCAAAAATGGAAGGCGCTATCGAACTGGCCGAGGAAGTTTTTCATATGCCGGTGAGGCTGGGCGTTCCACAAATTGTTCGGGGCCTGTCGGATGTGGTTAGAAATCCCATCCACGCGACGGGAGTAGGTCTGTTGCTTTACGGGCATGACGCGATGGCCGACCGGGCCGCTATGTCGGCACTGGGCGGAGGAGCCAAGGACGTATGGGAAAGAATGAAAACCTGGTTCCAGGGAAATTTCTAGTTTGCTGTTTTGTGCATTTAAGAGCTGAAGCTAAGGAGAGGGGAAATGTTTGAGTTAATGGATTCGTACAGCCAAAGTGCGGTGATAAAAGTCATTGGTGTCGGCGGCGGCGGCGGTAACGCAGTCGCGCACATGGTCGCGGCCGGGATCGAGGGCGTCGATTTTATTTGCGCCAATACCGATTCTCAGGCGCTGAAAAGTTCCAAGGTGAAAACCTCGTTACAGATTGGATGCAATATCACCAAGGGCCTTGGCGCGGGGGCAAATCCGGAAATCGGCCGGCAGGCGGCCATGGAGGATCGCGACCGGATTCAGGAAGTCATCGAGGGAAGCGACATGCTGTTCATCACGGCCGGCATGGGTGGCGGAACCGGGACCGGCGCAGCGCCGGTAGTGGCTCAAACCGCGAAAGAATTGGGTATCCTGACGGTGGCCGTCGTTACCAAGCCGTTTACGATGGAAGGGATGAAGCGCCGCTTGATCGCCGAGCAGGGGATTGCGGAACTCAGCCGCTATGTCGATTCCCTGATCACGATCCCCAACGAGAAGCTGCTTTCGGTTCTCGGTTGCGACACCACGCTGCTCGACGCATTCACAGCGGCGAACGAAGTGTTACAAGGCGCCGTGCAGGGGATCGCCGAACTGATAACCCGGCCCGGGCTGATCAATGTCGATTTTGCCGATGTTCGTACGGTGATGTCGGAAATGGGTATGGCGATGATGGGATCCGGTTCGGCCAGCGGCCCCGACCGGGCGAGAGAAGCGGCCGAATCGGCTGCGTCCAGCCCATTGCTCGAGGACGTTAATCTGTCTGGCGCCAACGGTATTCTGGTCAATGTGACGGCCGGCGAAAATTTGTCCATCGGCGAATACCAGGAGGTGGGCAACACCGTTAAAGAATACGCTTGTGAAAACGCGACTGTCGTCGTCGGCACTGTTATCGATCCGAAAATGAAGGACAGCATCCGGGTTACCGTTGTCGCCACCGGTTTGGGCGAAACTGCGCACGCTGCCAGACCACAGATGGAAGTGGTCAAGAAAGCGGTCAATGGCGATCCGAATTATAATGAGCTGGAAACACCGACCGCCGCAAGAAGGCGCAGAATGTACGAAACCGCCAGTGGGGCCATGCCAAGCGAAGAAGTGCTGGATATACCGGCTTTTTTGCGCCGCCAGGCGGACTAATCTGCAATATGCTGGCTAGGATCGCGGCGGCACGGGGGGCGCCACCGTCTCCATGGCGCGAATTTCGTGACTGTGGTACTTTCCGCGGTCACAAAAATGTGGCAGGGTCACAGGGCTGGGTCGTTATGGATGGATGATAGCCCGGAAGGGGAGAACCTGAGAGAGGTGCGCCGGCGCGCCCGCTGTTCCCCCAAATACCTAAGCGACTGATTTTAAAAAAATTTTACGGAGACCGTATTGCAGCAGAGAACCCTGAAAAACTCAATACGGGCAACCGGTGTCGGTCTGCACACTGGTGAAAAGGTTTTTATGACGCTGCGCCCGGCTGCGGAAAACACCGGGATTGTTTTTCGCCGTGTCGATCTGGATCCGGTTGTCGATATTCCCGCTCAGGCTGAATATGTAGGCGACACCATGCTGGGCACCACACTGGTCAAGGGAGATGCCCGAGTTTCAACCGTTGAACACTTGCTGTCGGCGTTTGCGGGTCTTGGCATTGATAATGCTATCGTCGATGTCAGCGCACCGGAAGTGCCGATCATGGATGGCAGCGCAGGGCCATTTGTCTTTTTGCTTCAATCCGCCGGTATCCAGGAACAAAACAGCGCGAAACGATTTATTCGCATCAAGCGAACGGTCCGCGTCGAAGATGGGGACAAATGGGCGCAGTTTGTACCGTTCGAAGGATTCAAAGTTAAGTTCCAGATCGAATTCGATCACCCGATTTTCAAAAGTCATACGCAGGTGTCTGCTATCGACTTTTCTACGACTTCCTTCCTCAAGGAAGTCAGTCGCGCCCGCACATTCGGATTTATGCGCGACATAGAAGCTTTACGCGCGAAAAACCTGACCCTGGGTGGCAGCATGGATAATGCCATTGTCCTGGACGATTTCCGGGTGCTGAATGAAGATGGCCTGCGCTACGAAGATGAATTCGTCAGGCACAAGATTCTTGATGCGATTGGCGATCTTTATCTGCTTGGCCACAGCCTGATTGGCGAATTCAGTGGTTACAAGTCAGGGCACGCAATAAACAACGTTTTACTGAGAACGCTGATTGCCGATCAAAAGTCCTGGGAGGAAGTGACTTTCGAAAATGCTGAGGAATCACCGATTTCCTTTGCAGCGCCGGTGATGGCGATTTAAAAAAACCGGCTCAGGGCTTGATTCCTGATGGCCGCACTTTGATAATAATTTTGCTGATCGCCAGACCCGAATTTTTTCTCAGGCCCTGGCGGACAGCAGACTCGATATAACGAAAACGACTGGCCCAAGCCGCAGATTCAGTTAGTAAGATCAGGCTCTGGTCTTCCTTGAGGGAAACGCCATGTAAGTGCGCGCGATGATCCTCGGGGAGCAGTTCTGCGACCGAATCTCGCAAGTTAGCCATGAGGCTGGCCTGGCGAATTACCCGGGAAAGCCCGCTGTTATTGTCCTGCAGGACTTTAGTCAGTGATCGGAATGAGGGCTTTTCCATAATGTGGACCAGTTCACAGAATTGGAGTTAGTTGCTTGTTTTGCTTGGCTTTTCTCGGCATATTGGTATTCCTGAAAAGGGCAAACCCATTGCAAGATGGGGACGCAAAACCACCGATCTACGGGAACAGACCTAAAGATAGCGGGGTTGCCAGTGTGAGGATACTTGAACTTGCCAGATTTGTACTGCCGGTTTTGCGCTGGCAGTCGGGTCTTGTTTGCGATAAGTCTTTCGGCAAGTATGCGACCGCTGGCCAGCGAGGCGCATTATGAACTTAATTCTGGTGACGCGCGGACACGGGGCGGCGCACCACATAAATCTCCGGCATCCGCTGAGCCTGATCGTAATGGCGCTGGGTGTTGGCCTGATCATTTTCGCTTCATTTTACCTGGGACAAGTCTACGGCGTGCTCAGTGTGGGAACTCCCGAAGAACAGATCCAGGCCTGGCATGCGGAACTCAGCGCGCAGGAGCAACTCCTCGCGAACACACGACAGGCGAGCCAGGAAAAAATCGATGCGCTGTCGGTCAAGCTGGCCCAAATGAATGCTCAGGTGATCCGCTTGGAGGCGCTGGGCCGCCGGTTGACACAAATGGCCAATCTGGACGACGGCGAATTTGATTTTGATTCCCTCCCGGCTTTGGGTGGCCCGGAACCGGATCATCCTGGCCGGTCGGTTGGCATGCCCGATATAGAGTTTCTCCTCGACACACTTGACCTACAGATCAAAGATCGTCGCAGGCAGCTGGATGTTCTCGAAGAGCTGATGCTCAATCGTACGCTCAGCGATGAGGTCCATCCCAAGGGCCGGCCGGTCAGCGCAGGCTGGATTTCCTCTTATTTCGGGCAGCGTACCGATCCATTCACAGGTAAAGCGACCAGCCACAAAGGCGTCGATTTCGCCGGCAAGGAGGGGGCCGAGGTCGTTGCCGTTGCAGCCGGTATCGTGACCTGGTCCAGTGATCGTTATGGCTACGGGAAACTGGTGGAAATCAATCATGGCAATGGGTTTTCTACTCGCTATGCCCATAATTTGAAAAACCTCGTCACGGTTGGTGAGCAGATCAGCAAAGGCCAGGTCGTCGCACTGATGGGCCGCACCGGCCGCGCGACGGGCCCGAATCTTCATTTCGAAGTGCTGCGGGGCGGGCGAAAGGTCAACCCACTTGAATATGTCCGCGGGACACGTTAATTCCGACATAACGGCGCACAACAACAAAACTTAAGGTTCCGAAAGCCCTCGCTAATCCGTAAAATACCCGCCTTTGCGCCCTTTATTAAAAGAGGGCGTAGCGTCGTGCGGACCTTGAAATCCGGCATTTCGTCTACAAATAATCTCGATCATCACGAGGGAATCTGATGGAGAATTTTTTTACCCGTATTTTTGGCAGCCGCAATCAGCGCCTTTTGCGGGGCTACTCGAAGGACGTGGCCAGGGCCACTGAACTCGAGCCACAGATACAGGGACTCAGCGATCAGGAACTGCGGGCAATAACCGACGAGCTGAGGCTGGCATTTGCCAACGGCAAGACCCTCGATGAACTACTGCCCAAAGCGTTTGCCGCAGTTCGTGAGGCGTCGGTAAGAACGCTGGGGATGAGGCATTTTGACGTGCAACTGATCGGCGGTTGCGTACTTCACGAAGGCAAGATCGCCGAAATGCGTACCGGCGAGGGGAAAACCCTGGTCGCCACGCTGCCCGCCTATCTGAATGCGCTGAGCGGCGAAAGCGTGCATATCGTTACGGTAAACGAATACCTGGCCCAGCGCGATGCCGACTGGATGGGGCCCGTGTACGAATTTCTGGGTCTGACCGTTGGCGTAATCAAAAGCGCGATGGGTGCGGATGACAAGAAGGCGGCTTACGCCTGTGACGTCGTTTATGGCACGAACAATGAATTTGGCTTCGACTATTTGCGTGACAACCTGGCCTTTAGACTGTCTGACAAATCGCAGCGAGACCCGAGTTTCGCGATCGTGGACGAGGTGGACTCGATTCTGATCGACGAGGCCCGGACACCGCTGATTATTTCAGGCCCGGCCGAGGAGAGCAGCGAATTATACCAGCGCATCAACGCGCTGGTTCCCACGCTGCAACGTCAGGATCCGATACCCGAGGACCAGGCCCAAACAGACGTAGAGCCGCCGGGCGATTACAGCGTTGACGAAAAAAGCAAGCAGGCGTATCTGACCGAGGCGGGTCACCAAAAAGTCGAGCAATTGCTGGTTCAGGCGGGTTTGATCGAAGAGGGCGAAAGTCTCTATAGCGCCGCGAATATTCGCCTGATGCATCATTTGACTGCCGCGCTCCGCGCGCACGCCTTATTCCAAAAGGACGTCGATTACATCGTTAACGAGGGCGAAATCGTTATCGTTGACGAATTCACCGGGCGCACGATGCCGGGACGCCGCTGGTCGGACGGATTGCACCAGGCGGTAGAAGCAAAGGAAGGCGTGGCGATCAAGGAGGAAAATCAAACCGTCGCATCCATTACTTTCCAGAACTATTTCAGGATGTTCGAGAAACTGTCCGGTATGACCGGAACGGCGGATACGGAGGCCTATGAGTTTCAGCAGATTTACGGGCTGGAAGTGGTGGTTATCCCAACTCATCAGCCAATGATCCGGGACGAGCAGGCCGATTTGGTGTTCCTGACACGGGACGACAAATTCGAGGCACTTATCGAAGATATTCAGGATTGCCAGAAGCGTTCGCAACCGGTTCTGGTTGGCACGACCTCCATCGAAACGTCCGAGTACCTGTCGGATATTCTGAGCAAGAAAAATATCAATCACCAGGTCCTGAATGCCAAGCAACACGAGCGCGAGGCGGTGATCATCATCGAGGCCGGACGGCCGGGCCGGGTGACGATAGCGACCAATATGGCGGGGCGCGGTACCGATATAGTGCTCGGTGGCGGCCTGGAAGGAGAGTTAAAGGCGCTGGGCGATATTGACGAGCGCGAGAAGAAAAAACATACCGAGGGGTGGAAACAACGGCATCAGAAAGTTATCGACGCGGGCGGGCTGCGAATTATCGGCACCGAAAGGCACGAATCACGACGCGTCGACAACCAATTGCGCGGTCGAAGCGGTCGTCAGGGCGATCCGGGCTCCAGCCGATTTTACCTGTCGCTCGAGGATAACCTGATGAGGATTTTCGGCGACCCGGAGCGCGTGAAAAGATTGTTATCGAGAGTCGGCATGCGGGAAGGTGAAGCAATCGAGAGCCGGATGCTGAGCCGTCAGATTGAGCGGGCGCAGAGAAAGGTCGAGGCGCACAACTTCGATATACGCAAACAACTCTTGAAATATGACGACGTTGCGAACGACCAGCGACGCGCTATCTACTACCAGCGCGACGGGCTGATGGAAGCCGACGACATGGAAGAAGATATTCGTGCCATTCGACGCGATGTCGTTGACCAGACGATCGATCGCTTTGTTCCACCCGGCAGTGTAGAGGAACAATGGGATATTGCGGGCCTGACCCAGGCGCTGGAAGCTGACTATGCCACCAAGATCGATATTCAACGCGAGTTGGACGAGGATGAAGAATTACAGGAGGAGGGTCTGCGAGCGAAAATATGCGATGTTGTTGAAGAAGCTTATGAAGAAAAAGTCAAGGCCATCGGCGAGCCGGTAATGCGGCATTTTGAGAAAGCCGTGATGCTGCAGCAACTTGACTCACAATGGCGCGAACATCTGGCGGCGCTGGATTACCTTCGCCAGGGAATTCACCTCAGGGGGTACGCGCAAAAAAACCCCGAGCAGGAATATAAACGCGAAGCCTTCGACATGTTTTCGACCATGCTGGACTCGATAAAACACGACTCGATCAGCATTCTGTCCCGGGTGCAGGTCCGCAGCGAGGAAGATGTTGCCGCCGTTGAGAGTCAGCGGCGCGATACCGGCGCAATGACATTTGAACATGCGCAGGCGAACAGTCCGTCAGCGGCCACCGGGTCTGCGTCGGGGCAGGCCGCAGGTCGGGCAGAGGCGGCGACTCCGTTTGTCCGGAAACATCCCAAGGTGGGGCGCAATGCGCCCTGCCCGTGTGGTTCAGGGAAGAAATACAAGCAATGCCACGGCCGACTAAAATAACAACTGAGAAGTCCGCCGCCGAATGATCAGCGTGGCGGTCGCCATATTGCAGCGCGATGATGGCAGGGTTCTTGTCGTTCAGCGTCGGCCAGGGACTTTTCGTGCGGGTCATTGGGAATTCCCGGGCGGCAAACTCGAATCCGGAGAAAATTCGTACGAGGCTCTGATTCGCGAGCTCAGGGAAGAACTGGGTGTCACAGTCGGGGACGCGCGACACCGCATGACCCTCAGGCACAGGTACCCGGAAAAAGACGTTCTACTGGACGTATGGCAGGTCAGGGACTTTACCGGGCCAGTCAGGAGCTGCGAGGGTCATGAACTAAAATGGGCGAAACCGCCGGATCTGGTTGGATTGCAAATGCTGGAGGCCGATTGGGGCATCGTATCCAGTTTGAATCTGCCTGCAACCTATCTCATCACACCACCCACGGAGATGCGTGATGGCCGGCCGAACAGAATCTGGCTGTCACAACTGGAAAAAACGCTGGTTAACGGCGTCGCGATGATGCAATTGAGAGATCCGGTCTTATCCGGGCCGGATTTTATCCGGCTGGCAGAACTTACCGCGCAACGATGTGAGGCATCGTCAACCCGGCTGCTGCTTAATGGTTCGCCTGATGACGTACTGTCTCTGGCCAGGGCGATCGGCGCCGCGGGTATTCACGTGCCCTCGATGTATCTGGGGCAACTGGATTCTTTTGACAGGCCGGCAGAAATGATTGTGGGCGCATCGTGTCATTCGGCCCGGGAGCTGCAGCAGATCGCGACCGGAAACGCGGATTTCTGCGTGCTGGGGCCGGTTTTGCCGACCGACAGCCACCCGGAGAGATCTGCGCTGGGCTGGGCACGATTTTCAGCTTTGATCAGGGAGGTGAACGTGCCTGTTTACGCGCTTGGCGGTCTGGCCGGCGCGGATGTGGAGCGAGCCTGGGAACATGGTGCGCAGGGAGTGGCCGGCAGCAGCGGCTTTTGGGTTGGCTAAACTAATCTCAGCAAAGATATAGCAAAAATCCGATGTCATCCTGGGTCTGGGCAGGGCGATGGTCGATATCCTGCCATTTGAGAAAGCGAACGGTAAATCGCTGCTGACTGCCACTGATTTCCGGGAATACGGAGGTCGTCCGCAGGATGGCAACCCGTACCATCTGGACGGATGACCCCTTTTCAACCGCCTGCTGAAACATTCCGTCAATAGCCATCGATTCGGTGCCGACAGTGCTCTCCCGGGTCAGCCACAGCAATTCTGCCACGCCGTCGCATAACGGTCTGAGTTCGGAAATCCACTGGTCGTAGTCCCGCTGCCGGAGCCCCAAATCCCGATTCAGCCAGTGGTTGTAATCGGGCAAATCGAATTCGCAGGTGCCGCCGGGTATCGCGCTGCGGTGCTTTACCGCGGAAAGAAAATCCGATTCCTTGAGATTCTGCAAAAAATGCGTATTTTGCGTGCCGAGTTGGTCGCTGAGCGTGCTGAGATTTGCTAGCAGCGCCTGAAGGCGGCCGCCATCGACGCCGGATTTCGCCTGATAACGGGTCAGCTCGACGGTGTGACGTTCCAGTTCCTTTAACACTTCGCCGCGAACATCCCCGCGTGTCAGGATGGCCATGATGCCCAGCAAACTGTCTATGGCGGCACGGCTGCTCCAGGTCGCATCCATTTCCGAATGGTAGAGCGCCTGCTGATAAAGGAACTCGATTCGCAGGAAGGTGCGCATGCGTTCCGCGAGCGGCTGCTCGTATACGAGATAGTCGGCGGCGGGTCGAGAAACACGATTTGGGTCTATTTGCTGGCGTTCGGGGCTAAACATGCCGGTATTCTCTACTACCCGTTCGCCTGCGGCAAACTGGCTGCCAGGTCCTGGTAGAACTGGTCAAGCTGAGATACTCTTTGCTGCAGCGCTTCGAGGCTCTCCCCGCCATCGATAATGTCGTCGGCACTGTCTAGTCTGTCCTGCCGGGGGCTTTGCGCCGCGAGCATATTTTCGGCATTGATTCTGGATTCGCCGTCGCGACTCATCAGGCGATTGATTTGGACTTCCTCTTCGCAATCCACGACCAGGACTCGATCCACATGCCCCTGGCCCTGGCTCTCCACGAGCAGCGGTATGACCAGAATCTGGTATGGGCCGCCCATAATCATGCTGCCCTCCTGCAGCTTTTTCCAGACAGCCGGATGGATGATCTGTTCCAGAAGATGTCGTTTTTGCGGATCTGAAAATACCTGTCGTCTCAGCGCGCGCCGATCCAGACGACCGTTCGCATCGAGCACAGATTGACCAAAGTGCTCGATGATGGATTCCAGCGCCGGCTCTCCGGGTTCCACGACCTCTCTCGCCAGTTCATCCGAGTCGATAATGCTAACGCCCAGCGCGGCAAACATATCGGCGATCGTGGTCTTGCCGCTGGCGATGCCGCCAGTCAACCCAACCCTGAATGTATTCAATATTCCCGTTTTTTTTTCAGGCTCATTCATGGCGCCACTCATGCATGCTGGTTTTATTGTCGCACAACCGCTGCCATCTTCCTTAACCGAGACCAGAAATGTGGAAATAGTATGCGCTGATTTCCGTTCCCCACATCAGCGCGACCCAGCCGGCTGCCGCGAGGTACGGGCCAAACGGGATCGGGATTTGCCGGTCCCGACCCAACGACAAGATCATGACGATGCCAACAACTGCGCCAACCAGCGCCGATAAAATTATGATAAGCGGCAATTGCCGGTAACCGAGCCAGGCTCCCAGGGCTGCCAACAGTTTGAAATCGCCATACCCCATACCCTCTTTACCCGTTATCGCCAGAAACGCCTGGTAGACAAGCCACAACGAAAGATATCCGATAACCGCGCCGGCGATACTATGCGCAGAATCGATAAAAAGAATGTCTGTGGGAACCCGGTCGCTGGCCAGGCTAAGAATCAGGCCTAGCCAAAGTAACAACAGGGTTAGAGAATCCGGCAGCAGCTTCGTGTCAAAATCGATTCCGCTGAGGGCGATCAGGGTCCAGCTAAAAAACAGTGCGGCCAGGGCTTCCAGCGAAAACCCGAAACGCCAGGCGACAGCGATCGAGATCAACGCAGTCAGTAATTCTATCAGCGGGTAACGCGGAGAAATTCTTGTTGAACAGTTCGCGCAACGACCTTTGAGAAGCAAATAACTGACCAACGGAATATTTTGCATTGCCGAAATAGGGCTGTCGCAACTCGGGCAGCGCGAGCGGGGTGTCAGGAAATTGAATTTGGCGGTCTTCTCCGGACTATCCAGTTCCAGGATCTCGCAGCACTGTTGCCTCCATTCACGCTCGAGCATGACCGGCAGCCGATAGATAACGACGTTCAGAAAACTACCGACCATCAGCCCCGTAATAAATACGAGCGCCAGGTAAAGCGCAGGATTTGCGGCAATAAAGTTTATGACATCCATATTCCGACTCATTCCGGTTGCTAAAAAGGCTGTCAAAAAAAACGCCGCATCGGCTGCGGCGTTTTACTATCCATTTCGGCCGCCATTGCTGTTAATGCGCCAAACGATCTGTCGCGCGCCCAGCCCAGCGGCCTGTTGAGTAAGTCTCAGGCGAGTGCAAGACAAGACAAGAATCGGCGAGACGCCGCTCTCGCCCGTCCCTGGGCTCCGCGGCATTTGGGCGTCCTGCCCCCGGCAGCGCAGTGTACACGCCAGTACATGAGCATTTTGAGCCGATTCTTAACACCGTATCGTGCCTTCTGAGGATTTCTCGACAGGCTGCTAGATGACCGCGCCCATTTTGAAAATCGGCAAGTACATCGCGATAACCAATCCGCCGACCAGTACACCCAGTATGGCCATGATCATCGGTTCCAGCAGGCTGCTCATGTTGTCAACGGCGTTATCGACTTCTTCTTCGTAAAAGTCCGCGACTTTTGAGGCCATATCGTCCAATGCACCCGACTCTTCGCCGACGGCGATCATCTGGATAACCATGTTGGGGAATAGCCCTGTATTTTCCATGGCCGCCTGCAGGCGTTGACCGGTGGCGACTTCCTCACGAATTTCCATGACCGCCGTCTCGTAAACGATATTACCGGTAGCGCCCGCAACAGACTCCAGCGCTTCAACCAGCGGTACACCCGCGTTAAACATCGTGGCCAGAGTTCTCGCGTACCGGGCAATCGCCGCCTTGTTCAGAATCGGACCGATGACAGGCATTTTCAATGATATTCGATCGAGAATATGGCGCATTTTCCGGGAACGTTTCTTCGCTTCAAGAAAACCCCAGACGCTCCCGCCTGTGACCATGGCGAGGAACCAGCCCTTGGTCTGGATGAACTCGGACATATTGACCACCATCTGGGTGAATGCCGGCAGGTCAGCGCCAAAACCCTTGAACAGACTTTCAAATTGCGGAATAACGAAAATCAGCAGGATCAGGGTAACGACCACTGCAACCACCAATACTGCGGCCGGGTAGGTGAGCGCTTTCTTGATTTTTTTCTTGAGCGCCTCGGTTTTTTCCTTGTACGTGGCAATCTTGTCAAGCAGGGACTCGAGGGCGCCGGCCTGTTCACCCGCCTGGACCAGGTTGACGAAGAGGTCGTCAAAATGCAGTGGGTGCTTTGCCAGCGCGTCGGCAAGAGCGGTACCGCTCTCAACATCCGCTTTGATATTCAGTATCAGCTTTTGCACAGCCGGGACATCGTGCCCCGCACCGACGATTTCGAAAGCCTGTACCAACGGTATACCGGCCGTCAGCATCGTTGCCAGCTGGCGGCTGAAAATAGCAATATCACCAGGCGTCACTCTACCCTGCGCTGAAAATATCGAGGATTCCTTACGGATCCTTATCGGCACGAGGCCCTGGCGGCGCAATGACGAACGCAGCGCAGCCTCACTGCTGGCGACGGATTTTCCCTTGACCCGTTTGCCCTTGCGATCTGTTCCTTCCCAGTTGAAGGGTATTTGTTTGATTGCTGCTTGTGCCATCGCGTATCGTCCTCTGTTCCTTACGGCATAGCTCTTGGTTCGTCTGCCTAGTCAAGCGTGACGCGGTTGATTTCTTCCAGCCCGGTGATGCCCTTTTTTACCTTCTCCAGGGCCGAACGGCGCAGGTTCCAGACACCCTCGAGGGCGGCCTGCGCGGCAACCTGTGTCGCATCGCCGTCTTGCAGGATGATCTGTCCTATCTCGTTGGAAACCGGCATGACCTCGTATATACCTGTCCGGCCTTTGTAACCCCCCACGCAACGCGAGCAACCCTTGGGTTCGTAAATAACCAGACCGTTTTTTACATCCTCACGGGTAAAGCCTTCTTTGAGAAGCGCCTCCCCGGGAATCTCTCTTTTTTCTTTGCAATCGCAAAGTTTCCGCGCCAGCCGCTGGGCAATTATCAGACTCACCGAGGTCGCGATTGCGTAGGGCTTGACACCCATGTCGACCATGCGGGTCAATGTACTCGGCGCGTCGTTGGTGTGTAACGTCGATAAGACCAGGTGACCTGTTTGTGAGGCCTTTATCGCAATATCGGCGGTTTCGAGGTCGCGAATCTCACCGACCATGATCACATCCGGATCCTGCCGCAGGAAGGCCTTCATCGCCAGGGCGAAGTTCAGGCCTACTTTGTAATTTACGTTGACCTGGTTGACGCCGGGCATATTGATTTCCACCGGATCCTCAGCTGTCGAGATATTCCGGTCGATGCTGTTGAGAATGTTCAGGCCGGTATAAAGCGACACGGTCTTACCGCTACCGGTCGGCCCCGTGACCAAGATCATTCCATATGGCTTGTCCAGCTGGTCTTCGTACAACTTCTGCTGGAAATCTTCGTAGCCCAGCATTTCGATACCCATCTGGGCGCTGGCCGGATCCAGGATTCGTAATACGATTTTTTCCCCAAAAAGGGTGGGGCATGTATTCATACGAAAATCGATGGCACGATTTTTCGAAATGCGCATCTTGATCCGGCCATCCTGCGGGACTCGTCTTTCTGCGATATCCAGGCGGGACATAACCTTCAAACGTGCGCAGACTTTTCCGGCAAGCGCGACCGGGGGTTTGGCAACCTCCCGGAGTACGCCATCCTGGCGAACCCGGACCCGAAAAAATTTTTCAAAGGGTTCGAAATGAACATCCGACGCGCCCTTTCTGATCGCGTCGAGCAAGATTTTGTTAACGAAGCGAACGACCGGAGCATCATCGATATCAGCGCTGGTTATCTCGTCGGGTTTGAATCCTTCGTCAGCGCCAATTTCGAGATTCTCGAGGTCAAAATCGTCGTCGTCGTAAGCATCCATGCTGGTGTCCAGGGCCTCCATGGCCTTGTCCACTTCCCGCTCCAGCTTGTCTTGCTCGACGATGACAGCTTCGACGCTAAGCCCGGTCTGAAAACGGATTTCATCCAACGCGTGCAGGTTGGTCGGATCAGATACCGCGATAAATATCCGTTTGCCACGTTTGACCAGGGGCAATACCCGGTGCTTGATCAGCAAATCCTGGTTTACCAGTTTGCAGACGTCTACCTCGATGACCATCGATTCCATATTCAGGGTCGGCACGCCGAATTCGTGCGACGCCGCCATGGCCACGTCCTGAGCGTCCGCGAGTTTATTTTTAATCAGGTGGGCGACCAGCGTTGTCTTTTCTTTTTTCGCGGCAGCAATAGCTGCCTGCACCTTGTCCTGGGCGCAGATACCTTCCTGCACCAGGCGCCGTGGCAGTCCGGTCAGATTGCTTCTTTTCGCAGCTACCGCCATTTATGTAGGTCCCTGTATACCTGTGGCGGGGCAGCAAACCCCACCGGATAAGCCAGACTTTACGGGCTTATGTTTAAAAATAAAGTGACACAGGCAGCATATTTGAAAATAAATGCCCGTTGCCGTGTTTGAGTCCACCCCAGCCCGGGTACCCGGGCGAGCGCTATAACTTACTGATTTTCTGGTACGTTTATCAAGTTTTTCCAACAAATATTGCAGCGCAATACCAATGTTTCATTTTAGACTGACTCCAGATCGGTATCCGACCCCTTACGGGTCCTCACTTCCTCAGTTTCTGCATTCCGCTGGCAGGAACTGGCGCGGCACTCGTGCCGGTGCTTTGGGGCCTGCCGGCATGGCCAGGCCGGTCAGGCCGGCTGGAAGCGGCGCATCTCCGCAACGCCAGATGAATTCGCCGCTAACAGAGACATATGGGCTCAGTGCCAGCGTGTGCCCCGTCAGACGGGCGCTGGCCCGGTTTCCAAAAACCAGTTCGAGGCGGCCGCCTTCGAGTCGCAGCGCGCGCAGATAATCAGGCACAGCCGGCATGATCAGGCCATGCCGTGTCAGTTCCTCTTCGGCGACGGGCGCCCGGCCGGTATCGACGAAAAACCGCTCCAATACGTCCCGCGCTGGCTGTACGGCATCCAGGCTGTGGCTGACCTGTGCCCGGACGCGATGGACATCGATGGCCAGGGCCAGCAAGGCAGCGACCACCGCGAGCACGACGAAAACCAGCACCAGTTCGATGACCGTAAACCCTGCTTGTCGGCGGGCAGTCAAGCCGTGGTTCCCCCTCACTTTTAGCGTCCCGAGCGAATAGTCAAAGCTACTCTAAACCGGTCGAGGGAGAAAATCTGTAGTGAAATTCCGAACGGGACGAACCGTTTCCCGCCAGTCCGCCAGTCCGGAAATGTTTTTATCGAAAAAAAAAGAAAACCCCTCGCAAGAGGGGTTTTCCAAATCCAGTCGAAACCAGATTATGCCGTTAGCTTGTCTTGCTTATGTGCGGCAAGCAGACGGCATGTACTTATCCAGTACAGATGTAACCAGGTTGCCCGAAGCACCCGTTGCAGCCTCAACAGCGCCTGCCGGGGGAGCGGCATTACCGCAGACCCAGATCACATCCAGGTTTGCGCTGACATACGGCTTGATCGCCAGCAGCGGGGTCAGCACCAACGTCGCGTTGGCGTCGTTACCATAGGTAACCTGGATCGAGCCAGAGGTAATCAGCATGGCCGAAACGTACCGGCCGGTCGGCGAATTCGTGATGCCGAGCGCAGCCAGGGTGAGTGGCCACAGGCCTGAATCGGCGAATTCTTCAGACACCGAAGCCTTCAGAGCTGCCGACAGGTTCAGACCTTCAGTGACCTGTGCGCGGATGGTGTAATCCTGATACGCCGGAATAGCAATCGCGGCCAGGATGCCGATAATCGCGACAACGATCATCAGTTCGATAAGGGTAAAACCCTGTTGAATTTTCTTCATTACTGTCTCCTTGGAGAGGTTGATGTAAATGGCCAATAGCCTGCCCCTTACATTGCAATCCCCGTGCCAAAAAGCACGGCACTGGACTAATCGACTGATTTAAAAGAAGAAAATAATTTTTTGACCGAAAAAGAAAAGACCCGACTGGGTAAACTGTCCCAAAATGTAGTCGCCCAGTGTCAGAAACTGACAATTTTCGTCACCCGAATCGGCGTTTCAGGATGGTGATTTTGTAAAACGGCGTGCGGTCCAGCCGCCTGGTGACCTGCAGGCTATTCAATTTTCAGCTTTTTGATGCGATAACGCAGGGCCCGGAAACTGATACCCAGTAATTTAGCCGCCTTGGTCTTGTTATAGCGGGTCTGCTCCAGCGCCTTCAGAATAGCGTCCCGCTCCATGCCTTCCAGCTGGCTGCCCAGTTTGTCATCGGCGCCTGGTTTTTGATCGCCGGGACCCGGCTCCAGCTGCAGGTCATCGATGCCGATCTTTCCGCCGGCGCTCAGTGTCAGAGCCCGCTCGAGCAGGTTCTCCAACTCGCGAACGTTACCGGGAAAAGAGTGCGCAAGAATCGCCGATTCAGCGGCATCGTCGAGCTCCGGCTTGGGCCGGTTCATCTGAGCTGCCAGCCTGGTCAGGATGTGCTGCGTCAACAGCAGGACGTCGCGTTCGCGGTCCCTTAATGCAGGCACATGCAGTTCGATAACGTGGATCCGGTAAAAAAGGTCTTCGCGAAACTCTCCCGTTGCCACCAGGTCCGGAAGATTCCGATGAGTCGCGCTGAGAATACGCACGTCGACCGGTACTTCGCGCTCGCTGCCCACCGGTCTTACGGATTTTTCCTGGATGACCCGCAGCAGTTTTACCTGCATATGCAAAGGCAACTCGGCCACTTCGTCGAGAAACAAAGTACCGCCCTCGGCGCTTTGAAACAGCCCTGCCTTGTCCGCCACCGCCCCGGTAAATGAGCCTTTCCGGTGGCCGAAAAATTCGCTCTCCATCAGTTCAGTGGGGATCGCTCCGCAGTTCACCGGCACAAACGGACCACTCGTGCGGGGCCCCGAATCGTGAATCATGGCGGCGACCAGCTCTTTGCCGGTCCCGGATTCGCCGAAGATATGAACCGGGGCCTGGCTGCGCGCAACCTTGCCGATCATGTCGCGCAAAGCATGCATCGCAGGGGAGTCCCCGATCAGCCTGTCGTCCCGAGGTTCCTTCGCTCCGGACTTGCGTCTGCGCAGGCGTAGCGCCGTATTAACCATCTTTCGCAAATCGTCCAGATTCAGCGGTTTGGAAACAAAATCGAATGCACCCAGTTTCAGGGCTTTAACCGCGGTTTCGACATTGCCATGGGCCGTAATGACGGCCACCGGCGTGTCCGGTGTGTGGCTTTGCATCCACTGGACCAGGTCCAGACCGCTGCCGTCGGGTAACTTCATATCCGTAAAACACAAATCGAAAGTTTTCTTTTCCAGCAGGAGCCGCGCTTCACTCAGATCCGCAGCGGTCCGGGTCCGAATGTCCATTTGCTGCAGAGTCAGGCTCAGCAGTTCGCGAATATCCGGTTCGTCATCGATAACCAGCGCAGTCGGCTGACTCATGCTTTCTGCTCCCAGCGTTGGGGGTCGGCAAAGGTAATTCTAAACACGCTGCCGCCGCCGGATCGCGGCAGGTACAGCAGCGTCGCGCGATTACATTCACATAATTCACGGCAAATAAACAACCCGAGCCCGGTGCCACCCCCGTTGCCGGTAAAAAAGGGCTCGAAAATTCGCTCCGCTTCCGCTTCCGATATTCCATTTCCCCGATCGCTAACCTCAAGAAACGGCCGGTCGGAACCGCGCAGACGGCCGAATCGCAATTCGATCGACTCGTCGTTTGGGCACCCGAATTTGATCGCGTTTTCGCAAAGGTTCCACAGCACCTGGTGTAAATGGCTGAGGTCGATCTGTACCTCCGGCGCGGGTCCGTCGCTGATCACGTCTATGCGATCCCGAGCCAGCTGCTGCGTCTGACAATATTCATCGGCAAAATCCACCACCCACTGGCTGAGTTGCAATCGCTTGGGTTCCGTCGTGTCACGGCGGGATAATTGCAACACATTGTCTATGATCTGGCTGACCCGCTGGCTATTGGTGTGGATGATGTCGGTCAGTCTGCGCTCAGTACTGGTCATGACGGCCGATTCCCGTAACAGTTGTGCCGCGTGACTCATAGCGCCGACCGGGTTTCTGACCTCGTGTGCGATACTGGCCGTCAGGCGGCCCAGGGACGCGAGCTTTGACTGTTGTACTTTCTCGGCAAGCATGCTGGTGTCTTCGAGAAAAATGAGCAGCGCATCCCCGCCGCTTTCCCGCAACGCAGCGAATTGAGGGTGGATGACCCGGTCGCCGTCCGCGGCAATAAAAGACGGCTGGGCCTGTTGATATTCTTCGGGGTTCCGTCGCCACGCTTTTAATAACATGTAGAGCCGATGTGAGACTTCGGAGAGGTGTCTTGCCGGACGTTTTCGTGCCGAACCCAGGATGCTGGCGGCGGATGCGTTCATCAGTCGAACCTGGTTGTCCTTGTCGACGACGACGATACTTTCCCGGAGATGCTGCACAATATACTGGTTCAGTTCGGCAAGGTTGGCCAGGTCCACGCCGCGTTGCTTCGCCAGAGCTTCCGTTTCCTGTATCCGGCGAGCCAGCGGGTCCATGAGTAGAGTCATCGCCAGGATAATTC
>CAZMOM010000022.1:0-55315 GCA_964568075.1 uncultured Gammaproteobacteria bacterium
CCGGTAACTCGAAGGACAAAAGCCGAAACAGGCAGCGCTCGCCGCGCCAGAGTTCCAGATCCTCTGCCTGCATCAGGGTTTCCAGTGTGTCTTCGCTTAGCATTCCTTCGCCACCAGTACCGTCTGAATCCGGTATCACGTGCCTCGTGCAATTTTGAACGGGTCTAACTATAGCAGTCGGACTCCCGTCATAGTTGCGCTGGATCAAGCACGGATCATTTTGACGCCCAGGGCGGAGAGTGGGTAAACGAGCTCGCCCATCTGGAGCGCGACCTGACTCGATGCGTTGCCATCGAGCGCCCTCTTCTTGACACCCTGCACGATCGCCGCCAGGCGAAAAAAACAGAACGCGAGGTAGAAAGGCCAGTTTTCCACCGCAGGCATTCCGGTCCGCTCGAGATAGGCCGCCACGTAGGTTTTTTCATCCGGTATCCCCAGTTCGCGGACATCGACATCAGCCAGCCCGCGAAGTTTGCCCGCGTTCGGTAGGTGCCATTGCATGCACTGGTATGCGAGATCTGCCAGCGGATGGCCCAGGGTAGACAGCTCCCAGTCGACGACGGCAATTATCCGTGACTCGACTGGGTCGAATATTAGGTTATCCAGGCGAAAATCTCCGTGTACCAGCGACACGCGGCCGTCGTCCGGTGGCATGTTTTCGGCCAGCCAGGCTATCAGCGTCTCCACGTCCGCGATGATTTCAGTCTCGGACGAACGGTATTGGCGGCTCCAGCGGGCAAACTGTCGATCGAAATAATTGCCCGGTTTACCGAAATCGGCCAGTCCGTAAACGACCGGATCGATGGCATGAATGCTCGCGAGTACACGGCTCATCTCGTCATACACGGCAACCCTGGCAGGCCGGTCCACCTCCGGCAGTCCCGGGTCCCAGAATATGCGACCGTCCATGTACTCCATCAGGTAAAACATACTGCCGATAACAGAATCGTCAGCGCAGATATGATACGGCTGGGCCACCGGAACGTCGCTGGCGGCCAGAGCGGCGATAACCCGGTATTCCCGGTCAACCGCGTGTGCTGATTTCAGCAGCTTGCCTGGCGGTTTTCGGCGTAGGACGTAAACGCCGGATGCGGATTCGATCCTGAAAGTCGGGTTTGACTGGCCGTTGGGAAATTTACTCGCGGTTAACGGCCCCTGAAACCCGTCCACGTGATTTTCGAGATAAGCGGCCAACTTCTCTTCATCGATTAATTTGTGTTCGTCCCGCATGTTTCCCAGCCTTAGCGGTGCTGTCGAACCAGCCAGCGGCCCAGCGCGTTCATGTGGACCTGGTCGGGTCCATCGGCCAGCCGAATCTGCCTTGCATAGGTATACGCCTCCGCCAGGAAAAGGTCGTCGTGCAGGCCGGCCGCGCCATGGATCTGAATGGCGCGGTCAACGACCCGGCACGCCATCCGGGGGGCAACGATTTTGATCATCGCGATCTCACTCCTGGCCTTCTTGTTGCCCTCACGATCCATCGTGTCGGCAGCCTTCAGCGTCAACAGGCGCGCCTGGTCGATTTCGCAGGCGGACTTCGCAATGTCCTCTCGGACCGATCCCTGCTCGCTGAGTTTTCGGCCGAACGCGACGCGCTGCTCGGCGCGCCGGCACATCGCCTCGAGGGCCCTTTGTGCCAGACCGACCAGCCGCATGCAGTGATGAATCCGGCCGGGCCCGAGACGTCCCTGGGCGATTTCAAAGCCCCTGCCCTCTCCCAGGATCAGGTTGCCGGCAGGTACCCGCACAGCGCTGAAAGAAAGCTCGGCGTGGCCGAACGGCGGGTCATCGTAACCCAGTGTTGTCAGCGGTCTCTCGACCGTAACGCCGGGCGTATCCATCGGCACCAGAATCATGGATTGCCGCTGATGCTGGTCCGGATGATCCGGTTGAGTCTTGCCCATAACGATCAAGACGCGGCAGTTTTCGTGCATGCCGCCCGTGATAAACCACTTGCGTCCATTGATGACATAGTCATCGCCGTCCGCGGCGATCGAACATTCGATATTAGTGGCATCCGACGAGGCAACCTCCGGCTCGGTCATCGCAAAAGCCGAACGAATCTCGCCGTTCAGCAACGGCGTGAGCCATTGGTCTCTCTGCGCCTGGCTGCCGTACTGGGCCAGCACCTCCATATTTCCGGTATCGGGGGCACTGCAATTGAAAATCTCCGAACACCACAACACCCGACCCATGACCTCGGCCAGTGGCGCGTACTCGAGATTACCGAGACCGGCGCCGTGTTCGGCGTCTGGCAGGAAAAGATTCCACAAGCCTTCTTTTCTGGCCTTTTCCTTGAGTTCATCCATCAGTGGCGGTGTGGCCCATGGATTTTTCGCCGTCTTGATCGCGTCGCGGTAACTTCGCTCAACCGGGTAAACATGCGCGTCCAAAAAATTTTCAAGACGTCCCCTGAGTTTGCTGACTTTGTCCGGATATTGAAAATTCACGTCTGGATCCTCTGCTCCGATGCCTGTGCGCCGGATTCCAAATAGGATGTATTGTTGAAGCTATCCAGCAAAACGGTCTCGGTATTAAAGAAAAACCGGCTGTAAGCGCAGTTTCTGAGCTGCATGTTGAGTTGTATTTTCATCGCGTTACTGATGCCGAGCACCTGGCCGCTCAGAACTGAGATCGGGCCACCCGAGCTGATCACCAACACCCGCTCACCTTGACACAGGAACCGCAAAGCATCCGCCACCCGTTGCTCGAATTCCTGCCAGGATTCCGGCAACGGTCCCTCCAGCCGGCTCTCGCTCCAGGCCAGCAAGGCCTGTTTCAAAACCTTGTAGAAACCCTTGATTCCATCGACATGGCCTGTGTCGCTCAAGCCAACGGCCTTATCCGGGTACTGACTGGCAAACGCGCGACACAACGCGATGAAGTCATACTCATCGAGACCCGGATGTTGCTCGGTTTCGGCCGTGATCGCCATCGCTTCAGTGACGGTATTCGCGGTCTGTCTGTGCCGCCGCATGCTGCCGGTTATGACCCGGTCAAAGCCAAGATTCGATGCGGAAAAATACTGCCCCAATCTTTTCGCCTGGAGAAAACCGGTTGCAGACAACTGATCATAGTGCCCGTCTTCAATGGACGCCTCGCCATGTCTCACCAGATAGATTTCAGGCATCAGATTGCATACAGTCGGAGTCTCAGCTGGGGCGACAGCTTAGACGTTACGCAGAGTATTATGAAGGGTTGCAGCCACTGGAAGGTTTGCCTATTATCCGGCGTTTCGTAACCCGGTGCTTTAATAGATCATCGAACTCGGGAATGGTTCGTGATGTCGTACCAGTAATCGTGCGCTCCATAATCAGGGAGAATGCCATGCGCCAATTGATCAAGCCTGCCCTTCTTGGTACGGTGTTTCTAATAGTGTCGTGTGCATCTCAGGAGACTGTAGTCAGGAACCCGGATATTCGAGAAGATCAGGTCGTCAAAACCGATCTAGCCGAGGCGTCTGACAAGGTGTGTAAATATACCCGCGTCATTGGCTCGCAGATTCCCAAGATGCGGTGTTTCACCCCGACTGAAATTGTGCAGCTGGAGGCCGACGCTAAAGCGAGACTGCGGGCGGACGGCCAAAGGGGGCGTGGTTCTCCCAATTTAGGCCCGAAAGGAAACTAGTGAGGAACTAAGGGTTTCCCCGGAGTCCGAAAGCGCTACGCGTTAGTTCTTTCCCCGCATCTTATCCACCAGTGCCTTGAAAGCCGGCTCATCGTGCAGTTTGTCAAATGCCGGGTCGCGCAGGATCAGGTTGGTGCTCCAGGCATTTGGCTTCGAGAGAAATTCATCCAGTTTTTCGATCGCGGCATCGTTGTCACCGAGCATCGCGTAGGTATGTGCGAAATCAACGACATACTCCGGTCCATTCATGGCATCTTTGCTGACCGGCAGCAGATCGGTTGCCTGTTGTGCTGCCGCGATAGCTTCGTCCCGCCTGCCCAGCCCGGCATAGGCAAAACCCAGCGCGGTGAAGATTCTTGGATCGTCGGGTGAATCTTTGGACTTGCTTTTCAAAATGGCGGTCACGGACGCAAAGAAACCCGCGGCTTTGGCCGGGTCGCCCAGGTAGAATTCGGTCAGTCCGCGCATCAGGTCCCAGGGACGATAGTAATATTGTACGTCCAATACCTCGGACTGGCTGCGCTCGGCGGCGTCCATGGCCAATGCATAGTCATGATCCAGCATGGCCGAATCCCAGCGCGAGAAATCCAAATCCGGGTCCGCAGGCGCTGTCGGATCGGTCATCAGGTCGCGCAGTGCGGTGGAATCGATATCAAGGGCAATGTCGTTATAAGACCGGGCAAGCCGGATGCCGTAGTCGTTTGGTGACAGTTGGACTGCCTTGTCGAAATACTCGTCTGCCCGCTTGAATTGATGTAGCTGCGAATAAGTGTATGCCAATTCATTTGGCCACAGCGCGTTACGCGGATCGAGCACCATCGCGTGATCGAGATCGGGGATCGACTCTGCGATTTCGCCCTTTCGCCGCAGGATAAATGATCGAATCGCATAGGCCTGCGCATTTCCGGGGACCAGCGGAATCGCGATATCGAGTCGTTCCAGCGCACGCTGATAGTCGAGAAAGCCATGGTAATAGTAATCGGCCATGGCGACATGCGCGTCCGGCAGCTCGGGGCTCAATTCAAATGCAGCGTCTATCGCTTCGCGAGCACTGGCAAGGTCGGATTTATTGCGACCATAGAACCAGTAGCGGTCCATGTACGCTTGTCCCACGGCGGTTTGGGCAAGCGCAAAATTTGGGTCCAGGGACACCGCCTGTTCATACAGCTGTATTCGTTTTTCCAGGTTTTGCTGGCTCGAGTTCCGCTGGATCGCACGACCCCGCTGGAAATAATCATAGGCTTGCAGGTTGTCAGTCGGAATGTTCGCCAGCGCTTGTTGCTCGGCCGGCGACAAGGCCGCATGCAGGGCATCGGCGACCGCACCGGCGATTTCGCTCTGGATCGCAAAAATATTCGCCGTGGTCAATTGCCGGTCATAGGAGTCGGCCCATAGGTGTTCGTCGGTCACGGCATCGATCAATTGCATATTGATACGAACCCTGTCGCCCGCTCTTTGCACGCCGCCTTCCAGGATCGTCGAGACACCCAGCTCCTTGCCGATGGTGCGCATGTTCTTGGTGGTGTCGCGGTACTCCATGACCGAGGTCCTGGAAATCACCTTCAGCGAGCCAATTTTGGCCAAATGGGTCAATACATCGTCATGCATGCCGTCGACGAAAAACGCATCGTCTTCATTCGCGCTGCGGCTGGCGAACGGCAGCACGGCGACCGATCGACGGCTGACGGGCTCCGCTATTTCGAGTTCCGGCGTGTCGACCGGCTTAACGACTTGCTCATCGATCCAGACGAACTTATCCAGCGCGAACAGCGCAACGGCGAACAACAGCACGGCGATGATCATGAAATCGAGTTTTCGACCCGTTTCGGCAGTTACCGACTGACTGCGATCGACATGCTTTTCCAGTTTCAGTCCTTCCGGCGTGATTTCGAAAGCCCAGGCGAAAATCAGCGCCAGCGGGAAGCCGATGGCGATTAGCAGCAGGAAGAATTTGCCGACCCAGTCAGGCAGTCCCAGCAAGGGCACGGTAATGTCTACAATTTGCAGCAGCAGCCAGGCGACGATGCTGTAGACCAAAGCGACTCTAACGACGTTTCGCCGCTTGAGTTCTGTCAGAAAATTGCCTGCTCTGTCCACTTGCCACCTGTAGCTCACGCTGGTGAGTATTTGATGTTAGTGGAAGCCGGAAAGCTCTGCCACTAATGGTCGACCGTGTTGTCACCGTTTCGATGATACTTCCGCTCCGAAAAATAGATATTCCTCTCTTATTTCCCCGATTTCGGCCATTCGCGCCGGATTGTGTGACCGCAGTCACATTCAGATCCGCATCATGCAGTTATGTTAATTCTTGTTTTTTATAGAAATTTTTATTCTCAGGAGTAGAACCATGATGCGCTATGTTGTCATGTTTTCAGTGTTGCTGTCTGTTCTGGCCTGCGCGCCGACCCGGGCCGACGGAAAATTTACCAGCACCAGCGATAAAATTACCAACGCCGTCTTCAGCGAAATTGAACGGCAAATGATTACCGAGTATTTCCATAAACATGGACATTCGTCCGGCACAAAAGGACACGGCAAACCGCGCGGCCTTCCGCCCGGGATCGCTAAAAACCTGCGTCGCGGAAAACCTCTTCCTCCAGGGATTGCCAAGCAGCACTTGCCGACAGGATTGATCAGCATGCTGCCTCCGGCTCCCAGAGGGTTTGAACGCATCATCGTGGGCGGCAAGATAATACTCGTGGAAGTTGCGACTCAGATTATCCACGATGTCCTGGTCGATGCAGTGTTCAAATAAACCGGCGCTCAACGAATACGATACGGTCAAAATAATCGGTATCAATAAGCGGGAGCGTACCCTGCCCCAGGCGCGCGCCTGTCCGATCTGCGACCAACCAAGGCGCGGGTTGCTGCTGCTGAACCCATTTTTTGAAAATAGGCGAACGCGAAACACGGAAATTGCGGGTACTGGACCATTGGTCTAGTATTTGCAATTGAGAAGCCGACCACCACAGGCGATATCCGGTCATTCGCATGAGCATCCTGAAGTCATTTATCAGTCTTTTCCCGGGGGGCGAAAAACTTACTGAGAAACATTCGTACCGCAGGCGATCCCGTCTTTTGGATCGTGTCGGCAATACGGAAGACCGATTTACCGCGATTTATGACGGGAATCAGTGGAGAAACGAAGAAAGCCGCTCAGGCGATGGATCGACGCTCGAATACACCCGCAAGATCAGAGAAGAGATCCCACGCCTGATTGAGCGATACGGACTCAAAACAATCCTCGATGCGCCTTGCGGCGACTATAACTGGTTCAGGCATATCCAAAGAAACCAGGACACACAATATATCGGAGCGGATATCGTCAGACCGCTGATAGCGGAAAATCGGGGAAAATTCGGCGATGAAAACACGCGGTTTATACACCTGGACATCATCTCCCAGAAATTACCCGATGCTGATGTGTGGCTGTGCCGGGATTGCCTGCAGCACTTGTCGAATGCAGATATATCTTCCGTGATCGATAATTTTCTCGACAGCAATATCCGCTATCTGCTGACCACAACCAACACGAAATGCGATCGCAATATAGACATACCGACCGGACATTGCCGTTTGTTGAACCTGGAGCTTCCACCGTTCGGTTTCTGCGAGGCGAAACTGTATATCGACGATTGGATCGAAGGTTACCCGAATAAGCACCTGGCCTTATGGGACAAAAAGGATCTATACGACGTCGTTTCGAGTCAATCGGCCTAAAGGTCTTTCGCCTGAGAATTCAGGGTTTAACTTAAAGTTAATTCTGGAATTACAAGATAAAATATTGTTTTATATGGTTCAAATAGCCGGAATCGAACCAACAATGAGACGTATCCCGAGGGATACCAGGACCCGACCGGTCAATTATCCACAATAACTGACCCGAATAACAAAAGATAAATCAGACTCTTCCGAGTCCTTCAGGAGTAATAAAAATATTTGTCCTTGGTGAATTCTATTTCGGTCCGGAGACCATCCTTATTTCCGTCGTGAAATTCGAATCTTTCTCTTGTGGCCTTCAATCAACATCTTGTAGCCGAACATGTCTTTGGTAATTGTGGCTACAAATCTGCACTCATCGAATCTCAGTCGACGATCGCTGACCTGCTTCCAGATCTGCCCATTTTCGAAGTAAAAGTACCATTTCTTGTCGGTCCCTTGCTTACAGTCCGTGATCAGCCCGCGATCTTGTGCGTCCTCCAGGTCCGGCTTATTGGCAAACCTTTCCCCACCGAGATCATCCTTTAGCGCGGGCGGGCGCAAATCAGCGACGTCAGGTTCGTGTTGCGTCGGCGTAGCCTTGATGGCCCCGGCCTGCGCATCACGCACTTGTATTGCTAATTCCTCAAGACACGCGATGCGTGAATCTCGATCGGTCGTGTTCGCACAGACCTTCAATTGAGCGAGTGGATTCGACGACTGAGCGAAAGGAACCGGGCCGAAAGTGAGGCCAAGGATGAAAACCAGGACAAGCCGGGCTGGCAAAGCGTTCATAAGTCTTTTTTCCGCAACACAGTCATAAAGGGAATGCAACATTGTATCGAGTCATTCACTGAAGATAAATCCACAATTGACGGAAGTGGTGCCCGGGGCCGGAATCGAACCGGCAAGGAGATGTATCTCCGAGGGATTTTAAGTCCCTTGCGTCTACCAATTTCGCCACCCGGGCTCGTTGTGGGTGCGGAAACGCGCTGGGCCCTGCGTATTATACCCATTGATGTGACCCGCGGGACGACCTGGTGGAGGCTAGGGACGGAATCGAACCGACGTACACGGCTTTGCAGGCCGCTGCATAACCACTCTGCCACCTAGCCCTTGCTCCAGCGGGGCGCAAATTTAACACAATCGGCTGAATTTGTATGGTCTGACCGCCATTGTGACACATCGGCATTGCCGCGTATTCTGAAAAAGCACGAGTGTGCTCAGGTCGGATTATCATCCAGCCACGGGTCGATTTCTATGGCATCGACAATCTTTCCAGTCGACTTTTCGATCACCATGGCGAAGTCGCCGTTCTTTCCGATTATTGGTGCGAAAACCAGATCATCTATAGTCCCGCCGTGACTGCGGACAACATGGCCGATCATTACGACCGCCCCTTCACGCTGGATTTTCAATTGCTGCAGGGATTTCGCCCTGGCAAAAACAATATCCAGATTTTCCTCGTAAGGGATCCAGTACTTTGGTCGGCGATCGAGGTCCGGTTTATTTTCAAACACCACTTCCGTCAGCAGCTGTTGTTGCTCGTCCAGATCCTCCGGCATTTTTGCCAGGATCATAACCGGCCCAACGCCCGGTTTTTTCTTCAATGTCTCATTTGTGATTTGCGAGAAATCGACGTCTTTTTCGGCCAACAATGTGAAACGGTCAACGGCATAGACCATGAAAAAAGGCCGTTCCTGGTAGATCGCATTGACACCATAAACCAATGCCAGCAGTTGAATGATTACGATAACGGACAGGTCAAATACGAGGGTCTTTTTCTTCGGCTTGTAAACGATAAAGGTCAATAGCGGTCCAAGCACGAGATCGACACTGATAAGAATCAGAACGATATCCCCCGCCCCTCGGATTTCGAAATACGGATACGGGTACCAGGCAAAAAAGATAATCAGAAAGATACTGCCAACGACAACCCCGCTCAGTGCGAGATGGATCAGCGATGCCCTCAGTTTGACCATAGACGAATTCCTCGAAGAAAAAACCCAAGACCTGTGGGTTTGAGACCAGCGGATTATGAATTATCGGCCATCGATTTACCAAGTACCGATATTGTCCATCGAGGCCCAGGGCTCCTGCGGTTGCAAGGGCTTACCTTGTTGAAGCAATTCAACAGAAATCCCTTCCGGCGATCGAACGAACGCCATATGACCATCTCTCGGAGGGCGATTGATGGTAACGCCCTTTTTCATCAGGCTGGCGCATAAACCATAAATATCGTCAACTTCGAAAGCCAGATGACCAAAATTTCGGCCGCTGTCATAGGCTTCCTCGTCCCAGTTGTAGGTCAGCTCGATCAACGGAGACTTAGTTGTTTTCGCATTATCGGTATCACCAGGCGCTGCCAAAAAAACCAGCGTAAAACGCCCTGCCTCGCTCTCGTGCCGGTGGCATTCGATCAGGCCGAGTTTGCCGCAGTAAAAATCCAGTGCTTCATTCAGATCAGATACCCTGACCATGGTATGCAGATAACGCAAGCGACACCTCCGGGTTATGACCTAGCCGTCCACGACATTTCATCTGTCGCCGCAGGCCACGTTTTGTCGTGGATGAGATTTTAGCGCCATAGTAAGCAAAAAACGATGTGTCGCGTGATATGTACCAGTTCGGGCATGGACGGGTATACTCGCCCGAATGTAAAAGACAAGAGCTTTCATCCGCTTACACTTCGAGGACGCCATGATCAGCTGTTACCGTATTGTTGCCGGCTTTTTGATTATTTCATTTTTGCTGGCCTGTGATCCTGCGACACAGCCGGGACCAGTCGCCAATGAGTCGGAGGCGAAACAGGACCGGCCGCAATTGCCGTGGGCGGATTTTCGTGAGCAGTTTATCGAGGAATACTTCGAACATAGCCCTGGCGCGGCAATTAGCGCCGGGAGACACGAGTACGATGGGCAGCTGCCCGACATTAGGCCTGAGTCAATTGCGGCCGAGATACGCTGGCTCAAGCAACGACGCGCAGACACCGAGGCCTATTTCGATAAAATGCTCGAAGGAAGCGAGACATTCGAACTTTCATACCTGATTTCCGAGATCGACAGCCAGCTGTTCTTCCTGGAGGAATCCAGATTTCTGCAAACGAACCCGGTCATCTATGCGTTCGCTGTGGACCCGAGTATCTATCTGTCGCTGGAATATGCGCCACTGGCTGAGCGCATGCGGGCTTTCACCCGCCACGCAACCGCGACACCTGCTTACCTTGAGCAAATGCGTACCAACCTGGCTTCGCCGATGGCGAAACCGCACATCGAAGTGGCTCGAGGCATATTGGGAGGTTATGCGACTTTTTTTGCGGGCGCTGTGCCGGGCATATTTTCCTCTGTTGAGGATGAACAATTGCAGGCCAGCTTCGCTCAGGCAAACTCTGAGGCGATCGAAGCTTTGAATCTGGCGACAGCATGGCTTGACGCCGAAATGGAATCCGCTACCGATGACTTTGCGCTGGGCGAGGAAAAGTTTCTGCTGATGCTGCGGATGACGCAAGGGGTGGATCTTTCCATCGACGACCTGAAAGCGGCTGGCGAAGCCGACCTGGAAAGAAATCTTGGCGCCTTGGATAAGGCCTGTGAAATCTATGCACCGGGCGTGACAATCCACGAGTGCGTCACGAAGAGTGAGGCGGTTAAAATGGACGGCGGAGCGGTCGAGGGTGCGCGACGCCAGCTGGTCAGTCTGAAACAGTTTCTCATCGACAAGGATCTGGTTACGATTCCGGGCACAGAGGAAGCGCTGGTCGATGAAGCGCCGCCATACAACCGCTGGAATTTCGCTTATATCAATATTCCGGGGCCATATGAGAGAGGTCTGCCATCGACCTACTATATCGCCCCACCTGACCCGACATGGTCGGCAGAAGATCAACTCGCCTACATCCCGGGCGCGAAGAAATTGCTATATGTCTCGGTGCATGAAGTATGGCCCGGACATTTCCTGAATTTTCTGCATGCCAACCGATCCGCATCACCGTTTGGCCGAACTTTCTTTACCTATTCTTATACCGAGGGCTGGGCCCACTACACCGAAGAAATGATGTTCGATGCCGGTCTGGACGATCAGTCTCCCGAATCGCATATCGGGCAATTATCCAATGCACTGTTAAGAGACGTTCGCTACCTGTCGGCCATCGGCTTACACACAGAGGGCATGTCGGTTGAAGAATCCAGGCAGATGTTTGTCGAAAAGGGTGTGCAGGATTTTGGCAATGCCAGCCAACAAGCCAACCGTGGCACTTTCGACCCGGGTTACCTGAATTACACGCTAGGCAAGCTGATGATTCGCAAACTCCGCGATGACTGGACCGCCAGTCGCGGAGGACGAGAAGCCTGGAAAGAGTTCCATGATTCTTTTTTGTCCTATGGTGCACCGCCAATACCATTGGTAAGAAAAGATATGCTTGGACGGGACAGCACGATGGGTTCTGACTTGTTGCCCTACTGAAGCAAGGAACGGGAGATGAGTTTTTTCCGGGTATTGCTGGTCGGTTTGGGCCTGTCGATCTGCGGACCTCTGTGTGGAGCGGAAATGAAAACGACGCTGAATGCGGACCTGCAGGGTCTTGCACAGGAGTTTTTTCAGTGGCGAGCGGCCCAGCAGCCCGCCACCGGCGACGATATCCCCAGGGTTGAGCGACCGGATGGCTGGGTACCTGAATGGTCGCCGGAGGCGTTATCCCAATACCGCGCCGATTACCAGGATTTCCTCGCTCGCCTCGATGAGTTGGATGATTCTCAATGGAGCATGGCAGATCAGGTTGATGCGCGTCTTTTGCGGGCCGCGATAAACCGTGTGCGCTGGGAGCTGGATATTCTGAGGGCGCCCCACCGTAATCCATTATTTTACATTGATCAGACGCTCGGTAGTGTTTTCGAATTACTGATTATCTCTTCTCCAATAACTCCCGAACGTGCCGAAAATATTTTATTACGGCTCGAGGCATTCCCGGCGATTACCAAGGCCGCATTTGCCAATCTCGATCAGATGATACGTCCGATCGCCGAACAAGCCGTATCGAGTCTTGAAGATGTCGATGTGCGCCTCAGGAAAATGCGCGCTGGCCTGAGCCGCCATTTCCCGGTCGAACTGCGGGTACGCCTCAAAACATCGACCAAGAAAGCGATTTCAGCCCTGCGGGGATATCGGCGATGGCTGTTGTCCACCGACCCGATCATGTCCGAGGAGTTCAGCATTGGTCCAGACGCCTATGCGTTCTTTCTCAGTCACGTCGCGCTGATTCCCTATAAACCGGAGGAGCTTCTGGCGCAGGGAAAACTGGCGTGGGACCGCGCCGTTGCTTTCGATACGCTGGAAAAGAATCGAAATAAGGGTGTTCCCTCCTTGCCGCTATTCGACGATTTGCAAACCCAGATCGACACATCTCGGCGTATGGAAGGCGAGATTCGTCAGTTTCTTGTTAAAAACAATCTTGTGACGGTGCCGATATGGCTAAAACATTACCTGAATCGCCCAATGCCGGACTACCTCCGGCCACTGGCTTTTATGGGAGTCACCGATGATTTGACCTCGGAATCACGTCTCGATGAACATGCTGTTAATTACCTCGACGATCCCGCTCCTGGTCTTCCGTATTTCGATTTGGCTTCCGCACATGATCCGCGGCCGATCATCGTCCATGAGGGTGTCCCGGGACATTATTTCCAACTCGCGCAATCGTGGAAACACCCGGACCCGGTACGTCGCCGCTACATCGATTCCGGAGCTAACGAAGGTATTGGCTTCTACGTTGAAGAAATGTTGCTGCAGGCAGGATTGTTCGACGACAGTCCGAAAACCCGGGAAATAATTTACAGCTTCATGCGGCTGCGATCGCTGCGGGTGGAAGTCGATATAAAACTCGCGACCGGCGAGTTCACGATTGAACAGGCCGGCGCGTATCTTGCCAGAACCGTTCCCATGGATGACGCGACGGCGACAGAGGAAGCAGTGTTCTTTGCATCCACCCCCGGGCAGGCCATTACCTATCAAATTGGTGCTTTGCAAATCGTCAACTTTTTAAGCGATGCTCGACTCGATCAAAAAGACGATTTCGATCTTCGCCTTTTCCATGACTCCCTGATGCTAAACGGCAATGTCCCGATCGCGCTGCAGCGTTGGGAATACCTCGGCCGGGATGATGAAATTCGCCGCATCGACAATCTGGCACGGAGGTCATCCAGGGCGACCGGCACAAAAAACCCCGCCGGCTGAAAGACAACCGGCGGGTATCCAGTAAATACTATTTTTTATGTCGCATGGCTTAATGCCCCATGGGGTGATTCCACTCCGGAAGCAATACCATGCAATTTGGATTGAATCCGTTTTCGATGAACGTGTTCAGCGTGTCCAGTACAGTCAGGCTTTCCATGTCCACCACCGTTATCGACCCTTCGCTCATACCGGGAAGATTGATGAATGAATTTTGTACCCAGGCATATCGACCGTCTTTTGTGAACGCGACGTGATGAGCACCCTCCCCCGCGTCCAGCGTCTTGACCAGGCTGGCTTCAGTGCGGTCTTTGGAGAGGTCAAATATATGAAATCGACCCGGATTGGCCGTCGTCACATATAACCGCGCCCCGTCATCTGAAAAATAGATTTCCAGCGGCACACCCGCTTCCTCGGCGGCAAAATCGTAAGCCTTCCTGGTATCGAATCCGCCCGTTTTCTTGTCCCATTTTGCGCTCCACAAGGTACCGCCATTCATATTGGTGACGTACGCGACGGGCGGCTCCGACTGCGGAACAAATAGAACTTCCACCGGCGCCTCTCCGGATGGCGATTCTTTGTCAGAAACCTTAAAGCTTCCCAGGCTTTTGCCAGTGCTGGCCTCGATAACACCGATCAACTCCCCTGGATCACCAAAATCAGTGGCGCGAACGGTATTGGTGACCAATATACGATCTATGCCTTCATGAATAGCGATCCCATGCGGGTACGGTACCGGCGACTCGATCGTTCGCGTATAGGTGTCGTTGATCGCGTCGCCCATGACAATGACATTCGAACCCATACAGGTCTCGTACCAGGTCTTGTTATCCGCAGAGAAGATCACGTCTTCACCGACCTGACAATCGGGGACATCGATAACTTTCACCCGATATGGGTGCCTGGTCATGTCTATGACACGAAGTTCCGGTTTGCCCAAAGCAGTCAGATAAATTTTGGTCGCGTCACGATTATAAAAAACGTGATGTGCAACCAAATCAGGCGGCAACGGAATGTCCATCAGGATATCGCCATAGGTATCTGATTCAGGATCAACATCCAAGATGGCTATTCCTTCTTTACGCCCTTTTGTTCCAAAAGGCAGTTTCAGATCCTTAAGAGATTCATTTGGCTTGGATTCATAATTGAGCATCGCAAGAATTTCCGCGCTGGCTGTAAATGGCAGGCAGCACAAACAAGCCAGTAAAAAAATCACAATTTTCTTCATTTCTCACTCCCAGGTCCTCATTCGCTTGAATTTCTAACGGCTTATTGAGTGTAGTCGATAATGGTAGTCTATAATCAAATATTTGTCGGAGACTAAGGCCCTTGGCAGGTGTGAAGACACAATTGTGCGTACTGCTTGCTTTCTTGATTATCATTGCGGCAAGCGCGGCCGTACCCGAGTCCGGCAAAAGCCAGAATGTGACAATTGAGATTCAGATTCAAGAGCGTCACGTCGTTGGCGATAAAAACACTTTTCGTGTTTATCAGGGTACGCGGGTGAAACTCGTTGTTACCACCGACGAGGCCGCGAGTCTCCATCTGCACGGTTACGACATCGAGTTTAATGTGACTCCCGGGAAGCAGGCGACAGTGTCACTGACTGCACACGCCACAGGTCGATTTCCGGTAACCAGCCACGGATGGGGCGGCGGTCACGATCACGGCCACCAGACGCTTTTTTATCTTGAGGTCTATCCGCAATAGCTCCCGGATGCGCAGCGGTAAAGCGCGAGCGAGGGTGATCATCAAACCCGTGCTGCTCGCTGTGATGGCGTTGACCATACCGTCCGTGAGCCTGGCGCATGGGTTTGCACAGCGCTATGACCTTCCGGTGCCCTTGGCGCTTTATTTGACAGGTGCAGCCGTAGCCGTGGCGTTGTCATTTGTCGTCATCGCTTTGTTTTTGCGCCGCAGCCACACTGCAAGTGAGTATTGGCGATTTAACCTTTTTCGAACTTCACCGGGGCGGCTGCTCGGACACCCTGCACTGACCGGCCTGTTGAGATTCATAACAGTAATGGCGCTGCTGCTAACTGTCGTAGCCGGATTAATTGGCAACACGAATCCATTTGAAAATTTTGCTCCGACAACCGTCTGGGTAATCTGGTGGGTTGGACTCGCGTATATCTCGGGGCTTGCGGGTGACCTCTGGGCGTTGATTAATCCCTGGAATACCGTTTATCGATCTTGCGAATGGTTCGCCCGAAAAGTACGACCCGGCAAGCCGACTTGCCTCGGTATCCGGTATCCAAAATCCCTGGGGGAATGGCCGGCCGTCGTATTGTTTCTGGGATTTGTCTGGGCTGAACTGGTCTGGCCATCCAGTGATTCCCCCCGAAGTCTGGGTTGGGCAGTTTGCCTGTACAGCCTGGTGACCTGGACCGGCATGTTTCTTTTCGGTCGCCATGCGTGGTTGCGACATGGCGAGGCATTTTCGCTCGTTTTTGGTTTTCTCGCGCGTTTCGCACCGACCGAATACCGGACCGGAAGCTCAACTCTTTGCACAGCCTGTGCCGATGCGGACGGCACCGGTACTCATTCTCCCCGCGCTAATTGTCTCGAGTGTTTCGAAAGTGCACGCCCGGAGGATCGTGAATTCAATTTAAGACCGTGGGCGATAGGTCTTGTGCCCGAAAACCCCATCAGCCAGTCACAAATGGCGCTGGTATTGATTATATTGTCCAGCGTAACATTTGATGGATTGCTGGCCACGCCTTTATGGGGCTCGGTGGCCGAATGGATGTTGTACTCGGATGTACTGCGCCCGTTGATTCTGGCGCTTCAGGATCCGACTGGAAACGCTATTGCCGCGATATCGACGATCGCGCTGGTCGGTTTTTTGGCCTGTTTCCAGTTTTTGTACGCTTTGTTCAGCGCGCTGATGCGCTGGTTGACTCCCAGTGCGTTTCGTTCACGGGCGTCTGTTGGCGACATGGCGCGATTGTTTGTCCTCAGCCTGATTCCGATCGCCCTCGCCTATCATCTGTCTCACTATCTGTCTTTCCTGATGATCGTCGGCCAATACATGATCCCGCTCCTGTCGGATCCACTAGGAATCGGTTGGGACCTGTTTGGAACGAGTTTTTACGTCGTGAACATAGCCGTGATTAATGCACGATTTATCTGGATAACATCGGTTGTTGCTATTGTTACCGGTCACATTATCGCGGTCTATTTGTCACATGTTATGGCGCTGCGCCTGTTCGGAAACAATCGGGCGGCATTGTTCAGCCAGATCCCGATGCTCTTTCTGATGGTCGGCTATACAATCCTGAGTCTATGGATTATGGCGCAACCTGTGATTGAAATCGGCTAGCCTGCATGCCATCAGGAATCCCGAATCCCCGCTGAGGGCGCGGACAATTACCGCCCTGGTGAAATATGCAGACTAACGAAAAAAAGAAAGCCCGGTCGAAACCGGGCTCGTTGAAGAATCTGGAGCGGGTGAACGGAATTGAACCGTCGACCTAGACGTTGGCAACGTCTCGCTCTACCCCTGAGCTACACCCGCAAAATCCGCTTCGTGACTCGAAACGGCGTGCCATTCTAGCCGCTGCCCGCAGGCTGTCAAGCGGCCACTACTCGCTGGTCAGCAAGGGCCATGCGGCGCGCCAGTAATCAATCATCGACCAAAGCGTCAGAGCTGCCGAGATCACGATCAATAACAGGCCAATGTCGTAGATGGGCAGGGTCCAGAGATCCTGCAAGTAGATCATGAAACTGAGCCCGGTCATCTGAAAAGCCGTTTTGGTCTTACCCAGTCGCGACACCTTGACCTGCGCGCGGACACCTGTTTCCGACATCCACTCACGCAGCGCTGAAATCGTAATTTCGCGGCCGATGATTACAGCGGCAGCCAGAGCGACGAACCAACGCGAGTCTGTCTGCACGATCAGAACAAGCGCGGTTGCGACGATCAGTTTGTCGGCAACCGGATCTAAAAATGCGCCAAAACGCGAATCCAGTCCCATTCGCCTGGCAAAATATCCGTCTGCCCAGTCGGTAATCGCGGCAGCCGCGAATAAAAAACATGCTGCGGGTCTGGCCCATCCAAACGGAAGGTAAAAAACCACGACAAAAACCGGGATCATGGCGACCCTGGAAAAAGTCATTATGTTCGGCAGGTGGAATTGCATATCCTATTTTTTCCTTGCTCGCCCAGTTAATGATCGGTGTGGAACACTTCGTATATCTTTTCGGCCAGGTTCCGGCTTATGCCCTTGACCCTGGCAAGGTCACCTATTCTCGCGCCACTGACTCCTTGCAGGCCGCCAAACTGACGGAGCAACTCCCGGCGCCGTTTCGGCCCGAGACCGGGAATCGACTCAAGAACCGAACTCTTTCTCGAACGAGCTCTTCGATGTCTGTGCCCGGTAATTGCAAATCGGTGCGCCTCGTCTCGAATCTGTTGAATCAGGTGCAATGCCGGGGAACTGGCCCGAAGTATAAAGGGGAGCTTGTGACCCGACAAGAACAGCTTTTCCTTTCCCGCCTTGCGAGCGGCTCCTTTTGCAACGGCCAATATCTGCACCTCGTCCAGCTGCAGTTCCTGCAACACCTTTTCGGCCACCGCCAACTGTCCTTTGCCACCATCGACGATCAACAGGTCAGGCATCGGCGCCTCGCCCTTCTTCACCCGGATATACCGGCGTTTCAGGGCCTCGTACATTGCGCCATAATCGTCGCCGCCAGCCGCGGTTTTAATGTTAAAACGCCTGTAATCAGCCTTGGCCGGCCCCGCCTGGTTGAAGACCACGCATGACGCGACGGCCGATTCGCCCCCGGTATGACTAATATCGAAACATTCCAGCCGTAACGGAGTATCGGGTAAACCAAGCGATTGTTGTAGCGCTTCCATCTGCGCCATCGTGCTGGCATTGCCAGCCAGTTTTTGCCCCAGCGCATGTTCTGCATTGGTCCGGGTCATCTCCAGCCAATGAGCGCGGCGGCTGCGAACCTGGTTCCGGATAGTCACCTTTCGACCTGCGCGTTTGCCGAGAGTCTCCTGCAGCAAATCCGCATCGTCTATTTTGCCGGAAATCAGTACCTCATCGGGCGCTTCTCGCGCCAGATAATACTGCGCCAGGAACGCGGACAGGACTTCGCTGATCTCCGATCCAGCCGCAGTTCGCGGAAAGTAGGTTTTGCTGCCCAGGCTGCGCCCTGACCGAATAAACATCACCGCAACGCAAAATGTATCGCCAACACTCGCCAGGCTGACGATGTCGAGATTTCCCGCTTTGCCGGAGACGAACTGGCGCTCCTGAACTTTTTTGAGACTGGAAATCTGGTCCCTGTAATGCGCTGCCTTTTCATAGTCCTTGGCTTCAGCCGATATCTCCATGCGGTCCACCAGGCCATCGATCACCCGGTTGCTTTTGCCATCCAGGAACAGCAGCGCGTCGTTGACGTCGTTTGCATAGGACTCGCGGTCTATAAATCCCACGCAGGGCGCGGAGCATCTTTTTATCTGGTACTGCAGGCATGGCCGGCTGCGGTGCGCAAAATACGTATCCTGGCAGGAGCGAAGCAAAAACAATTTTTGCAGATAACCGATGGTGTCGCGAACCGCATAGGTACTCGGGTACGGACCGAAATATCGGCCTTTTCGCTTCCTCGCGCCGCGATAAAAACTTAGCCTCGGATAGTCCTGATCGGTACTCAAATGGATATAGGGGAAACTCTTGTCATCCCGCAGAAGAACATTAAATCGCGGCTGAAATTTCTTGATCAAGTTGTATTCGAGCAACAGAGCTTCGGTCTCGGTCGCAGTGACCGTCACATCGACATCCCGCACTTCCTTAAGCATGCGTTGAGTCTTGGCCGAATGCGCCCTGCCCTGAAAATAACTGCTTACCCTGCGTTTCAGGCTTCTGGCCTTACCCACGTACAGGACTTCGTCGTCAGCTCCCAGCATCCGGTAAATTCCAGGCTTGCCGGTCAAGCGAGTGAGAAACGCTTTCGGGTCAAATGTTTTTTGCAAATCTTTGGCCACAATTTTTCTGTTAATGAATATCCGCTAGACTTTTTGCTCTGGCCATTACGCGATAGAACATTTCCCGGCTCAATCGTCGTGTCTGCGTGTTGTAACGACTGCAGTGATACGAACTCACCAGGCGAAACTCGTCCAGATCGTGCTCCGCGCCATGCGCAAATGGAAAGGCCGAGAGTTTTCTGCCAGTGGTTTTGATAACAGACCTGTGCGCGATCGTCCCCAGCGCCAGTACGACAGCCTGATCCGGCAATTGGCTCAATTCGTCGGCGAGAAATTGATTGCAGGTGTTGATTTCGTCTGTCGTCGGTTTGTTTTCGGGAGGCAGGCATTTTACCGCATTGGTAATTCGACAACCTTTTAATACCAGCCCATCGTTCGCCGTTGTTGCGATCGGGTGACTGGCCATCCCCAGATCAAAAAGCGTCTGGTAAAGCAAAATGCCCGCGTAATCCCCGGTAAATGGTCTCCCGGTTGCATTCGCACCATGCATTCCCGGTGCCAGCCCGACGATCAGCAATCGGGCCACATCGTCTCCAAATGACGGGACCGGGCGAGCATGATAGTCCGGGTGCTTTTCCCGGACCCGGTCGAGAAAATTCACCAGCCGGGGACACTCTTTGCAATCGATACAAGATGCGCCGTTACTCATGTTGATAAGTATGCTGCGAAGTTGCGGGGCTCAGCAATATTTCGGTAGTAAAAGAGACGACGCGTGTCAGGCGACGGCTGATTTTTCCAGCGGAGAACCAGGCTTCCGCTGCGGACGCTGCATTAAAGCCCGGACAACTTCCGGTGAAGCGTAAGCCCGGCCGAGCCCCACCGACTCTATTGCCAATTTTAACTCCGCAGTGCTGCATTCGCCGGTAAGCAAGCCCAGGACCCCGAGGGTGATCAGGTGTTGCAGATAAGCGGCGCCGGTCTCATCGGATATGCAAATCAATCTTTTGAATCCTCTGGCGCCCAGGGATGTTGCCAGCTTCAGCACATCGGTCAACGGGTGTTGTTCCCTGGCGAGAACGACATCAGGCCCGATTTTCTCCGTCTGGCGAACACACGATGACAGACTGCCCGTGTGACAAGAAACCTGAATTACACCCCTGCTGCCAATCATTTCGGCAAGAGCCATGCGAGTCAGCGGCTCAGGGTTGAGGAGCAGAACATTCAATGGATCGTGCATGATCCACATGCTAGGCAGGCGGACTTTTCGCTGACAGAGATAAAACTGTGCTTTCCGGACGAAAAGTCAGGATTCTTGTTCGCTGCGCTTCTCAAAGCGCTTTCTGTTCTGGCATTGTCTTTCTATGCGTCTGCTCTTATTCAACAAGCCCTTTCGATGTCTTTCCCAGTTTACCGACAGCGAGGGCCGGCCAACCCTGGCTCAATGGATAGCCGAGAAAAACGTTTACCCGGCGGGCCGCCTGGATTTTGACAGTGAAGGGTTGTTGATTCTGACTGACGATGGGGCATTGCAGGCGCGGATATCCGATCCGAAGTACAAACTCAGGAAAACATATCGGGTACAGGTGGAGGGCGAGAGTTCGGCCGACGCCATGTCCCGGCTGCACTCGGGCGTAATCGTGAAGGGTGAAAGGGTGAGCGCGATAGCCGCCAGTCCGATTTCCCGGCCGCATGATCTCTGGCCACGCCAGCCACCGGTTCGCTATCGAAAATCGGTGCCCGATCATTGGCTGGAAATCGTCATCGATCGTGGGTTAAACAGGCAGATACGCAGGATGACGGCTGCTGTCGGATTGCCGGCATTGCGGCTGATACGCCAGTCGATCGGGCCGTGGTCGCTCGGTAACATTCAGCCCGGCGAATGGCTGGAAATCCCGGAGCGACAACTAAAAAACGAGATCAGGAAACTTGGCTGGAGTCCGATCGGAAATTTTTTCCGGTAATACGCATGGCCAGCTCCAGGGCCTGCTCGTAATTCAGCCGTGGATCAACCTGCGACTTGTAGGATCTGGCCAGGTCTGCATCGGTCAGCCCCCGCGCCCCCCCGGTGCACTCGGTCACGTCCTCCCCGGTCATTTCAAAATGCACGCCTCCGAGGCAACTCCCCAGGCGATTGTGAACATCGAACGCGATTTCCAGCTCATCCAGGATACTGTCGAAGCGACGCGTCTTGAGTCCGCTGGCCGTCACCTCCGTATTGCCGTGCATCGGATCACAGGACCACAGAACGGGTGATCCCGTTGCCTGCACCGCCCTGATCAACGGGGGCAGGCATTTCCCGATTTGCCGAACACCGAATCGGTGGATCAGCGTGATTCGGCCAGGCTCGTTGAGTGGATTGAGCAACTCAAGCAATTTCTGCAGGGCCTCGGGCGTCATATTGGGGCCGACTTTTATGCCCAACGGATTCGAGATCCCCCGAAAATATTCGACGTGCGCCCCTTCCAGGTTACCGGTACGCATGCCGATCCATGGAAAATGCGTCGCCAGGTTATACCACCGCTCCCAACGGGGGATATAACGGGTCTGTGCCTGTTCATATGGCAAATGCAGGCCTTCATGGCTGGTAAACATCGTGACCCGGGTCGTCTGCTGGATAGAGCGGCCTGAAATGGACTCAAAAAAGTCCATCGAATCGGCGATCGAGCTAACGATACGCCGGTATTCCTTCTCAAGCGGCGAATGAGTGGCAAAATCCAGGTCCCAGTATTCCGGGTGATGCAGGTCGGCAAATCCACTGTCAACCAGCGCCCTGATGAAATTCAGCGACAGCGATGCGCGTTGGTACCCCTCCATCATCAGTTCCGGGTCCGGCGTGCGGTCTTTAAGCGTAAACGGTCTCTTGTTAATCAGATCGCCACGATAGCTGGGCAGCGAAACGCCATCGCGCGTCTCCGTTTCGGCCGAACGAGGCTTGGCATACTGTCCTGCAATCCTGCCAACCCTGACCAGCGGCTTTTTCAGTCCATAGAGCAAAACGAGGCTCATCTGCATCAGAATCTTCAGTTTCTTGGCTATCAGATCGGAGTTGCACTCGTCGAATGTTTCCGCGCAGTCGCCGCCCTGCAGCAGGAAACGGTCCCCGCGCTGAGCCTCTGCAAGTTCCACCTTGAGTCGCTCGACTTCCCATGAGGTTACCAGCGGGGGTAAACGACTCAGACGCACCAGGACGTCAGAAACTTTTTCCTGGTCTGGATAAGGCAGGATCTGGTCCGTAACGCGAGATTGCCAGCTCGCCGGGTGCCAGTCGGATTCGGGCAAATTTCTGCTCATCCGGGCATGTTAGACGGTTTACGCTCAACGCAAAAGGCACAAGCCTATGGAAAATGGCCGATTCTGTTGGCACAATGCGCACCCTGCCTGAGCAGTCGAAGAATTCTTGATCGGGTGTCGCCGGGTCGCTATCCACTCGGTAGCAGACCTGACTACCCTATCGCAACTGGAGTGTGCATATGCATCGCGTATTAGTGCTTGGCGCCGGAAAAATTGGCTCCTTGATCAGTGGCCTGCTGGCCGACTCGGGTGATTACCAGGTTCAGCTCGCAGACATCGATGGTTCGGCCGCAAAATCGGTAGCCGGTTCCCACGGCCTGGATAACGTTACAGCATTCGAGCTCGACGCGGCTGACCAGGCCAAGTTAGCCAAACATATCGACAATAACCCGATCGATGCCGTCATATCCGGACTCCCCTATTTTTGCAATGAGTCGATCGGCGAAGTCGCGCGCCAAAAAGAGATCCACTATTTCGATCTGACCGAAGATGTTGCGGTAGCGAAAACAATCCGCGAGTATGCTGATGGGGCGAAAACGGCGTTTGTACCGCAGTGTGGCCTGGCTCCAGGTTTTATCAGCATCGCGGCCAATGAACTGATCAGCCACTTCGATGAGTTGCGCTCGGTAAAACTAAGGGTGGGCGCGCTCCCGCAACACCCCAATAACGCTTTGAAGTATTCCCTGACCTGGTCGACCGACGGCGTTATTAATGAATACGGCAATCTGTGTCAGGCCGTTGTCGATGGTCAACCCGTCGATGTTCTGCCACTGGAGGGCCTTGAAGAGATCGAGCTGGATGGGACGCTTTACGAAGCGTTCAATACTTCCGGCGGTCTGGGCTCCCTGGCAGAAAGCTTTGCCGGGCGTGCGGTCACAATGGACTACAAAACCATTCGCTACCCCGGACACTGCGAACAGATGCGTCTGTTGATGAATGATCTCAAGCTCAATGAAGATCGGGACACATTGAAAAGGATTCTTGAAAATGCAGTTCCGCACACATTGCAGGACGTTGTGATCATTTATACCGCCGTAACGGGTATCCAGGATGGGCGGCTGCGCGAGGAAAGCTACGTCAACAAGGTTTATCCGCAAATGATCGCCGGCCGCCTCTGGTCCGCGATTCAAGTCACAACGGCATCCGGGGTCTGCAGCGTACTAGACCTGGTTCTTTCCGCGTCAGGCGATTATCGAGGGTTTGTCAGGCAGGAAGATTTCCGCCTCAAGGACATCCTCGACAACCGTTTTGGTCAACATTTTGCCCCGGGCGGCAGTAACGCTGAGTCCACCCGGGCAATCGCCACCGGTGAGGCAGGTCATGGAATTGGTTTTACTGGAGATGCCTCATGAAAGATATTTTGCAGACCTTGGGAATCGAGGAGCTCAACCCCGGCGCCTGGGCCGGAGAAGAGGGCTGGCTGGAGGGCGCCGGCGACAAAGTACTCGATTCAGTCAATCCCACGACGGGAGAATCGATCGCCCGGATAAGGACTGCCACAGCGACAGATTATGAAACAGTCATGGTGCAGGCCAGGAAAGCCTTTCTCGAGTGGCGCGCCGTGCCCGCGCCGAAGCGTGGGGAGGTCGTCCGACTGGTCGGTGAGGAACTCAGAAAGTACAAGGACTTTCTTGGCAGTCTCGTGTCGCTGGAAATGGGCAAGATCAAAGCCGAAGGCGATGGCGAAGTTCAGGAAATGATCGACATTGCCGACTTCGCCGTGGGCCAGTCCAGGATGCTCTATGGCAACACAATGCACTCAGAGAGGCCGCAGCACCGGATGTATGAACAATGGCACCCGATCGGTGTCGTCGGGATCATCAGCGCTTTTAATTTTCCGGTTGCCGTCTGGTCCTGGAACGCGTTTCTCGCCGTGATCTGTGGTGATGTCTGCGTCTGGAAACCCTCTCCGAAAACACCGCTCTGTGCGATCGCCGTCCAGCATATCTGTAACCGGGTTTTGCAAGAGCACGGCTATCCGGCCATTTTTCAGATGTTTATCGATGGCGATAACTCGTTGGCCGACGGCTTTGTCGATGACATCCGCGTTGACCTGATGTCATTTACCGGTTCGTGTGCGATCGGCCGCCAGGTTGGTTACCGTGTGGCGCAGCGAATCGGTCGTTCATTACTGGAACTGGGTGGCAACAACGCAATTATTGTCGATGAGCACGCCAATATGGATCTGGCGATCCCGGCAATTGCCTTCGGTGCAGTTGGGACCGCTGGTCAGCGCTGCACCAGCACACGGCGCATTATTGTCCATGCGAGTCGTGCCGAAGAACTGGAGAGATCCCTTGTTCACGCCTATCGGCAGGTCGCGATCGGCAATCCGCTGGATAAAGATACGTTGATGGGTCCGCTGATCGACGAAGCCTCAGTGGCGCGTTATTCAGAGGCTTTGCAGCGTATCGAAGAAGCCGGTGGTGAAATCCTTTATGGCGGAAAAGTTCTGGACGGCCCTGGCAATTTTGTCGAACCGACTATCGTACGGGCAGAAAACGGCTGGGATATTGTCCAGGACGAGACCTTCGCGCCAATTCTTTACATCATTCGCTACACCAATTTTGAGCAGGCATTGGCGATGCACAATGGTGTCGCTCAAGGATTGTCGTCTGCAATATTTACCGACAACCTGCAGAATGCAGAAACTTTCTTATCTGCCACTGGCAGTGACTGTGGCATTGCGAACGTAAATATCGGCACGTCCGGCGCTGAGATCGGAGGCGCGTTCGGCGGCGAGAAAGAAACCGGGGGCGGCCGCGAATCCGGGTCCGATTCATGGAAGGTCTACATGCGTCGTCAGACCAATACGATTAACTGGAGTAAAGAGATGCCCCTGGCGCAAGGCATAACATTCGATCTGGGTTGATCGGCCCTTTGCGAAAAAAAGACTGGCTATGCCCGTCTTTTTTTGGTCGGTCTTATTCTGCGACAGCAGCCGCATCACTCTTCGCGGATAAATCTGCATACATCAACTCGACGAGATCGTCACCTTTGATGAAGTTCCAGTTCCACTGATCATCAAAATCGGCAGTCGGTTGCAACGCCAGCGTTTCTTCGAGTGTTTTTCCCTCTGCGAGCATCCCGGCGACCCGGTCACGAATGGTACTCAGAATGTCGCGATACTCAGTCAAATCCTGGTGGTTCGCCAGCGGGCCATGTCCCGGAATTATTTTTGTCTCGTCAGTTGTCATTGCCAGCGCGAGATCAACCGCAGCGATCGTACCGTCAACGGACCCACCAAGATCGACGTCGATAAATGGAAATCTTTTATTGAAAAATACATCCCCCATGTGCAGCACGTCGGCAGACGAGAAATAGATCATCGAATCTCCGTCAGTATGTGCGGGAGCGACATGGAACGCCTGGATTTCATCCCCGTTAAGATAAAAGCTCACTCTGTCATTAAACGTAACTACAGGAAGCGCTGCGACCGGTGACGGCGGGGTACTGCCGCCCACCAGCTTCCGAAACTGTTCGCTGCTCATTCTCTCGCGTACATTGTCGTGCGCAACGATCAGCGCCCCTGCGTTACCGAGATTCTCATTACCGCCGGTATGGTCGCCATGCCAGTGCGTATTCAATACAAAGCGCACCGGTTGATCGGTGATTTTCCCTATCGCGTTCAGAATTGCCGCCGTCAGCGGCGCAAATTGGTCGTCGATCATGAAAACACCATCGTCGCCAATCGACAGCCCGATGTTGCCGCCCCGCCCCTCGAGCATATAAACATGATCGGTAAGTTGCTGAACCTTGATTTCTACTTCTTCCTGTGCTGGAAGCGTGCCCGGAGCGGTCAATAGCAAAGCTGGAATAAGCCATTTTAGTTTTTGCATGTTTTTCGATCCTGTTTACCTGTGGTTACGTTTTCAGATTTCTTCAAAGCGGTTTCGTTCCCGGTTTTTCCGTACCCCGGCCGCAGCGAAAACTTGTCCATTCATCGCGATATAAACTCCGGGTGGTTTGCTTTGTACGGCGCCAATCGCTAAGCCCACGTTAAATGCCGCGTCACTGATCTGAAACCGGGCCGGACTCAGTGCGCCGGTCAGCACGACGGTGCGATCCTTTATTTCACCCAGTGCGGCCGCGGTGTCCGTCATCGTATCGGTCCCATGGGTAATCAGTACGTACGGCGAATCACCGGCCAAAACCTCTTCCCTGATCAGATCGCGGTCTTCAGCGGTAAGATCCAGGCTGTCTTTTTGCATCAGCGGGATGATTTCATATTCGAAATTGACGCCGCCATCATGTAGCATTCTTCCAATCAGTGGTTCACCAATTTCGTATTCGCTATTCGCGTCAAAATAGATTTTGTCGATCGTGCCGCCTGTGGCGACGATTTTCAGGCGCATTCGAAACTTCCGCGATTCCTGTCTCACGCCGAGTATAGCCCAGGGCAATCCGAATACGTGCTTCAAACAGCTCGCCAGCTGGTATGATGCTAATGTATCCATGGGTATTTAAATGGCTGACTTTCGACATCTGATTCTCGTACTGGCCTTGCTGGTCGCGGCACCGCTCGGTGCAGAACAAGAGCGGACCGCTGTGCTGCTGACAGTCGATGGCGCCATCGGCCCGGCGACCAGCGATTACCTGTCCGGCGGTATCGAGGATGCGGCCGCAAACCATGCCGGGCTGGTCATCATCAGGATGAACACGCCGGGCGGTCTGGACTCCGCGATGCGCGACATTATCCATGCCATCCTGCAGTCGCCGGTTCCGGTAGTCTGTTTTGTATCCCCCTCGGGATCACGCGCTGCGAGCGCTGGTACCTACATCATGTTCGCCAGTCATATAGCCGCGATGTCGCCGGCAACCAATATTGGCTCGGCCACGCCGGTGCAGATCGGAACGGACGGTGGTGAGCCTGCTTCAGGCGACGACAGTGATGAGCCGGACCAGGAGGATGAGCAGGCGAAACCGGCTCGGTCAGGGACGACCGCGATGGAGCGAAAAACGATCAACGACGCGGTCGCGTATATCCGGGGACTGGCGGAATTGAGGGGCAGAAACGCAGACTGGGCCGAAGAAGCGGTTCGCGAAGCCGTCAATGTTACGGCGTCAGAGGCGCTTGACCTCGGTGTTATCGACGTTGTGGCGGAGAACCTTCATCAGTTATTGGAAAAAATCGACGGCATGAGCGTCGAAATCGACGGCGTCGTTCAGGTCCTTGAAACGAGTGAAATGGAGATCATCGAAGTGGTCCCGGACTGGCGAAACCGGTTCCTGGCCGTTATCACCGATCCTTCGGTCGCTTACATGCTGTTGATGCTGGGCATTTACGGTCTGATCTTCGAAGGCTACAACCCCGGCGCAATCCTGCCGGGCGTGGTCGGAGCGATATCGATTCTGCTCGCCCTGTATGCTTTCCAGATACTGCCTGTGAATTTCGCCGGCCTCGGATTAATACTCCTGGGCGTCATCCTGCTGATTGCAGAGGTTTTCATGCCCAGTTTCGGGGCGCTTGGGATTGGCGGTGTCATTGCCCTTGTCGCGGGTTCGATAATCCTCATGGATGCGGACGTTCCCGGCTACCAGATCTCGAAGAGCCTGATTATATCCGTGGCCATCCTGAGCGGCGGCATGATTGCCAGTATCGTTTATTTTGCGATTCGTTCGCGAGGGTTTCCAGTGGTTTCGGGGCGCGAGCAAATGATTGGCATGACCGGCGTGGCGCGTAGTGATATCGATGCAAGCGGTATGGTCTTTGTGCATGGAGAGCTCTGGCAGGCCCACGCTGGACAAGCAATCGCCGACGGCCAGAAAATCAGGGTCAACGGCGTCGATGGATTGCGTCTGAGTGTCGAACCGCTGGAAACCGAAAAAGGAGAATAACCATGTTTAGCGTCCTGGCCATATTGATTATTCCTGCATTGCTGCTGATATTTTCGGCGATCAAAATTCTCAAGGAATATGAACGTGGTGTCGTTTTCTGGCTCGGCCGTTTTCAAAGGGTAAAAGGTCCGGGTCTGATCATCATCATTCCGGTGATACAGAAAATGGTGCGTGTCGATCTGCGCCTTATCGTCATGGATGTCCCCACCCAGGATGTCATATCAAAAGACAATGTATCGGTAAAAGTCAACGCTATTATCTTTTTTCGGGTTGTCGACCCTGAAAAAGCGATCATTCAGGTTGCGAATTATTTTGAAGCAACGAGCCAGCTTTCGCAGACAACCTTGCGGTCTGTTCTCGGCCAGCACGAACTGGACGAGATGCTCTCGGAGCGAGATAAATTAAATCACGACATACAGAAAATTATCGACGAAAATACAGATTCGTGGGGAATCAAGGTCGCCAACGTTGAAATAAAGCATGTCGATATCGACGAAAGCATGATCAGAGCGATCGCCAAGCAGGCGGAGGCCGAAAGAACCAGGCGGGCCAAGGTCATTCACGCTGAGGGTGAAAAGCAAGCTGCGATATCGCTGGTCGAAGCGGCCGAAATGTTGGCGAAAGAACCCAGTGCGTTGCAGCTCAGGTACATGCAGACGCTGACTGACATCGCGGGCGACAAGAGCTCGACCATCGTATTTCCGTTGCCCATGGATCTGATCGGGCCATTGATGAAGAAGCTCAAGGATATTTAGCGATTCGACTGCAATTGCTCCGGGGCATGGCACGACACGTCAACAGAAGCCCCCATCGCCCGCCGGTCGTCGCCGTACGGCACCCCGAGTGGAATATCGGTGGTTTTGGACTGGGGCGCGTACCAGGGCGCTTGGCAAATCGTAAAGGCGGTTATCAGCAATCTTGTTCGATACTTCTTTTGCGTACCGCAGGTTCAGTCTGCTGCAATTCAGTCCACAATCATTTCAGGTCGCCGAAGCGTAACGAAATTTTGCTGCCGCCGAGTTCGCTGTCGTCTATTATCAGCCGCCCGTTGTACATTTCGGTAATCTCGCGGACTACCGCCAAGCCGATGCCCTGACCCGGTTTTAGTTCATCGCCCCGGACACCCTTTCCCAGTACGTGCTCCCTTTTCCCGGACGGAATACCAGGTCCGTCGTCTTCGACATCAAGCACGAGCCCCGGCCTTTTGTCGCCACTGAACACCGTACCGGTAACGAGAACCCTGGATTTACTCCACTTGCAGGCGTTATCCATCAGGTTACCCATCATTTCGAGCAAATCGTCTTTCGTGCCAAAGAATTTCGCGCCATGCCCGATTTCCAAATCAATTTGCAGCCCTTTGTGGAGATATACCTTGTCCAGCGCTTCACGCAATTCATGCAACGTGGACCGAACATCGACAGGCTCCTGCCCCAGGCCACTGACCCCGGACACGCTGGCCCTTTTTAGCTGAAAATCCACGATCTCCCGCATTCTTGCCAGTTGCCGCGTAAGCTTTTCGCGATCAGGCGACTCAGACTCGTCGAGCAAACTGGTACTGGCGGCCAACGGCGTTTTCAGGCTGTGGGCCAGGTTATCCAGCGTATCCCGGTATCTTTTCAGTCGCCCGCGTTCGCTCGCGATCAGGGCATTGAGGTTCCCGGTGACGCCCGTCAGTTCCCTCGGATACCCTGCGCTGAGTTCGCTGCGTTCACCGGATTCGATCGCCGCAATTTCGTGTTCAACCTGGCGCAATGGCTGCAGACCGCGTCGCAGCACCACCGCCTGGGCAATCAGCAGAAGAACCGTCAGGCCGGAAAACCAGGTTAAAAGCATTTTTCGGAAAGCCTTGACCTGGGCGAGATGACTTTCCAGGTCCTGTGCGACAGTCAGGGTATATTGTCTCGATTCACGGTCGGTGAATTCCCATTCGATGCCCATCGACAAAGCCATCAGCTTTTGCCCGTGCGGCCCGTCCAGCTTGCGCGTATAGGATTCGCCCGGATCGAGCCAGCCTCCGAAGTCAAGACTGCCAAGCAACGACGGCGATCGCCAGACCCGTCCGCCCTCCGCCTCGATGATCTCGCCATAAAGCCCGGACCCCGGGCTGAGAAATCTGGCTTCCGCCAGGTCATCTGGCATCACCAGGGTCGGACCGGCAACCTCAACCACCGCACCCAGCAAGGTCAATACCTGAACCCTGAGCAGGTCCTCCACCGCCTGGTTCCCCGCATCGCGAAACGCCGTGTCGAGAATTACGCCGGCAGCTCCGAGAAACGCGATCAGCAAAAACGTGTTGGAAAAGAGCAGCCGCCGACTGATTGACCGCATTAGTCAGCGGCCTCCAGGTTGAATCGGTAGCCTCGCCCGCGCAGGGTTTCGATCGGATTTATCGTGTTATCGGGATCCAGTTTTCTCCTGAGACGGCCTACCAGCACTTCGATAACATTACTGTCCCGCTCAAAATCCTGATCGTAGAGGCGATCGGTCAGTTCGGATTTGGAGATCACTTTACCGGCGCTCAACATCAGGCATTCGAGCAGGCGGTACTCGAACGCGGTCAGCACGACCTCGTCGTCGTTCACCGAAACAGTCTGTGCGACCGTGTCCATATGCACCTGGCCACAGGAAATAACCGGACTGGCGAAACCGCCTGCCCGTCGGATCAGGGCGTTTACCCTGGCCAGCAACTCCTCGAATTGAAAAGGTTTTGTCAGGTAGTCATCTGCACCGGAAGAAAGACCGTCAACCTTTTCCTGCCAACGGTCTCTCGCCGTCAGAATCAGAATCGGGAACCCGAGCTCCTTTTCCCGAATGGTTCGTATCAGGTCCATACCGGATAATACCGGCAGACCCAGGTCGATGATCGCAAGGTCGGGGTTGTATTCTTCGGCGAAATAAAGGCCCTCCTCGCCGTCACCAGCGGTATCGACAGCATGACCCGCCTCGCGCAGTTGTTCCGCGAGGCTTTCTTGTAAAACTGGATCATCTTCAACGATCAGCAGGCGCATGACTTAGAGAAACTCGCCGGTAAGACCATCGATCCTTACAGTTCGCACCCGGCCATTCTCTCCCAGTATTTTTATGCTGTGTACCGGGCGGCCATTCTTCTGGCGGGTGCTTGCTTTTATGACTTTGCCGCCAAATTTTGCGCGCACTTTGTCAACCGCCTGATCCAGCGTGAATTTGGCTCTCTGCAACGGTCTGGGCGAAGATATCTGTTGCCAGCGGGGCACGCCACGGCTGACGGCATCCGTTTGCGCCAGGACCGATTGTCCCGCCGTCAGCCCGGCCACAGCCACCGCTATGACGAGTATCCTGAGTTTCATAAGCGACATTGTCCGGCCGAACTGGCGGAGGGGCAAGTTTTAGCAGCCCGTCGAAAAAGTCTCAGGGGAGCGCGAGACAAGGCAAGAATCGGCGAGACGCCGCTCTCGCCCGTCCCTGGACTCCGCGGCATTTGGGCGTCCTGCCCGGCGCCGCTCTCGCCCGTCCCTGGACTCCGCGGCATTTGGGCGTCCTGCCCGGCAGCGCAGTGTACACGCCAGTACATGAGCATTTTGAACCGATTCTTAACACCGTATCGTGCTGGCTGAGTGTTTTTCACAGGACTGCTAATAATCAATTATTGGTGTTATGCGCACGCGGAGACGAATACGGCTCCCCGGATCTTTCGGCAACCGCGTCATGTACGTGTCGCCCTTGTACCGGTAAGTGACGTTATAACCGTCCACCCGCTCTTCCTCGCGGATCTCATACGCGGTCTCACAGCGTCTGACAAGATAGGTGTCTCGTCCGTTATTCCCGCCGTAACGTTCCGCCTTGGCAAGCGCGGCATCCTTGGCCAGCGATCCGCCGATCACCGCACCCAGGACAGTCGCTACCTTGCGGCCCCGCCCGCTGCCAAACTGATTACCGATTACGCCACCGATAATGGCGCCGACCAGCCCGGACCCGGAAGCATCCTGGTTACTGTAGGCGCGCTGTGGTTCATCCCAGCACTGCTCGTAGGGGACTCTAACGGTCACATAGCGAATTATCGGTTCTACCCTGACCACGCCAGCGTAAACACTCTTGCCACGCTCAAAACGCCTGCCATTGTCATGATCAGCGGCCGCCAGCCCAGGCAGCACCAGGGCCAACGCGCACAGGCTTAACAGCTCGTTTCGGTATTTCATGCTCGTGCTCCTTTGTTACTGTTGGAGACACCGGTTTCCCGCAGCCTCGACACCAGCATATGAGCATCATCCTGAACGAGGAATGAACCGCTCTCACCCCTTTGATTTCAATGGGTTCGGCGGAGATTTCGTGAAATTTTTTGCCTTGATCCGCACAGATTCCAGTTCGTCGATACCCATTTGGTCGATTTTGCCGCCCGAGTCGGAGATTATCCGTTCCATGAGCCTGAACCGGTCCTCGAATCGCTGATTGGTGGCGCGCAATGCGTCTTCTGCATCTATCTTCAAATGGCGGGCCAGATTGACGACCGCGAAGAGCAAGTCACCCAGTTCTTCCCTGGTTCTGATTTCGGTTCCGTTTGCTATCTCATCATCGAGCTCCGCCAGTTCTTCGTCGATCTTATCCCTTGGTCCGTGACGGTTGGGCCAGTCAAACCCAACCGCCGCGGCCCGATCGCCGAGCTTCTCCGCGCGACTGAGCGCCGGTAACGCGAGAGGTACGCCGCCGAGAGCCGTACCATCGCCCTTTTCCGCCCTCTCACCGGCTTTATGTTCCTCCCACTGCCTGCTTTGCTGGTCAACGTCGCGCGCCTTACCTCCGTCAAACACATGCGGGTGGCGGCATATCAGTTTTTCCGTGATCGAATTTGCAACATCGGCAAAGCCGAATTTTCCTTCCTCTGTGGCCATTTGTGAGTGGAATACGACCTGAAACAGCAAATCGCCCAGTTCTTCTTGCAGACTTTCGGTATCTTCTTTATCGATGGCGTCAGCCACTTCATACGCTTCTTCAATCGTGTATGGCGCGACACTGGCAAAGGTCTGTGCCTGGTCCCACGGGCAACCGTCTTGTGGATCTCTCAGTCGTCGCATGACTTCCAGTAGTTTCTCTATATCTTTCATTACTAGTTGTTTTTATTTAGTATTTCTGAAAACCCAATCAACATTGCCGCAGTGGCGCCCCAGATATTCCTGTTTTCCCAGGCAATCTCATAATAAGTCACGGGCACACCCATAAAATCACGTTGTCGCTTCATCCAATTTGCTGGATCCAGCAGAAATTTCATCGGCGCCATAAAAATTTCTTCAACTTCAACGTTGTCCGCCTGCAATGAGAATCCCTCGCCGACAAATCCAACGACCGGCGTGACCACGTAACCGGTGATCGTGATATACGGATCGAGGAATCCGACCACTTTGACATGACCTCGATCCAACCCGATTTCTTCCTGGCTCTCTCTTAAGGCCGTATCGACCGGACCGTCATCCTGGTCTTCCAGCCGGCCGCCCGGGAAACTGATTTGCCCAGCATGATGTTTCAGATGCCCCGCGCGCTGAGTGAGAATGACGTCAATTGCCGTGGGACCCTCGACCAGCGGCATCAACACGGCTGCCGGAACCAGGGACTTGGGTTTGATCAGCCGGCGCAAGCAATTTGGCAGGTTCCCGGCCATTGCCGTTGCGACAGGGTCATCCGCCGGGGTCGTGCCGGCCAGAGCGGCGATAATGCGGTCGCGCATATCAGACCGGCCCGGACAGCCTGCTCAGCAGGAATATTTCCATCGCGCAGACCCCTATCCCTTGATACCGCCCTCCGTCAGAGACCGGGGATCGAGAAGTTTCTCCAGTTCCGCTCGAGACAAATCTGTCTCCTCTTCGGCGACATCGAGAACCGGCCGGCCCTCTTGGTAGGTTTTTTTTGCTATCGCCGCGCCTTTTTCATAACCGATGACACGGTTCAATGCGGTTACCAGGATCGGGTTTCGTGCCAGCGCCTCTTTCATCCGATCTTCATTGACGGTAAACCCGGATATGGCTGAGTCGGCCAGTACCCTGCAGGCGCTGGCCAGAATACCGATGCTCTGCAACAAATTGTACGCGATCATCGGCAGCATCACGTTGAGTTGGAAGTTTCCCGCTTGCCCTCCGATCGCGATCGCTGCATCGTTACCCATCACCTGCGCAGCGACCATGCAGACTGCTTCGGGTATTACCGGGTTGACCTTGCCAGGCATAATACTCGAACCCGGCTGCAGCGCCGGCAAGGCGATTTCGCCAAGGCCGGCGAGCGGACCACTGTTCATCAAGCGCAAATCGTTGGCTATTTTCATCAGGCTGACCGCCAGCACCCGCAGGTGACCGGACATTTCGACAGCCGTATCCTGGCAAGCCAGGCTGGCGAATTGATTCTCTGAAATGATAAATGATACAGAGGTTTTTTTCGCCAGTCTCGAGGCGACTTCCCGGCCAAAATCCGGGTGCGCGTTGATGCCTGTTCCGACGGCCGTACCACCTTGTGCCAGTCGCGTAAGCCGTTTCATACAGTCGCCGATTCGCTCGGCGTTGTCGTCAATCTGACATTGCCACGCGTACATTTCCTGGCTAAGCCGTATCGGCATCGCATCCATCAGGTGCGTACGCCCCGTCTTGACCACCGCATCGCAGGTCTTCGCCTTCTCTCCAAGCACCGACGACAGATGCGCCAGTGCCGGTAGCAGGGATTCATGTATTTCAAGAGCGGCGCTGATATGAATCGCTGTCGGAATCACGTCGTTACTGCTCTGACCCATATTGACATGATCGTTCGGGTGAACAATGACCGAATCGCTGCTTGCCAGCCTCGCAATAACTTCATTGGCATTCATATTGGTGCTGGTGCCTGAGCCGGTCTGAAAAACATCGATCGGAAAATGATCGTCGTATTCACCATCCGCTACCGCGAGTGCCGCGGTCTGAATGGCGCTTGCACACTCTGATTCGAGTTGGCCCAGCGCCTGATTGGCGCCCGCGGCAGCCCACTTGATCAGGCCCAGCGCCCTGATAAACGGTCGCGGCATCGTCAGGCCACTGATAGGAAAGTTCTGCACTGCACGCTGGGTTTGCGCCCCCCACAATGCATCGGCCGGCACCTTGAGTTTTCCCATACTGTCGTGCTCAGTGCGGTAATCCTTGCCGGTCATTCTGGTCTCCGTCTTCTTCTTTTATGTTGGTGCCTGGCCGCGATTTTACAAGGGATGAATCCCTGCATGCACCGTCTCCGCAGGCAATGATGTATTATTCGCAATCCTAGCATTTCTGGATTTTACAGGCATGAACTACAGCTCTCTGAGTGCTCTTTCCCCGGTTGATGGACGCTATGCAGCCAAGTGCGACGAGCTGCGACCGATCCTTAGCGAATTGGGCCTCATTCGTTTTCGTGTGCTCGTCGAAGTCAGGTGGTTCAAAGCGTTGGCCGAACACCCCGGGATTCCGGAACTGGAATCGATATCCGAAAAAGGACAAGCCGCCCTGGAAGCCCTGGAAAAGAATTTTAGCGTGTCCGATGCCGAAGAAATCAAAAAACTCGAAGCGGTAACCAACCACGACGTCAAGGCGGTCGAATATTTTATCAAGCGAAAACTTGAGTTGGCCGGCGAATCGGAGGCGGCCCGCGAATTCGTGCATTTTGCCTGCACGTCGGAAGATATTAACAATCTCGCCTATGCTCTGATGCTCACCGAAGCCAGGGATACGGTTCTGTTGCCGGCGATGCGAAATCTCGAACATCAACTCGATGAATTCGGCGAGCTCGGCTTGTCGATGGCCATGTTATCCCGAACCCACGGTCAGGTGGCGTCGCCGACAACGATGGGTAAGGAAATACTCAATGTCGTTCATCGTCTGGAACGACAACGCCACCAGCTTGGCGGCGTTGAGGCGCTCGGAAAAATCAATGGCGCGGTCGGTAACTTTAACGCTCATCTATCAGCCTACCCGGATATTGACTGGGATACGCTGGGCCGGGACTTTGTGCAGTCACTCGGTTTGAGCTGGAATCCGTATACCACGCAGATAGAACCGCATGACTGGATAGCGGAATATTGTGACGCACTGTGCCGATACAACACCGTTTTGATTGATTTGTCGCGTGATATCTGGGGCTATATTTCGCTGGGTTATATTCGACAGCAGGCAGTGGACGGAGAAGTGGGTTCATCGACGATGCCGCACAAAATCAATCCGATCGATTTCGAGAACGCCGAAGGAAATCTTGGTGTAGCAACCGCAATGCTGGCTCATTTTTCATCGAAGTTGCCTATTTCGAGATGGCAGCGGGATCTGACCGACAGCACCGTTCTGCGAAATCTGGGTGTAGGCATTGGGCATGTGGTTATTGCCCTGGCCTCGATCGTCAAGGGTCTGGATAAACTGGAAGCTTGCGAGGAAGAGATGCTGGCGGATCTTGAGAAAAGCTGGGAGGTTTTGGCGGAGCCCGTTCAGACCGTCATGCGTCGCTATGGCATTGAAAATTCTTTCGAGCAACTCCAAACACTGACCCGCGGGCAGAAAATCACGCGGGAAAATCTCCAGGCGTTTATCAGCTCGCTGGATATCCCGGAAAAAGCCCGTAATGAGTTGCTTGAACTTACGCCGGCGACTTATCTCGGACTAGCACAACAGCGCCGGAAGACCTGACTCGCTCGAATGATGAGCGCGGAAAAATCTCTCCCAGGTGCATTAGAGAATTGCGAACAGGTTACCGCAGCGTTTTTCCGGCTGATAGAAAGTGCCTCGCACAACCTGGCAATTTTGAGTTGCAGGCTAAATCCGGCTTTATTCAACGACCAATCGATCATCGAGTCTCTGCGTCAAAGGGTGCTGGATCGCAGACGGCTGTCTGTCAGGATTCTGATCCGGGAGCCTCGCCTTGCGGTCAGCAATGCGCCCCGCTTTCTGGCGTTGGCCAGACAGCTGAGCAGCAATTTCCAATTGCGGGCGCCAGCACAGGACACCGGGAAACAGATCGCTTCGCTAATCATTGCCGACCGCAGTTCGATGATCCACCGATCATCGCCGGAGCGCTGGATCGGGCTGTTCGTTACCGCTGAACCGGTGCGCATCAAAGACAGCCTGCAAGCGTTTGATCATGCCTGGGATGAATCGGTGCCGTCGGTTGAATTACGGGAAATCCGGGTCTAAGCAGCGAGCTGCCTTTATGGACCGACAGTCAGGACAAAACTTTCACTGTGGCTCGGATTCTCAGCGCCACCGTCATACGCCGTCATTATCATCAATTGACTGCCAAACAGATCCGGCAGACTGGTGATACTGACGTGACCCGTAACCGGATCAATCGAGATCGTAGCAAATTCGATTGGCGGGCTGATGGTGTAAATGACGGTCTGACTGGTTTCATCGCCACTGACAGTGCCTAGCGTAACATCAAAGCTCACGATACCAGGAAAGTTCAGCGGCAAAACCACGTCTCCGGGAATGCTGAATACCGGCGCATCGTTTATCGCCGCAACTGCAAACAAAAAACTTTCCTGCCAGATATTATTTATGGCCTGGCCGTCGTCTGCGGTGAGCGTAAAAATCTGGCTGCCATTCAGGTTGCTGACCGCCGTCGCCGTCAGGAAGCCGCTCGCTGAATCGAAACTCAGGTTCGCAAAACCGATCGATGCCGGATCCGGGCTGATGCTATATGAAACAGTCTGTCCCGTTTCATCGGCGGTTACGGTTATCGGGACCACACTGATACCAGCAGTCCCGGCGAAGTCTTCCGGCAAAAGCAAATCGGATATCGAAAATACGGGGGCGTTGTTGATGTCCGTGATACTGAGAGTGAATTGGTCACTGGCCGACTCGGCGACATCGCTCGCGGTTACAGCGAGGTTATAGGGTCCCGTCTTGGCGTCCTGGTCGGTCGGAATCCCGCTGAGCACTCCGCTGGCCGGGTCAAAAATAAAACCACTGCCAGCCGGCAGTCCGGCCAGGTCAAATATCAGGGTATCTCCATCAGCATCACTGAAATAGGCGGCAAGATCCGCTACGAATGGTTGCCCTTCTGTCGCATTGAGATCGGGTATCGCCTGGATCAATTGTGGCGCATTGGTAGTCGTAATGATCACCTGCTGGCTGGCCGTACTGTTTAGACCGGCCTCATCCTCCACGGTCCACAGGACAGTATGTATGCCAGCTGGGAAACCGGCACCTGGAGCATTGTTGCTGACCAAAAGCTGGTTCTGGACGGTCACGTTGTCCGCCACGACCGGCTGACCGAGAGCGACGACGGTCGTACTGCCGCTTTGCGCCTGTAATATGTCGGCTGGCGCCTGAATTAAGGGCGGAGTCTGATCCTCAACGTTGACACGAGTTGTCGCCAGCGAGGTGTTACCGGAACTGTCAGTCGCAACAAACGTCACCAAAGTTTCACCCAGCGCAAATACCGGGGGAGCGTCATGAATAATTTGCACCGGGTCGCCACTGTCGTCCACCGCCTGCGCTTGTGAAAGCACGCTGGAAATAACCGGGTCGCTTGCCGCCGTGCCATTGGCATCAGTAGCAGCAACAGAAAATGGTGCCGGCACGACGATAAAAACGGGCGCAATTACATCACCGGACGGCGGGTTGTTCGGGCAGGCGGTCGGATCCACCAAGGGCGCTGATGTCGCTGAGAAGATTGCGAAGTTGTTATTGCGGAAACGAATGATCTGGCTGTTCAGATCGATGTCATCGGGCAGGGCGATAAACGACCCGTTCAGAGTGAAGAAAACCGTGCCTGCGTTATCCTGACCATCGAGACGACAATCAGACAAGTCCCGGCCTACAGCTTCCACCATGTTAAAGGTTGGCACCGGCTCACTGTTGCGAACGGCGATGTCATTCAGGACATTCGCGAGTCCGCCCAGTAACAAAGCATATTGTCGCTCCACTTCCGGCGAAGTGGGATCCGGCGCTATCGGATCTTCCGGGAGAATAGTAAAAACATCGAATCCGAAAACTTGCAACGCTTCCGTTCGCACCGCATCGACCGCATCGGTGAAACTGACCGGCCCGGTTTGACTGCGGGCTCGAACCAGCATCGCCTGAGTAACGATGTTTATTGCCGCCGTGCTGCTGCCGGACAATGCCAGGCCATACAACTTGTCGTTACTGCTCAACTGGATAACCCGCTTTAACGCGGGATCGGGGGTCGAATCCGATTCATCGACATAGCTGCCGCCACTGCTGGATGCGATCAGTAACTGGGCACCTGAACTGAGGTTGACATTCCAAAACCCTGTACCATCGGTGATGGTCGTTACGATCGGCGTCTGCGAAGCTTTTTCTCCGCCAGCGTCCGGCGTCCACAGATCGATTCTGGCGTCTGCCAGCGGCCCTTTGGTTGCTGCTCCAGAAACCACCACAGCGGTATTGCTCACTGTTGTAACACTGGTCGGTTCTTCACCTCCGCAACTCGCGATCGCCAGCGTCAGACAGGCTGCCGCTCCACCAAAATATTTTGAGTGCGATCGCTTCATCATCGGTAATACCCTTGCACGTATTACATAATCTTTAGCCAGTGTGTCTCTAACTCGCCTCTGGTTGCGTGCTATGGATCACAAAATCGCCGGATTTTTTCCATAAACGGCGCGTTAATCTATACCAAAAAACAAGGCGGTTCGACCGGTGGTCATGACCGCCATGTTTAACTCTGACTACGGCAAGCGCTATTGGCCGGAAGCCGGATCATCCGCAGTGAATGTCGCCGCACCGGTCACCGAAGTACCCTGCCCGTCTTCGAGCGAATATCCCAGACCGGCGCCTGTTACATTACCGCTTTCATCACCGGTGAAGAAACCGCTCAGGCTGCCATCACCCTGGATAACGCTCCCATCGATCGTATCGGTCACGCTGACGTTGTCAAATGCACCGGAAAATGTTGCGTCCGCGTTGTCGATCGCCACGTCCTGGGCCGATGCATTCCAGATTTCATTGGTGGCGTCCATCGACAGCGAAACATCGGCATCGACAGTCTGCCGATTAAAATCTGCACTCAGGTTGGCGGACCCGAGCGTACCGACATTGCCACTATTATCAGTGGGATTGGTATTACCAACCAAGGTAAAGGAAGCTGACCCGGTCGTTGGCATTACCGGTGTGGGCTGTCCTACCGAACCCGTCACCCAATGTAAACTCGAATCGAATAGATCCTGATCGCTGCTGACACCACTGCCGTCGATGACCGAGATGGTTCCATTGGCCCAGCGGCCCCAACGAAGCCCGGCCGACGCATCTTCGCCTCGGTCCAGAATCTGCGCACTGCCGATACTGTAGGTGACATCTGTCGTATTGCCCTGCGAATCGGTCGGGAATGCCCCGGAGAAATTAACCAGGTCGCCTGTATCCGTCGTGCCGAGCGACGCGCTTGAGCCGGAAGTGACGCCGCTAAACTGGCCAACGGTTGCCAGCGGACCGGCTGCAAAACCGACCTGGCCCGGCTGCCCTGCCTGAACGTCTTCACCTTCGGTGAGACTCGCTGACTGACCGCTGTCGTCAGTTCCCGTGACAGCGACGGACACGTCGGCGTCCTCTGTATTGTCGTCGCTTGAATTCGCCGTACCTGTTCCGGAAGCGAGTATGCCCGCACCGTCAGTTGACGTCTCCGGAGCGCTGTCCTCGTCGGCAACATACCCATATTGCCCAGGACCAAGGTCCAATGTGCCGGCCGAATTGGTCAGCACGACACCGCCTTCCGTCACGCCGACGTACAGACCTGCCTGTCCAGGCTCGCAAGCGGTTTCACAGAACATCGCATCGTAGTCAGTTCCGCGAATCCCGATGGTTGCGACCGGCGTACGCACGCGGTATGCGCTCTTGTCCTTTTGACCCACAGCGCCGGTGATCGAACGAAATCCACCTTTGACCAGACCAAAAAAACTACGCGCCGGTTGGCTTGCTGCGCCGGCATCTGAATCCGCGCCAGCATATGAAAACTCTTCGATTACAAATTGCGTAGATGGTCTGAGGGCTATCAGTCCGCCATCCGCCATGCGTAACTGCACGCGCCCATCGCTACTGGTAACAAACTGATCGCCATTGTCGAAAGTCATGTCTTTGCTCACTTCCTGCCGAGTGCCATCAGCACTGTCTACCCAGGCTTGTCCAAAGACAAACATGACCTTTCCCGCTTCAGCCGATGCAACCGCCGGTGCCATCAGGATGGTCGCGAGTAGAAGACCTTTAATCATTCCACTAATGTTGTTCATGGTCCTGCCCTGCTTTCGCTCGTTACCCGGAGCAATTTTTCCGGCAAGAATAAAATAAGCTAATTCCTTATATAGGGCTGTGAACCGCTTCACAGTTGGTATTACCTTCCCAAAAATATGTTTAATTGACGGCTGATTATGTGAAATCCGCTTCACATTTCAGCAATAATCAACAATAGTCCTGCGGTCAATCCACGGCGACTGATGAACGGCTTTAGCGCCATATTCTCCTGAACGAGAATCCGGTTACGTTGCGGTCGAACGAAAAGATGTCGACGTTGGAGTTATTTTTCATCTGCGAATAACTGTAATTAAACAACCAGTCACGATTTATTTTCCAGGTCAGGCTAAGCGTCACCTGAGCTAAAGTATCACGCCGCTTTTCGTTGACCTGCTGGGGAAAAAATACATCGTCATAATCAGACTGGCTGCCTCCGGCAACGGTCTGGATGCGAACGTTGTTGTTGAAATTCCATGCGACAAATAACTGTAAACCGTAAATATTTCTATTGTATTTGGACGCTGCCAGCCTGGCATCGTCCATACCCAGCAACAATGTTGCCCCCAGGTTTCCATTGTTCGATATACCAAAAACGCGGCTGGCGGACGACCCCACCAAGTATTGATTAACATCACGAACATCTTGTTCATCGGCATAGCGAATCGCCGTCAGTTTTCCGAACACCCGCCAGTAGGTTTGTTGACTCAAGGCGCGTTCATAATCTCCGTCGATGCTTACCCCCTGACTGTTGAGCTTGTCATCCGTGTTGAGGCGGTAAGCCATGACGCCGCCCGAATAACTGATTTGATCCTTAACTTTTCGGACGCTTGATCTCAGGCTGCCCAAGGTCGTGTTAACGAATGGGGCATCGGGATAGTTTTTTTGCCCCAGATCGGCGCGCGAACGCCAAACCAGTCCCGAGTTCATCGGCCGCTGAACCTGTGCTCCCAGCGACAAAGAGCCATAGGGACTGTCGGTCTCCCTGCTTTCCGGATCCAGTATAAATCCAAGGAAGCGGCTGGTGTCGGTCGCAGCGTTTGCGTTGCCGTCGAAACCACCTGCCAGTTGCAAATAAGCCTCGTACTTGTTTTTCCCCGGCTCCAATCGACTGTCTATCTGGTCCAACAGATTCCTGATTTCCTTCTGCGCTGTCGGCGGCGGGTTTTGATCGCGTAAGACCAGCAATTGTGATCTGGCATCTGAAAATCTCTGCTCGGAAAAATAGGCACGGGCGAGGTCCAGTCGTGCGGCGGCGAAATCCGGATTATTTCCCACCGCTCGGCGCAGGGCGAAAATCGCTTTACCGGTCTCCCCTTCCTCAAACAACGCGAGACCAAAAAGATAATCGAAGCGGGTGTCGCCAGCGAGTTCAGGTTCTATCGCCAATAAAATAGCCAGCGCCGATCCGGACTGGCCGTGATTGAGTAGTTCCTGCGCCCGGAGAAGTGAGTCGATATTTGCCGACACCATCGTAGCTTGCATTGCCAATGACAATACGACCAGCGACTGCGAAACGATACGAAAGGCGAACCTCATTAATGAACGCCTCCCTGGCGTCTATGGCAGATCCGTGAGTCAGATTTATTTGACATAACAATGGCGAATTATTGGCAGCATAGACAATCTGTTATGAGTCAAACGTGAAGGAACTCACAGTTTCAGCCGGTCGCCACACAACAGAGACTGTATACTTTCTGCATGGTTTGGAAACCGCATGTAACCGTCGCTGCAGTCATCGAACAAGATGGGAAATTTTTGCTCGTCGAAGAACTGGCTCAGGGACGGAAGGTTCTGAATCAACCGGCCGGTCATTTGGAAGCTCACGAGAGCCTGGTCCAGGCAGTCATCCGGGAAACCCAGGAGGAAACAGCCTGGAATTTCATACCTGACTCGATCAGCGGCATCTACCAATGGACCAATTCCGCGAAAAATAAGACTTTTCTTCGCTTTGCGTTTTGCGGTGCCGTTGACCGGCACGCACCGGAAAGAAAACTGGATACCGGAATACTGCGAACGATCTGGCTGAGCCGGCAACAAGTACTGGCACAATCGGCCAGATTACGCAGCCCGATGGTTGTCAAATGTATAGACGACTTCCTGGCTGGCATACGGTATCCGCTGGCGACCATCAATTATCTGCCACCAGACCCTGACAGTCAGACCGAAACATCCTGATCCGGTTGCAGGCGGCGGTTTACGCATATAATACCCGTCCCTGTTCATCTGCCCCTGGTCGCCAAATGCACGTCAGTTCCCGTCAAAGAGTCATAGTCGGCATGTCGGGCGGTGTCGATTCCTCGGTTGCTGCGCTGTTGCTGCAGAAATCCGGTTATGACGTGCAGGGCCTGTTTATGAATAACTGGGAAGATGATGAGGACGGATACTGTGACGCGGCCGAGGATTTTCAGGACGCTCGCAGTATCTGCGAGAATTTGGAAATCCCGCTGCACAAAGTCGATTTCGCTGAGGAATATCGGGACCGGGTGTTTTCCTATTTTCTGGCGGAATACGAGGCAGGGCGTACGCCCAATCCTGATGTTCTGTGCAATCGGGAAATCAAGTTTGGCGTATTTCGCGAGCATGCGAAAAGACTCGGCGCGGACTATATCGCCACGGGTCATTATGTGAGGCTTGCGAGGTCATCTTCCGAACCCACTCTGCTAAAGGGCATGGACGCCGACAAGGACCAAAGTTACTTTTTGAACGCGGTCTCAGCCGATGCATTTCAAAATGCATTATTTCCGCTAGGTGAACTGCAAAAAGCGGAAGTTCGCGAGCTGGCTCATCATCATGGTTTCGCTAACCACCAAAAGAAAGACAGCACCGGGATCTGTTTCATCGGCGAACGGCACTTTCGCCGATTTCTTGAAAACTATCTTCCTGCTGCGCCCGGCGAAATTCGTGACCCTGACGGTGAATTGCTGGGTCGGCATGACGGGCTGATGTATTACACTTTGGGTCAGCGCCAGGGACTTGGGATAGGCGGTCGAAAAGACCGCGATAACTCGCCGTGGTATGTCGCTGCGAAGAATCTCGATAGCAATACGCTGATCGTAGTTCAGGGTCATGAACATCCCATGCTTTTTAGCCGTTCACTCACCGCGACCGATAGTCATTGGATCGGGAAACCCCCGGGTGACAATGCCAGCCTGATGGCCAAGACCCGTTACCACCAGAACGACCAGCCTTGCCGTATCGAGTTGGGTCATGACGGGGAATTCAGGCTGATATTCGCCGGTCCGCAGCGGGCGGTGACGCCTGGTCAGTTTGCAGTTCTTTACGATGGCGATATTTGTCTGGGCGGTGGTGTCATCAAGGCAACCGATCCAGCATGAATCAACGCCTCTCGCTTCACCCCGGTTGTCACGATACCGTATAATTATCGGCCCGCCCACAGCTGTTCGATTCATCCGGGAGAACCCATGACGGACTCGTTTAATTCCCGCTCCACGCTCAAGGTTGGCACTCAGGAATATCAGATTTACCGCCTGGACTCTCTAAAGGGAACCAATTATCAGCGGTTACCATTTTGTCTGAAAATTTTGCTGGAAAATCTGCTTCGTCATGAAGACGGCGTAGAAATTACCAAGGATGATATCGAGGCGGTCGCCAATTGGGACGCCAACGCGCAACCGAGCCAGGAAATTGCTTTTACGCCCGCGCGCGTCATTTTGCAGGACTTCACCGGTGTTCCAGCGGTTGTCGACCTGGCCGCCATGCGCGATGCGGTTGTGGCGCTCGGCGGAAAGGCCGCGGACATCAATCCACTTGCGCCGGCCGAGCTGGTTATCGACCATTCCGTACAGGTCGACAATTACGGCTCCGCTAATGCGCTGGATCTGAACAACGTCATCGAATTTCAGAGAAACAGGGAACGTTACTCGTTTCTACGCTGGGGGCAGAATGCTTTCGACAATTTTAAAGTTGTGCCGCCAAACACCGGCATCGTTCATCAGGTAAATCTTGAGTACCTGTCACGCGTCGTCTTCTCCAGCGAGAAAGACGGCGTGTTATGCGCTTATCCCGACACACTGGTAGGCACGGATTCTCATACGACAATGGTCAACGGCCTCGGTGTGCTGGGTTGGGGCGTCGGCGGTATCGAGGCGGAAGCGGCGATGCTGGGGCAGGCCATCACGATGCTGATTCCACAGGTAATCGGGTTTCAACTGACCGGCAACCTGGCGGAGGGCTCGACTGCAACCGACCTGGTCCTGACCGTGACTCAAATGCTTCGTGACAAAGGCGTTGTCGGAAAGTTTGTGGAGTTTTTTGGCGACGGCCTGGTGAATTTGCCATTGGCTGATCGCGCCACTTTGGGCAACATGGCGCCGGAATTCGGCAGTACCTGCGGAATATTCCCGATCGACGAAGAAACGTTACGTTATTTGGAACTCAGCGGGCGCGATGCGCAGCATATCGCGCTTGTCGAAGCCTATGCCAAAGAGCAAGGCCTGTGGCGCGAGGACGGCCAGGCCGACGCTGATTACAGCGATATTCTTGAGCTGGATTTGGCGACCGTGGAACCGAGTATCGCCGGCCCCAAACGGCCACAGGACCGGATCGCTCTCAAGTCCGCAGCCGTTGTTTTTAAAAAACACCTCAACAAGGAAATCGCGCAACGCAGCGGCAATGGAAAAGCCATGGTCAACATGGATGGCGAGGACTTGGAAATCAGTGACGGTTCGATCCTGATTGCGGCCATCACCAGTTGCACCAACACCTCCAATCCAGCCGTAATGATGGCTGCGGGAATTGTGGCACGCAACGCGGCGGCGAAGGGACTAAAGGCGAAACCCTGGGTCAAAACCAGTCTCGCCCCCGGATCGCGTGTCGTCAGTGATTATCTTGAGAAGGCCGATCTGCTTGACGACCTCGAGAAAGTCGGCTTTTACCTGGTGGGCTATGGCTGCACGACCTGCATTGGCAATTCGGGGCCATTACGTGAGGAAATTCACCAAGCCGTCGAACGAAGCGAGTTGGTCGGATGTGCGATTTTGTCCGGAAACCGAAATTTTGAAGGGCGTATTCATCCGCTGGTCAGGATGAATTTTCTTGCTTCGCCACCGCTGGTTGTTGCCTATGCGCTGGCCGGCACTATGCATACGGACCTGTTGAACGACCCGTTAGGCGAAGATGCCGACGGCAAACCGGTTTATCTGAAAGACATCTGGCCGAGCCAAAGGGAAATTTACGACGCGATCGCAACCAGCGTTGATCGGGACATGTTCCAACACCAATATAGTCACGTATTTGAGGGCGACAAGAACTGGAATAGTCTGGCGGTCGCAGAGGGCGAGCTTTATCAGTGGGACGCCGATTCAACCTATGTCAAGAACCCGCCCTATTTCGATGACATGAGCATGGCAACCGAGCCCGTTCGTGACATCTGCGGAGCCAGGGTGCTGGCATTGCTGGGCGACTCGATAACCACCGACCATATTTCCCCGGCGGGCAATATCGCCTCCGACAGCCCCGCTGCGGACTATCTGCGCGATCACGGCGTAAAGCCGGCCGACTTTAATTCCTACGGGTCTCGGCGCGGAAACCACGAGGTCATGATGCGGGGTACCTTCGCCAATATTCGTCTGCATAACCAACTGGCTCCCGGAACCGAAGGCGGTTGGACCCGCCACCAGCCCAGCGGAGAGCAGATGTCCATATATGACGCTGCGATGCGATATCGTGACGAGAAAACCCCGCTCGTCGTACTCGCCGGAAGAGAATACGGTACGGGTTCCTCGCGGGACTGGGCGGCCAAAGGAACAAAATTATTGGGCGTCCAGGCAGTCATTGCCGAGAGCTATGAGCGAATACACCGGTCCAACCTGATCGGAATGGGCGTATTACCGCTACAGTTTGTCGACGGAGACAATGCCCGCAGGCTCGGTCTTGATGGCCGCGAAACGATCAATATTTCTGGTCTGGATGACGCCGAATCCAGCGAGGTCCAAGTGGTCGCAGTCGCTGAATCGGGACAGGAAACCAGCTTTACCGCACGAGTTCGTATCGACACGCCAAAAGAGCGCGAATATTACCGGAATGGAGGCATTCTTCATTATGTACTGCGGCAACTCGCAGGCCAGAACATGGTGGCTTGAGCGTCTGAGTATTGGCATGAAAAAGTCCGGGGAATCCAGCGGCGACAAAACTGGATTCCCGGCCGTACACGCCGGTGCCAGCCGTCTATGACCCACGGTATTTCGGCAGACCTGCTGGACCGGCTGGCGAGTGCCGGCAGGGTCTGCGTGCTGACCGGGTCCGGGGTGTCTGCGGAAAGCGGTATACCCACTTTCCGTGATGCACAGACTGGCCTTTGGGCGAACTTTCGCCCGGAGGAACTGGCGACAGCCGATGCTTTCGAACGAAATCCTGAGCTGGTCTGGAACTGGTACCAGTGGCGGAGGGACCTGGTCCGTATGGCAAAACCAAATGCGGCGCATGAAGCCATTGCCGAAATGGAATTGATATTTCCTGAATTCAGCCTGATTTCCCAAAATGTCGACGGTCTGCATCAGTTGGCTGGCAATAAAAAACTGATCGAGTTCCATGGGAATATTCTAAGAACGATCTGTTCGGTCGAGCGTTGCGAGGTCGATAATTTTGATCCGGAAGCGGCACCACCTGCCTGTCCTGATTGCGGAGCAAAGCTGCGGCCGGATGTCGTCTGGTTTGGAGAACCGATAAACCCTGAATATCTTGAGCGCGCGTATCAGGACTCATCGAACTGTCAGGTGTTATTCACAATCGGCACCTCCGCCCAGGTGCAGCCCGCTGCAGGTCTTGCCGAAACCGCGCTGCAATCCGGAGCCTGCGTTGTTGAAATAAACCCGCAGCGAACCATTCTCAGCGACCGGGTAACTTTCCATCTGTCCGGCGCCGCTTCTGATATCCTGCCGATACTGGTTCGTAAGCTGCGCAGGAGTATCCAGTGAAATTCGATATGCGCCCTTTAATCAGTAAAGCAGGAACTGAAAAGTGGCGGCGTTAAGCGGAAAAACACTATTTATTAGCGGCGCCAGTCGCGGAATCGGAAAAGCGATCGCGATCAGGGCGGCGCAGGACGGCGCCAATATCGTTATTGCAGCCAAGTCGGACCAGGAACACCCAAGAGTGCCGGGCACTATTTTCACCGCGGCTGCCGAGGTAGAGAAAGCGGGTGGTGATGCGCTCCCGCTGAAAGTCGATATTCGCGACGAGACCCAGGTTCGTGAGGCAGTTGACAAGACAGTCGATCACTTCGGCAGCCTGGATATCCTCGTGAATAATGCCAGTGCAATTTATCTGGCCGGCACCCTGGACACACCCATGAAGCGGTTTGACCTGATGATTGATGTCAATGTCCGCGGTACGTTCCTGTGCTCCCAAGCCTGCCTGCCCTACTTGCTCAAGGCCGAGCACCCAAAAATTCTTAACCTCGCCCCGCCACTCGATCTGAATCCGAAATGGTTCAGTGGTCACGTCGCGTATACGATCGCCAAGTACGGCATGAGTCTTTGTGTGCTTGGTATGGCGGAGGAATTTGCTGGCGACGGATTATCGGTCAGCGCCCTCTGGCCTCGAACCGTGATCGCGACTGCGGCGATTCAGATGCTGGGAGAACGGGTCAGGCCGGAACAATGCCGGCGTCCGGAAATCGTCGCCGATGCCGCCCACGTTGTGCTCTCCGCTACCCATCAATCTTACAATGGGAAATTCCTGATCGACGAAGAAGTGTTAGCAGGCGCCGGGGTCGCGGATTTTTCTGCTTACGCGGTAAATCCTGAAATCGAATTGGCAACGGATCTGTTTGTGGACTAATTTGCCTGACAAAGGAGCGATTTTTTTATGAGTGTCTGGAATTGGCAGGAGACCGAAACCGGCAGAAATCACTGGTGGGTTGGCGGAGGGATCGCAGCGGCGCTGTTGTTGCTGTTCGTCATGGTCCTGGCTTTCTGGTGGTCACGATCGCCCAGCCCTTTTTGGGTGACATCCGATGTCTCGGGTCAACAAGCGCCGATTGGCTATTCCACGACCCAGACTTTGATCGAAGTAATCGAGACCTTGCTGAACAAGTCCGGTGGCTATCTCAGCAACGATATCGCACCACCGGGTGTATTTCTGGACAACATCCCCAATTGGGAATTTGGGGTCCTGGTGCAGATACGTGATCTGTCCCGTGCGCTGCGCAATGATTACAGTCGGTCGCAATCCCAGTCTACAGCAGACCCCGATCTGTCACTCGCCGAGCCGGTGCTGAATTATGACCATAACTCATGGATGTTGCCGTCGAGCGAAAGCCAGTACAAAAAAGGCGTCAAATATTTGAGAGCCTATCGCGACCGCCTCAGCGATCCGCAAAATCCGGGTGCGCAATTTTATGCGCGCGCCGATAATTTACGCGAATGGCTGGCGATCGTCGAAAAGCGCCTGGGAAGTCTTTCGCAGAGGCTCAGCGCAAGTGTCGGCCAGGTTCGGGTAAACACTGACCTTGCCGGCGATCCGGCCGCGAGAAATACCGACACGCTACCCGACTATGTGTCGGTAGAGACTCCATGGCTAAAAATTGATGACATTTTTTTTGAGGCCCGGGGCACGGCATGGGCGCTGGTTCATTTTTTGCGGGCGGCACAATTCGATTTCAAAAATGTCTTGCAGGACAAGAATGCCGTAGTATCGCTGCGGCAGATCATTCGCGAGCTCGAAGGCGGGTTACGGCCGATCAACAGTCCGCTGATCCTGAACGGCTCTGGCTATGGGGTGTTTGCCAATCATTCCCTGGTGCTTGCTTCGTACCTGTCCAGAGCCAACTCGGCCGTCATTAACTTGCGGGAACTGCTCGATCAGGGTTAGCCCGCATATTTCCTATTCAGCCGGTGCTGACTCGCAAGCGGCAGATACCATGACCGCGTTCGGTCAATGCCTACAATTCAGTGAGTATCCAGCCCGGTATATTTTTCCATCCCTCAGCCAGGCGGTCATCCAGATTTTTGCCCCCCGGAGCAAACCGGTCAACCAGTGACCAGAACCTCGCGGAATGATTCATGTGCCGCAGATGGCACAATTCATGGATCAGCAAATAACGAACCAGTACCGGGTCCTGAAACAAGAGACAAAGATTCAGACTCACCGTCCGGCATGATGAACAGCTGCCCCATCGAGATCGCTGCGCTCTGATCTGAATCTTTGCAGGTTGTAATCCGGTTTCATCAGCCAACCCCTGTATCTGTGGCACGAATACAGCCTTCGCTTTACGTTTTAACCAATGCAGCAATGCCTTTCTTTTTTCATTGGCGTCGGCGGGGCCGACAACCTGTAGCCGGTCCGGTTGTTCCAAAATTTTGTACCGATAATCGGCCCGATCAATGTACTCAATCTTCCATTCACGATCTATCGAATCGAGCCGCAGTAGATCCGGCGGCGTTGTTCCGGGACTGACATGGCCATTGGCCATGCTTTCGCGGGTTTTTCTGATCCATTTCGCCTTCTCCGCGATAAAGGATTCCACTTCCTTCACTGGCATTCGCAGCGGAACAACGATTTCCACGAAACCCGGAGGGTGTATCTGGATACTCAAGTGCCGTGCGCGACGGCTTCGCCGCACGCGGAACTGTGCGTTTGTCTCGACTGCGTCCAGCAACGGCAACTGTCGTTCAATCGCTTTCAGGCTGTGTCTCAGTTCGTACTTCCTTTTTGGATTACAAATACAATATAACTTTTTGTTTTTTAAAAGCTTATAGCTAGCATCGTCCCCTGGCGTATCGACCGTTTCGCATCCAGCTCGACGGCCTTGTCTGCGCCGCCGATCAGGTGCACATCCATCCCGAGATCGGCTAGAGGTTCTGCCAGCTCTGTCCTGGAAAACTGCCCGGCGCAAACGACGATGTTGTCCACTGCCAGGGTGCGTGCCCCGGTAGCGGACCTGATATGCAATCCGTCGTCGTCAATCCTAACGTAACCGATGCCCGCCAGCATTTCGACTCCCCTGTTGCGCAGGCTGACGCGATGTATCCATCCCGTGGTTTTACCGAGATTTGCCCCCGGCTTGCTTTTCTTTCTTTGCAATAAATATATCTTTCGTGGGCCGGTATTTTCGTCTGCTCCATCTGCTGCCAGACCGCCGCGCGAACGATAGGCCGGATCGATGCCCCATTCGTCACAAAATGCGTTGATATCCAGGCTGGTTGACGGGCCCGACTGACTGAGAAACTCCGCAACGTCAAAACCAATGCCGCCGGCCCCGATAACGGCGACCCGATCGCCCACGGTTTTTTTCCTCCGCAATACATCGACATAGTTCATGACCATTGGGTGATCGATACCGGATATTTGCGGTTCTCTGGGCAGAACGCCGCTCGCCAGTACAACTGACTCGAATCGATCCCGCGCCAAGTCGTCTGTACCCACCGTCTGGCCCAGACGCTGTTCGACGCCGGTCTGCTTCAGTCGCTGCTCAAAAAACCTCAGTGTTTCATCGAATTCCTCTTTGCCAGGCACCTGTCGCGCCATGTTCAGCTGCCCACCAATCCGATCGGCAGAATCGAACAAAACGACCCGGTGACCTCTTTCTGCAGCTGCAACCGAAAATGCGAGACCGGCCGGCCCCGCACCAACCACGGCTATCTTCCTGGGCTTATTCGTTTTTCCAATATTGATCTCGGTTTCATAACAGGCCCGCGGGTTAACCAGGCAGGTCGCGCGCTTCTTTTTAAAGGTGTGATCAAGACAGGCCTGGTTGCAGCCGATGCAGGTATTGATCGATTCCGGGGTTCCCTGCCGCGCCTTGCTCATGAATTTTTCGTCTGCCAGAAACGGCCGCGCCATCGAGATCATATCCGCGCAACCCTCGGCGAGAATTTCCTCGGCCTTTTCCGGCGTATTGATCCGGTTCGTCGTAATCAGCGGGATTCTCAGTTTGCCCATCAGCCGTTTACTGACCCAGGCAAACCCGCCTCTTGGCACCATTGTCGCGATTGTTGGTATGCGCGCCTCGTGCCAGCCAATACCCGTATTGATCAGGCTCGCTCCGGCTTCGGTCACGTTGTGCGCCAGTTCTTCGACTTCCGCCCAATCCGAACCATCACTGATGAGGTCGAGCATCGACAACCGATAGATGATCAAAAAATCGTCGCCGACTGCCTCCCGCATGCGACTGACGATCTCGATCGGGAACCTCATCCGGTTTTTGAACGAGCCCCCCCATTGATCGTTGCGCCGGTTGGTTCGGCTGACCAGGAACTCATTGATCAGGTAGCCCTCCGATCCCATCACTTCAACTCCGTGATAGCCCGCCTCACGGGCCAGCACGGCGCAATGGACGAAATCCCTGATCTGGGACTCGACTCCTTTGGCACTGAGCGCTCTGGGTTTGAAGGGGCTGATTGGTGACTGAATCGTCGAAGGTGCGACACAAAACGGATGATAGCCATAGCGCCCCGCGTGCAAAATCTGCATGCAGATTCGGCCGCCCTCAGACCTTACGGCGGACGATATCAGGCGGTGCCTGGCCAGATGGCTTCGGTTGCTCATTCTGCCGGCGAATGGTCCTACCCAAGCGGTTATATTGGGCGCGATCCCGCCGGTAACGATCAGACCGACTTCATTTGCCGCCCTCTCGGCAAAATATGCCGCCAGTTTCTTGTAGTCTGATCGGCGATCTTCAAGACCGGTATGCATGGAGCCCATCAGAACCCGATTGGGCAGCGTGATGAAACCGAGATCGAGGGATTCAAATAACCTGGGGTAATGCGGATGCGGGTCAGTCATTCTCGAATTCTCAAATATCCAGGCAAGCGGCATGATACGACACCTTTGGCCTGGTGATGCAAGCGCACCTCGCCATGACGACCTGCAATCGATGCGGTAGCATGCATCATCAGGTCCGATGCAATGCAATGTGCAACGACGCGGAATAACATGCACGGGACAGAATGCCACCATCACGGAGCAGCCGACACGATGACCGCCGTACTTGAAGTGCACGAACTGGTCAAGGATTATCCCGGACTCCGGGCGGTAGACGGGATCAGTTTTTCCGTCGAGGAAGGCAGTTGTTTTGGCATGCTGGGTCCTAACGGCGCTGGCAAAACCACGACGGTTGAGATCATGGAAGGCATTCGTTCGGCAAGCAGCGGTGAAATGCTTTACCGAGGCAAACCGATGGGTTCCGCATTCCGCAACGAAGCGGGCATACAATTTCAGTCCACAGCGTTGCAGGATCACCTGACCGTTTTGGAGTCGCTAAGGCTGTTCCGGCAACTTTACCGGCAAGGCGCGGATATCGATGAATTGATAGAAATCTGCTCGCTCGCGCAACTGCTGGAGAAGGATAACCGTAAATTATCGGGTGGCCAGCGGCAACGGTTGCTGCTAGCGATCGCCCTGATCAACGATCCAAAAATCGTTTTTCTCGACGAACCAACGACGGGGATGGATCCACAGGCCCGGCGCAATTTCTGGGACTTGATTGAGAACATCAAAAAGAAACGAACAACCGTCATTTTGACGACCCATTACATGGACGAGGCATATATTCTTTGTGACACGATAGTGATCATGGATCACGGCAAGATAATCGCCCAGGGATCGCCTGAGTCGTTGCTCAAGGAGCATTTCAGCGACGTCATTATTGAGCTGCCGAGGGAGGATTTCGCCTCCAGCAAAGACGATTTTCCCTGGCCCGTATATGAGAAAATCGATGCGCTGGAAATATCGGTTTCCAGCGTATCCGATGCGCTAAGAAAGCTGATTGAACTCGGCGTCAACATCGACCGGATAAAAATCCGGCCGCGCAATCTCGAGGATCTTTTCCTCGAGCTGACCGGAACGGAGTTGCGGGCATGATCCGCCGTATCCTGTCTATATTTCATGCAAGAAATATCGAGTTCTTGCGGGATCGGTCGGCCCTCGGCTGGAATATTTTCCTACCGGTGCTGCTGATAGTCGGAATGGGGGCGATCTTCTCAGGCGATGGCCGGGCGATGTTCAAGGTCGCGGTATATCAACCGGCGGATATCATCGATAAGACCACTTACCCATTTCTTGAATTACGCTATATCGATTTCTACGCGGTCCACGACTTTGACGAGGCACTGGCGAAACTGTCGCGTCACCAGATGGACATGTTGATCGACCCGACGAGCGAGCCACCCAGATACTGGATCAACGACTCGGCTCCAAAAGGATATATGCTTGAACGGCTGATCGCTGCGGGAGAAACCAGTGTTTTCCGGCGTGAAACGGTCAGCGGTAATCCGATTCGCTACGTTGACTGGCTGCTGCCCGGCATCCTCGGGATGAATATGATGTTCAGCTGCCTTTTTGGCGTTGGCTACGTCGTGGTCCGGTACCGCAAAAACGGGTTTTTGAAGCGTCTCAAGGCGACGCCGCTGACAGCGTTTGAGTTCCTGACAGCGCAGGTTCTTTCCAGGCTGATCCTGATCATAGTCTTATCGGCCGTGGTTTTCGCCGGAACCGGATACGTGATCGATTTTAAGATGTCGGGCAGTTACCTCGCGTTAATGCTGGT
>CAZMOM010000023.1:0-51516 GCA_964568075.1 uncultured Gammaproteobacteria bacterium
AGACCCTTCGTTGAGAGAGAGCTACCTCGGACATCTCGATGCCTATGTTAATGAGCAAAAGAAACTCGGTCGCTTCGCAAGACCGCTGAATAATCGTGTCAACAACGTGATGGAATGGTTGGACTACCATGAGGTGGTTGCCAGTGACAGTCGAATCCTGCTCGGCCTGTCGTTTTTGTTCTTGATGGTCTGCCTGCTGAGTACGATTGCGCTGCTGCTGACCAAGTTTATCGGCAAGACCGCCGAATCCAGTCTCCGCCGCGCACTCGGCGCGAGCCGCAAAGCGATATTCCGCCAACAGATCGTCGAAGTCGGGCTGATCGGCCTGAGCGGCGGAGCGATCGGCCTGGGCCTTGCCGTGCTCGGTCTCCAGGCGATTCAATATCTTTACGACGCGCCGGACGGGTTGGTCAGTATGGACTGGGTATTGGTCATGACCGCCATCGTGCTTTCGATCGGCAGCAGCATGATGGCCGGCATTTATCCGGCCTGGCGTGTTTGCAGTATTGAACCGGCCAGTCAATTAAAGACCCAATAGGAGCGACCGATGAGACCCATACTGTCCGCACTGCTGCGCAACAAAACCAGCACGTTCCTGGTCGCCCTGCAGATCGCCGTTACGCTTGCAGTCGTCATCAACTCACTGTTCATTATTGTCCAGCGCGTAGAAAAGATGTCGCGCGATCCGGGCATCGACGTCGACAATATCATTGCCGTTTATGTTCGTGGGTTCGGCGAAAACTTCAATCGCGCCTCCAGTATCGACCGGGATCTCGATCTGCTTCGCCAGATGCCGGGCGTTATCGACGCGACGGTATCCAATCACATTCCGCTCAGCGGATCCGGTTCCGGTACGGGCCTGAGAACGGTGCCGGACGAAACCATCGAATCGGTCGGCGTCGGCCGGTACCGGATGGACGATCACTGGCTCAACACCCTCGGTGTGGATCTGGCGAGCGGCAGAAACTTTTACCCCGAAGAGATCGGCCATATCTCGCCCGATGTGGACCCGCCGGCGCCGCCTTCGGTGCTGATAACCCAGGAGATGGCTGACGAACTGTTCCCGGACGGAAACGCGCTGGGCCAGATGGTCTACTGGGGCAGCATGGAATCATCGACGGTCATCGGCATTATTCGCCAGATGCACGGTTCCTGGGTCGGCTGGGACGGACTGGGCCGTGTCGTCATTCAGCCTGGCAAGGACAACCACACGACCAACAAATACATGATTCGCACCGAACCGGGCCGCCGTGACGAGCTGATACCACAAATCGAAAAACAACTCGGCGAGCTCGATCGTCAGCGCGTCGTCAAAAAAGTGCGTTCGATGGAAGAAATGGCCGCCCGCAGCTATCGCAGGGACCGGGGCATGGCCATCATCCTTGCGACGGTGATCGGACTGTTGATCGGTATCACGCTACTCGTCATCGTCGGACTCGCTTCGTTCCACGTGTCACAACGCACCAGGCAGATCGGGACCCGCCGCGCGCTGGGCGCGCGTAAAGCGGACATCGTCCGGCAATTCCTGATCGAGAACTGGCTGGTCAGCACGGGCGGTGCGCTGCTCGGCGGCATAATGACCGTCGGGCTGGCGATGTGGCTGGAAACCAGTTTCTCGCTGGCCCGCCTGGACTGGCGGTATCTGCCGGTCGGCATCGCGATTCTTTGGATCGTCGGCACGCTGGCGGCCTGGGCGCCGGCGAGACGGGCTGCCGCAGTGGCACCCGCCGTCGCGACCCGCAGCGTTTGAATAAAAAAGCCTCAGCCGGCACGATACGGTGTTAAAAATCGATTCGAAATGCTCATGTACTGGCGTGTACACTGCGCTTTCTCATCGATTTTCGCCTTGTCTCGCACTCGCCTGAGGCTTTTTCAACAGACTGCCAGCCGGCACGATACGGCGTTAAGAATCGGCATGGGGTTACCGGAGGGTACGCCTGCATCCCGGTTCGTCCAGATTGAATTGGCGCGCTGCAAAATGACCCGCTGAGCCGATTGCAATATGGTCTTCCGAGCCTGTTCCGAAAAGAATAATCCGGGGTTACCGATGATCAGAGAACTCTCGTGGCTGAAGGTAATCGGCACCGCGCTGCTGATGCTGCTAATCAGCTCGCCGGCATCGTCGCAGGAGCACGGCGTCGTTCTCGAGGTGCCGCCAGGGGCACAAGCCGGCGCCAATTTTAGTGTCGAGGGGGCGACCGACGCCTATGTCGGCTTGCTTAGCGATGAGGAGCGGGCGAAATCGGACGCTTACGCGGAAGGCGGTTACTGGCTGGAGCTCTGGGGATTCCTGTATGGGCTGATTCTCGCCTGGATTCTGCTCAGGTTTCACATTTCGTCCGGCATGCGCAACATCGCCGAGCGAGTCGGCAAATGGCGCTGGCTCAAGACTGTGGCCTATGCGGCTCAGTACATCGTCGTGACCACGCTCCTGTTGTTCCCGCTGACGGTTTACCAGGATTTTGCGCGCGAGCACCAGTATGAATTGTCGACCCGGACCTTCCTCGGCTGGATCGCCGATCAAATGACCGGGCTTGCGGTCGGCGTAATTCTGGGCAGCCTCGCGCTGCTGTTGATTTACTCTGTCATTCGAAAGACCGGCCGGCTGTGGTGGATCTGGGCCAGCGTCGTCTCCGTCGGCTTCATTTTTTTCACGTCGTTTATTGCTCCCGTTTTCGTCGCACCGCTGTTCAACGACTATCAGCCCCTCGAAGAAGGCCCGCTGCGCGACTCCATCCTGTCGATGGCACGGGCGAATGATATTCCCGCCGATGACGTTTACTGGTTCGACGCGTCGAAGCGGACAAAACGCATCAGCGCGAACGTCAGCGGGTTTCTCAATACGACCCGGATCAGCCTGAACGACAACTTGCTCGAACGAACCTCGCCCGAGGAAGTTCAGGCGGTCATGGGTCACGAAATGGGCCATTACGTCCTCAATCACGGGGTCAAACTTGTGATCCAGTTCGGACTCGTGCTGGTTTTGGGTTTCGCTTTGGTGAACTGGGGTTTTAATCGGGCATTGGCCCGCTGGGGCACCGAATGGGGTGTGCGCGATATCGGCGACACGGCTGGCCTGCCCCTACTCGCTGCGATTTTGTCGATTTACTTCTTCGTGATGACGCCGGTAACCAATGCGATCATTCGTATCGCCGAGGTCGAGGCGGACAATTACGGGATCAACGTGTCACAGCAGCCCGACGGCTTCGCACGAATCGCCATTCGTCTCAGCGAGTATCGAAAAATAAGTCCCGGCCCGCTTGAAGAAATTCTGTTTTACGACCATCCCAGCGGGCGAAACCGCGTACACATGGCCATGCTCTGGAAATCGGAACACCCGGATGCCGGACCGCGGCATGAGGACAGCGACGACACCTCACAGTAAAACCGGCAGCGGTTGCCTGACAGACGTGCCCCGAGACATTCAACTGTCCCGATAATCGTCGCCGTAGTATTTGCTCGTGATGCGGGTGTGAAAATCCTCGGCGCGAATCGGCTCATAGTGAGGCGCCCCAAGCCCGGGCAACACATCGAGGATTTCATCTTCCCAGACATAAATCGCCATCGGCAGGGAAACCCTGGGATTTTTCATGACCCCGGGATCCTGCGGCTGGCTCACGCGGTGGGTCGTGGATGGCAGGCGATCATTGGTGATCCGCTGCATATAGTCGCCGGTATTGAGAATGATGCGGCCGGGTGGTGCGTCGAGCTTTATCCACTTCATGTTACGCCGGTTCAATACCTGTAATCCTTCCTGGTTCGGCGCCGGGAGAAAAGTAAACAAATCGACATCCTCATGGCCCAGCATTCGTCCGCCGCTGTCTCCCGCGGTCGCTGCCGTCACCGCCGGATAATAATTTAGCCTGAAACCAATATTGGTCTGGTGAAGTTTTTCGTCATAGGAATGAGGGTCGCAGCCGAGATAGGAAAGTATTGCCTGCATAACCGGCAGTATCAGCTTTTCATGCGCCAGAACCAGCTGACGAAATTCCGGCTCATAACCGGGACGCGGCCAGTAATCGCTTTCCTGGTAATCGTTTTCGCCGCCCAGGTCGAACGCGCGGCGGCAAAATACCCAGCCTTCAACGAGATCGGGATGAATAATGGTCGTCTCCCTGACCGGGAAATAGCCCTGGTTTACCGATCCTTGCCGGTGAGCGATATATGACGCTCTTTCGGATGCGGGAATGGTTTCAAAAAACTCGATGGTCTTTTGTGTTAAACGTTCATAGAGCTGCGCATCGACGCCATGTCCCGTCAGGATGGCAAAGCCGATGCTTTCCATCGCGGCGCCAAGCTGCCGCGAAAATTCCCGGCGTTTATTTTCATCTCCCGACCACCACAAAGACATATCGCAGGTCTGGATCTCGAACTTTTCGTCAAACTGCTCGCCAGCGGCTTGTTCGGACAGGTAATAAGACTGCTCCTTGCGCACCTGCTCGTACTGGCGGAACTCCTGATTTTTCGCCGACACGCCGGTTTCCTGCTTTCGCTTGTCGCTCATGAAACTTCCGTTCCGCTAACCAGAGAAAAAATGTAAACGCCCAGCACAACGATAAGTGCCGCCGGGATCGCCCAGCGCAGCCAGAAAAAACTGATCTCGACAAAACGCCCGGTCTGTCGCGGCAGTATCTGCTGCAAGGTGATCGATCGTCCCAGACCCCGGGTCAGCGCTACGATCGCTATCAGCCCGCCGGTTACCAGCATACCCGACCCGAATATCATATCCGCCCAGCCGATAAAGGGCGGATGCAGGGCGCTCGGAATCATCATCAGCGCCAGCAACACAAAAGTAATAACAACAAGCCGCCCCCGCGTCCACCGATATCGCCGGCCGCTGAGACCGGAAACGAAAACCTCGATCGCCGCGATCGCCGAAAGGAAAGCGACCAGCGTCAGGATCAGCAGGAACAAGGAACCGACCAACCTGCCACCCGGCATCTGTGCAAATAACTGGGGCATCGTGTTGAATATCAGACCCGGCCCGGAACCCATATCCAGCCCGAACACGAGTATCGCCGGAACGATAAACAGCGAGGCCAGCAACGCGGCCCCGGCATCGGCGGTCACCGTGAGCAAGGCGTCGCGCGGCAGGTCGGCTTCATCGTTGATGTAACTTCCATAGACCAGCATGATGCTGCCGCCCAGACCGACGGAATAAAACGCCTGACCCATCGCAGCGAAGGCTTCACGGGGACCGATCCGGGAAAAATCAGGTTTCAGGAATTCGATCATTTTCGGTATCGCCTGCGGCAGCGTCAGCGTATGAAAAACCAGGTAAAACATGGCTAACGCAAAAAACGGGACGAACCAGCGGCTGACCAGTTCGATACCGCGATTAAGACCCCGGTGGACGACGAACAAAGCGGCTGCGGCGATGGCGAGCGAAATCGAGTATTGCAGGACGCCGTTCGATAAGGTCGCCCGATAGCTGCTCATCGTCCCGGCCGAGAATCCTTCGACCAGGGAAAACCCGCCGCTCCACGCCACGTTGGCAATGACGACGATGTAATAGGAATCGGCAATCAAAATCCCGGCCAGTAAAGCGACGCCGATGGGCCTGCCGATCGTATCGCCGAATGCGGCCGCCATCGCGCCGATGGGCCCTTGCCGCGTCGCCCGTCCCAGCGCCCACTCGGCCGACATCGCCGGTACCGCGATCAGTAATGCAAACACCAGGTAGACGAAAAGAAACGCGCTGCCGCCATACTGACCCATCATGTACGGAAACCGCCAGACGTTACCCAGACCGATGGCGACCCCGGCCATCGTCAATATCGTTGTCAGCCGGCCGCTGAAACGCAGGTTGCTCATCCTGGTCAGTACCGAACCGCAGGACTGCCGGCCGGGTAGAAGTGACCGATCAGATGCATGCCCCTTTTACTTCGGCATTCGAGGCAATGGGATTGTTTTCGTGGCAGGTAAATCATGCTGCCGGTCCGGATCGGTGTGGACTGTTCGCCTGCCCACATCAGCCCGTCTCCGGATAACACGGTGATAACCTCTTCGTAGGTATGAAAATGCTGAGGCGATTTCGACTGTGGAATCACGCCGATAAATTGGGTGACCTGTTTCGAGCCAGCCGCGGCATCGACCAGTACCTGGTAGAATCGGTCACCCGTGGCCTGGCGTTTCTTTTCATCCACCAACACGACCCGCTCCGGATACTCGTCGTCGAAATCCTCCGGCATATGATCGAGCCACTCGCCTTCCCTGCTTTGCGGGCAAATGGTTAGCAGCAATTCCAGCGCCCCATCCACGGGAACAATTCTGAACGCTTCACCGGGCCGGACACAGGCGCCACATTCGGGTACGAGAGAGAAGCGGTTTGGCCCGATAACAACAGAGCCCCGGCCCTTGAGAACGAATAAAACGCAATCGGCGTACGGCCTGATTGCCGTGGTCTACCCGAACCCGATACTGGGACATTGCGGAAGCGCCGCTGTCGCCGTCGATAACCACAGCCTCGCGCCAATCGCCAACAGACGCGTAGTCCAGCCCCTCCGGATCAACGACGAAACAGCCACCCTCCAGCAGTTTTTGTTCCACGCCGATCCTGTCTCCGGATTTCAAGAGCCACCAATACTGACCTTGCGCGTTGACTCAAATCAAGGTATTTCCGGTACGAGAAAGTGATAATTAATGGTTACCCGCACTCTCCTCACGGTTCGCTGCGGGTGAAAATCGACTGGAGAATCATGAGTATCGATTGCCAAACGAGCGCTGCCACATTGCATGCGATGCAGAAGAAGCTGTCCCGCGTCATGCCTGACTTCGAGATTCGGCAGAAGGCCGAGCTGGTTTTCGAAATCAATCAGCTGAAGAAAAAGCTCGGCGCCATCATTCTGGGCCATAACTATATGGAGCCGGCTCTTTACCAGACGGTCCCCGACGTGGTGGGCGACTCGCTGGCACTGGCCAAAGTCGCGTCACAAACAGACAAGGACCCGATCGTTTTCTGCGGCGTTCGGTTTATGGCGGAAACGGCAAAAATCCTAAACCCGGAAAAAACCGTGTTGCTGCCGACCAACAGGTCCGGTTGCTCGCTGGCCGAGAGCATAACGGTCGAAGACGTCAGGTGGCTGCGAGCGCGTTTTCCCGGCGTGCCCGTCGTCAGTTACATCAACACCTATGCCAGCGTAAAAGCCGAGTCCGATATTTGCTGCACGTCGAGTAACACTGCCGCCGTCATCGATTCACTAGAAAGCGATACGGCCATCCTGATTCCCGACGAATACCTGGCAAGAAATGTCGCCAACGAGACCGGCAAAGAAATTATTTTCCCGACCCGGGATCCCGGCAAGATCAACGATGGTCATCCTGAACTGAATTATCAGCTGATAGGCTGGTCGGGCCGCTGCATGGTGCATGACCGTTATACGACAAAAGATATCGAAATGGTGCGACGGCAATTCCCCGGCGTCATGGTGCTGGCGCACCCGGAGTGCAGCGCCGAAGTCGTTAACGCGTCCGATTACTGCGGCAGCACCACCGGGATGATCAACAAGGTTCGCGATACGCAGGCGCCCGGCTACCTGCTGCTGACCGAATGCACGATGGGCGACAACATCATCGCCGATTGCCCGGACAAGGAGGTCATTCGCCTGTGCAGCATCCGCTGTCCGTATATGAATGAAATTACACTGGAGCAAACGCTGGCTTCGCTAAAATTCGGGCGGTTCGAAATCGAGTTACCGGCGAGCCTGATCGAAAGGGCCAGGAAACCGATCGAGGCGATGATGCGCGTCTCCTGAGCCGAAAAACGCGACGCTACATCGACACCAGTCCGGCTCCGATCAAGGCGTAGATCAGCGCACCAGGTAAATATCCCAGCAGCAAACTCGCGAAATGAGTGCGCAGGCGAACGTGGTGCGACCCGGCTATCAGGTCCGCGAGCGAACCGCCGGCCCATGGTATCCAGCGTAGCAAGGTCAGGAATAAAAGATTATCCGCCTGGTAGCTTCTCAGCCAGACCGGCAACGCCTGAATGCGAGCGCGAATATCCCACTCGTGATCGCCTCTCTGCCAGATCCGATACATGATCAGGCCGGTCACCACGCTGGAAAGAAGATTGATCAGCGTCGCAACCAGCAGGGTAAACAACGCGCCATTGACGACCGACAGCACGATAGCGCCGAATGGGGTGACATTGGTCAGCGTTTTGACGAACAGCGAGGCCAGTGGCGCCCATACACCCCATTGGGAAACAATTTCCCGCGCACCCTCGACCTCGATCCAATGGTTGGCGGCCAGGGACAACACGATCATCGTCGCCAGCATCCAGACGAATGGGGAGAGGATGGCTCGCTTGACTCTATCCATCAGCTTGCGCCATCAGAAAACGCTGTGGACGCGGAGCGCCGAAGGAATACATTCGATAACAATTACGTTCTCATCGGTATGGTAGACCTCACCATCGAGCTCATAGCTGAGCGGCGCTTCGAATTCGATTTTTACCGAGCGGACTGATTTCATCCGCACCGCATCACCATCCTCGTGTTTGCCAGCTGCCACCTTTGCAAACAACCGCATTCGCCCCACCGGGCCGGCGTCGTTGATGGCGACCAGTTCGAGATAACCATCGGACAAGTCCGAATGTGGGGCGATATCGAATGATCCACCGAAAAAGCGGCCGTTTGCAACCACAACCATCAGCCGCCTGCCGCCTTGAGACTGAAGACCCTCAGCTTCGATCGTCATTTCCATTCCCGGATAGCGGAACAGCTGGCGTAGCACGCAGTAACGGTACAACAGATCGCCCTTCAGGTGAGTGAACCCTGAAGCGTCATCGATTACCGCGATATCGAACCCGCAGCCGAACACGTTCAGAAAATGGCGCCCGTTGACCTTGCCAACATCGATGAGTCTGGGTTCATTCTTTCTCAGGGCAGCGAGGGCCTCATCGATCCGCCGATAAACGATGCCCAGACTTTTGCCAAAATCGCTGCCGGTACCCGCCGGCAACAAACCGAGGCTGACGTCCCGGCGGCCACTGTTAATGATCTCGTTGGCCACCAGCGACCAGGTTCCGTCGCCGCCGATCGCCACGATGCGGTCATAGTCATCGGCGAGCGCCTGGCGGGTCAGTGCCTCCAGGTCTCCGGGCTGGCCGCTGACTTCATAGTCGAAGTCGCCCAGCGCGGCGGTAAGCATTTGCAAATAGCGGGCCTGGCGGCGTGCGCCCCGGCCGCGTCCGGAAGCCGGATTGAAAAGAACAAAAGATCGTTGGCCGGACAAAACGGACTAGGAGCCTGTCGGACTTGGGTGTTCGTAGCGAGGCGAGTACGGAATCGAGGTCATTTTTTTGATCGTATGATGCGAATAGTGGGTCTATTTAACGAAAAGGATCGGAAAAATGGACCAATTTCCTGCCGGCGCAGTAGAACAACCCAAGCTTGTTTATTTCAGCACCTAACACGGATCCCGGTTGAAATATGCAAGCTAAGTCCGACAGGCTCCTAACTTAAAGCGTTTCCAGCTCTTCGAACAACTGCCGTCCGCGCTTCATCCACAGTTCGCGAAACGGATATTCGGCAACTTCCTCCGCGTCCAGCCCCTTGCACATGGGATGATCGTGCAGCGTCAGAGATCCGCGTTCTTCTTCGTGCTCACAAAAATCACCCTGCATATGGATATCGACCTTGTAGCGGCCTGAATCGTCTTTCATGTTGCACTGATACAAATGATCGACAACTTCCCACTGATGTTCGGTGACGGTGAAATTCAGAATGGGCGTATCTCCTTCCCTGACCGCCACCTCGACCGTTCCCTCCTTCTCGACAAAATCCACCGCTGTGTCAGCCATGTGATGCGGCAGATGCCAGCGCTCGATCGCATGTTCACGCGCCTCGGGCGTACTGGTGCCCAGGAGGAATGGATAAAAAGCGGATTTCGGAAATTCGCCGCCCGCATCGACCAACGGCGGCACGATCACCGCCATGACGATCTCCTGGTATGGGCCGACCATGCTTTCGGTAAAATCGAAGGCGGTCACCGCGAAAATCGAAGATCCATGATGTGATTCCAGAGTCTGCAACGGTTTTGGAAGCAGTGGCATTGCCATTTCCGTGGGCATCTCGAAAAAAGCGCTGACCGCCTGGCTGAACTCGTACTTCGTCAACGACATAGCCCGTTCCTCTGCAGAACCTTGATCAAAATATCGCATCCCTGCTCAAGCTGCTCTTTCGTGTGTCCGGCGCTGATCGAAATACGGAAACGGGACCGATGTTTGCCGACTGCAGGGAATCTGACCGGATTCAGGTAAACGCCTTCATGCATCAGTTGCTCGCCATATGAAAATATGTGTTTGTCATCACGAATCATCACGGGAATAACCTGCGACTCCGAGTTACCGATATCGACGCCTGCGTCTTTCAGCAGTTTTTGGGCAATATGCACGTTCTCCCATAAACGCTTCCTCAGCTCCGGTTCGTCTCGCGCCAGGTCGAGCGCTTTGCTGATACCGGCCGTAACCCCCGGCGGCAGCGCGCACGAAAATACGCGGGACCTGGCAAACCCTCTCAGATAGTTGGTCAGCTTGAACGAGCCCGCGACATATCCACCCACGCCGCCCAGGCTCTTGGAAAAAGTGCCCATATGAATGTCGATCTCATCCTCGAGACCGAAGTGCTCGGCGACGCCACGCCCCGTCTCGCCAAAAATAAAGGCGGAGTGAGCCTCGTCGATCATGACTCGGGCGTTATAACGTTTACAGACCTCGACAATTTCCGGCAGGACCGGCAAGTCTCCATCCATCGAATAGACGCCTTCAACTACGACCAGTTTCTTGCCCGTCGCACGTTTCAGTTTCTTTTCCAGGTCGTCAACCCTGTTATGCCGGAAAAATCTGACCTTGGCCTTCGAAAGAATGATTCCGTCTACGATACTGGCATGCGAATACTGATCGGTGATCACGGTATCGCCCGGCCTCATCAGCCCGGAGATAACACCGAGGTTGACGCTATAGCCGGTAGAAAAAAGAATCGCGGATTCTTTTTGTTTGAATGTCGCGACTTTGTCGGCCAGCTCTTCGTGCAACTCCATCGTGCCGCTGAGAATTGGCGAACCTGATGCGCCCAGCCCGTACTTCCGGGTCGCTTCGACCGCGGCTTCGATCACTTCCGGTCGATATGACAGACCGAGGTAGTTGTAAGACGAAAAATTGATCAGGTCCTTCAGAACTTCGTTATCCAGCGTCTCGCGGATATCGATCGTGGAACCCGGAGCGGTCTGCATCGGCAGTCCAAACTGATAATAACCGGCGCCTCGCGCAGTCACCCACCAGTCATCCAGTGGATCGAGCATGCAAAACGCATCGTCGCCCGTCCCATAGTAGAAATTACTGTAATCGAAATCATCGAAATGGTGGGCGGCTGCAGTCGCCGACATTTCCCTAATCTTTTTCTTTGGTGCTTCCATAGTGCTGGGTATTATCCTGGCTATGTGAACCTATGTTGTTGACCTGACCCCAAGAGCTGGCCTATTTTCCCAGTTTCCTCGCTACAAACAAGAATTCCGTCCATGATCAGACGTTACTTCAATTACCTGCGTGCCGCCGCCAGTCTGCTGTTTATTGGCGTAATTACGATTACCGGCGACCTCGTCCAGCGTACCGTCTTCGCCCTGCTGCTCCGGATATCGGGCCGGTACAGGACACGTCTACTGGTAATCTGGTTCCGATTCTGGGCGAAGTTCTTCCTGGTGGGCATCAGTTTGTTCTGCGGCGTCAATTTCAAACCGCTTCCCCGGCTTCCAGGAGACCCGGGGATCCTCGTGCTGATGAATCACCAGTCACTGCTCGATATGCCGTATCTTGTCTCTGGCTTCACTGAAAATTACCCCCTGTTCGTTACCAGGCGCTCCCATGCCAGGGGCATTCCCCTGATTTCCCGCTTGCTGCGCATGTACAAGGTTCCGTTTGTCGATCCAGTCCGGTTTTCCAGATCACAACTGGACGGCCTGCGCGACACTGCCGCCAATACTCAGCTGCCCATGGCGATTTTTCCGGAGGGCACGCGCTCAAAAGATGGAGAGATCCGCAAGTTCAGAACCGCTGGCACCAATGCCATTCTTTCATCACGCCCCTGGTCCGTCTACCTGGTCGTGGTGGACGGCCTTTGGCAGTGCGCGACTTTACCGGATTTTCTCGCGAAAATCAGTCAAATTAAGCCAAAATCAGCGGTTTTCGGCCCTTTTCCCTATGATCCCGAGACCGGCGATCCCGAGCAATTTGTCGCCGAAATGCATGCGCTGGCCGTCAAAGAACTGGCGAATCTCCGCCGGGAGAATGGCGGGTGAACGACAATGTTGCTGATGCAGGCGGGACGATGCTGTCGCCTGCGCTCGACACGGCGCTAAAGTCACTGGCGGATCGTGCCGGCGACAATTTGTCAGCGATCATCTTTTTCGGCTCGCGCCTGTTGAACACGACGCCCGGAAAGCACAGCGCCGCGGACTGGTTTATCGTCGTCGACGATTACGCGGAGTTTTATCGCCATTTTGCCGATCTGGTCAGTTACCCGTCCGGGTTTGTGGCGTGGCTCAATCGAATTCTGCCGCCCAATGCGATTTATTTGCCGGTGGAAGACAGCGCGGGCATCAAGGTGATGATCATCAGCGAGAGGGATTTCGACCGGGCCATGAACAAGCGGGCCAGAGATCACTTTTGCCAGGGCCGCCTGGTACAGAAGGTGGCGATTATTTTTGCCCGGAATGAGCAGGCCCGCACCAGCACGCGGAGTTATCTGCAGGCGGCGCGCGACGGCACACTGGACTGGGTACCGCTGTACGCCGGGGATAAATTTACCGTCGAATCCTATTGCCGGGCGATGATGCAAACATCGTATGGCGCCGAAATCCGCCCCGAATCGACCGGCCGGGTACTGGAAGTCATCGCGCAACAGCAAGCTTCATTGATAGAAACGTTTCAGCCGGTGCTGGATACCGGCGTCGAACGGGGAGTATTGGAGCGGGACGGACTGAGCTACCGGCTGAAAATACCGGCTTCATTCGGCCAACGATGGCGCTGGCGCTGGTATTTCCGCAAGTCGAAAGTTCGCGCGACGTTGCGCTGGTTCAAATACGTCATGACTTTCGCCGGCTGGCCGGATTACATTGCGCGCAAACTGGAGCGCCGCTCGGGCATCGAGATCGAACTGACCGATGCGGAACGACGGTGGCCTTTGTTGCTGCTGTGGCCGAAGATCATCAAGTACTTCGTTCGCTTGCAGAAAAGTAAAAAGTCGAAACCGTGAGACCGAGAGCGTAAGACAGGATTCGTGAGACAGAGAACAGGCAGACATTTATTAGCAAGGGCAGCCGGTTTAGCGATAAGCCTCGCATCAGGCTGTGCCATCGGCGATGAACCGCCGGGAAAACCCTCAGCCGAATCAAATGACGAGCCCCCGGCGCTTATTCAGGAATCCCGTGGCAGCGATCCGGAAACACTGGCCAGGAAAACGCTGGGCCATTTTTTGTCGGTCTCAGCCGAGGAGCTGACGCTGGTCAGCCTAAGGGCTGTGGCGTGGCGAGATGCGAGCCTGGGATGCCCGCAACCCGGGATGAACTACGCCCAGGTCATCACGCCGGGTTACCGGGTCGTGTTCGTGCATGACGGGCACACTTATCATGTCCATATGACCATAGGCCGGGCCCTGGTCTGCGAAAACGCGTCGGATGGTCATATTGGCTACGAGATACCGCCGCAAAAAGAATAGAAGATGGGCGAGTAAAAGGCGAGCGAATAAAAAGTGAACGAACAAAAAAAGGCCGCCTGTCGATTAACGACGGACGGCCCTCTTTTCTACTTGTCGGCCTTTTTTTCGGCCTTACTTTTCAGCTCACAGATTACTCGGTGCTGATGCTGATAACGGTCTGGCCAAGTTTCCCATCAGCATCGCTGTGCGAAACCGAACCGAGATACTTGATGCCTGCATCCAAGCCGTTCCAGTCAACATCGATCGTATCGAAGCCCAAAATCGCAGCCGCTGGCGCCGTGACCACCATGTTTCCGGCATCGGCGCCCGGGGTCCAACTCGATAGAAAGTAATTCGAGTCAGCCCCATCGGTCTGCCAACCGTGAACGACTGCAAAGTAGAAGCCGGCTTCCGGAGAAGCTATCTGGACTTGTTCTGCCGATGTCGGGCTGCCGCTGCCGCCTCTGAACGGGAATCCGGCCGTATCTGGCCCAAAGATATAAAGGTCCAGATCGTCATTGCCATCCGTATCGGCGTCGAACAGTGAGAACCGCGTGATATCGGTGCCTGCTGGCACAACTACCCCGTGGAACGTCACACCGACTCCAGTATCCAGCGCGGTATTGATGTCATTCGCCGGATCATCAACAACAGTTCCGGCCTCCCGTAATGCGGGTACCAGCCCGTGAGTCCCGGCACTGTAGTCGCCGTCATACCCGAAGCCGATATCAAAGCTGAGCGAACCAGCCATTCCGCTGCCGTTTACCTGCGGAGGCGCATCCAGTTGTACCGGCTTGACCGCGATCGGGCTGCGCGCCGGGCTCGCGCCTTTTTTGTTTCCCCAGGTCAGCGAGCCAAAGGTCCACTGGTCAAACACGGCATCGCCGTTGACGCTCAGCTGAATCTCGACCGTCTTGCTTTCGCCATGACTCAATTTGAACCTGGCCGGGCTGACCGTGACATCGATGCCCGGTGGCGCAACAATGGATGCCTTGAACCTAGCCATTCCCGGCGTGACGCTTTTCACGGTGCGAGTGACCGTCTGCGTCCCGACCAGCGCTGCAACACCGATCGAGGCCAGGTTCAGGTCGCTGGAATCGATGCTGCCAAAAAACGCGCAGCCAGCAGGACTGACCAGTTGGCTCTGGAAATCGGAACCACACAGGAAGCGAAGGTAATCGACGAATCCCGCGTCATAAACCAGGCCCGGCTCAAACGCGCCGGCCGGAACAATATGTCCCGCACCGATATCGAACGGATCGGCATCGGTGTCGCCGAAGGTCTTTTTTAGATTCTGCCTGGCAGACGTCATGACCGCGGATTTCGCCATCGCAGCCGACCAGTCCGGATGCGCTTCTTTCAACAACGCAAACGTACCGGCCACGTGCGGGCTGGCCATCGAGGTGCCACTGATGCGAATCGAGCCTGTACCTGCACCGGCTGCAATAATTCGTGTTCCCGGCGCCGCAACATCCGGCTTGATGACATCGGGCGCACCGCCATTGGGACCGCGAGACGACAAATTTGCTATCCGATTGTCCTCGGAAACCGCCGTTGCCGGGCCAATCGTACCGGAAACATTACCGCCTCCACCGACTGTCGTATTGATCAGGTCGCCATCAAAGAAGCCGATCATCGCGCCAGGAATATTGGTTCCCGGCGCACCCATGGTAATCGGGTCAATTCGGTCGGCGGCCGTACCATCGTTGTAGACGATGATCGCCGAGGCTCCAGCTGCCGCCGCATTGTTGTACTTGAGGCTGAACGAGCATACACCACGGATTACCAGGGCAATCTGACCACCAATATCGTTATTGAAAGCGGAACAGCCATCGTGCGGATCGGCAGGAATCATTGTCCCGGACACGTCAGCGTCAAAAAGAACCGGGCTTGCTCCTTCGATTGCCAAATAGGAATCGTCAAGGTCTCCCGATACAATCAGTCTCAGGGAGAACACTTCGTTATCCTGCGTATTGCCGACGGCTGTAATCCACGGCACACCGGCCGGCGTGCCCGTCGTCTGCGCGCCGGGGCCGGCGTTGCCATTCGAGGTCGCTACCCAGACACCGGCGTCCGCGGCAAACAAGAAAGCGATATCGTCAGCGCCGCCAAAACTGGTGCTGGGTCCACCGATCGAGAAGTTAATCACGTCGACACCGTCTGCGACCGCGGCGTCGGTCGCGGCGGCCGAATCGGATGAGGCGCAACCGCCACTGCCGAACCGGTCATTCCAGCAGACTTTGTAGATGGCCAGACGAGCCCGCGGTGCGACGCCACTGACTGGGTCGCCGTCTATCGAATTATTAGCGCCTTCATTACCGGCAGCGGTGCTGGCCGTGTGGCTGCCGTGGCCATTGGTGTCTCTTGCAGACAGAATCTCGGACTTACCAAGACCCGAGTTACCGCGCCCAAAGCCAGCATGGAAATAACGGGCTCCGATCACTTTGTTATTACAGTCGTCCTGGGACCACTGCTCGCCGGACTGGCAGGTTCCGTGCCAATCAGATGGCGGTGGGCCGTAGGCCAGGTTTCGCTCGCCGCTGGAACCAGAAACATCCGAAAGATCATTCTGATCGGAAAAACTCTGGTGCTCGGGCCAGACGCCAGTGTCGAGCATCCCGACAATGACGTCTTCGCCTTTACCCTGGGTTTCCCAGACACCACCACCGCCTCTAACACCGAGATAGTCCGGCGTGCTGTCGGTATTCAGTTGGCGTAATTCGTCGCGCCAGACCTGCACCACATCGTCGCGCGCCCGGACCGCTTTGACCTGGTCGGGCGTTAACACCGCGGCAAAACCGTTCAGCGCGAAACGATAATCATAAATCTTCTCGCCAGCGCCGATCGCCGCCAGCACATCGTCGTGGCGGGAATCGAGATACGCCACGTATGCCCGTACGGCACGGCTATTCGGGTTGATCTTCTTGCCCTGTTGCGGCTTCGTCGCCTTGTAACGCCCGATGCCGCCTTCATAGGCTACAGCCGGGTCCTCTTTCATCTGCACGATATATACATTCGTATCAAACTTCGCCGGAACGGCGCTGTCGTCTACGCGCAGATCGTTCGGAATTTCCGCTTGTGCGAATCCGGAGACAGTAATAGCCAATGCAAACACTGTCACCAGTGGTTTAAAGAAAGTCTTCATGGTCGATCCCCTCATGATGTTTCATTATTAATAGTTTTGAACCTGAACAGGCAAATCGCTTCGCCCGCATGCTTCTTTATCCGAATGAATTCAGTCATCGGATTTATTTGTTCGGGTTTTATTTGTTCGCGTATTCTGTATTCGGGTTTTCTTTATTCACGGGTAGCCGATCTTTTTTTGACCGGCCCTGTCGTTGTCAAATCCAGAATGGCAAGACGTCGGATCAGGGCCTTTCTGTGGCTCTTTTTCGAGTTCTTACCAGGCTGCTCCATAGATGACACTACTACCCGCAAAAGCCGATTGCAATTGAAGTCGTTAGTCCGGCCTAAATCACTCAAAATTCAGGCCTTTCTGGTCAAAAACCCTTTAATAATAAGGGATTATGTAAAAAGACTAATGAGATTCCACACCGGGCGGGTCCCGTTAAACCACCAGGCCAGTCACCGGGTCTGCCGCGCCCGGTTCGTGATCAGCCGGGCAGCCGTTCGATGGCATCCAGCAAGCGTTCGATTTCGTCTTTCGTGTTGTACATCGACACGCCGAGCCGAATCAGGCCGCCGCTTGCAGACAGTCCCAGCAATTCAACGAGACGTTGTGCATAGAAATGGCCTTGCCACAGGCAAAATCCTTGCCGGCCCAATCGCGTCGTGGCTTCATCCGTTGACACTTTGTCCGTTGTGATCGATACGGTCGGCGACCGCCTCGCCGATGAAAAGTCGGGGCCCCATGCCTCGATGCCCGGGATCGCCGTCACGCTGTCGTAATAGAATGAAGCCAGCTCGTGCTCATACTCCAAAATCCCGTCCATCGCGCTCACCAGCCGGTCCCTGAGAGTCGCGCCCTCACCCCAGCCGGCAATGTATTCGATCGTTGCCGCGGTCGAAATGATCGCCGCGTGGTTCAGGGTGCCGGTTTCGACTCGATACGGCGCGTCCTGGTATTGGGTACAAAGCCGGTTGGTCGGCAGCGTATCCAGCAGGCCGGCCCTTGAATAAAGAATGCCGACATGCGGGCCGTAAAACTTGTACGCCGAACACAGCAGAAAATCCGGATCCATGGCGGTGACATCAATCGAAAAGTGTGGCGCGTAGTGAACGGCATCGACGAGCATCCAGGCGCCAACCTCGCGGGTCAGCTCGCGCGCCAGCTTAAGATCGTTGACCGTGCCCAGCGCATTGGACGAAGCGTTTATCGCGACCAGCTTCGTGCGTTCGTTGATTTTGTTTTTGAGGTCCTCGGGATCGTAGTAACCCTCGGAATCGATACCCAGCTCTTTTATTGTGACGCCCCGGTCCTGCAACTGCAGCCACGGACCACGGTTCGCCTCGTGGTCCAGCGCCGTGATCAGCACTTCATCGCCTGCCCCCCACAACCGCGAAAACGCATCGGCGAGCGAAAAGGCCAGGGTGGTCATGTTTGCGCCGAAGGAAATGCAGGCCGGGTCGTCCGTCCCGATGAACGCGGCAACGGTCTGCCGGGTGCTCCACATCGCTTCCGAGAGATCCCGGGAGGTAACGAAGTCGCCCCCGACATTGGTATTGCAGGTCCGGTAAACACGCGTGATCGCCTCGATCACCGAATTCGGGACCTGCGTGCCGGCCGGCCCGTCAAAAAACGCCAGCGGCTGACCATCCTGCGACCTGGACAGGCCGGGGAAATCTTCCCTGGCCTTGAGGCAATCATTTTCCGTGTACGCCACTCACTCCCCCGAATGAATCTGCAGTTCGCCAGGCGACTCGCCGGCGAAGTCATTGATTTACTCTGCGGTCGTCGCGCCGGGCTCGCGCAACGGCATGCCGGCCTCGAGTCCCTGTCCTGAATCGAAGTTGCGGCTAATGTACAGCATCGACCGTATGGATACGATGCCGGACGGTCGCAACCAGCCGGCTGCTGGTAAAGCAAGAAAGACGCGGGAAAGAAGCGCGTGGGCGTGCACTGCACGCCCACGCGACTTATCGATTCAGGTTCGGCTGATTCAGGTCCGGGACAGGTCGAAGTTCGGCACGATGCGGACATCGATGCGCCGGTTTTTCGCACGTCCCTGCGGCGTTTCGTTGTTGGCGACTGGTTTGGTCTCGCCATAACCGATTGAACTCACCTGGCCCGGGCCGAGACCCATCTGGACCAGCAGGTATTGGCGTACCGACTCGGCGCGCTGTTCGGACAACACGAAGTTCGCATCGTCACCGCCGAAGGAGTCCGTATGCCCTTCGATGATGACCCGGCTGCTGGGGAATACCTCGATCGCATCTTCTACTTTCCGCAACAGTCCGTAATTGGCGGAGTTGATGTTTGCGCTGCCTGAAGCAAAACTCAATCCGATCAGGCGGATATAGATCTCGTTGGAATCACGAAATACATTGGCCTCCGACCGTCGGAAGGTGCCCTCGATCTGCACGACCTTCCGGCGCAGCATTTCCTGCTGAGCCAGCCGTCTTTGCAATGCCTTTTGAGCGCTGGCCACGCCACCGAGTTGCTCACTGAGTTCGTTGACCTGATCGGTCAGCGCGACGATTTCCTGGTCGCGATCGGCTATTTGCTGATTCAATTCCTGGGACTGCTCGCCACCGGTTTCGATATACGTTACGAGTTCCTGGACCAGCGGTTCATAGCTCTTGTCGAGCTGCGCCTGCTTGTCGGCCGCTGCCGCAATCTGCTGCAAAGGTTTTTCCCAATACAGAATAAGCTCTTCCTCGGTCCTGTCCCGCGCCTTGAATTTCTTGAGATAATTGGTCAGATAAATGGCATGCTGCGCTTCGTATTGCGCCTCGCGGGCCAGGCTGCGCGGCCGGTCAGTGTCATAGCGGTTCTCCGTCAACTCGATTTCCGCGCTGGCCAGCAACTCCTTGGCTCGGCGCAAGGTAATCGGTGCATATCGTTTCGCCCTCGCCTTCTCTGCCCGTGCCAAGAGCATCCGCGTCTCGGTCAGGTACTGCGCCTGGATCGCCTCGAGTTCCAGCTTGCGATAAATCTGTGTCGCCTCTGCAGCCTTGCGCAACGCGCTATTTCGCCGGCCGCCTTCGAGCATCGATACGGCTTCGCGAAAATAGGATTCCGCACGGCTCCAGTTTCTGGTCGAAAACTGGCCCGCGTTGACGGAGACGGCATCTGCCTGCGCCTTGATCATCGTGCCCAATTTTTGTGCGGCGACATCGGCAACGATCTCAGCTTTCTCGAAACTGATGGTGGCCTTGACTAGATCTTTCTGAATGCTGTCGATCGTACGGCCCTGGGAGAATTTCCTGTCGGCGCTGTCATAGCTTCTCTTGGCGCGGGTATAGGCGATCGGCGCCAGCCTGCCGGCGTTTTTGTTCTTCGCTACTTCGTAAGCTACATTCGCCTGCCGGAAAAGCCGTTCCTTCGCATCCTGTCCAAAAGCGGCTCCGCTCGCCAACAGCGCAAGCGCCTGGAAGGCAAGAATCAATATCGTCCTGTTACTGCTCTGTATCATTTGTGTCTCCGCGATCAATCACAAGTCAAACTATTCGAGGCGTCCGAGTATAAATTCCGCGCGTTCGCCTGCACCGGCACTGGGTCACATTATTGTCAAATGGACAGCCGATTACGCCGGTGAAATTACTGTTCCGCATGATTATGTAAAATTATAGACTGGATTGTCACGAAGAATCGATTTCGCACATTCGCTAATTTGGTTTTTAAATTCGGATGTCGGTTCTTTATTGATAGTCTCCTCTTGGGTTTTCACAAAAAATGACGATCAATTGTCGTCATAAAGCGACAAAAAATGTTGTCCTGCCGGGCCGGTTTGTTCAGCTTTCGTTCAGCTTTCGCTGTGCTAAAATTTCGCCACGTTTTAGTAAAGGTAGACACCAATGAATTTCAGAAAGACAGGCATTATCGTTATTGCGGCATTAGGCATTATTGCCGCATCGGCCAGTTATGCGCAGGGTCGCAGCGGCGGCCAGGGCCGTAGTCAGGGCGCGGCACAAACGCGTGATTCGGCCAGACAGGACACCGCTCGCCGGAGCACAGAAGACCGCATGCGCAGTCAGGCCGAGGAAAGACGCCGCCAGGCGGAGGCAAAAAGAGCCGAAGCAGCGCGAGCTGAAGGGGAGGCCAACAGGCAGATCGGTGCAGACGCGCGTGCCGAGCACGACCGAAGCGCGGAAATGCGTGCCAAGCATCCCCCCAATGAGCCAAATGTGAATGCAGCGCCAGAAGCGTTTTTGGCCGAAGAAAACGCGCTGAATGCGGAACTGCGTGAGCAGCGTCAGGAGATGCGCGAGGAAAGTCGCCGCGAACGTGGCCCCGATTCGGAGGAAGCTGACGAAGACTAAGTCAAATTCCTGACCGAAATGCGGGCGGTAGCCGCCCGGAACAAGAGGCTGAGTCTTTCAGCCCTTGAGTTCAAAGTGACCGGGCCGAAATCCCTGTGGATTTCGGCCCTCTTTTTGTCAGCTGCAGAAATTCCCGTTCAGATCAGATGCAAAAGAGCGCTGGAAAATCGCTGGCCGGCTTCTTCAGCCAGTTCCGCGAACAGCATTGGTTCGATCAACTCGACCTCCATAACCAGGAAGCGGCCACCGACTTCAACGCCATCGATACGCGCGTATAGCCAGGGTTGCGGAATAACGTCGGCGACTTTTTCCGCCTGTCGAATCAGGTCCCGCCTGGGTTCTATTCGTATCGATTTACCGCCAAAGTTTTCCTGGACGCGAAAGTCCCCTGCTGCAGACTTCTTCAACACGACGTGACTGAGTTCGCCGCCGAAGAAAACGAAGGAGTATTCGCCTTGCTCGGAAACCTCGGGGATAAACGGTTGGACCAGCACGTCCGAATGAGATAACAGCTGATCCAGCCGGTCCTGAGAGTCCGCCAGCTGCGCATTGCGTGTCAGCCAGGTCTGGTGTGCGGTTGCCGATATTGCCGGTTTGATCACCGCGTTGCGCCATCCGGCCGCACTCAGAATCTGTTCGAGATCGCAGTTTTGACCGGACCTAATCAGCCTGGTGTCTACAACTGGCACGTCTTTTTTCTGCAGATCCAGCAAGTAACTCTTATGGATGTTTTCGAGCACCATCGGTACGGGATTCCAGACCGGCAGTGCCATACAACGATGGAGCCAGGCACGAAACTCGTCAACCCGCTGGTGATAGTCCCAGCAGGAACGCAGAACGATGGCGTCAAATTCCGCCCATTCCACCTCTGCATCATCCCAGTTGCACGGGACGACCCGACAGCCCTGGTCTGACAGCGTATCCGCGAGATACTGATCGTCCCGCGTAATCGCACCACCTGTTTTTCTCGCTGTAACGAAGCTGATATTCATGACCGGGCGATTCAAATGAGCGGCCCGGATGATGAGGGAGATTGGTGCGAGCCGCCAGTACCGCTTCTCAGGATGACAAACAACATGGATCGACATGCGCCGATGTTGTATTTTCGCACTGCTGTACCCGCTTCCTTATCGATTGTCAGCATATTTTTGTGCAAGACACTGATAATGTTGTGTTTTTTTACTGGCCGAGTCGTGCCGGCTGCTGTATGATTCGCACCAATCAGAACACAACAAAAAAGGCATCAACCGATCAGGTTATGTCACGAAATTTTAAGGAGTCATGGTCATGTTCAGGAAATTTATTTTGCTCCCTTCGTTGCTTTGTTTTGGCCTCACCACGGGAGTGCAGGCGCAGGAATCGGATGTTGACGATCAGGAAAACGTGCTCGAAGAGATCGTCGTCACCGCACAGAAACGAGAAGAGGGACTGATAGACGTTCCTATCTCGATCGTCGTAACCTCGGGCGAAAAGATCAAGGAAGCCGGCATCTACCGGATTGAAGATCTCCAGAACTATGTGCCCAACCTGCAGATGACCGAAAGCGGCATCAGCACCCAGATGTACATCCGCGGCATCGGCACCGGCAACAACCAGGGCTTCGAGCAGTCGGTAGGTCAATACGTTGACGGCATCTATTATGGCCGCCAGCAACTGATCCGGGCGCCGCTGTTTGACGTGGCGCGCGTGTCCACGCTGCGTGGCCCGCAGAGTATCCTGTTCGGCAAGAATTCGATCGCCGGCGCGCTGGCAATGACTTCCGCTGCACCGACCCAGGATTTCGAAGGCAGTTTCAGCGTCAGCAACGATTTCGATCACAGCACGACACAGACCGTGGTGGTCCTGTCCGGCGGTCTTAGCGACAACCTGGCCGGTCGTCTGGCGGTTCGCAAGTATGACGACGATGGCTATCTGGTCAACACCTTCAACGGCTTGGATGAGCCACAACGGGACGATCTGGCTGTTCGCGGCACGCTGCGCTGGGATGCCAGCGACCTCCTCGATATCACCGTGAAGTTCGAACATGACACGTTCGACACGACGGGTCGCCAGATCGAGGTCATCGGCGATAACGCCGGACCACTGGGAACCTATGCCCAGATTCTCGGTTCTCTTGGTTTTCCCGGCGCCATCAGCGATGCGACCCAGGATTATTCGCGTTCGGCCGATGGCGGTGATTTCAGTAACAACACGCTGGACAGCCACGCGCTGACCCTCAACTATCAGGTCGGAGAGAATACGCTGACCGCTGTGTCCGGTTACGTCAGTTACGATTTCCTCGAAATCTGTGACTGCGACTACACCGCCGCGCCGGTGTTCAACGTACTGCTCGACGAGGAATATTCGCAATTCAGCCAGGAAATCCGGCTGACTTCTCCCGGCGGTGAAAATATCGACTGGATCGTCGGCGGTTTTTACCAGACCGGCAACCTCGATTTCCGGGACGGAATCATTGTTCCGCCGAACAGCGTGCTGGGGCTCATTGCGGGCGGGGCACTTAGTCCAATTTTGAACACCAGCGCAACGCGGCGCTTCAACCAGGATTCCGACCTGTGGGCCGTGTTCGGTCAGGTCACCTTTAATTTCTCCGACTACTGGGCCCTGACCGCAGGCGGGCGCTATACCAAGGAAGACAAGGATGGTTCCAGGATAATCGAGGTCATCGATCTCGCCACAGGGATGACGGTACCGACGGGATCGGCGTCGGCGGGTATTTATACCGGCGTGTTCGCCATCGAAAACGAGCAACTCACCGGTCACAACCTGAGTGGCTCTCGCGATGAGTCCTCGTTCACACCGTTGCTGAGACTGGAATATCGGCCCAACGATGACACGATGCTGTTCGTGTCCGGGACCACCGGCTTTAAGGCGGGCGGATTCGATGCCAGGTCGAACAACACTGTTTCCTTTGAATTCGTGGAGGAAGAAGCGACGAGCTTCGAAGCCGGCGGTCGCTTCTCCTATGCCGATGGGCGCGGCGAGACAGGCATCACGTTCTATTACACCGATTACGACAACCTGCAGGTCAGCCAGTTTGACGGCACCTTAGGGTTCAATGTCACCAATGTGCCGAATACGGTCGTGCAGGGCTTCGAGCTGGATGGGCGTTACCTGATCAGCGACGGCGTAACCTGGACCTATGCACTGGGCTACCTCGATCATGAGTTCAAGGACTTCGGCGCCAGCGGCAGCGGCGGCGGAAACTGTTATTTTGGCGAGACGCCGGTACTGGCTGACGGCACTTGCGACCGTACCGGGCAAGCCGGACAGTACACGCCGGAATTCTCCGGCCACACCTCGCTCGACTGGGTCACTCCGCTTAGCAACGGCTGGGACTTCCGGGTGACGGGTGACCTGATCTGGGTGAGCGAGCAGAATGCCCACGTTAATCTCGACCCGGCCTGGGAAATCGATTCTTACTATAAAATCGATTTGCGGCTGGCGATGATGAATGAGCAGTGGGAAGTTGCGTTGATCGGCAAGAACATCACCGACGAGGCCGTTCTGACCTACGTCAACAACGTGCCGCTGTCGGGTTCCACGTTTGGCACCAACACCTATTATGGGCTCGATGCCCGCGACAGCACTTATACGCTGCAGGTGAGTTACAGCTTCTGATCGATGATTTACTCCTGCGGTTTTTCGAGCCACAAGGATAATAAAAAGGCCCGCATCGCGGGCCTTTTTTTGTAGTGGTGCCGGAAAGAGGAGTCGAACCCCCGACCTTCTCATTACAAGTGAGCTGCTCTACCAACTGAGCTATTCCGGCTGCGCCCTTTTCGGGCAATGAGCGCCCCTTCTGGCGGCCGGTAGTTTAACGTGCTTGACCCGCATATTTCACCAGGGCGGTAACCGCCGGGGTGCCAGGAACGGAAGGTTCAGGTATTTTAAGGCATCGGTCCGTCGATTGCCGATTACAGTTTGTACACCGTCGTCCACCTATCGCGGCCCTGGCAGATTCCCGGACAGCTGAGCCTGGTCTTCACTCAACCCATAGCTACCGCTATGGGTGTCGCTCCAGACCTGCCCTCAGCCGCCCGAGCCTTCACCCAGAATCCGCGATCCCTGATGAAGTATGCGGGTTGACCCGCATATTTCACCAGGGCGGTAACCGCCGGGGTGCCAGGAACGGAAGGTTCAGGTATTTTAAGGCATCGGTCCGTCGATTGCCGATTACAGTTTGTACACCGTCGTCCACCTATCGCGGCCCTGGCAGATTCCCGGACAGCTGAGCCTGGTCTTCACTCAATCCGCCTCACGGGCCCCGATGAACCGAGGCAATCCGACGAGGGTCAGCGTTTCGGGCAATCGCCAAGAATCTCGAGATTCCGCACATCGACACCCAGAGCGGCGATATCCAGGCTGTCCGCGCCAAATCCGCTGACATCCAGCCAGATGACCTCTCCGTCCTTGAAACGCTGGTTGACCTGTATTTTGAACCCCCGACCACTCATTTGTTGCGATCTTCTCTGGGCCCGGGCGAGTTCGCTGAAAACACCCAGGGAAACGGCGTATTGATCATCACCCGAGGGAACGATATAGAAATCGGAGATGCCGTCCGCCCGCAGCGCATCGGCAACGACCTCGGCGGCCGCCCGGTCTGCGGCAGGCGGAACATTGACCCAAAAGCCGACGAACACGCGTCCCGGCGCGCGATGCCTGGCTACGGAATAATCCAGTCCCCGCAAATTCCGTGTCGCCGCGTCAGCATCGCCCGCTTTGTCGAATGGCCCGATGCTGCGACATTCCGAAACGCTCGCATTGAGCAGTTCCTGGCCCGTCATCAATGCAAAAATCTGCGGGCCGGCCTCTTCCCCATTCGGCTCGTCGGCCAACGCCAGGGTCGGTAAACCTTCATAACTGGCTGCGATCGGTATGCTTTCATCCGATCCGCGCAACCAGTGATACCACGCCAGTATTCCGAGGTTGATCAGCAACAGGACTAACAGGAAATTTCTCAAAAACGGCCTCTCACGGTTTATTGCCGGCAATAATCGCAAGACCGCGAAGCACGAGGTCGGGAACAGTCGCGGCATCATGCAACAGCGGCAGCAACATATCGGCATCTCCACCGCAAAGCAATATCCGGGGCGACGTTTTCGCTTGCCTTTTCAGATACTCCTGGCTATGCCTTATCAGCGAGACCAGTGCAATCAACGCCCCGGAGTGTATCGCTTCACCGGTACTCCTGGCGGCATATTCTTCCTCGATAACGGTTCCGCCGGGAACCGCTTCCGCGACATCGGCGATATCACTGGTGTTGCCCAGCAGCGACATCAGCATCATTCGGTAACCCGGTACGATGACGCCGCCCAGGTGCGCACCATCTGCATCCAGAAGGTCAACCGTCGTCGCCGTTCCTGCATCCACGACCACAAGCGGGCCTGACCGATGATGCCGGGCGCCGATCATCGCCGCCCATCGGTCCGCCCCCATCTGCGATGGATCGCGGTATGAATTTGTTACTCCACACGCTTCTCTCTCGCTTTCCACAAAAAGGATTTCCGCACTGGCATCGCCGATCAGATCGTGAATCCGCCGACCGCCGACGTTCGCAACCACGATGCGCTCGACTTTGCCCGTTCCCGGCAAGTGGTCTTCCAACGCGAGCTCGTCCCAAGATGCCGATCGATGGGGCGCGAGCTGCCGATCCCACAAGGCCCACTTCACGCGGGTATTACCGGCATCGATCAGCAACAAAGGACAGGTCTTTTCAGGTCGCGAAGTCATTTCGTTCCAATCGTTTTCATGCGACGCCGCGGGATGACATTTGATCGCCGGCCGGGCGCAGGCTGATATCGCCGGCAACTATTTTTTGAATTTTTCCACCCGACTCGAACAACAGACGCCCATCGTCGGCAATTCCGCAACAGCGGCCGTGTATTCGCTCTGCATCCGATATCAAAATGGCCTCCCGCCCGTTGCACGTATCTGCTTTTCTTAGCTCAGACAAAAACGGCGCGAGTCCGCGAATCATGAATTCGTCTGCCGCTGCCACCCAATGCGAAATAATTTGGCCGGCCAGCTCGCTTCTGGCCGGCAGGTCAGCGCCGCACAGCCGCGCAAGGTCCGTATAATTGAGCTCGTCGTTACCGTCCGCCAGCGTCGCCAGCGGCAAACGTATGTTCAGCCCCAACCCCGCGACCAGGTGAAAACCCCCTTCGGTCCTGCTCCGTAACTCAACCAGTATGCCGCCAAGTTTGCCATCGGCGACCAGGTCATTTGGCCATTTGAGCCCGATATCCGTGATCTCAAATTTTGCCAGTGCGCGCTTTGTGGCGACACCCAGCGCCAAAGGCAGGGCGGCGAGATGCGGTGGTTTTTTGCCGATCGTCATCCCCAGGGAAAGACAAAGGCCTGATGCAGGTGGCGACAGCCATTGACGCCCCCTTCGGCCGCGTCCCGCGTTTTGATACTCGGCCAGCATGATTTGCAGTTCCGCCGGTGGCGGCGCCCCCAGTCCAAACAATTCCTCGTTGGTGGAGCCGACTTCATCGGCGACCCGGCAACTGGCGATTCTCGCGCGCAGGCTTGCCGGCCATTCGGCCTCGATCCGGCCACCATCAAGCAAGTCGATGGCCTGGTCCAGTCGCCAGCCCGTGTCTTTTTCCGAATGAATCTCCACGCCGATGCGCCGCAGTGCTGCGATCTGCCGATCGACTTGCTCCGGTGAAACTGAAAGCCTCGCCGCCAAATCGCTCGTATGGTAATCGCCCCCGTCAGAAATGATTCCCAACAAGGGGCCCCATGGCGCCCGCACCATCAGGAACGTCGCTGGAATATCATCAACCGATCGAGCCTTGCTTCACTACCGTCTTTCAGTCTCTGAATATTTTCCCGGTGGGTATAGATAAGAAACAGTGCCATGGCGACAGCCAGGCTTAGCACCGGCCGGTTGACCGACTGGCCGGAAACGAAAAGATAGGCTGGCGCCGCCAGACCAGCGGACATCGTCGCAAGACCGACATAACCGCTGAACCCGACCACGACAAACCAGACCGCAAGGACAGGCACAAGAATGACAGGTTGAATAAATGCGAGCGCGCCGACCAGTGTCCCGGCGCCTTTCCCGCCTCTGAATCCGTGCCAACACGGGTAACAATGGCCGAGCACCGCCGCCGCAGAACAGCCGATGACCAGCCACTGCCGGTCGACGGCGGGATCTTCGGCAATCCCAAAAATACCCATGACCGGGATCAGCCAGGCCGACAAATATCCTTTCCCCACGTCGATGATTACGACGCCCACGGTGAATAGTGCGCCCTGCGTGCGCAACGCGTTGGTTGCCCCCGCATTGCCGCTGCCCATTTCGCGGATATCCACACCGCCTTTGAGCCTCCCCATCAACAGGCTGCCGCTGACAGACCCCAGCAAATAGGCCAGCAGTAATTTTGTCCCAAGTTCCAGCATTGATTTGAATCCGTTTCCCAGCGCTAATTGTAGAGTGCAAATCGCATCCTGACTATCAGGTTAGAATATCCGACACCTGGAAGCCCCAAAACATGGAAACATCATGGAATCTGCGCTATTCGTCAATCTGCATGCCAGCCGTGGCCGGGCTGCACCACTCTGCAGCAAAATCAGCCATCGACTCCAGCAAGGTGGATTGCGGCTGAGCGTGAGCGAGACCCGGTCACCAGCCGGCCTGATAGACCAGGTTCTTATCGCCTGCCAGGACGGCGCCAGGACCATTCTCATTGCCGGCGGCGACGGCAGCGTCAACGAGGCGATTAATGGAATCATGGAAGCCGACGCCCGCCCACGTTTCGGCGTTATCCCGATTGGCACGGGGAACGACTTTGTCAAAGCCGTCGGCATCCCCATCGACTGGCGTAAAGCCTGTGATGTGATTATCACCGGAATGGATCAACCGGAATCTGACGCAACTATCGATGTCGGCCGTTGCAACGAAAGATTTTTTCTCAACTGCATCGGTGTTGGCTACGACGCGGAAGTGGCGCTAAAGGCCAGTCTGATGAAGTGGCCGGCCGGCCAGGCCCGTTACCCGCTCGCACTGATACGATCACTGATGCACGGGATCAAGAACCCGCTCGTAAAAATTGTCACCGAAGAAGCCAACCTGGAATTGCCCATTACTCTTGTATCGGTAATGAACGGCCGGATCGCCGGGGGTATGTTTCCGCTGGCGCCGACGGCGAAAATCGATGATGGATATCTGGATATCATCGTCGCCATCGGTATGAACCGTCGGCAGGTGCTGCGCCTGTTGCCCAGGCTGATGGCGGGGACGCATCTTTCGTTGCCGGGAGTTTCCCTGTTGCGGTCGAGAGTTCTAACGCTGGAGTCGGACGAGCCTTTGCATGTTCAGGCCGATGGCGAAATTTTGACGGCAAACGCTCATAAATTGAATTTCGAACTGCTGCCGGGGCGACTGTCTGTAATAGGCGGCAGGCTTTCCGATTGAGGCCAAACCGATGGCCGTTTCAGGTGGGCCCGGGACTTTTTCGCATCCCCAGATAAATCCCGAGCAATACCAGCACAGCTCCGCCCAGCTCGATCGGTGTAACGCCCCTGGAAAAAAACAAAACGTCCCAGACAAAAGCGAGTAATGGTTGCAACAGAAGAACCAGTCCAACGCGCGAGGCGGGGACCTGCGCGAGGGCGTGGGCGATCAGCAGCCAGCCAATCACCTGCGCTACCAGTGCGTAAGCCAGCATGATGCCCAGGTCAGCAGGCGAGAATGACAACAGGGCATCTCCGGCCGCGAACGACCCCAGCCCCAGGAACAGGGCGCTGATCAGCGAAACCAGCGCAAGATCAGCTACGGCCGATCGTTGCTGACCATCGGTACGCGTTCGGCGCAGCGAAAGAATGTATCCGGCATAAAACAAAGCGGTTAGCAATCCCAGCCAGATACCGGCGCGGTACTCGGCGCTGAGCACCTGCCAGTCGAAACCTACGATCAGCGCCAGCCCGGTCATCGCCAACGGTATGGCGACAGCAAGTTGCCATCGCCAGCGCTCGCCAAAAAACAGGATCCCCGCCAGGGCCAGGAAAAAAACCTGGAAGTTACCCAGCATCGTCGCCAGACCCGGGCCGACATAAATAATGCTTCGGTGCCAGGCCCACAAGTCTGCGGCGAAAAAGGCCGCGGCAAGAATGACGGCGGGCAGGCCGGCGCGAGCTTGAAACAAAGTCTTTTTCGTCGCGAGGACATACAGCAACAGGATGCCGCCGCCAAACAACACACGATAAAACGCGCTGACAGTCGGTGGAACGGTCAGCAGTTTTACGAAAACGGCTGAAAAACTGATAAAAACGGCTCCGACCAGCAGCCGCAAAGTCGCCTTGCTATCAGAATACACCGGGCAAAAATCCTGTATGCCTGGCGACTGTTATCACGGCAACGCAAACTCCAGCAACGCGGAGCTCAGTTCCGGACCCTCGCCTGTTTCCGGCTTCGCCCGGTCGGTCATGCCGCCGACAATAAAAAAACTGCCTGCATTGTGCAGCAAACCGCGGTGATCCATCGTTGCCCGGGGCAAGCGGCCATATACGTGCCAGCGATTTTCCTCCGGCAGCCAGGCGAATACCTGTGCAGATGCCGAAGAAACCGAACCGTCGTAGCCCAATCCGTTGAAGTTGTACGGATTGTCGCTGCCACCGGCAAAAACGATTTCCTGCCTGGGGAGTTCACGCCCTGCCGCCGCCATCCGGTATAAAGCCGGGCCGGGGTGGTGCGCAATGGGTTGCCAGTTGATACGGCGAATATTGCCGGTATCGATCCGACCCCGGAAACACGCATCGACTGCCTCAAAACTGCGCTGACCTGTCTGGCTGATGCGAACGGCAACGCCATCACAAACAACGAGCTGATGACCTACGATCCCGCCGGCATGACCAAAAACGGCTTCACCCGGCCATGGTGTCGCCTGCACCCATGAATCGAGCCGGGTGTCGTAAACCTGCACCAGATTGACGTTGCCCAGATCATGCCAGCCGCTGATCAGATAGACATAGCGATCCAGATACACCAGGGAAACCGCATCGTCGACCGGTATGGGTATCGGCATTCTTTCCTGCCAGGCCAGTTCGGCGGTATTCAACCGGTAAACGTTTTCGACCGAGCGCTCGCTGCCATCTTCCGCCACGGTATAGCCGCCGAATACGTAGATATCACCGGCTACGGTAGCGGCCGTGCCTGCCAGTCTGCCCTGATCGCCGGGGACATCGGGTAGCCGATGCCAACTCTGGCTTTCGGGTGGCAGGTGCCAGGCTGCACTGCTGACATTGTTCCATGCGGAGCCGCCGCCGAGGCCCATAAAACTGAACAGATGAAACCCCTGCCCGGTTCGCAGCCCTGCCACCGCGTTGTTACTCACTGGCTGGGGAAGAGCGGGCCCTTGAATAATCGGAATCGGGCGAGATATCTCGGGCGTGCAGGCAAAAAGTCCTGCACCGGCCAGAATGGCAACAAGTAACATTCGCATTATTGAGTACCCAGCCCCAGCCATGCTGCACGCGCTGCGCGGGCGGCCTCGTCCGCCGTTTTATCCAATGCGAGTTGACAGCAGTCCTCCGGACCCGTTTCCAGCACCAGCGGCAGCCCAAGCAAAATATCTTCCCGGAAAACGTTCAATTTCACTTTATCCCCTGCCTCCATGCGGCGCAGGAATTTTTCCATGCTCTTCGCGCTGAGCCGAATATCGTTCATCGCGAGCAATTCATCTCCCGCCGACACGCCTGCATTCTGCCCGGGACCATTTTCCAGAACATGGGTAACCATCAATCGACCCGCCTTTTCAGCGATCCTGATTCCCAGCCAAACCGGAATACTCCGTCCTTTCGGCGCGCCGCCGGGATCGCTGATCGAGGTAGCCGTTCTTAACGCGCAGGTGACGCCGACGCTTTCCAGGTATTGCGCCAACGGCAATTCGTCCGTTCCGCGTATGGCCTGATCGAAAAAATCGGCCAGATCCAAACCGCTGACTTCGCCCGCCATTTCTTCGAATGAACGCTCGGGCATTCCCACCTCGTCATGACCATATCCGCGCCATACCGCTCTCATTACATCGTCGAGCGAACGTTCGCCGTCGGTCCGGGTGCGGATCAACAGATCAAGGGCGAGAGCGACCAGTGACCCTTTCGCGTAATAGCTGACAATTGCGTTGGGCGAATTTTCATTTTGTCTGTAGAACTTGCTCCACGCGTCAAAACTTGACTCGGCGAGCGACTGATGGAAACGACCCGGCCCCTGCAACACGCGCGTGATGGTCCGGGACAACAGATCCAGATAACTCTCCTGCGATATGACACCGCTGCGCACCAGTGCCAGATCGTCGTAATAAGACGTGACGCCTTCAAAGACCCAGAGCATCTCGGTATACACCTCGGCAGATAAATCACTGCCGGCTAGAGATGCCGGGCGCAGACGCTTCACGTTCCATAAGTGGAAATACTCGTGACTGCACAATCCGAGCAGCCGGCGATAGGTTTTGCTTACGCCAGTTTCTCCTTTGACCGGCAACTCGTCGCGCCGGCAAAATAAAGAAGCACTGTTTCTGTGCTCGAGACCGCCATAACCATCGCCCAGAACGGTTAACAGAAACACATAGCGATCTATTGGCAGACCCGACGAAAACAGTTGAATATGCTGTTCACAAATCAGTGCGAGATCTGTAGCCAGACGGACCGAGTCGGCCTGGTATTTGCCGCTGATTATTATCGCGTGGGGGACGCCGCCCGCCGCGAACTCCACGACCTCGAAATCACCCATCTCGACCGGGTAATCGATCAACTCGGAAAAGTTATCCGCATGAAATTCACCGAAACCCCATGACTCAGCCTCGCCGCCTGGAAAACCTGTCGCCAGGCGCCAGCTCCCGGTATTCCCTTCCGGCCGCGAAATACTGACCTGCACCGGGCAATCTTCCTGGCCATGTGCCCTGAGAAAAACATTGCTGCCGTCGAAAAATCCGTGTGTCTGGTCGAGGTGTGCGCCCCGTACCGACCGGTCCTTCGCGTAAACCTGATAACGAATAAGCAAGGGGCCACCGACTGGCGCACATTGCCACGTTGATTTGTCCAGCTTCGTCGTCTGCACGGGAGAGCCGGCGGAACTCGCTGCCAGGCTCACGATGTTGCGTGCGAAGTCCCTGATCAGATAACTGCCCGGAACCCAGGCCGGCAAAGATACGATCTGGCCGTCCGGGTCCGGCGTGGAAATTTCGAGGTCAATAACAAACAGGTGAGCCGCAGGGCACGCGGAGCCAACTCGATAAAACAGGCCTGGCTTCATGCAGGGGGCTCGGTCAGTTTCAGGGTCAGGCATTTCGCCGAGCCGCCCGCTTTCAGGAACTCGGAAAGCGGAGCCTCGATCACCTCAAATCCTGCGTTTCGCAATTCCGCCCGTAACTTCTCCGATACCCGGTTCATGATGACCTGGTCACCGATATTGACCGAATTGCACGCGAACCGGCCGGCGTCCGCGCTATCGACGACGATACGTTTTTCAGCCGCAACGCGAGCCGCAATCTTTTCCCGGGATTCTTCATCGAACGCCGGCGGATGATACATCAGCCAGCCTCCGTTTAAGGGGCAAAAACAGGTGTCGATATGATAAAAACGCGGATCGACGAGGCGTATCGAAACGACTTCCGTATCGAAAAACTTTTCAAGATGCGGGTGCGCTTCAATCTCCGTGCGAAATCCGTATCCTGCCCAAAGCCAGTTACCGCCTCTGTCGAACAACGAGTCACCCGCTCCCTCGAAACCTATTTTCTCGTCCAGCGGGTAAAGCTCGAAACCATTGTCACTGAACCAATGCTTGAAATATGGCTCTTCCGGCCGGCGTTCCATCGGTAGAAAATGACTGGCGATCGCTTTGTTTCCAAGCACGGTCCCTGCGTTTGCAGTAAAAACCATGTCGGGCACATCGGGCTTCGGTTCAATGAATTCCAGATCGGCATAACGGCCTATCGTGTCGCGGAGACTCGACCACTGCTCCTTAGCCAGTTCCAGCGACAGATTGCCTTCGTTCCCATCCATCCAGGGGTTAATCGCGTAGTCCACAGCAAAAAAATCCGGTGAACACATCAGAATTTTGTCCTTCGCCACTGCAATCGGGTCCCGGTGTAGGCTGGCGCAGATTTTAACCCATTCGGCACGACTCTGCCCCGGCCAACAGTTGTCTTCGGCTCACTGGCTTTCGATTTTGCGGCATGAAATGATGCGGTTTATTTCGTGTCCGGTGGAGGCAGATATGGCGGACAAGATCAAGGAATTTGCCGAGTACAGGCAACGCATGAATCAACGCATACTTGACGAGGACAATCGGGTCATCAAACGCATGTTCAGCGTCGATAGCCTGGCGTTCAAGGAGGGGCAGGCACTGGATCGGAAAACCCGCGAGCTACTGGGGCTTGTCGCGTCGCTGGTTTTGCGATGCGATGATTGCGTCAGCTATCACATCGGCAGCAGCACCGAAGTTGGAGCGACTCGCGAGGAGATCATGGAAAGCATGGGAATCGGTCTGGTGGTCGGTGGCACGATCGTCATACCGCACCTGCGCCGCGCGGTCGACTTCCTGGATCAAGTGCTCGAAACAGGCGCACATTGAGTCACGGGGTCCGCGGCGTTACCAGCGATGGTGTGCCGGATGTCCCTCTCTGACCGCGATAAAGGTACCGCGACAGGTATCACAGACCTTGCCGCCAACGATCAGCTCCCCATCAACCACGACCTTGTTGCCTTCATTCTCGACGACCCAGGCACGCAGGGAAACGGGCTCTTTTGAGGGCGTTGGCCGCAACAGCTTGATCGAGTACGACGCTGTAACCGTGCAAGGAGCCCGATCGGCCCCACTTTTTTTCATCAGGTACCAGGCCGCGGCCCAGTTGCAGTGACAATCCAGCAACGAGCCGATGATTCCACCGTTCAGAACACCGGGAAACGCTTCATGATGAGACTCCGGAATCCATTCGGCGATAACTTCGTCGCCACTCGGGAAACTGCGAATACGCAAACCTTTTTTGTTGGCCGGCCCACAACCAAAGCATGCATTATGCGGTGCGTATTTTTCCTGAAGGCTCAGCTCGCTCATTGCGATGGCTCCTGTTTCCGCGGTAAGTGAATTTCCGCAAGCATGCAGCGTACGCTGCCTCCCGAGCTCTTCTCTATCGTGTCGATCGGTGACGCCACGATATGCACGCGACCGGCTAATACGTGTCGCTGCCCGGGGGTCAGGCTTTTGAGCGCTCGGCTCGACATCGCAAGAATGCGCCCACCCGTTTTTGATTTCAGCTCAAGCATATTGCCGGCAAAACTGGCCATTTGAGAATAATCGATTACGATAATCTCGTGGCCCGAGCCGCTCAGCTTATCGAGTACGGCCTGACGCTGCGATTCCTTGATACAGTCCGCACAAATCACTGCGTAGTCGCGACCGACACACATCATAACGTTCGTGTGGTACACGGGGGCGCCGTCTTCACCCAGGGCTGCAAACGCCACGAGTTCATAATTCAGTCGCTGGGAAAATTCCTGCAACACTTCCAGGTCGGTTCGTGGCGACAGGCAGGCATAGGCAATACGGTTTTCCCGGTCGAGGACGATACTCCCGGTACCTTCGAGAAATTTCTCGTCTGCCTCGTGAGAACTCAGATCGATCGTCTGGTCGATTCTGTAGTGATGCTCTTCGCTCAAAGTTTGAAGAATATCCATTCTTCGTTCGGATCGGCGATTGCCGGCCATCATCGGATAAAGAACGGCCGTTGCGTCCTCGTGCAAACTCAACCAGTTATTTGGAAAAATCGAGTCCGGTGTGTGCGGCTCCAGCGTATCATCGACGACGATCACTTCTACGCCCGCAGCCTCGAGAGTCGCGACCAGATTATCGAACTCGGCCAGGGCGCTGGCGTGCGTGTCCGCGTCAGCGCCGAATTGGTCCTGCTGCTGGAAAAGATTGCTGGCGGCCGTCTCTGGGTTGGACTGAAAACGCACCGGCCGGATCATCAGCACAGATGAGGTCGCTTGTGATTCACCGGTTCGAGTCACACCTGCTCTCCTTGAGCCTGTAGCTACACATTCTACTATTCCCGCGACCTTATCACCTTCTTCGCCGGTCGATGGACTCCCTGCAAATCTAATCCGGCGACCGCTTCCGCGTGCAGACAGCCGGACCGTCGTCGGTAGAAAATACCGCGGCATCGTCGGGACCGGTACTCCAATTGTTGGCGGGTTTCCGATCACTCACCGAGTCACGAACGATTGGCATTGAAGCCGCCCTGGAATCCGGGTCGGGCAAAAGGCCACCCAAATCTACGGGCTGGCGCCGTGCCTGAAGCAGAATATGGTAAGGCGGCAGCGGGTCAGGGCCCATAGCCATGGCCAGAGTCTGCCGGTCACGAACAACCCGTTTTCACCCGGTGTTGATTCGGCTCATGTCGCCGTCGGCCAGCGCCAGCACTTTGGGATCCATGATCTTGTGCCATAACCAGGGTAGGTAAGCGACCAGAAACATCCCGACGTATCCCGATGGCAGTTGGGGCGCATCGTCCAAATGTCTCAGGGACTGATAGCGCCGGGTCGCTTGGTGATGGTGGTCGGAATGCCGCTCCAGGTGAAACAACAAAATATTCGATGCGACGTGATTCGCATTCCACGAATGCCTCGGCTGACACATTTCATAATGCCCGTCCGGCAACTTCTGCCTGAGCAGACCGTAATGCTCGACGTAGTTCGCCCCCGTCAGTTGAAACCACGCGACCGGCGCCTGTAGCAACAGAAAAAGCAGCGCCAAAGGACCAAAAAACCAGGTCAGAAGGCCATACAAGACAGCCGATACCGTTAATGACTGGAGGATAATATTTTGCACGGTCCACGGACTTTTATTCTTCCTTGCCAGACGGTTTTTCTCAAGCGACCAGCCGCGCCGTTTTCCGCCGGGAATTTCACGCATGGCAAAACGATAAATGCTTTCACCATATCGAGCGCTGGCCGAATCTTCCGGCGTTGCCACCTGAGCGTGGTGTCCGGAATTGTGCTCTATATTGAAATGAGCGTAAGCGGGCACCACCAGAATAATTTTGGCGAGGTTTTTTTCCAGTGCCGTGTTCTTGTGGCCGAGTTCGTGCCCGGTGTTGATCGCCATGCCGTTTACCAGCCCCGTGGTCAACACCAGCCCGAGAAACCCGAACCAGCCTGTTCCAACTGCCGATATGAACCAGACGACGCCAATCAAGGTTATGAAATGCATCGAAACGGCCGCGTAAGTCAGATATCGGTAGTACCGATCTTCTTCCAGTTGCGGGACGATCTGCTCCGGCGGATTTCTTTCGTCCTCGCCGAGGTAATGATCCAAAAACGGTACGAGCGTATAAATCAGCAGGACGGGAATCCATATCGTCCACTCTAAATCGCTGATCAAGACCAGGGCGATTCCCAACAAGGGCACGAGCGGGAAAAAGGACGCGATCATCCAGTCGTAACGCCTGGAGTCCTGGTAACTTAGCAGTCCATGTTCGGGGTGCGTAATCGTGTAGGTGCGCATTCATCCTCCTCGCCGGCCCGGTTTGGCTTCGTCGGACTCGTACATTTCAACCAACGGGTAGGGACAAACAGATTATACGCCCGCTATGGCGGTATCACGTCCTATTTGCAACTGGCTGAATTTTCTGCAAAATACAGCACATATCCGCCCGTGGACAGCGTCAGTCGGGATGACAATGATGTCAAAGTGCGACTATCGTCACCTATGCACCCCCGGCACAATGCGACAATCGGCCTGATTCATGGCATCGACTGACATCAAATGGCTAGAAAGCAAAGATTGACATTGCCGCTATCGACGAAGGCGACCTTGCTCCATTTTATCGCTCGTGCACGCGCCGTGTTCGATGAATTCGGTCGAGCGCCGACACATGCGATCGCAGATTTGAAATAAAGTGAGATAAATGAGGCTGACTGACTTTGAGTAGTGGTTACAACATAATCCGGCGAGGCCGCAGTCGCATTGCAATGGCGGTTGTTACTCTGGTCCTGCTGGGCGCCGCCATTGGCGCCGAAGCGGCCACAATCTCCGGGACGGTTTACACCGACGAGGGCGTGACGAATGCCGGGGCCGGGCTCACGGTGCGGCTGATCGTCAACGGCGTCGACCTCGGCAACAACTCGACCGACGCGAGCGGCGCCTACTCCATCACGGCGTCGATCAATTCCGGCGACGCCTACCTGGTGTATGTCGACAATGCTGTCTTGCTGGACGGGACCACGGTGGGCGTCTCGGACGGCGCCGATCATGCCGGGTTCGATATCTACGCCGATCACGTCATCCTTCACCATGAAGGCGCAGCGAGCATCACCAACGCCGACATGGATACCGCCAAGGGCGCTTTCATCGACGTTGAGATCGAGTACTCGGTCGGCGCCGGGGCCCTGACGGTCCCGACGCCCAACGAGCTCTACGTACCCTCCGGCCACACGTTTGCCCCCGGCGGGAACGTCACCACCTACGACGTTGAGATCCTCGGCACCATCGACGGCGGTGCGAACACGCTCACCATCGAAAGGCACTGGCTTGCCTCCGCCGGTGCGTTCACCGCCGGCACCTCCACGGTGGAGTTCACCGACAACGACGCCACGTTCACGCCCGGGACCTCCGCTTACAACGACGTGACGGTGAATCTCACCAACGGAGCGCAAACTCTGACCCTGGGTTCGGCGCTGGACGTGGACGGTGATCTCACCGTCACGGTCGGTGAGCTGGATGTCTCGGCGTCTAACTATGCCGTCAACGTGGGCGGCGACTTCGAAAACAGACAAATCTTCACTGCCCGGAGCGGAGCCGTGACCTTCGACGGCACGGGGCAGTCGATCCTGGGATCGACCACGTTCTATAACCTGACCAAAATCGTAGCCGTCGCCGACACTCTCACTATTCGAAGCATCCCTCCATCTACACTGACCATCAATGGCACGGTGACCTTGAACGGCGCGGCGGGGAACCTGCTCAGCCTGCGTTCCGACACCCCGGGCACCCGCTGGAACTTCAACGTCAGTGCCGGCGCCACCAAGGCAATCGACTACGTGGATGTTCAGGACTCGGATGCATCGGGTTCTGACGCGATCCAGAAGCCGATCGGGCCAAGCAATTCAGTGGACAGCGGCAATACGATTGACTGGTTTCTCGACCCGATCATCACCCTCAGCAAGAGCGCCGACGTCACCACGGCCATACCGGGCGATACCATCACCTACACCCTCACCTACGGCAACACGGGGCCCGGCGACGCCACCAACCTGGTGATCACCGACACCATCCCGGCCAACACCACCCTGGTCCCCGGCAGCATTAGCGGCGGCGGGACGGAGAGCGGCGGCATCATCACCTGGAATCTTGGGCCGTTGCTGGCCGGGCAAATTAATCGAACCGTGACTTTTGCCGTCACGGTCGACGCCGGTGTATTGGCGGGGGTTGTTATCGACAATGACGCGACCGCAAATTTCGACGATTCCGGCGGTGCATCTCAAACACCCGTCACATCCAACACGCTTAACGTAACCGTGGAACAGGTCGGTGGGGTCTCGGTGGAATCGGACCAATTTCAATCCGTGAACTCGTCAACCGGTACCCAAGTCAGCTACACCTTCACGGTAACCAATACGGGAAATGGCAATGACGAGTTCGATCTGAGCTTACAGAAAAGCGGTCCGGCATTCTTTCTTCCCTCGGATCTCCTCGACGCGACTGGTACTCTCCTGATGGCACAGGACACCGATGGCGATGGCACCTGGGATTTCGTCGACCCCACCTTTGACTTCGATGCGGACGGATTGCCCGACACGGGGACCCTGGCAGCCGCTGCCACGCTGGATGTGATTCTCCGTCTGTCAGTGCCTCCCGGAACGAACCCTGGGGACCAGGACATCACCTCCCTGGTTGCCGCCTCGCACTTTGACCCTGTCAGTGACCAGGCGACGGCGACTACCACTGCGATATCGCCTTTCGTCGCACCTGTAATTTTGTTCACGAAAAGCGATACCCCCGACCCGGCGCTTTCGAACTCGGCAGTCACCTATACGTTGAGCTATATTAACATGGGAAACCAACAGGTAACCGGTCTGGTTATCGTGGACAGCATTCCGGCAGGCGTAACGTTTGTCGCTGGCAGTGCCTTCGCCGAGGTCGGCGTAACCATCGAGTTTTCCATCAATAACGGTGCAACATGGGGCGCCGAGCCTGCCGACCCCACTACGGTCACTGATATTCGCTGGACAGTGGGCACGCTCAAGAAAAATACCGGTATGCAAACGGCGGGCTTCATGGTTCAACCTGATATCGCTCTACCGGATGGCAGTATCGTGGAAAACAGCGCCACGATTAGCGGTAATGCGTTATCCGTTATCACCGCGACGGCGACCACCACCATTGAGGCGGCTGTCGCGTTTACCGACAGCACCAAAACGGTAACGCCCACACTGGCAAGCCCGGGCGCTACGCTGTTCTACACGATTTTTGTGACCAACAGCGGGGCCGCTGCGGGAACGAACGTCGTCGTCACCGACTTGTTACCTCTCGAAACAAGCTATGTGCCAGGCTCCATTACCGGCGCGGGGGCAGATGACAGCGGGGCTCCCACCCTGGTCTGGAACCTGGGAGTGGTCCCGGCCGGAACGACTATAGGGCCTCTGACCTATCAGCTTGTCGTCGACAACCCGGTCGCAGCCGGCACTTTTTTTATCGAGAACATGGCGAGTATAGACAGCACTGAGACGCTCCTCGTCAATACGACCAAAGCCACCACCGTGCTCACCGGCGCACCGTTGTTCTCCAACAGCATCAAGACCGCCCAAGATTTGGATGCGGGATCTCTGCTGGTTGGAGATACCATCGAATATCGCGTTGACGTGATCAATACCGGCGACATGAACGCCACGGGTGTGGTGGTCACGGATATTGTTCCGACCGATACAACCTATGTCCCGGGTTCCATCACCGGGGCCGGCGCCGACGATTCTGCGGCTCCAAACCTGAGTTGGAATATCGGCAATCTGGCGGTTGGGGTTCCATCGATCATCACCTTCCGCGCGACTGTCAATGGCGGCGTCCCGGTCGGGACACCGATAAGCAACCTGGCGCAGATCGTAAGCGATCAAACCGCTACGATATCCACTGCACCGGTTATCAACACGGTCGGTGGCGGCATTACAGGCTCTATTCAGAGCACCAACCCCATTGTGCCGGGCGCGACCGTGCTGATCACGATCGCGGACGCCGATCTGAATACCGATAGCGCGACGCTGCAAAGTTTCTCCGAAACCACAACCAATACCGTGACCGGGGAGACCGAATTATTGCTCTATACGGAAACCGGGCCAAATACGGGCACCTTCGAAGCGACGGTGTCAACCGTCTTCGGGATCGTTGCGGGTACCGATGATGATGGGATCTTCAACGTCCAGGCGGGTGATACTCTAGAAACCACCTATAACGATGCGCTGACCAGTTCGGGAGCACCGGGAACCGCGACGGCAACGACTATCGTCACCAGTCCCGGCGTTACCGGGACACTAGTCTCCACCACGCCGATCAATCCGGGCGATCCCGTCACGATTACCCTGACGGATGCCGATCTTGATGTTGATCCGGGCGTCGCGGAAACAATCATTCTAACCACCACCAACTCAGTCACTGGAGAGAGCGAAGCGCTCGTTTATACCGAAACCGGCGTCAATACCGGGGTTTTTACCGCGACCGTCGCCACCGTATTTGGAATCGTTGCCGGAACCGACGATGACGGCACCTTCAATGTGCAGGCCGACGACAGTTTGAGCAGCATTTATAACGATGCACTAACCGCCACTGGAGGCTCTGGCGTGGCGGTAGCCACAACCGATGTATTGAGTGCGGGGGTCTCCGGCACAATCTCGTCTACGCCAACGATTTTTCCCTTTGATGTCGTTGCCTTTACGCTGACCGACGCCGATCTGAATACCGACCCGGGCCTCGCCGAAACAATCATTCTAACCACTATCAACTCAGTCACTGGAGAGAGCGAAGCACTCGTCTATACTGAAACCGGCGTCAATACAGGGATTTTTACTGCAACTGTCGCCACCGTATTTGGAACCGCCGCGGGAACCGACGATGATGGCACCTTTAATGTACAGGCCGGCGACAGTCTGACCACCACTTACAACGATGCGATCAGCAACACCGGCGGACCGGCAACGGAAATCGCCACAACGAATGTTTTGGCCGGTGTGGCGGATATACAAATCACAAAAATCGTATCCACACTTGAAGATCCGGTAAACGGAGCGACTAATCCGAAAGCGATACCGGGAGCGACCGTTCTGTATACGATCCAGGTGACAAATTCCGGTAACGGCCTCGCTGATGCCGACAGCGTGATTATCACCGAACCGATTCCCGCGAATGCGGCGCTGCGCGTCATCGATTTCGATGGCACCAATGCCGGTCCGGTCGCCTTCGTCGACGGCACACCGGCCAGCGGACTCACTTACACGTTCGTGGCCCTTGGTGATCCGGGCGACGATATCGAATTCTCCAATGACGGCGGTAGCACCTACACCTATACGCCGGTACCGGATGCGAACGATGTCGACACGGCCGTCACCCACATGCAGGTCAATTTGAAAGGCTTCTTCCTCTTTTCAAGCCCTGCGGATCCGAACTTCGAAGTGTTGTTCAAGAACATTGTCCAGTAGCTGCTGCGCATCATAGGCTTGCCCATTTTGTGGCCGTTTTCTCGGCGCGACCGTCGGCGAAACGGGCGAGGATGCAGCCGCTACCGGCGATCTCGACATCACCGATAACATAGTCATCAACGGTAATGCCGTGAGTTCAACCATCATCGATGCGAATGCGATCGATTGTGTATTCGATATCCTGGGTAGCAGTGCCACGTTCTCTAATCTGAGCATTCGCGACGGCAATGTGAACGACAGCCGTGGCGGTATCGCGCTCGATGGCACCGACCCGGCGGTTACCGACATCCGCATCAGCCCCAAGGGGATTTTCGCAGAATCCGGCGGGGGCGGCGATCCGAATTTCGAGGTGCGGTTTAAAGGCATCGTTCTATAGCGCAACAACTGCGCATCGCATGCTACTTGTGTCTGGCGCATTCCTGCCATCGCCAGGCGTGGGAACTCCCGAGTTCGATGTCGATTTCCGGGTTCGCGTTAATTAAAGAGACTGAACAATTAACTGGCAACTGCGATTGATCCGCGCATGCCACAGTAGATTAGTCCATGCCTGCTTAATTCGCCGCGAAGCGCGGATCCCGGCTGAGGGCTCGGACGACTGAGGGCAGGTCTGGAGCGAAACCCATAGCCGCTGTGCTATGGGTTGAGTGAAGGCCAAGCTCGGGTGTTCGAGAACCAGCCAGGGCCGCGATAGGCGGTGAAATAAGCGGGCTATAAGTCAGTCAGGTTGCGACAATAAAAAAAAGCCCCGCTCGGTGAGCGGGGCTTTTCAGAATCCGGAGGCTGTTCGAACAGCCTCCATCATCCTGTTTCTACTCGAACGCGAAACCTTACAGTTCGTAACGGAAACGCGCGTACCAGAAACCACCGTTAAATCCAAACGGTGTGTACTGGCTGTAGCGGTTACCCACGCCACTGCGTGCGCCGATATTTTCATCGGGGAAGGTATCAAAGATATTCTGGGCACCGACGGTCAGTGTCAGATTATCGTTGAAAGAGAAAGCCGCTTCGAGATCGACCACCCACTCGCCATCGTAAACCGCAACATCTTCCGAATCGAACCACTCGTCGTAAAAGCTCAGACGGGCCAGAACGCGGAAATTATCGCTCGCATGGTGATTCGCGGTCAGGTTGGCACGTATTTCCGGCAGACCTTCCTGCAACTCACGTATCCGGGTATCGTCCAGCGTATCCGGATTGTGCTTCGTAACCTCGGTGTCCGTCCAGTTGAACGCCAGCGTCCAGTCGGTGCTGCCGCCCAGCATATCGGCATTGTAATTCGCCACGATATCGACACCCTGGGTTTCCGTTTCAAAGTCATTGACGAAGAAACGGAAATTCGCCAGGTTCGCGGCGCTGGTCACACCTTCTAACAGAAGCGCAGCGACCTCAGCCGGCGTCAGCTGGAAATTCTGCGATATGCCAAGGCGATCCTTCAACTCGATATTGAAGTAATCGATCGTCACATCGATCTCACCCAGCGTCAAAATCGCACCCAGAGACAGGTTGATCGATTTTTCCGCCTCCAGCGGTCGGCCGCCTCTGAGCGCCGCAACCGCGGAACCAGCGGGAATCGTGCCGTTATTGACCAGATCCATTATGTTCAGGTCGAACTCCGTCGAGACGTTGAACGCATTCGACTGACCCGGTGTCGGCGCCCTGAACCCGCTGCTCGCGCTGGCGCGCCATGCGAGTCGATCGCTGATCCGGAGGTTGGTCGAGATCTTACCGTTGAAGGTCGTGCCAAAGTCGTCGAAATCCTCGTAGCGAGTGGCAAAGCCGACTGACCAGTCATCCGTCGGGCTTACCTCAAGATCACCGTAAGCCGCGAAGTTGCTGCGACTCCAGGTGCCGGCCGCAATCGGGCTGAATCCAGGGAATCCATTGGAAGCCGCGCTAAAGCCCTGGTCTGCCAACGGTCCGATGGACCACGATTCCGCCTGCCCGAGACCAATTTCAAATTCCTCGTCACGATACTCGAGGCCGCCCGCGATATTGCCGTCGTCGCCAAACGCGTAGGACACATCGAAGTTCACGTTGAACTCTGTCTGCGTTTGCATGCCGGGATCAAAATTTGTCGGCGTGGCTGGTCCTAACGAAGCGTTGACGGTGTTGTTGATGAAAAAGTCAACTTCGTTGGAACCATAGGCAACGCTGGCATCCCACATGAGCCCGGAATTTGTTTCGCCACGGAGGCCGGCGGTAATTGCGAAATCCTCGACATCGCCACCGAAACGCGGGGTAAATCCGCCCGGGAATATTTCCTGGAACGAGAAGCAGTTCGGGTCGGCGAACACTGCCGCAAGAGCAACCGGATCCGGGTCATTGAAGTCCGGTGAGAGTGGATCGGTGACGATAGTTACTGTTGGACAATTTGCCGAGCCATCCAGTACGCCGTCGACCGCATCCAGCATGTCGCCGATCAGCAGTTCCATACCATTTAGAAGACCTGCTGGACTGAATACCGCGGAACGCGTATTAGGATTACGGAAAAAGAACCCGCCCTCGACCCGTTTCTCGGCATAGTTGGCATGCCCGTAAATTTCTTTGCCGTTGCCGGCCTCCGTCGCAAAATTGACCATCAGTTTCAATTCGTCGTCGATGATCGGAGATCCCCAGATCTGCGCCGGATTGGCAACCGCTGTGTTGCCGGCTAAAATCAAAGCCGCCGCGTCGTCGCGCTGCAGGCTGCGATCGGTCGGATCGGTCTGGCCGTATTCAAAGGTCAGGTTGACAAAACCTTCATCCCCCACCGGCAGGCCGATGTTGCCGGCAATACTGGTGGTCTCACCATCACCTTCGAAGTAAGTGCCATAGCGCACTTCGAGGCTGCCACCTTCGCGGGCATCTTTCATGATGAAGTTCATCACCCCGGCGATCGCGTCAGAACCGTACTGCGCCGAGGCGCCATCACGAAGAACTTCGACCTGCTTCAATGCGATCGAAGGAATGACCGAGATGTCGGGGCCCTGCGCGCCATCGGCCACGCCATTGCCCAGCCAGTAAATGACCGATGCACGATGACGGCGTTTGCCATTGATCAGGACCAACGTGTGATCGGGCGCCATGCCACGGAGGTTCGCCGGCCGCACGACGGTTGCCGCATCGCTGATCGGCTGCACGTTGACGCTATAGGAAGGGACAACGTTTCTTAACAAGTCGCTGAGATCGGTTGCGCCCTGGTTGGTGAACTCGTCACCTGAGATAACGTCAATCGGCACCATGGACTCTGTTACCGAGCGCGGTTGCCCGCGAGTACCGGTGGCGACAACTTCTTCAATTTCGTCGTACTCGTCCGTATCGGCGTCCTGCGCAACCGCCTGTTGCGTAAAAGCAACAGACAGCGTTGCAATCCCCAATAGCAGCGCTAATCGTTTTAAAAAATCGGAGTTATTCACTCTAAATCTCCTTGTTCTAGATTTAATATACGCTTCAGCGCTTTGCTCGGTCCACTGCGGCCCTAATCCCACGATTTCCACGCTCATACCGGCACTCGTACCACACCGTTCACAAACGAACGTTGCGAATACACGACACTGGCTTGATGTGGACACTATCCAATGTCCTTAGCCCATAGTCAAGAAATGGACGATTATATACTTAACAAACCAAGTCTATGATCGTCCTGAGAGGGACCATGGAAAATACCGAGAAATGTACAACTTGTGGCCGCGGGGATGCCTCGAACGGGCAGGTATGTGAGGACGAAATTGCTCAGTTTGTGGACAGCTTGCCGCCAGAAGCTATCCGGGCGGGTAGGGACGCAGTTGAGTCGGAGGTTATTGGCGATTACATAACCTGCCTTGGGGGCGATCTCAAAACTGTAATAAGGGCGATACTTTTCGCTTGTCGCAAAGCTGGGCGTACAGATCACCAGCTTCCCGCATGGCGTTCAGTGTCGGGTTTAGATGGGTCTCCAGATATCCGTTCGTGATTTGTTTGTGCTGCTGGCGATCACGCGGGTAGATACGTCGCAGCGATTTGTCTGTTTCGATATGCAGGAATGAATGTGCTAGTTCATTTCTGTGGCTATTTGCCGTTTTGGCGTGTTTGATCATTTCTTCGATTAGTGCTGTTTCTTCATCATCACGATTCTTTTTCATCATGTGTTGCAAGAGCCGAAACTTAAGCTTAGCCGAGTCTGGCATGTAATATATGGCTATAGTGGTTTCATTATCGAGGCCTGATATGATGCGGAATACGTTGCACAGCATCATATCGACGAAGGCGGCAGAGTGAGTAACTCGGCCCATACACATTAGGTAATCCTCTATTGTGGTTGGATTGGACATGACAGACTCCGAACGAAAGCAGGACCAGAAGCGGGACAGTATTTTACGCAAAATGCTGAACACGCCGCCCGATCCGCGTAAGTCTAAGAAGGATAAATCGAACCAAAAGAAATCCGCTAAATAGGTGTCTTAGATAATAGTTATTTCCCAAGAATAACCGTCAGGGTAGTTCTTGAGTTCCACCCTCCATTTTTTATTAAAGCTCTTTTTGAAGATCAGAAGTTTCGCGCAATATTTCAGCGTGAGGTCGTAGGCGAACTGCTCAAAATTTCCTTTGGCTTCAATTCCTGGCCTTATGGTCATTTCTGTTGCTTCCCCGCTGGACAACTTGCTAGCGACTGGAGGGCCGCAGTCTACAACAGCGCAATCAACCATTTGCAGCCCGCCTATTTTGGCGTTTATGTTGTGGGCATCTGCCCGAACGGAGTGGGCGGTCAGACGGCCATTGTTTTTAATTTTGAGTCGAGATTCAGAGTTAAATCGTTTGCTTTTGTCGATCACGCCCTCGACAACAATTTCCGGGAGGAGCCCTAGAAATGCAAGATATAGTCCTATCAGCCCTATAGCAGATGTTATCCCTAGGAATTTCAGTAATGCTATTATTATTTCTGGCATTCTTGGGCCTATGTATTGGCGGTATCGCAGCCCTGTTCCTTCAGGGCTGGCGCTTGGAATTGCCGCGTCGATCTAGGAACGCATCGTCCATATCCCAGTCATAGTCTATCTCTCGCAGGAAGTCCATTACCTGCTCATAGGCCGCGCGGGACTGGCGCTTAGGCGTGTGGGCTAAGAGGCCTCCGATAGGTCAGGCGCTTGCCGCCGATTCCCTGTAAAGCAAGGCGCGCGCGCTCTTTGTCGTCGATCTCTAATGCTGAACGATGGTTATAGCGGAAATCGAATTCAGCCAGGTAGCGGTGCAGATGATCTTCGTTGCAGTGCTGGTAAACGCCTTTCATGCCGCGTTTGAAGATCGAGAAATAACCCTCGACTGTGTTGGTAGAAACGTTACCGCGTTTCCATTCCTTAATGCCGTGGTTAACGGTCTGATGGGATGCAAACTGTTTACCAGCATTTTTATACATGCTGGCTTCGTCAGTCATTAAATGTGCATCTGGCGATACATATGTCAGGCCAGCTTTGACACCCTCAAACATCGAGCCGCTGATGCGCATGGACTTGACCTTACCGCCACGTTCTACGAGGGCAAACACTTTCTGCTTATGGTGGCCACCTGCACGACCTTTCGGAACACCTTTACGACGGCCAATATAGGTTTCGTCAGCTTCAACAGTGCCGCCACCTGAACCTAAGGGTGTGGTGTCTGTGGACTCCATTGCACAACGGATACGGTGAGTCATAAACCATGCAGTTTTGTAGGTCACGCCCAGGTTGCGGTGTAGCTGGTGACTGGAAATGCCTTTCTTGCTGGAACTCAGCAGATGGGTAGCCAGTAGCCACTTATTCAGCGGAATATGGCTGCGCTCGAATAGCGTGCCGACCGTCACAGAGAACTGCTTACGGCAATCACGGCACTTATACACGCCCGGACGATGGGCTTTGCCTTTGAGTTCAGCGGCATTATCAATAACACCGCAATGCGGGCAGATCGGGCCGTCAGGCCAGCGGATAGCTTCTAAATGCTCTCGGGCTTTGTCCTTGTCGTGGTAAATCGGATTACTTAAATCGCACATGGTAATTACTCAATGAATAAGGAAATGCGGTCAAGGGTTGCTAAGGCTCTAGGCCACCCCGGCTCACGCCTGACGGCATCAGAGATTACGTTTATTCTAAATCTGCTAGACGCTGTTCTATTGAATCAAGTCTGGACTCAATCTCATCAATCCCGTTCGTCGCCCCTGAAACTAAATCTTTCAGTGTCTGGGCAAAACCATAGAGAACAGAATCCTCCTCCGGGTCAAGATTTTCCAACAGCTCGTCAAGATGCAAAGTAGATATATACATCGCTAAAACTCTTTTTCTAATTCGTAGTTGCACTTGTGGCAACGGAATAAATCAACATGACCGATATCATATGGTATCGGGGCCATTTCGGATTCAATACCATGGAAAACGAAGCAGTTAGGGCACCCGTAATCGATAAGTTTGCTCTTGCCAGAGCGAAGCAGCTCGATTCGCTCGCTCGCCGCGTTCAGCTTGGCCTTTTCCGGCTGTATCTCAGCGAGGCGGAACTTTATGCGGGCCTCTTCTTTGTTCAGTTGCGCAAGACGGGCTTTCACCTCTTCCGCTATATCTGTGAGTTTTGGCCTCACACCGATCCCCGTATTTTCAAGGATGGTTTGTAATATACATACCTGAGCTTGGTTTGTCAAGTATATAATCGTCAAGAAATGAGCGAGAGGGAAAATACGCTGAAGCCGCCGGATTCGGCACGAACCGCTGATCGGGATGTATTGCCGGGACCGGCCGGATGTCTCGAGCCACACCATGCGGTCCTCGACAGACCCGGATACAGCGGTGATGTCAGCGTATTTTCGTACAAAACTTCAGGTGGTCGATAATTCCCCAGGACAACTTTTTTGCCGGGCCGTTTCGGTCTCGATAAATTGGGCCAATTCCTGCCCGTCGCACAGTCGGTACCCCTGCTCGAAAAAACCGTCGAGCTCTGCCTGGGTGGGCCAGGTAAAATACCGGCCCTTTCCCGCCTGCCGCTGAGACGGAGCGGCACCGGTTCGCTCGATCTCTCCGATCGCTTCCAGGACCATCTCGCATCCGGGCGGATACAGATCGAGTACGCTGGCCATGTAGGAGCGCTCGTGGGACAGGGGAATCCTTGCCCGCCCGACAACCGGACCGGTGTCGATCGTGCCGTCGACAATATAGTGCAGGGTAGAACCAATTTCCGTGTCGCCGTTCAGTAACGCCCACAAGGTCGCCATCGCACCGCGGTATTCGGGCAGCAGCCCCGAGTGCAGATTCAGAACGCCGAATTTGGGGATGGCGATCGCCACCTCCTGCAGTATCTTCCGGTAACGAAGAGACACGATCAGGTCGGGGCTAATCTCGCGTAATACTGCAAGCCCCTCGGCGCTGTTCGGCAAGGGCAGGCGACCGATCGGCCGGCCGATTTCTTCCCCCATCTCGGCAAAAGTCAGAATCGCCGATTTTCTGTCGGTCTGGCTAACCGCCAGAGCCGGCAATTCGTCGCACAGATTGCTGTCGTAGAGTTCCAGGTGATCGACTGTCCCCGGCTTCGGATCGTTGTCGGTCGCTTCGCCCGACAAAAAGATACCAAGGTCATGGCCGGAAAGTTGCCGCACAACCAGGCTCAGGGCCAGGTTGCTATAGATTTCCTTGTGGCCCAGTAAAACGATTCTCATTATTTGCTCATTAACCTGGGGGAATGACCTGCAGAAAAAAGGGGACAGACCCCTTTTTTACACCCTTTCTCAGAAAATAAAAAACCCCAAAAAAAAAGGGGTCTGTCCCCTTTTTGCAAAACTTCCCCACATAAAGATTAAGTGGGGTCTCCCCATGCTAAATAAAAAAGCCCCGGCCGCCTTCGCGGTCGGGGCTTCGAAATAAAATCCTGGCAGTGTCGTACGCTGCACATGGATGTGCGAGTGCCGCGAGAGGCCAGGGATGGCCGGAGCGGCCTTTCACACTTTCAACCCGGAACAATTCCGAATTGCCCGACATAGAAAATAAGTGGGGTCTCCTGCCCATAAAAAAACCCCGACCACTCTCGCAGTCGGGGTTCTAAAATAAAATCCTGGCAGTGTCCTACTTTCACATGGGGAGACCCCACACTATCATCGGCGCTGAACGTTTTCACTTCCGAGTTCGAAATGGGATCGGGTGGTTCCCGCACGCTATTGCCGCCAGGAAAACTTGTCTTAAAAACCTGGGAATGTATTGACGTCCTGTGTCGTTTCGAGGACATGCACCCGACGCGGTCAGCAAACCGCTTGGGTGTTATATGATCAAGCCTCACGAGCAATTAGTACCAGTTAGCTTCACACATTACTGCGCTTCCACACCTGGCCTATCAACGTTGTAGTCTTCAACGGCTCTTCAGGGACCTTAAAGGTCCAGGGAAATCTAATCTTGGGGGGGGCTTCCCGCTTAGATGCTTTCAGCGGTTATCCCTTCCGTATGTAGCTACCCGGCAATGCCACTGGCGTGACAACCGGAACACCAGAGATACGTCCACTCCGGTCCTCTCGTACTAGGAGCAGCTCTTCTCAAATTTCCAACGCCCACGGCAGATAGGGACCGAACTGTCTCACGACGTTCTAAACCCAGCTCGCGTACCACTTTAAATGGCGAACAGCCATACCCTTGGGACCTGCTACAGCCCCAGGATGTGATGAGCCGACATCGAGGTGCCAAACTCCTCCGTCGATGTGGACTCTTGGGAGGAATCAGCCTGTTATCCCCGG
>CAZMOM010000024.1:0-50342 GCA_964568075.1 uncultured Gammaproteobacteria bacterium
TCTCGCCGGAAAGGATGATTATATCAACCACAGAGTTTTCACACAGCCTCGGCCATAAGCGGACATTGTAACTGGCAGCAATCGAGCGGGCATAGCAGCGCTTTTTTAGCCTTCATCTTATGTGAACGTAAACCGCGGAGATTTTTCTACATGAAACAGATCGCGCAAGTACTGTTCGTCCTTGGCCCATTTAACTAGAACGTGGGCATCGGGGTTCCAGTCACCAAGTATGGCGAAATGTACCTTGCTTGAGCTTAGCGCAGCAAACGCCGCAGATAGTCGTTTCTCGTTCTGTTGTATATCGGTAATAACCCACACCCCTTGAAGCTGTAGATTGGGATCGGCTGATTCAAATTTTTCCTCAATACTTCGGAACAGGAGCGCTGGATCATGGTTTGGTTCCGGTACAATCGGCTCGCCGCCAATTCTCTCTGCCTGATCGATAAAATCAGTCACCCGCCTCTTCACGTCTAACAGCACAATGCGACCGCCGTATGGTCCAATAACCCAATCGATAGTTCGATCTCCAATTCCTTCCCCAGAAACCTCGAATTGGACAGCCACCGAAGAATCAACCTTGCATCCTGGAATCATCTCGACAAGAGTATCTTGGTGTTTGCGGGGAGCTGCCAAGCGCTTCAGGTAATCGGCGCACGTAGCTGTCGGAAGCCGCGAGTGTGCGCACGAGAGCGCATTAAACAAGCAGTGTACTGGCACCCACATGTGAGTGCCCCAGAAAAGGTCCTTTCCAATATCGTATGGAACCCCAAATTCGTAGCGCCACAAATCGCTTATCTTGTCGAGGAAAGCACCAGCGTCGATAAGTACTTTGGGAACGATAGATATGATTCCTTTCATGTCCTCGTTCGACAGGCCACGAGCCTTCGCTTCAGCAACAAGGCGTTCGCGCAATGTACCTTTCTCAGCCACAACCTCAGGGAATATTCGTTCAATGAACATGAAGGCTAACTACAAATATCTGTCGATAAGTGCAACATATCATGCCGTGCAGTACTGACTGTTAATGTCCGCTACGGGTCGTAAGCGGACCTTTTCTGGGGCGAAGCTCCCAGTCCGAATTGACATCCGAATTGACACAAACGCAGACAGCCCGCACAGGCGGGCTTTGTTCGGACCAGGATAGACCAGGGCCATCCTTACTTGCTCCCAGATTAATCCGTAGTTCTAGGCTCGGCCGTCCTGGTCTCGCCAAGAACTCCTGCGCTGGCCATCCCTGGCCAGCGCGTTCGGCGGGCCGGCGATCCACTGGATCGCCGGCTGGTTCCGCCTCACCCAGGCGATTTTGTCGAACAGCTTCGCATCCCCTACCGCCCAACCAAAAAGGGAACGGCTCCTTTTGGAGCCGTTCCCTTTTTGGTTGGGGGACTAGGATTCGAACCTAGGTTGGCGGAGTCAGAGTCCGCAGTCCTACCACTAGACGATCCCCCAAATGAAATCGGCCGCAAGCGGCCGATATTCTTAACGCTTGGAGTATTGTGTCGCCCGGCGCGCTTTGCGAAGCCCAACCTTCTTGCGCTCAACTTCGCGCGCGTCGCGGGTTACAAACCCGGCTTGGCGCAGCGGCACCCGCAACGTTTCGTCGTAGGCCATCAGCGCACGGGTCAGGCCGTGGCGGATCGCGCCTGCCTGGCCGGTCGTGCCGCCACCAGAAACGGTCGCTGTGATATCGAAATTTTCATGCATGTTCGTCACATCCAGCGGCTGACGGACGATCATGCCACCGGTCTTGCGACCAAAATACTCATCCACCGGACGATCGTTGACGGTGATCTTGCCGGTGCCTTTACGCAGGAATACCCTCGCGGTTGATGATTTGCGTCGTCCGGTTCCGTAATGAAATGCTTCGCTCATGCTTGATTATGTCCTCGGTTTCGCCACAGCCGCTGCTTATATTTCCAGCGGCTTCGGCCGTTGTGCAGTGTGGCTGTGCTCGGGGCCCGCAAAAACACGCAATTTGCGTAGCATGCGGCGGCCCAGCGGGTTATGGGGCAACATGCCCTTCACGGCCAGTTCGAGTACTCGTTCCGGTTTGCTTGCCAGCAGCTTTTCCAGACTAATGGATTTCAGGTTACCGATGTACCCGGTGTAACGGTGATACATCTTGTTCTGCATCTTGTTGCCGGTGACACGAATTTTTTCGGCGTTGATCACGACCATGTAATCGCCGGTATCCACGTGCGGCGTATATTCGGGCTTGTGCTTGCCACGCAGACGACTGGCCAGTTCGCTCGCCAGGCGGCCCAGGGTCTTGCCTTCAGCATCCACCACATACCAGTCGCGGCGCACTTCTTCGTTTTTTGCAGAAAATGTTTTCATCAAACTCAATACCGGATTTGTGCCCCAGGTGCGCCCTGGAGCAAAGGCGCGGAATTTTACTGGACGGGGGCCGTATTTGCAATGTTCGGGGCCTGTTTTGTCGCTGCGCATACAGTCCCAAAAACCACGTGTTAACTCTTTGTTTCTAAAGCAGATTTCTGCGGTATCTTCAGGCGTTCGACCGGCTCCCCGCGGCCCAGGTGACTTTCTATGATTTCGCGCACGTCATCCTCGTCCACATAGCTGTACCAGGTGCCCTCGGGGTAGATCACGACTATCGGCCCTTCGGCGCAACGGTCCAGGCAGCCGGCGGCATTGACGCGAACACCACCCGGGCCTGCGATTCCCAGTTCCTTGCTGAGTTTCTTGGCAAATTCACGCATTTCCAGGCTGCCCGCCTGCCGGCAGCAGACCTGTCCATTCTCACGCAGGTTGGTGCAGAAAAAAGCGTGTCTTTGATAATAGCTCATGTTTTTTCGCCTGGCTTTGCCCGCCCGGTTCAGCCCGCCCTCAGAACCTGTATCTGAGCGCCAGTAAAGTCTTGGTATCGGTTTTCTTACTGCCCAGGGGCACTTCGCTATTGTTATCGACGCGGTAGCTCAACACCATACCCAGGTTGCCGGTCAGTTGGCTCTCCAGCGTACTCAGTGACATGGTATAGGTATTGTCGCGACCGTAGTTAACCGTCAATTCCTGCGTGAAAGTTACATTTCCATTGATCTGCCAATGATAGTCTCCGCCGAGCTGGATCACCGGGTCGTCTGCCTCGGTGTCATCTGCCAGCCGGGTCTGCCGTGCACCGACACCCACCTCAAGGTTCAGCTCCTGAGTTTCCGTTTTCAGGGTCTGACGACCAAAACCGATGGTTTCATAAAGTTGCCGCACCACCCCCGCGAATCGATCGCGATCGTAGAGAATCTGTCCGTACAGGTAGTTTTTCTGACCGAAGTGGCGCTCGGCCTTTAGCTCCGAATGGTACTGCTCCTCCGTGCTGATCCCGTTGTCCTGACGGCCGGAGCCGGAAAGTCGGCCCGAATACTCCCAAACGCCGCGCCGGTACCTGGCCGAAAACTCAGCCGCCAGCGAATTGGTGTCCGTGTTACCCGTCGTGCTCTCGAACCCCAGGCGCGCTTCGCCACTAAACTTTTTCTCTGTTTCGGCGTCTTGCGCATTGTCCTGGCCAAAGGCCGGCGCAGCCAGCAAAACGAGAACCATCGGCGGCGCCACGTTGATCGTGAATTTCAAAACAACTCTCCTGCCTGTCGGCTCGGCCAAACACCACTCCGCCTGCCGCATGCGGCCAGCAACAGATCGTGTTCGGAAAACTGCCGGGGAGTGACGGGCTGCTATGATACCCGCGTCGCAACATTTTTCCAGCACCGGATAATCCTTGACCGCACCCGCTCCAACTTCGGCCAGCCGCTACATCACGCAAGAAGCAGATCGCTGTGTGAAATGCGGGCTGTGCCTGCCGCATTGCCCTACCTATGGCCTCGAATTGCTCGAAAGTGACTCCCCCCGTGGGCGAATCGCCTTGATGCAGGGGCTCGCGACCGGCGAACTGGCCGTTAGCGACGGCGTGATCCAGCATCTCGACCGTTGCCTGGGTTGCCGTGCCTGCGAAACCGCCTGCCCTGCCGAGGTACCTTACGGACGATTGCTCGATGTCGCCAGAGCGGAACTCCGGGATCGCCAGGTAGAGCCGGTGCTGAGCTGGCGATTGTTTGCCCAGGCGATTCAGTCGCGACTTGCGATCCGCGTAGTGGCTTTTCTGATCGTTTTGTTCAAGGCCTTGTCATTGCATCGCCTGCTTGCGCTCATTACACCTTCAGCCAGCCGGCTGCAGCGAATTCTCGAATTGACGCCCGAACGGGTTTTCCTGTCATCGCTGGCCAGTGAATACCCGGCAAACCCGGGCAGCGAAAAAAAAGGCGCCGTCTCCTTATTTACCGGTTGTCTGGGCGAAGCATTGGAATACGACACGCTGAAATCATCGATCCAGGTACTCAACGACATCGGCTATGACGTTCGGGTGCCGCGCGGCCAGGGTTGTTGTGGCGCGGTACACCAGCATGGCGGTTACCCGCGCGAGGCGCGCAAACTGGCGGAGAAAAATATCGAGGCCTTTGCTGGCGATGATGCCGTGGTGGCGGTTTCCACCGGTTGCCTGGCCAGCCTGCGAGATTACACAGATATCGTCCAGGATTCTAAAACGACCGAAAATACAGCGGACTTTGCCAGCCGATGCGTCGATATCAGCACATTTTTGCAGCAGCAGGAGCTGCCGCAAAAAAGTGGCTCGCGAGAGGGAATCAGGGTCGCCTTGCATACGCCCTGTACGCAGAGAATCAGGTCCGCAGACGCACAATCCGCACGCGCGCTGACCGAACGACAGGTCGGTAGCTGTGCCGTGCTGGGCAATGGCCAGTGTTGCGGTGCAGCCGGTACTTATATGCTGGACCAACCCGATATCTCCAGGGCATTGGCCGAGCAATACGACGTCGATGTAGCGCCCGTGTTGCTGACTTCCAATATTGGTTGCCGCCTGCAGCTCGAAGCGCTCTGTCGCAGACGCGGCATCAAGGCCACCATCGCGCACCCGATCAGCCTGTTAGCACGGGAGGACGTGGCACATTCAGCAGTTACCGGAAACGATAAGCACGGGCTGTGATATACAATGCGGCGTATGGAAAAACGCCAGCTCACACCATTGGACCGTTTACTGACCCAGGCAGATCAGGTGCTGCGTACTCTGTTCGCCGGTCCGCCGCTCGCCGGCAGAGCAAATCCGGCAGCCAAAGCGGAGTCCAAACTTAGCGAGGAAGACCGCCGCCATGTCGCGGGACTGATGCGCGTCAATCACGCGGGTGAAATCGCAGCGCAAGCTTTGTATCAGGGCCAGGCCCTGACCGCCCAGCTGGACGATATCCGTGACGCGATGGAAAAAGCCGCGGCGGAAGAAAACGACCATCTCGCCTGGTGTGAAGAGAGGCTGCGCGAACTCAATGACCGAACCAGCCACCTCGATCCTGTCTGGTTCGCCGGCTCGTTCGCGATCGGGGCCCTCGCCGGCCTGGCGGGTGATCGCTGGAGTCTGGGGTTTGTGGCCGAGACCGAACGACAAGTGGTCAGGCATCTGGAATCCCAACTGGAGCAATTACCGGAAAACGACCACCGCAGCCGGGCGATTCTTGAGAGAATGAAAGAAGATGAAGCGCGTCATGGTGAAACCGCCAGTCGGGCCGGCGGCGCGGAACTCCCCGGGCCGGTGCGCGATCTGATGTCGCTGGTCGCAAAAATTATGACCGGCACAGCCTACAGAATCTGATTCCCGGCCTCACCGGTCAGCTGGACAAATTCCGCCCATAAAAGATTTCCTGCATCTCGGTCTCAATCTGCCCGTTAATCTCCTTGAGCTCATCGTCATCGAACTCATCGATACCCGAGCCAAACAGATAACGATCAAGATCCTTCTCGCGCAACATTATCTTGCTGTGAAAGACATTCTGTTGCGGCATGTTGCCGTCTTCCACCTGATAGTTTTTCAGGATTTCCGGCGCGATAAAATCGCTGATCGAGTTGATCTCGTGGTCTATGAATCGCTTCGCCCCCTTCAGATCGCGCGTAAAGCCGCGCACCTTGTAGTCCATGATGCAGATATCGGATTCGAACTCGCCGATCAGGTAATTCAGGGCGTTGAGAGGAGAAGTCTCCCCACAGGTCGCCACATCGATGTCGGCCCGAAACGTGCAAATTCCTTTGTCCGGATGGCTTTCCGGGTAGGTATGGACCGCCAGGTGACTCTTGTCCAGGTGAGCAACAATTGCATCCGGCAGCAGCGGGTGTCGCAGCGGCACCTGGATCGGCCCCTCGGCAACCATCAGGGTGACGCTCGCGCCCTGTGGCTCATAATCCTGCCGCGCAACGTTTAGGATGTTGGCGCCAATCATATCGGCGACATGGGTCATTATCCCGGTCAGGCGATCCGCATTGTATTCTTCATCGATGTACTCGATGTATTCCAGACGGTGCCTGGGCGAGCACGCGTAACAGACGTCATAAATATTGAAGCTGAGGGATTTGGTCAGGTTGTTGAAGCCATGCAGGGGGAGCTTGCCGCCCGAGGACCTGGATTTAGATGTCATTTGACCGCCCCCCAGAATCTTCCGGTATCGCCCAGGGTCTGAAAATGGGCCGTATTTTATCCGCAAGCCGGCAGAGAGGCGACCATTTTTTTTCCTCTCTTTGGACCGCCGGGACGAGTTTGACTTGCCCCTGAGCCCTGCATTAGTTAAAAATGGCACGATTCGTTTAATTATTCTGACTTCCGGGGCTCGTAATCTATGATTAATGGCGAAAAAGCGCTCAGCGAAATCCCGGCAATCAACAATTTTTTACGTTATTGCCGCGTAAAGACAGTGCCGCAGAAAACCGTGGTCATTCACGCCGGGGATCTTCCCGATATTCTTTACTATATTATCGACGGATCCGTCGAAGTCATGATCGAGGATGAAGACGGAAATGAAATGGTTCTCGCCTACCTGAACAAGGGGGAATTCTTCGGCGAAATGGGATTGTTCTACGATCAACCGACGCGAAGCGCCTGGGTGCGCACGCGGGTCGAATGCGAGCTGGCCGAGATGACTTACCCCAGATTCCGCCAGATTGCTTCCGAGTCGCCGGGGCTGATTTTTGAGCTCGCGACGCAGCTGGCCAGCCGGTTGAACCGGACCAACCGCAAACTCGGCGATCTGGCGTTTGTGGATGTCACCGGACGGATCGCCCACGCCATCATGGATCTGTGCAACGAACCGGACGCGATGACTCATCCCGAGGGCATGCAGATCAAGGTCAGCCGTCAGGAATTGAGCCGCCTTGTCGGCTGCTCGCGCGAGATGGCGGGCAGGGTCCTGAAGGTTCTCGAGGAACAGGGCCTGGTTTCAGCCAAAGGCAAGACCATTGTGGTCTATAACGCACGGCCCGACGGCACGACTCTCTGACCGAATAAATCGTCATTTTGTCTAACGGGTCGAACCTGCGGGTCCGGCCTTTTTTCTTGTGTCCACCCGCTATTAGCGCCGCTCAGGAACAGTTTCGGTCCCGCACATGGATGAACCTTGCCGGATCAGACCCCGGCGAGCTGCTTTCGCATCGCGTCGATCGTCGCCCGATAATCGTCGGTCCCAAAAATTGCCGACCCCGCGACAAACGTATCCGCGCCGGCCGCGGCAATTTCCGCGATATTGTCCACTTTGACGCCGCCGTCGATTTCCAGGCGTATTTCGCGACCGCTGGCATCGATTATTTCCCGCGCCTTGCGCAGCTTGTCCAGCGCGGACGGGATAAAGCTCTGCCCGCCGAAACCCGGGTTGACCGACATGATCAGTACCATATCGACCTTGTCCAGCGAATACTCCAGCCAGTTCAGAGGCGTCGCCGGATTAAACACCAAGCCCGATCGGCAACCCAGATCGCGAATCAGTTGCAGGCTGCGATCCACATGCGCGCTGCCTTCCGGATGAAAAGTGATGTAATTGGCGCCAGCATCGGTGAAGTCCGGAATAATCCGGTCAACCGGTTTTACCATAAGGTGCACATCGATCGGCGCGGTAACGCCATGCTTGCGTAATGCTTTGCAAATCAGCGGACCAATCGTCAGGTTTGGGACGAAATGATTGTCCATCACATCGAAATGAACGATGTCGGCGCCGGCGGCGAGTACCGCATCGACTTCCTCACCCAGACGAGCAAAATTGGCGGACAAGATGGACGGGGCGATCAGGTAGTCTGACATGTTAAATCCTGTTCATTCCGGACACTGAAAAACTGGCGGCCACAGTACACCAGAACGACGGCCAGAAAAACCATATCGCGGCGTCAGGCGCACGAGTTCATCTCATACCGCGGATCTTTTTGACCAGGTCATAGGCGGCCCGGATTTCCCGAACCTTGACCTTGGCTTCGTCCATCATCGATTCGGGCAGGCCCTTGGCGACCAGCTTGTCCGGATGATGTTGATTCATCAGCCGACGATAAGCAGTTTTAATATCCTTGTCGCCGGCGGTGTCCGCAACACCAAGAATTTTGTATGAACGGGCCAGCTCATCCTGCGGCGACCGGCCCTGAGGAGAGCCGCCGGTCATATGAAATCTCACCAGCTCCTCTATTTGTGCCAGTTCGGCACGATCGAATCCAAGTTCCTGGCAGATCGTCCAGAGGATGTCCCGTTCGCCCGGGTGAATTCCGTTGCCGAGCATCGCGGCCTGAACTTGCAATTCGACAAATGCGCGGGTCAGTCCCGTATGAAAATGGCTGGTTTGGCGAAATCGCTGCAAACGCTCACGCAATGGAAAATCCGGGTTTTTGCCTTCGGTAAACCAGGCGATCGCGTCTTTGACCTGTTCCGGCGTAAGGCGCATCTGCCGCATCACCGTTCTTGCCGTATGAATTTCCTGATCGGACACTCGACCATCGGCTTTCGCCATGTGCCCCATGACCTGGAAGGTCGTACGAATAAATGTCCCCTGCGCACGCCGGGGGTCCAGACTGCCAAGATTGATCCCGCCTGTATTTACCAGCCCCTTGTCAAACTGGTGCCCAAGAAAAACACCGAGTAAAAGCCCGATCGGGCCGCCAAAAATCAGACCAAGAAACCCGCCAACCAGTTTTCCGATGAACGACCCATGCATCAGCAGCACCCGTTGTCAGGAAAACATCTCCGAATGGAAATTCGACTTGACGGTAACGACGCGGGATTGAGAAGATTCGCGGCTTCCATAGCCGCACTGTAACCGAAGGCCGGAAAGATGGTAACCGACGACTTCGGTACGATTAACGGAATCAATAAGCGATAGAACAAACGTGAGAAAAACCCTGACCCCACCCGAAGCCCTGTTTGAGTCCGATCTGCCCAGCCTGGAAAGGATTGGCAGCGGAAAAGTTCGTGACCTGTACGCGATTGACGATGACCATATGCTGATCGTAGCGACCGATCGTCTGTCGGCATTTGACGTCGTGCTCCCCGATCCGATTCCGGGCAAGGGACGGATCCTGACCTCGATCTCCGAATTCTGGTTTGAAAAAACCCGGCAGATAATTCCGAATCATGTCGCGGAAATGACGCTGGCGGAGATTTTGCCCGACCCGGTTGAAAGAAACCAGGTCGAAGGCCGCGCGATGGTCGTAAAAAAACTGTGCCCGTTGCCAATCGAAGCCGTCGTGCGCGGATACCTGATTGGATCGGGCTGGAAGGACTACCTGGCCAGCGGCGCGATCTGCGGAATCGATCTGCCGTCCGGTTTTCGACAGGCCGACCGATTGCCGGAGACGCTATACACGCCGGCGACCAAGGCCGATGCCGGCGATCACGACGAGAATATCGATTACCAGGCCACGATCGAATTACTCGGCGAAGATCTAGCCGCCAGGGCCAGGGACGCCGCGCTGGCTCTGTATCGATTCGCAGCGGATTTTACACGCGAACACGGGATAATCATTGCCGATACCAAATTCGAGTTTGGTCTCGACAAGAAAAAGCAGATGATTCTGATCGACGAGTTGCTGACGCCCGACTCATCCCGATTCTGGCCAGCCGACAGTTATCGGCCAGGCATCAGTCCGCCGAGCTTCGACAAGCAGTTCATTCGCGATTACCTGGAAACACTGGACTGGGACAAGACCCCGCCGGGGCCGTCGCTGCCCGAGGATATTCTTCGCCGCAGCAGTGAAAAATACGCGGAAGTGCTGAGCCGTTTGACATCCGGTTGACCGGGTCACGCGCCCCGATTCGTCCCCAGCGCAGATAAGGTCGTGCAGCGCGGTACTCCCGTCGGTCAGTGCGACCCGGCGGTGACGGCACCCGATAATGTACAATGCGGGCGACGCGCACAACAATGCCGGGCGTCTGGCATCACGGCAGGGCATATGCTGGAACAGATAAAAAACCTTGCGGACCGATCGTTGTGGAATCCAACGATCGACAAATCAACCTCGATTGAACATCGGCTGCTGCGTCTGCTTCGCCTGCCCTACGCGTTAGTCCGGGATATCGCAAGCGGCGCGCTCAACCTGCGTGCGATGAGCCTGGTGTACACGACGATGTTGTCAATCGTGCCCTTGCTCGCATTTAGCTTTTCCGTGTTAAAAGGTTTCGGCGTCCACAAAAAACTGGAACCTTTGCTGTTCAGCTTTTTTGAACCGCTTGGGGAACGGGGTGCAGAGATCACCGAGAACGTGATCAAGTTTGTCGATAACGTAGAAGGCAGCGTACTGGGCAGCGTCGGTTTTCTCTTCCTTTTGTGGACCGTGTTTTCGATGGTGCAAAAAGTCGAGGACAGTTTTAATTTTGTCTGGCAGGTCGCAAGACCGCGCGGCCTGGGCCGGCGGTTTAGCGAATACATCAGCGTTATCCTGATCGGGCCAGTGGTCATGGTTTTTGCGCTGGGCATGATCGCTTCGATCAGCAGCACGACATTCGTCCAGAAACTGGCTGAGATAGAGCCATTCGGAACCACCTTGATCGTGATCGGCCAACTGGCACCTTATATAATGGTCGTTCTGCTATTCAGTTTTATTTACGCGTTTGTTCCCAACACCTCGGTAAAAATTCGCGCCGCCCTGGGTGGCGGCCTGATCGCAGGCGTATTCTGGACGTTTACCGGCGCCATATTCGCGTCGTTCGTCGCACACTCCGGTTCGCGAGCCGCGATCTACTCTGGTTTTGCGATCGTGCTCGTCGCGCTGATCTGGCTTTATTTAAACTGGCTGATCCTGCTGCTGGGCGCGCAGATTTCGTTTTATTTTCAGCGGCCGGAGTACATGCGTCATGGCCGGCAACAGATCGAACCGGTGGGCCAGTTGCGCGAAGGCCTTGCGCTTTCGGTGATGATCAACGTCGCCCAGGCTTTTCGCGATCACAAAACCCACTGGACCGTGAATTTACTGGCAGCGAAACTCGAGGTCCCGGGAACGGCGTTGAGCCCGGTCGTTGATCGCCTTCTGGCCAGCGATATGCTGGCCATCACGGAGAGTGAACAATTACTCCCCGGACGCGAAATCAGCCGGATCAGCATCGCCGATATTCTTTGTTCTATCAGGGAAAACCGCGATATCCCGACCTTGCGCTGGGAGCAAAAAGTCGGCGATTTGACAAGCCGGGTCGATGAAGCGATTTCGGGCGTGGTTGGCGCGACGATGCTGGCCGATATTCTGGACTGACTCGTGTCGCCGCTACCCTAGCAGCTAGTTGCCCGCGATGGTCATCTCGCTAATCAGCAGTGACGGCGTACGAATTCCCGAGCGGACATCGAGATCGTTGCCGACGGCGCGGATGCTCGTCAGCATGTCCTGAAGATTTCCGGCAACAGTGATCTCGTGTACCGGATATTGAATCCGCCCCTTTTCCACCCAGAATCCCGTCGCGCCGCGGGAGTAATCGCCGGTCACGATATTGACGCCCTGCCCGATCAGTTCGGTCAGCAACAGGCCGGTCCCCATTTCATCCTGCAACTCGTCGGGGTTGGCCTGGCCGGGTTGTAATTCCAGGTTGTGAACGCCACCGCCATTGGCCGTGGATGTCATGCCCAGTTTCCTCGCGGTGTAACTGTTCAGGACGTAGCCCAGCAATACGCCGTCGGCGACCAAGTCACGATCCGCAGTCGCCACGCCTTCGCTGTCGAATGCCGCGCTGGACGGAGCCTTCGGCAGGTGCGGCCGCTCGTAAATATTGATTCCAGAAGACATGACTTGTTCGCCGATGGCGTCAGTCAGATACGAGGCTTTACGATACTGCGACGTGCCGCGCACGGCTGTGACGAGATGTCCCACGAGACCACGCGCGAGTTCGGCCGGAAAAATGACCGACGCCTGGCAGGTGCTCATTTTTCTCGATCCCAGCCTGGCAAGTGTCCTCTCCGCGGCGCGTTTGCCGATCGCGTCCATCGTCATCAAGTCTTCGGCATCGCGTGCGCTGCTGTACCAGTAGTCCCGCTGCATTTCCTCATTCTGCCGCGCCACCACGACGCAACTGACACTGTGGCTGGTGCCTTGTTTGACACCGAAAAAACCGTGGCTGTTGCCATAAACCCTGAGTCCTTCGCCGCTGGAAATACTGGCGCCTTCGGAGTTGTCGATTCGCTTATCGACAGCCAGCGCCGTCGCTTCGCACTGCGTCGCGAGTTCGATCGCCTGCGCCGCGGAAATATCCCAGGGATGATAAAGATCGAGGTCGGGAAAAACGCTGGCCATCAGCGCAGCAGCGGCCAGCCCGGCGCAAGGGTCCTCCGTTGTAAATTTTGCTATCGAGCAGGCCTTGCGCACCGTGTCGGCGACCGCTTCCGGCCCCAGATCGGTCGTACTCGCCGAGCCTTTTTGCCGGCCGAAATAGACCGTTACGCCCAGCCCTCGGTCACGCTGTGACTCCAGGGTCTCGACCTCGCCTTTGCGAACGGTCACGGACAATCCCGATTCGATGCTGGCGCTCGCCTCGGCCTGACTCGCGCCTTGTTGTTCCGCCTGACGAAGACAGCCGGCGACCAGATCCTGCAGATCCTGCTGGTTTAATTGTTTTGCGACCGGCCGGCTTTGGGTCATATTTTGCCCTGGTCAACCACGAAAAGAAGAGCCGGATTCTAACCGGCCGCCCGTTCCCTGCACAGCGAAACAAACCCTGCCTCAGCGAAACAAGCTTATTTTTTTCGGCGTGCTAGAATACGCGGCTATTTTTTGAAGGTCCCGCACCGTGTATTTGCTGGAAAACGCCGGAGTTCTTACGCCGGAAATCAGCGACGCCCGACCCCTGTTGACCGGTGGCGGCCGGATCCTGTGGCAGGGCGAGGAACTCTCCGCCTGCCCTGGCGATCGGGGGCTGCCGGTTTCGGTTCGCGGCAATCACGAACAACTAATTCATGGATATTTCGAGGGAGAAAAACCGTGTGTCCAGCACGAGTAGAAGAAGGCGGTCAGCGAGGAGCGATCGTAGCCATCGGTGGCAGTGAGGACAAATTGAGAGACCGGGAAATATTGATTCGCTTCCTCGACCTCTGCGGCGGCAAGAATGCCAGTATCGCGATTATTCCGACCGCGTCCGAACTCGACGATACCGGCGACCGGTACCAGGAACTGTTCAGGGATCTCGGAGCCAGTGAGGTTAGTATTCTCGCTTGCGCCAACCGCAACGAGTGCAACAGCCAGGACTCCGTCGATCGACTCGAAAATGCCAGCGGTGTTTTCATGACCGGTGGTAATCAGCTAAGGCTGTCGACGACGCTGGGCGGTACCAAGATCGCCCAGCAGATCCGCCGGCGCAACGCGGCCGGCATGCACGTTGCCGGAACATCCGCCGGAGCCGCGTTTGTTCCCGAGCACATGATCGCAGGCGGTTATGAGGGATCGACGCCCTCTCCCGACATGGTCACGCTGGCGCCGGGACTGGGCCTGACCAACCGCGTCATCGTTGACCAGCATTTCCGCGAGCGCGACCGCCTGGGCCGCCTCCTGACGGCGCTCGCATTCAACCCGTTCGCTATCGGCATCGGGCTGGACGAAGATACTGCCGCATTTATCGGCCCGGACGATGTTCTCGAAGTCGCCGGCAGCGGCGGGATCACGGTCGTGGATCCCAGCGACCTGGAATATTCCTCGATGGATTCGGCACACCGAAACGAGCCGGTCAGCCTGATCGGCGTCAGACTGCATATACTGGTGGCCGGTGGCAACTACGACATCGCGACTCGCAGGGCACGCCCATAAGCAGAATAAAAGCGGAGACCCATTCATGAAAATTCTTTCCACCAACGTTTATGTCGGACCGAGCGTCTATGCGCGGTTCCCGGTGATTCGCCACGTGCTGGATCTCGGTGTGTTAGAGGAATGGCCGACCGCGCGTCTCGGCGAGGATTTTGTGGGTCCGCTGCTGGAGCTGCTGCCCGGTATGAACGAGCATGGCTGCTCCTATGGCGAACCGGGCGGATTCGTCCGCCGGCTGCGCGAGGACGAGGGAACCTGGCTGGGACATGTGATGGAGCATGTGGCCATCGAGCTGCAAAACGAGGCCGGTTCGCCGGTCACCTTCGGCAGAACCCGTTCGACCGGCGAACCCGGTCAGTACAGCATGGTTTTCCAGTACAAGGACGCGGAGGTCGGTCGCGAAGCCGGCAGGCTGGCGCTCCAACTGATCCATCATCTCCTGCCGGTCGAGATCAAGCCCAAAGACGCGCCCGCCAGCGACTGGGATTTCGGCGCGGAGCGCGACGAGTTTATTCGTTACGCGCAAAGACGTGCGCTGGGTCCCAGCACGGCGTCACTGGTCAAAGCCGCCGAAAAACGGGGAATCCCGTGGATAAGGCTCAATCGTTACAGCCTGATTCAACTTGGACACGGCAAATACCAGAAAAGAATTCAGGCGACGACGACCAGCAGGACCGGCAATATCGCGGTCGAACTCGCGTCGGACAAGGAAGAAACCAATACGATACTTCGTGATCTCGGTTTGCCCGTACCAAAACAGAGCATGGTGTATAACCACCGGCAGGCGCACCGGGCAGCGGAACGCATTGGATTTCCGGTCGTCCTCAAGCCATTGAATGCCAATCATGGCCGTGGCGTTTCGATCAACCTCAAAACGCCGGACGAGGTGGACAATGCGTTCGAAAAGGCGCGCGAACACGGCAGGACCGTGTTGGTCGAAAGTTTTATCACCGGCTTCGACCACCGTATCCTCGTGGTCAACGGCGAACTGGTCGCCGCGGCCAAGAGGGTGCCCGGTCACGTCGCCGGCAACGGCCGCAACACAATCGAAGAGCTGGTCGATGAAATCAACAGTGATCCGCGGCGCGGTATCGGTCATGAAAAAGTACTGACCAGGCTTGAATTCGATCACCAGGCTGAGCGCCTGCTGGCCAAACTCGGCTACACGAAAGACACGGTCCCCACTGAGGGTGAGATCGTCTACCTGCGCTCAACCGCGAATCTGTCCACCGGTGGTACCGCAATCGATGTCACCGATATTATTCATCCGGATAACCGTGAAATGGCGATTCGCACGATCGCCGCAATTGGTCTGGACGTCGGTGGCGTCGACTTTCTGACCTCCGATATTTCCGAATCCTGGCGAATCACCGGCGGAGCGATCTGCGAGGTTAACGCGGGACCCGGCTTCCGCATGCATGTTGCCCCCAGTGAGGGTACACCGCGCGACGTCGCCGGGCCGGTCCTGGAAATGCTGTTTCCCGAAAGTACGCCGTCCCGGATACCGATGGCGACGATCACCGGCACCAATGGTAAGACCACGACTGCGAGAATGCTGGCGCATATCATGAAACTGGCCGGCTTCACGGTCGGCCTGTCATCGACCGATGGTGTTTATATTGACGGCCGCCTGACCGTCGAGGGCGACATGACCGGGCCGGTTTCGGCCGGGATGATACTGCGTGATCCGTCGGTCGACGCGGCTGTGCTGGAAACTGCGCGTGGCGGAATGTTGCGCAGGGGTCTGGGTTTTAGCCATTGCGATGTCGCCGCCTGTCTCAATGTCACCGCCGATCACCTCGGGCTGCGCGGAATCGAAACCGTCGAGGAGCTGGCGCAGGTCAAGCGCGTCCCAATCGAAACCGCAACGGGACACCGCGGTGCTCAACGCAGATGACGAACACTGCCTGCGCATGGCCGATTACACCGAAGCCAAACATCTTTGCTACGTGACAATGAATCCGGGTCATAACCTGGTCAAGGAACATATTCGCGCTGGTGGCCGTGCCGTGGTTCTGGAAGAAGGATTTAACGGCCACATGATTACCATTTACGACAGTGGCAATCACATTCCATTGTTGTGGACACACCTGATTCCGGCGACACTCGAAGGACGTGCGCTGCATAATGTCCAGAACGCCATGTTTGCCGCCGCGATCGCATTCAGTCTGGACGTCAGCCTGGAAAATATTCGTCACGGGTTGCGAACTTTCGACACGACGTTTTTCCAGGCGCCTGGCCGTATGAACCTGTACAGCGAGCACCCTTTCAAGGTGATACTGGATTACGGCCACAACCCGGCGGCCGTCAAGGCCATGTGCGAACTGGTGGACCGGTTCGATATCGATGGGCGCAAAGTCGTCGTGCTTTCCGCGCCCGGCGATCGGCGTGACCAGGATATCGAGGAAATCGGTCGCATCTCGGCGGGTCACTTCGATCATTACATCCTGCGGACAGATGACAACGCGCGGGGCCGGGACCGCGATGAAGTTCCCGGGATGTTGCGAAAAGTGTTATTGAATTCCGGTGTCGCCAAGAAGCATATCGAAACGATTATCGAAGAGACGGAGGCGGTGGAAACTGCCCTGAGCATCGCTCGACCCGGCGACCTCGTGTTCATATTCGGCGATAACATCAAGCGCTGCTGGAAACAGATCATTTATTTTAATTCGGGGGAAAAAACCGTTCAGGATGAAAAACCGGCGCCGGTCATTCTGCCGCCAACCGAACTCGGTGATTTCTCACTCGACGCAATCGAAATCATTCGGGACGAGCGTGGCGTGCGGATAGCGCGCGATCCCGAAGAATCCGACTAAGCTGTCAGCTTGCATATTTCGCCGCAATGGAAGTAATCGACTCACGCCGTTTGACAGGGCCTGGTCTGGTCTGGGATCGGCCAGCGGCTGTCCTGGATGTCAGGCTTAGCGTGGAGGAAGCCGACAAACTCATCCCCGCATGGCAGGAAAATATTCTGACCATCCTGAGTCGTCTCGGCCTGGTTGATGAAACCATTAAAGTCCGCATGTTTCCTGATGGCGCCAGCCTGGCCGTCAGCGCGCCGGTCGATTCGCTCTACACCGCTACCGAGATCAACGAATGGGCCTGGGCTGCCAGCTGCGGACAGACCGCCGAGGGCGAAATACCCGACCCGCTGGATACAGCCGAGAAACGGCTGCGCAAGACACTGGCTGAGGAAAGAAACCCGGGATTGATAGGCCTGGCCGGTGAAGCGGAAAATCGCGGACTGCCGTGGCTGGTCGATGATGAAGAGCTAACCCTGGGTCTCGGCATGAATGGGCAAAGCTGGGCCGTGGATCGACTGCCCGACCCGGCCACAGTGGAGTGGCAGCGGCTCGGCGGAATCACAATAGGTCTGGTCACCGGCACCAATGGTAAAACGACGTCCGTCCGATTCCTGACCCGGATGGCACGCGCGGCCGGCGAGACCGTTGGCGTCAGCTCAACCGATTGGATCGCGGTGAATGATGAAATACTCGATCGTGGCGACTGGTCCGGGCCGGGCGGGGCCAGAAACGTGCTGCGTGATCAGCGGGTCAGTCTGGCCATACTGGAAACTGCGCGGGGCGGGTTGTTGCGCCGCGGCCTCGGTGTAGCTCGTGCAGATGCGGTTCTGATTACCAATATCGCCGAGGATCATCTTGGTGAATTCGGCGTCATGAATCTGGAAGAACTGGCCGACGTGAAATGGATCGTGACCAGTGCGCTCGGCAATACGGGCACCGCGGTTCTCAACGCCGAGGATGACAAACTGGTTGAACGCGGGCTTGCCGCCGGGTTCCCGATCACCTGGTTCAGCCTGGATCCGGAACTGCCGTTGATCCGCGAGGCGCTCGAGCGGAACAAGACGGTCGTCGTCCTGAAAGGGCAGACGCTGGTACTGATTCGTGACGGTCACGAAATGCCGATCATCGATATCGGCGAAATTCCACTGACAATGGACGGCGCGGCCCGTCACAACATCGCCAATGCGCTGGGCGCGATCGGTCTTGGCAGTGCGTTGGGCCTGCCCGTGGGCGCGATCGCGGAGGGCTTGCGGACCACGACTCCGGAAGACAACCCCGGCCGCTGCAACCTTTTCGCTATTCGTGGCGCCGAGGTACTCGTGGATTTTGCGCATAATCCGCATGGCATCTCCGCTATCTTCGAGTTGGCCAGGATGCGGCCCGCGAAACGGCGCCTGATGCTGATCGGCCAGGCAGGCGATCGCAGCGACGAAGCGATCCGGGAACTGGCTGGCAGCGCATGGAATATCGGGCTGGACAGGGTGCTGATCAAGGAAATGGCACAATACGCCAGGGGGCGACCGCCCGGCGAGGTCGCTGGCCTGATTAAGAGCGCGATGCTGGAAAGCGGCGCCAGCGATGATCAGCTGGATTATTTTGCAACCGAACCGGAGGCGGTTCGGGCGGCGTTGGCATGGTCCGAGCCTGGCGATTTGCTGATTCTTTTCATCCACGAGCAGATAGACGAAGTCCTGCAGATGCTCGAGGAAGAACGCCGTACGGCGAATCAGAAATCATGACCCGCCCGCCGAAAAATAACGGTGGCTCGAAGATATCCCCGGTCGTATCAAAAACGGCCCTGAAAAAACAGATGCAGGAACTGCAGTCCATGGGTGAGCGGTTGCTCGGGCTGCCTGCGGCGCGACTTGCCCTGGTGCCGATGCCCGATGATCTGCAGGAGGCCATCATGCTGGGCCGGCAGATGACCAAGTTCGGCGCCCTGAACCGGCAAAAGCAATATATTGGGAAAATCATGCGCCAGATCGATCCTGAACCGGTCCGCCAGGCGCTTGCCGCATTCGATCGGGAGGGAGTGGCAGACAAGCAGGTTCACAAACTCACCGAGCAATGGCGCGAGCGATTGTTGGACGAAGGTGACACCGCCCTGCAAAGTTTTCTCGAACACTATCCGGCTACTGACAGCCAGCGGCTTCGCCAGATCATGCGCAAATACGGGAAAGCCAGCGCCAGAGTCGTTCTAAGCACCGAGAAAAGAAAATTGTATCGGTTCCTGCACGAGATCCTGAAAAACGCCACGCCGGAAAACGAATAAACAGTAAAACTGTTTCAAGCCTGCCAAAGCATTGATAACATGTGCCGATGAAACCATTGGTGAGCGTAATTATGGGGTCCAGATCGGACTGGGAGGCGATGTCCCGGTGTACCGATATACTGGACCAGCTAAACATCCCGTACGACGCGAAAGTCTATTCCGCTCATCGAACGCCGGATTTATTGTTCGACTATCTGCAACCTTTGCGCGACCAGGGTGTTGAGGTCATCGTCGCCGGCGCGGGCGGCGCGGCTCACCTGCCCGGCGTCATCGCCGGCAAGTGCGCGCTGCCGGTCATCGGCGTGCCGATGGAGTCGCATGCCCTCAAGGGTATGGATTCCCTGCTTTCGATCGCGCAGATGCCGGCTGGTATTCCGGTCGGAACGATGGCAATCGGTGGCGCGGGCGCGGCCAACGCCGGCTTGTTTGCGGCAGCGATCCTGGCTAACAAACATTCCCAAATTCGCGAAGCGCTGGACCGTTTTCGGGCTGCGCAAACCGAAAAGGGCGCCAGGAATACCGATCCGCAGGCCGATCCCGCGTAACGCCGACAAAGCACGAACCGCCCGGAAAGCTAACAATATGCAACCCCGTCCTATGTGATATCGCGCACGGTTTGCTCGTGGATGTCGTATATACTGACCTCCATACCAACATCCGCCACACCGGGATAGCGCCATTCAGTGGGTATGTACCTTGAACACTTCAAACTCAAGAGGCAGCCGTTCGAGCTGAGTCCTGATCCGGACTATTTGTACCTGGGCAGAATCCATGAGCGGGCAAAATCGTACATGGAGTCGATCTGGGATTACCCGGACGGAATTATTTCCTTCAGCGGTGCGATCGGGACCGGGAAAACCACGCTGCTCAAGTCGTACCTGCGCAAGCTTGGCGACACGGTTTGTGTAGCCACGGTCGATCAGACTCAATTTGCACCGAAACAATTTCTGCAGTTCCTCTTGGTGCAATTTGGCTTCAAGCCAGTCAACAAACGCAAAGCGGAAATACTGGAAATTCTTAACGGTTTTCTGGCCGAAAAGTTTTCGGGCAATACCAGAACGCTGATCGTCATCGACGACGCGCAAAATCTTTCCGAAAATGTCCTGAAGGAAATTGGCAAATTGTTCGATGATGGCGAGAATGAAAAAAAGGCGCTGCGAATCTTCCTGAGTGGAAGTCCGGAACTAAACGACGCTATCGACTCTGCGGGAATTCAGGAACTCGTTCGTTTGCGGCTGCATATCAGTCCATTGAGTCGCGACGATACGCGATCCTACGTTTTTCATCGGCTGACCGTTGCCGGCGCCACCAATCGTGAGATTTTCTCGGACAAAGCGGTCGAGCTGATCAGTCGTTACAGCGGAGGAATCCCGCAGCTGATCAATACACTTTGTGATACCGCTATGACCGGGGCCGCGACACAAGGCCAGGCTTCGGTCAGTAAGGAGATTGTCCTGGCGGCGGTAGACGAATTGCAGTGGCGGGAAGCAACATCCGATTCTGAGGAGGACTCGGTGTTGGTTCCGGTTCTCAATGTTCCCGATGCAAAACGCTATGGCGTTTTGTCGATTTCGTACCGCGGAAGAACGACCAACGAATTTCCGCTTTACATGGGTAAACTGCTGATCGGGCGATCCGATAGCAACGATCTGCAAATCGCCAGTCATTATATCTCCACCCATCACGCACAAATCATTACCGATGCTGACGGAAAGTCCCTGATCGAGGATCTGAACAGCACCAACGGCTTGTACATAGGCGATCGAAAGGTCAAATACCACAAGCTGAAACCCGGCGACAAGATTGGTCTGGGCCAGCACACGATGACCTATTTCAAGGAGCGCCGTGCTCTCGCCAGGAAAAGAAAAAAAAAGTTAAATAATCGGACTGGCCGGGCTCAGGACTCGTCCAGTTTGCGTGAATCGCCGCCGTATTCTTCTTCGTTGCGGCGGTAATCCTTACGTTTTAACCACACGACCATTCCTGCGATCAGGCAGGCAAGCCCGACGACGAGACCAATCGTTGGCCAGTACCAGTAATTGATATACGCCGAGGCGACCAGCGACAGGATGCCCGCGGCCATATAAAAGTAAGGTAGCATTTCGTAAACCGGCTTAGTCAGCCACACGGGATCATCTCCGATTCGATCGCATTCCGGCTAGCTTACCGCGGGAATGCCAGCCAAGACAGTGCAAAAACGGCTGACGTTTGACATAAGCCGGTCAAGTCCACTGTCTGGCCCGGTTAAAAAAGGCCGGCTTCTGTCAGCCGGTACCGCCCACAGTCAGGCTATCGATGCGCAGGGTTGGCTGGCCCACACCGACAGGCACCGTCTGCCCGTCCTTGCCACAGACGCCCACCCCGCCATCGAGTTGCAGGTCGTTACCGACCATGCTGACGCGCGTCAGTATATCGGGCCCGTTGCCGATCAGCGTCGCACCCTTGATGGGAGTTGTTTTCTTGCCCTTTTCGATCAGCCAGGCCTCGTTGGCGCTGAAAACGAATTTACCGGAGGTAATATCGACCTGACCACCGGCAAAATTTGACGCATAAATTCCCTTATCCACCGAGGCGATAATTTCGTCGTGTTCGTGCGGGCCTGGCAGCATGAAGGTATTTGTCATTCTCGGTAACGGCAGGTGAGCGTAAGATTCGCGCCGGCCATTGCCCGTTGATTTCTGTCCCATCAGGCGAGCGTTAAGCTTGTCGTGCAGGTACCCGACCAGCACCCCGTCTTTGATCAAGGTGTTGCGCTGCGAACGGGTGCCTTCATCATCCATATTCAGTGAACCACGACGTCCCTCCAGCGTGCCATCGTCAACGACCGTGCACAGCTTGCTTCCCACCTGCTCGCCAATACGGCCGGAAAATGCCGAAGTACCCTTGCGGTTGAAGTCACCCTCGAGTCCATGGCCGATTGCTTCGTGCAGCAGGATACCGGGCCAACCCGGCCCCAATACCACGGTCATCGTACCGGCGGGCGCAGGTTGCGCCTCCAGGTTGATACTCGCCTGGCGAACGACCTCGTCGGCGAGGATCGCCGGTCCGTCACCGGCAAACAGCCGGCGGTAATCATAGCGACCACCGATGCCGCCGTACCCTTGCTCCCTTTTGCCATCCTGCTCAAGGATGACCGAGATATTCAAGCGAACCAACGGCCGCACGTCCGCGCAAAAGGTGCCGTCGCTGGCGGCCACCAGCACGACTTCGTGCAATCCCGAAATACTGGCGATGACTTGCTGGACCCGCGGGTCGATCGACCGGGTTTTTCTGTCGATCGCTTCAAGAAATGCGATCTTGTCCTTGTCTGCCATTGAATCAACCGGATCTGTCGGCAGGTAGAGCTGTCGCCCTTTCCTGTTGTGCCATGCCTGGACCTGACCCGAACCACCGGAACGGGCGATCGCACGCGCGGCTTCGGATGCTCGGCTCAGCGCCGGCAGCAAAATCTCGTCCGAGTATGCGAATCCGGTTTTCTCGCCACTAACTGCGCGTACACCGACGCCCTGATCAATGCTTTGCGTACCCTCTTTGACGATTCCGTCTTCCAGCACCCAGGATTCATGTCGCGAGAACTGGAAATACAAATCGCAATAGTCGATGTCGGGGCCGCTCAGTTTCCCCAGCAAACTAACCAGGTGATCCTCTTCAAGACCCGAAGGCGCAAGGATTCGTTCGCGCGCAGTCTGTAATGCAGTTTCGGTCATGTCCCCTCGTTTCTGTCGATGCGCCTATGCTCCAGCGCAGGAAATCGTTGACGGATTTTCTCCAATGCAAGTAAATCTGTATCGGCAACCAGAACCCCTGGTTCGGTTTTCAGTTCTGCGATGATCTCACCCCAGGGGTCGATCAGCATACTGTGCCCCCAGGTTTCCCTCCCATTCTCGTGCTGGCCGCCCTGCGCCGCCGCCGCGACATAGCAAAGGCTCTCGATAGCCCGAGCACGCAGCAATACTTCCCAATGCGCTTTGCCCGTCCTGGACGTGAAGGCCGCCGGCAATACAAGCACTTCCATGCCCAGCTCGGTCAGCCTGAGAAACAGCTCAGGGAAGCGGATATCATAGCAAACCGCCAGGCCCAATCGACCGACCGGCGTATCTACACAAACAGCCTGCCCGCCCGGGAACGTGTGATTCGATTCCCGGTATGACTCTTCGCCGCCGGGAATACCGACGTCGAACAAATGAATTTTATCGTAACGGGCGACCCGCTCTCCCGAGGCATCGATTACCAGACAGCTTGCGACCGGCGGCTGGTCGTCGCGATCGTCATCAGAATACAACGGAATGGTCCCGCCAACGATCCAGATCCCGGACCGGCTCGCCTGTGCGGACAAGAATTCCTGCAACCGTCCGTCGCCCGCCCTTTCAGAGATGTCGCGTCGTTGTGATTCCTTTGCCATCTGCGCGAAATTTTCCGGCAATATCGCCATGGCAGCGCCCTGGTCGCCGGCCTGCTGGATCAGATTCGCCGCCACTTCCAGGTTCTCTTCGACCTGACGGCCGCTACGCATCTGGATTACGGCGATCTCAGCCATCGGAAAAAACCGCGCCGTTGTCAGGCGCCATCACCGGCAGCAGCCTCGACCACCTCGGTTTGCGCGTTGAATGGTTCGATTACCGGGTCATCCCAACTCCCGCTAATCCGGTAATGAGCCTGGGAAAGTTCGTCGAGCGGCTTTTGAAACAACTTGGATAAGAGAAAAACAGCTGCACCAACGGCGGGCCCGCCGGCTATCGCACCGGCGACGGGTAGTGTGTTTCCGAGATTGGCGATAACCTCCGCCGTCTGGTCATAGTCCCGCGTCGCCAGTCCAGTGCGGCCACGGATTATCGCCTTGGCGGCCGGACCATCGAGGGTCATGTTATTGGTAAAGGCGTTACCTTCGCGGATCACATAATCACCGCTGAGCTTGTCAAAAGACAAACCTTTTTTGAAGAAATCGCTGAAATCCAGCGCCAGGCGCCGCGGCAAAGCCGTGATGCTCAGCAGGCCAAGCAATCTTCCGGCACCAGGTTCCAGATCCAGTAACTCGCCATTGCGAAAATCAAGGCTGACGTTGCCCGATATCAGCGGCAGAAAATCAACGTTTGGGGAGCCAGGCCAGTAGAGCTGGCTGCTAACCGTACCCCTTTTCGCCTGCAGCGACCGCGCCATGTTCAAATTCGCCAGCGCAGCGGTTACATCATCGGACACCAGTAACAGATCGAGCTGCGTCTCCTCACCTCTTTCGAGCATCAGCCAGCTCGCGTTCCCCGTCACATGCAACGGCTCCGTCATGAATTCCAGTTGCTCGACGACGACCCCACTCAGGCTTTTTCTTACGGTTGCTTTTGTCGAACCGAGGATCATGTCCGACAGACGAAAATCTTCGATCACGATATGGGCCGCGGGGACATTTCTGGGATCGATCGAATGATCGCCGGCGTTTTCCTCGACCTTTTGTGTCATCCAAACGCGGTTCATATTCGCCCGCATTGAATCCTGTTGCGGGCGAAACGGGATCTGCAACGTGCCGTCCAGCGACTCTCCACTGACCAGCAACAGCCACCCCTCATCGGTTCGCAACATTCCCAGCCCAATCGCACCAAACTCATAACCGATCGCCCGCGCGTGCTCGATGGAGATATCGATTTCGCGCAAAATATCCTGTAATTCGAAATCGGTGTCATCTGACGTCGAATCTTTCAGGCTCAACCACTCTTCCAACTCGGCCGCGACCACGTGGCCGGTCACGACGAGGCCCTGTTGATCAGGCAAAGTCGCGATGCCCTCAGTCGTTATCATCCCGGTTTCAACCTGCCACGGCTTGCCGGTAACCCGCTTCAGCCTGATGGCAGCCCGGACGCCAGGCTGGTAATTCACCGCCAGGTCCATCAGCCCTGCGGGCAGAAGTTCCAGATCGACCTGAATCGGCCTGCTCTCGGACGCTTTTTTCAGCGGCGCCGGCCAATCCATAACCAGTCCGTCCAGATCGCTGTTCACGCGCAATACGAAATTGCCACCACCCTGGGTCGCGACGACCGCGGCGGCCTGATAAGCAGTGCTGCCGCTCATCAGTGAAGCGAGGGGGACACCGACGCTGGCAAGATCCTCGCCATCGAGGCGCCCGGTCATCTGGATAACCGCCAGCGTTTTGTCCTGCGTAAACTGCGGTTCGATATCAATACTGACCGGAGCGTCGAAAAACCGCGCCGTAAATCCAGTACCGCTAACTATTTCGTTCTGGATTCGCAGTGTCCCGTCAATTTCAGAAAATTCGGGTTCCAGCCCGTCAATGGCGAACTGGCCGTTTGTGATGTCCAAATGAAGATCGACTTTGGTGTCGGCGGTATTGTTCAGAGGGACCGTCAGTTCCATGTTGATTTCATTTTGCCCGGCGACGGTAAACAGCTTGACGGACTCGCCCAGCATTTCCGCGAGCGGGCTCTGCAGAACAAATTGCCAGGTGTTATCGAGGCTACCGACTGCTTTGAGCTGCAGATCCAGAACCGGATCCTTGAAGTTGTCGATACGCGCCCGCATCGTTTTGGCCTTGGTACCCAATACCTCGCCGCTCTCGCCGTAAGCGGTCAGTCCCCGGCCATCAATTTTCACCTGAAAGCCGGCATTGGTAACCGTCGGCCATCGATCGTCAAATTGAAGGGTCAGATCCTGTAGTGGGAACTTCACGGAAAATACGCCATCGCCGTCGCGAAACGGAAATTTTCCTAACGGACCATCGATAACGATGTTGGCCTCCGGGATCGACCCGCTGACCAGCGCACTATCCAGCCACTCGACGAGGCGCGCTGACATTACGCCAGCCGGGAGCAGGTCCGATATATAAGCGACCCGTATGCCGGCAACGTCAACGGTCATCTGGATATTCGGCTCACCGGACTGCGGCCATTCTATCATCGCCTCTGTCACAGCCTGCATTTCCCCGTGATCGAGCTGCAGGCCGGACGCCGTGACGCGGAACTCGCCCGCCTCGCTGCGCCACCGCACATCGCCGCTGATCCGGTCCACCAGCAACGGTTTACGAAAAACGCCGGGGACCTCAACCTCCAGAAAATTGCTGTCCAGGCTGACTCGCCCCTGGTCTGTGCCGATATCCACAATGCCCGACAATCCGCTGACTCCCGGCGTACTTTCGGCAGGTCCGAAGGCCAGATTCCTGATTTCCGCATTGATTTGGTATTGCACCTGTCCTTGAATGTCTTCACCGAGCGTCAGTTCCAGATCATGGATTCGCCCGGCCGGCCGGAATTCCAACAGCCGCGATGTCAATTCGTTGTCTGGCAGCCAGCCAGCGAGCACGGCAAGTTCCTCGATACCCAGAAAACTGGCCGTAGCGGTCAGCCGGCGACCGCTAAGCTCGGACTGGCTATCGGGGCCGGCTGAAGCGTGGTATTCCACACTCACATCGCTGCCCGGCCAGTCTTTTCCGGCCTGAATGAGTCGAAAGTCCCGGGCGGCGGCGGTCCAGCCACCGTTCAACCGGTCGAGTTCCAGACGACCGGAGATGGCATCATAGGCAACCGACGCCACAGATTGCCGTGACAGGAAAATCCTTGTGTCGTGCAGATCGAGACGCAGGCTGGCGTGATCCAGCAAGCCATTTTCCATAAACAGATGCACGCTGAGGTCGCCATTGCCTTCTTCGATCATCCGGTATCGCTTGGGCATGATTTCCGCCCAGGCGTCCAGATTCAACTGCTTGCCTTGTACATGGGCCTCCCAGCTCAAAGCCTCGGGATCGCTGAATAAGTCCTTGAGCTCGGCCTGTAGCGTCACTGATTCTCCGAGCTTGTCTGGCAATTCGACGCGGCCGTTAATCGCGATGTTCCGGCCATCGTTTTGCAACCTGAGCTCCACATCGCGAAAACTCCATGGCCCCAGCTCGTTTTTCAGATCCTCAACGACGATATTGGCCCGTCTCAACTCAAAAATACCTTGGGGAATATCGGTCGCGCCCAACCCCTCTCCTCCATCCGCGGCCCCGGTGTCCATTCCCTGAATTCGCGTTTTCCCCTCTTTGGTTCTTTCCAGTCTGAGACTCGCGCCGTCAAGAAAAACTCGGGAGGCTTTAATTTTTCCATCGCGAATCAGAGTCACCGGATCGATCGTGACCCCACCGCGCCGGGATCGGATCAGAACCTGACCGGTCTTCGGGTCCAGTACGCGGACGTCAAAGAAAAGCAGTTCTGGGCCGCCCAAACCCAGTCGCGCGTCCACCGAGCCGAATCGCACAGGCAACCCGACCGCCTTGCTCGCATTTTTCTCCAGATCGGCCCGGTATTCGGGAAGCTGGGCTGCGGTGAGCCGGAACAGCCCAAGCAGAATAGCCAGCACGATGACCAGGATCGCCACCGCCGTGGCGAACCAGTTAAAAATTTTGCGTCCCAGAGTCATCACACGAAAAAAAGTCTCACATCAACACCACGTCAAATTGATCCTGCGCGTATAACGATTCGCTCTGCAGCCGGATCGGCTTGCCGGTGAATTCCTCAAGTTCCGCAAGGCTTGCGGACTCCTCGTCAACCAGCAACTCGATGACTTCCGGATGAGCAAGAATCAGTATTTCCTGAAAATTGAATTGCCGATTCTGGCGCAGAATCTCCCGGAATACCTCGTAACATATCGTTTCCGGTGTTTTGACGAAACCACGGCCGTCACAACTTGGACAAGATTGGCAAAGCACATGTTCAAGACTTTCGCGGATCCGCTTGCGCGTCATTTCAACCAGCCCGAGTTCGGAGACCGTGCTGATGTTATTTTTCGCATGATCTCCGGCCAGGTTTTTTTCCAGCGCTTGCAGGACCTGGTTACGGTGCTCCTGGTCGTCCATGTCGATGAAATCGAGAATGATCATCCCACCGAGATTGCGCAACCGAAGCTGGCGGGCGATCGCAACAGTCGCCTCGAGATTGGTCCGGTATATGGTCTCCTCCAGGTTTCTGTGCCCGACGTAGGCACCGGTATTGACGTCTATCGTGGTCATCGCCTCGGTCTGGTCGATAACCAGGTAACCGCCCGATTTCAGTGAAACCGTTCTGCCCAACGCCCGTTCAATCTCGTCCTCGATGCCATACAGGTCAAAAATTGGTCGTTCATCCGTATATTCCTCGATACGTTGCTCGAGTTCAGGAATAAATGTGGTGGCAAATTCCTTCATTTCAGCCAGGCTTTCGCTTGAGTCAACGCGTACACGCTCCAGAGAATCCCCGGGAAGATCGCGCAATATTCGCAACGACAGTCCGAGATCGGCGTGCACCAGTTCGCCGGGGCCGCAGCCCGCCTGTTTCTTGTCAACCACGTCCCACAGGCGATGCAAAAAAACCATGTCGGCGCGCAATGCATCGAACCCTGTGCCCTCGGCCGCGGTTCGGACAATAAATCCGCCACCGGTTTCCTCTCCTATCATGGTCGCCAGCAGATCCCTCAACCGTTGTTTTTCCTCTTCGTCTTCGATTCTCGATGAAATGCCGACCCCATGCCCGCTCGGCAAATAAACCAGGTAGCGGGACGGGAAAGTGATATTGGTGGTCAGCCGCGCACCTTTGCTGCCGATCGGGTCTTTAACGACCTGGACGAGAACGTCCTGACCTTCGCTGACTATGCGCTTAATGTCTTCCTGCTGGATCGGGTCGCCGTCATTCTCGGGCCGGCCCTCGGCGATATCGGAGATGTGCAAAAATCCCGTGCGCTGGAGTCCCAGCTCGACGAACGCAGCCTGCATCCCGGGCAAAACCCTTGAAATCCGCCCCTTGTAAATATTTCCGATCAGCCCGCTACGATTGGCGCGCTCGATATAGACTTCATGCACAACGCCATTTTCGACCAGGGCGCCCCGGGTCTCACGCGGCGAGACATTGATCAATATCTCTTCACGCATCGTCTTCGCTCCCATCCAGAAGCGCCCAGCCAACGCCGGCCTGCTCGAGCAATTCGACCGTCTTACACAGCGGCAGCCCCATAACCCCGCTGTAACTGCCGTCAAGACGCGTAATCAGGCCGCCGCCCAAGCCCTGGATCGCGTAAGCGCCGGCCTTCCCCGAGGGTTCCCCGCTTTGCCAGTAATTCGCCAGCATTGCGTCGTCCAGATCGCGCATTACGACTTCGCTGACACTGAGGCGGGTCGAGATTTCATTTCCGTCGGCCAGCGCCACGCCCGTAAATACCTGGTGACTGCGCCCCGACAGAGCGCGCAACATAGCCGCCGCATCATCCTGGTTCGTGGGTTTGCCAAATATTTCGCCCTCGCAGACGACCGCGGTATCGGCCGCCAGAACTGCGTTGCCGGTACCACCGACTTCCCGTGCAACCGCCAGCGCTTTTTCCCGGGCCAGCCGTTCGACATAAGCTGCCGGCTCCTCGCCCGGCCGGACGGTTTCGTCCACATCGGCGTGCCGGCAGGAAAAAGATACGCCGATCTGCCTCAGCAATTGCTGGCGGCGCTCGGAACGGGAGGCCAGGTAAAGGGTTTTGGCAGACATTCAGTCAGTCTGTGGCATCGCAACGAACGTGGCAAGCCCTGGTCAGGCGCGGTGATACGGGTGATTTTGGAGCAGGCTCCAGGCCCGGTACAGCTGCTCGGCTAACAACACCCTGACCATGCCATGTGGCAGCGTCAGCGCGGACAGGGACCAGCAAAACTCGGCTTTTTCGAGGCAGGCGCTGGCCAGACCGTCAGGGCCACCGATCAGGAGGACGACATTTCGGCCGTCTTGCCGCCAGTCGGCGAGCCGGCTCGACAATCCGGCGGTATCGAGTGTTGTCCCTTTCTCGTCAAGAGCGATCACCAGCTCTCCAGGTTCGAGCTTGCGCAGCATGCGCTCACCCTCGTCCGCTTTCGCCTTGTCGGGGCGTGTACCCCGGGTGCGCTTCCCCAGCGGGATTTCCACCAGTTCCAGCCGGCAGTCGCCGCCCAGGCGGCGAGCATATTCACGGTACCCTTGCGCCACCCAGGACGGCATGCGGGTCCCGGCGGCAATTATTCGCAGGCGCATCGCTGGGCGCGTTCCGCCTGACTAGCCGGACCGCGCGACGCTGCGGGTCGTGCTGCTAAATTTCCAGAGTTTTTCCAGGCTATAAAAATCTCTGGCTTTCGGCAGCATGACATGCACCAGGACTTCGTTCAGATCGACCAGTATCCAGTCGCCTTGTTGTTCGCCCTCAACACCCAACGGCTGGAAACCTTTTTCCTTGGCCTTCAGGACGACATTGTCGGCCAGTGAGTGGATATGACGGCTGGATGTGCCGCTAGCAATTACCATCGCATCGGTGATCGTCGTCATGTCGCTGACATCGAGAATTTCAATGCTCTGGCCTTTAAAGTCCTCCAGCGCATCGACAACCAGGCCGATCAGATTTTTAGTTTCCATGCATGCCCTCGGGTTAAGTAATAAATGAGTCGCTTTTGCCCGGTCACTGCCGCTATTGCGATGACGACCGGTAGCAACCGGTATCTTCTATCAGCTGCCTGACCGGGTCGGGCATCAGGAAGCGCGGGTCACCGCCATCGGCGACGAGGTTCCTGATTCCGGACGAAGAAATTTCCAGTTGCGTGACCGCGTGGATATAAATGGAACCGGCCAGCGAGTCGTGCAGTTCCCCGATCCTCGCCGTCCCGCGATCCACCAGAAGTTCGCCCAGCGGCCCCAGGCCAGGCGCTTGCCAGCCGGGCCGGTGCGCGACGACGACGTGTGCAAGATGCAGGATCTCACGCCACTGGTACCACTTTGGCAGGCTCAGAAACGCATCCATGCCGACGATCAGGCACAGGGAACGATCCGGAAACTCGGCGCGCAGCTCACTCAGTGTATCGACCGAGTATGACGGACCTTCCCGCCTGGTCTCGCGGTCATCGACAACAAAGCGGTGTTGCGCCTCGGTCGCGACCCTGACCATGGCCAGCCGATGTTCGGCGCTGGCGATCGCCATCTCTTGATGCGGCGGTTCGCCGCACGGCATAAACCGAACTTCGCCAAGACGCAGATTTTCGTAAAGCTCGAACGCGGTTCGCAAATGCCCGTAGTGAATCGGGTCGAAAGTTCCGCCAAAAATTCCGATCGAGTTCATGCCGCCACCCTGGACCCGCGTCCCGCCATCGCGGTCACGATAGACGCGAACTGAAGCCAGACATCGCCTCTGAGTCGCCCCTTGGACATCGCATCGGCGCGCGCCGTCTCAAGCAGAAGCCGCCGGCAGGTATCACGGCCCAGTCGTTGCGCGGCCGGTCGCAGCTGGTTCATTCGAAATGGTGCCATCCTAGGACCAGCGCCCGGCCGCGCACCGGCAAGCAAACACAAATCGGTCAGGTCCCGGGACAAGGCCCAGGTGATAATCGGCGGTGCCAGGCGTTCCTCCCTGAGCCCGAAGAGAATCCTCAGCGCCCGGTCTGCCCGTCCGGCCAACGCCGCCCGGGTCAACTGGAACACATCAAACCTGGCGCTGTCTGTCACTGCCTCGCTGACCGCACTTTCATCAACCGGTCCTGGCCCCCTCAACAGCAGAAGTTTTTCGATCTCCTGTGCAGCCGCCACCAGGTTGCCTTCCACCCGCTCGGCCAGCAATCTCGCCGCGGCGGCGTCCGGTTGCAGGCCGGCGCTGTTCATCCGCTCCCTGACCCAGCGTGGCATTTCGGTTTCGTCAGGCCTCCACGCGCCGATATGTTGCCCGGCTTTGCCAAGCGCGGCGACCCAGCTGGCCTTGTTCATGTCGGACTTCCTGGCGGCCGACACGATGACCAGCAAAATGTCTTCGGTTGGCGGCTGCGCCGCAATTTCCCTCAACGCCCTGCTGCCGATGGCTCCCGGCTTCCCGTCGGGAATATGCATTTCTGTCAGCTGGCGATCGCCAAACAGGGACATGTTACCGCCACCGGCGGACAGCTCCTGCCAGTCGAAATCATCGGTTGCATAAAAAGTCTTGCGAACGGCGCCGGCCGCCTTCGCGCGGGCGCGAACCCGGTCTACCGCTTCCTGTACCAGCAGTGGATCGTCTCCCGTGATCAGATACACAGGGGACAGCGGTTCGGATTTTTCGGATTGTTGCCTGGTTTTTATAGTCACTAAGGAATCTGTGCGCCTCGCTCAGGTACAGCGAAGCGGTACTCCTGGCAGGCATTTTTGGGTATGTGCGGTCTTTATCTTGGCCGGCATCAGCGGCTGCGCCTTGTCTCCTCGCCGTCCCGGACCCGCCGGAGGCGTTGTTTTAGCCATCATAACCGTGCGCCACGGTGGCCGCCAGTACAGGCGGCTCGTTTCAGCGGTGGGCGGGCTAGCGACATCTGCCGATGACCGGTCCGTGGCCGCGCTCGATCAGTCCGTGGCGTTGCAGCCACATTGCGGCATCCCCGCCGTCATCGTAAAACCATCGCTTTGCACTGCCGAACCGGAATCTGTACCCCCAGTGATCCATATCCGCGAACATCCGCTCACGCCCCATCATGCCCGGTCGATCCGCTAACAGAATCTGTAAATAGCAGACACCGTTTTCCTCGGCATAGTCGCCACCGGCATCGGTATTCAGGATTTTCCGGCGCGCCCGGTCCATGCAAATGAAATGAGCGGTCTCGTGCAGCACCGAGTGCAGCGGCGTATCGGGTCGTGCGTAAAGGCGGTTCCCGATCAGACCCGCTTCGGGGGCGCCCCAGTAAGACCCCGGAATATTCTCGCCGTCCGCCACCCTGACCAGACGCAGAGCGTATTGATCCAGCAAGGCTTCCAGTGCAGAATACTGCAAGTCGGCCAGTCGCAAAACGCCGGGATACCGGCGCCAGTCAGGCAGCGCCATTGCCAATCGTATTCAGCGAGCGCAATACCTGCCGTACGAGATCGCGAACCAGCGCTTCGCGAAGGACTTCTTCCTCGTTGCGTTTTCCGAGTACGATCGTGCGGTCGTAGGTGTAATCGCGAAGGACGGAAATTGTTTGCAGCGGCAGCAAGTCGCTGTCTCCGGAGCGCACCCGATAACTGACGTTGTAATAGACTTCAAATTCGAGCGGTTGATTCTGTGCTGAGACGGTAACCAGCCGCTGACCGGTGTCGTCCCCGCTGATCACCAGCACGGCGGTCGCCCCGGCAGGATTATTGGTCAGCGTTATTCCCGCGTCGTCCAGCGCCTTGCGAAGCTGCCGATAAAAAATACTGTAATGATCGCTCGCCTGGATAAACGTGAGCTGCATTTCCGGCGGCAGGCGTTCATAACTTTGCAGCTGGTAGCCGCAACCGGCCAACAGCAAAACCAGAACAATAAAAGTGTGTCTAGACAACCACATTAACCAGTCTTCCCGGGACGACTACGACCTTGCGAACCGTATTTTTGCCGACGAATCGTTGCACGTTGTCATCGGCCAGCGCCACCTGTTCGATCAGATCGCGATCTGCATCTGCTGCGACCGATATTCGCGAGCGGAGTTTGCCGTTCACTTGTACGACGATTTCCACCATGTCCTGTACCCGGGCAGATTCATCGGGCTGCGGCCAGCGAGCGTCGACGATCGCCTCCTGATGCCCCAGCTCGTGCCAGAGTTGATGACAAATGTGGGGCACGATGGGCGACAACAGCAGACACGCCATTTCCAGCGCCTCATGGATTACGGCCCTGCCCTGGGCGCTGGTGTCCTCGAAGCGTGAAACGTGATTTAGCAATTCCATGACCGCGGCTATCGCCGTATTAAAGGTAAACCTTCTGCCAATATCATCGCCGACTTTGGCAATCGTATCGTGAGTCTGGCGCCTCATTTTCTTTTGCTCACTGTCCAGCGAGGCGACATCGAGTGGTTCCACCGCACCCGGAACGACATGGCTATAGACCAGCTTCCAAAACCGCTTCAGAAAGCGAAACCCGCCATGTACACCTTCGTCAGACCAGTCCAGTGATTGCGCAGGCGGGGAAGCAAACATCATGAAAAACCTGACCGTGTCGGCACCGTAACGATCGATCATTCCCTGCGGATCCACCGTGTTGCCCTTGGATTTGGACATCTTGGCGCCGTCTTTAAGCACCATGCCCTGAGTCAGCAATCGTGTGAACGGCTCATCGCTTTTTACCAACCCCAGGTCGCGCATCACTTTTTGAAAAAAACGGGCATACAAAAGATGCAGGATCGCGTGCTCGATCCCACCAATATATTGATCTACCGGCAGCCAGTAGTCGGCTCGCTGGTCGAGCATCGCGTCGGCGCAGTCGTGGCTCGCATAACGCGCGAAATACCAGGATGACTCGACAAAGGTATCGAAGGTGTCGGTCTCGCGGCGCGCATCGCTTCCGCATTCCGGGCAATCGACCTGGTAAAACTCCGGCATATGTTGCAACGGCGAACCTTCGCCGGTCACGGCGACGTCTTCCGGCAATATCACCGGCAACTGCTCTTCAGGCACCGGCACATCACCACACTGTTCACAATAGATCATCGGGATCGGCGCGCCCCAGTAGCGTTGGCGCGAAACGCCCCAGTCGCGCAGCCGGTAATTGGTTCGCCGCCCGCCCGTGCCATTTTTTTCGAAAAGATCCGCCAGCGCAGCAAACGACTGTTCGCTGGTCATCCCGGTGTAATCGCCGGAATCCACCAGTGTTCCACAGGCGATATTGGCGCCGACCGACAAATCGACTTCGCTTCCGTCATCCGGATCGATGACCTGGACGATAGGCAAATCGTATTTCGTCGCAAACTCCCAGTCGCGATGATCATGTCCGGGTACCGCCATCACCGCGCCGGTTCCGTAAGTCATCAAAACGAAATTGGCTGTCCAGACCGGGATTTTTTCACCGGTGACCGGGTGAATCGAATCTATGCCCAGCGCCATGCCTTCTTTTTCCATCGTCTCCAGATCGGCTTCGGCCGTGACTAATTTGCGGCATTTTTCCAGGAAAGCGGCAACTTCCGGGTTGTTGCCCGCCGCCTTGACCGCCAACGGGTGTTCCGCGGCGACGGCCATATAGGTGACTCCCATCAGCGTGTCCGGACGCGTGGTGAATACTCCCAGCGGTTCGTCGCCGTCTACCGCGAAACTGATGTCGAGTCCCTGCGAGCGGCCGATCCAGTTTTTCTGCATCGTCCGCACGGCATCGGGCCAGTCATCCAGATTTTCGAGTTGATCCAGCAGTTCGTCCGCATACGCGGTGATGCGCATGAACCACTGCGGGATTTCACGCCGCTCGACAAGCGCGTGGGAACGCCAGCCACGCCCATCGATGACCTGTTCATTGGCCAGCACGGTCTGGTCGACCGGATCCCAGTTAACCACCGCATTTTTCTTGTACACCAGCCCCTTTTTGAAAAGCTTCACGAACAACCACTGCTCCCAGCGGTAGTACTCGGGCGTGCAGGTCGTCAGCTCGCGATTCCAGTCATAGGCGAAACCAAGTGCGCGCAGCTGCTCCTGCATGTAGCTTATGTTTTCATAGGTCCAGCGTGCCGGTGGCACCTTATTCTGGATCGCTGCATTTTCCGCCGGCATGCCGAACGCGTCGAAGCCGATCGGCTGCATGACATTGCGCCCCTGCATACGCTGGTAACGGCTGATCACATCGCCGATCGTATAATTACGAACATGACCCATGTGCAAGCGACCGCTGGGATACGGGAACATGCTCAGGCAATAATATTTCTCGCCAGGGGCGTCCTCACGCGCGATAAAGCTTGCGTGCTCCTCCCACCAGGACTGCGCCTGTGCCTCGATATTTTTTGGCTGATACTTTTCGTCCATGGATTCCCGGTCCGTTGTTTTCGCCAGCGCCCGCCGTTTGCCGAACGCGCAAGGATACCGTAGCCGGCGCTGTGGCGACACTCACACGATATTACGGCAATCCTTTGAATCGCCTCGCCAGGACCGTGGCCGCCAGTGCAAGCAGACAGAAGATGATCAGCGGATAGTTGCCTGTCCGAATATAAAAGGTCTCGCCCGAGAGCGGCTGTACGGTCGCATCGATCACCTGGGGGACAAACTGTCGGGAAACAATCAGTAAAGCGCCGTCGGGGCCGATCACCGCCGATATGCCGTTGTTGGTCGCCCTGAGCATGAAACGCCGCGCCTCCATCGCCCGTAGGCGGGAGATCTGCAGGTGCTGGTGGGGTGCGATCGTATCTCCGAACCAGGCATCGTTGCTGACGTTGACCAGCAAGGCCGCCTGCGGCAGGAACGCACGCTGCTCCTGTCCATAGGCATCCTCGTAACAGATGCTCGGCGCAACCGAGAAACCGTTAATCTGCAACGGAGCCTGATTATCCGGGCCCGGTTCAAAATCGGTGTAAGGCAAATTGCGCAGGCGCATCCATCGGCGCACGAACTGCGGGACCGGAAAAAACTCACCGAAAGGCACCAGGTGCCGTTTGTAATAAAACGCCACCTGCGGCCCGAGGCTGAGCAAGGTATTGCTAAACTGGCCCGTGTCCGGCTCGTAATCGATGATTCCCAGCAGCAGGGTGTTGCCGCGGGTCAGCATCCGCTCACGCAGCGCCATCAAAAAATCATCGACCTCGAAAATAAGCGCAGGAATCGCGGCCTCTGGCCAGACGATCAGGTCGCTGTCCCAGTGTCCGTCCGTCATCGAAACATACAGATCCTGCGTCGGCTCCAGCATTTCCGGCAGCCATTTGTCTTCCTGCGGAATCGATGGCTGCACGATCGTGACCGATACTGCATCGCCGGCTGTTTCAGTCCATTCGACCCGGGCGAACATAATGGCGGCCAGGCCGATGGCAGCCAGGACGCCAAGCGCGGTCACGATCTCGCCGCGCCGGCCGAGCGCCATCGCCAGCAGGGTGCCCGCGCTGACTGCCAAAGCGAGGCTGATCCCGTAAACACCGAGTACCGGCGCCAGCGAACCCAATAGTCCGTCGCTTTGGCTGTAGCCGACGCTCAGCCACGGGAAGCCGGTCAGAAACCAGCCGCGCCACCACTCCATCAGCACCCAGGAAAAAGGCAGGCCGACCAGCCACCCCGCCAGTCCGCTTTGCAGTCGCCCCCGGACAACCAGGTAGCCCAGCAGCGCATGGTAAAGACCCATGATGGCGACCAGCCCGAGCATCAGCAGCAGGGCGAGCAGCAGCGGCGCCTTGCCGAGGATATGGATGGAGTGGTAAAGCCAGTAGGTGCCGGCCAGGAACACGGCGGCGCCATACAGGAATCCTCGCCTGGCCGCCTGCCGCGCATCGTCCGTCTGCCAGCAGAAAAACAGCACGCCGAGTGACAACGGCGCGATCGGCCACCACTGCAGCGGGGCAAATGCCAGGGGTAGTATCAGACCCGAGACCGACGCAGCCAGGTCCCCCCGGCGACCTCTGAGCCAGCCGGTCAAAACCGGCTTCGCTCCGGATCAGTTGTCACTGCGCACACCGGGAATATCCCCATCGCCAACGGTCACCTGCAAGGTTTCGATACGTCGCGTGCCCGCGCGAGTCACTTTGAACGTAATGCCATCGACGGCCACTGATTCATCGCGACCAGGCAACTTGCCCATTTCATTCAATATCAACCCGCCGACGGTGCCGTAATCCTCGTCGCTGAATTCCGTACCAAAATACTCATTGAAATCATCGATCCGGGTCAGCGCGTGGACGGTGAACTCGGTCGCGTTGTCGCGCTGTATAAATATGTCTTCCTCTATATCGTGCTCGTCGTCGATATCGCCGACGATTTGCTCCAGTACGTCCTCGATCGTCAGCAATCCGGCAACACCACCATATTCGTCGACTACGATTGCCATGTGATTGTGGCTGGCGCGAAATTCCTTGAGCAGGGTTTTCAAGCGCTTACTTTCGGGAATAAAAATGGCGGCACGCATGTATTCGCGAATATCGAAAGCGGTTTTTCCGTCTTCGGCGAAATATCGCAGCAGGTCTTTCGCCAGCAGGATTCCGGCGACTTCGTCGCGGTCGTCGCCAACGACCGGAAAACGCGAGTGACCGGATTCGATTATGACCGGTAGCAGTTCGCGGGCATCGGCATCACGTTCGACCACGACCATCTGGGAGCGCGGAATCATGACCTCCCGAACGTGGGTCTCGGATACCTCGAGCACACCCTCCAGCATGGCCTGTTCTTCCGTATCGAACAGACCTTTGTCGCAGGCACTACGAAGAAACGCGATGACTTGTTCGCGATCCCTCGGTGTGGCGCGGAAAACTCTGCTGAGTTTATCCAGCCAGCGCCGCTTCCAGGGACCGTTACTACTTGGAGGCTGGTCGTCGGACATAGGTCAGTTTACCACCTGTGCACCGCTCTGCGTAAGCAGTACCGGGCCCACCGGTCAGGCACCGTTCGTCTGTTCAAACGGGCCGGGAAAACCCAAAGATGCGAGTATCTCGACCTCGCGCGCTTCCATGATTTCCGCCTCGCCAGTCTGCTGATGGTCATGGCCGAGCAGGTGCAACACGCCATGAACGACCAGGTGCGCCCAGTGTGCCTGCAGATCCTTGCCCTGTTCGCGCGCCTCACTCTCCAGCAACGGTGCGCAAATCACCAGGTCGCCGAGCAACGGGTGATCGACAGCGGCCGGCAAGTCGGCCGGGAAGGACAGCACATTGGTCGGCGCATCCCTGCCGCGGTAGCGCTTGTTCAGCGTCCGGCTTTCCGCTTCATTGACGACCCGAATCGTGATTTCCCGTGCGCAATGTTTCTCCTGGAGGGCGGCTGCCACCCAGTCGTGAAAATCACGCTCGCCGGGAACGGATACCGATGGGCACTGTATCTGAATGGCAATCTCAAGACCTGTGTCGGGTGCGCTCATTCAGGTTTTTTGTCGTGACGTTCATACGCTTCGACGATGGCCTGCACCAGCGGATGACGAACGACGTCCTGCACACCAAACCGCGAGAAGCTGACGCCTTTGACATCGGCCAAAATCCTGACCACCTGCTTCAACCCTGATTCCTGGCCACGTGGTAAATCGGTTTGCGTTATATCGCCGGTGACCACGGCCCTTGAGCCGAAACCGATACGAGTAAGAAACATTTTCATTTGTTCTGCGCTGGTGTTCTGCGCTTCATCGAGGATGACAAAACTTTCATTCAACGAACGGCCGCGCATGAATGCCAGCGGAGCCACTTCGATAATGCTTTTTCCGACCAACCGGGCGACGCGCTCGAAACCCAGCATTTCATAAAGCGCGTCGTACATAGGTCTGAGATACGGATCGACTTTCTGCGACAAGTCGCCGGGCAGGAATCCGAGACGTTCACCGGCCTCGACCGCCGGGCGGACCAGGATGATGCGGCGCACCTCCTCCTGCTCCAGCGCTTCGACCGCGCGCGCCACCGCGAGATAGGTCTTACCCGTCCCTGCGGGCCCGATGCTAATGGTCAGGTCACTGCTGCGCATATTCTGCAGATACGTGACTTGATTGCGGCCGCGACAACGAATAACTTTACCGCGCGTTCGCACTTCACCGTTGACCGTGCTGACCTCATCGACCGGCAACATGCCTGCTTCGCGCAACGCCATGTGAACCCGCTCCGGGGTCAGGTCCTCTTCGCCAGCCTGCTGGTAAAGTTGCTGTAATACATTACCGGCGATTTCTGCGTATTTTTTTTCGCCGCTGATGTTGAACCGATTGCCGCGCGCGCTGACATCGACATTAAGATGCTTCTCGATCAGTTTCAGATGCTCATCAAACTGCCCGCACAACCGCGCCAGCCGCTCGTTATCGGCGGGCTCCAGCGTAAGCTCCATTAACTGTTCGCTCATTCAGGCGGCGCAGCGCTCTGTTTCCAGGCGGCCGCGCAGCGAATTCGGCAACGCCTCGGTGATGCGGACATCGACAAACTGATCGATCAGCGAAGAATCGCCATCAAAATTTACCCAGCGATTGTTTTCGGTCCGACCGGACATCTGACCGAGATTCTTCAGTGACGGCCTTTCGACCAGCACCCGCTGTACCGAGCCAATCATCCCGCGGCTGATCGCCTGTGCCTGCTGATTGATTCTTTGTTGCAACAAGACCAGGCGTTGTTGTTTTTCTTCGGCGCTGATCTCGTCGGCAAATGACGCAGCCGGTGTGCCCGGTCTTGCCGAATAGATAAAACTGAACGACTGATCGAAACCGATCTCGGCGATCAGGTTCATCGTAGCGGTGAAGTCCTTATCCGTCTCACCCGGAAAGCCGACGATAAAGTCCGAGGAAATCGAAATGTCCGGGCGTGCCTTCCTAAGGCGCCGGATTTTCTGCTTGTACTCGAGCGTGGTGTGGCCCCGTTTCATCATCGCCAGCACCCGGTCCGATCCACTTTGCACCGGAAGATGAAGAAAATTGGCCAGTTTCGGGACTTCGGCATAAGCGTCGATCAAGCTGTCGGTGAATTCGACCGGGTGCGATGTCGTAAAACGTATCCGTTCGATGCCATCGACCGCGGCGACAAAATGTATCAGCGTGGCGAGATCCGCGTCAACGCCGTCATTCATCGGACCGCGATAGGCGTTGACGTTCTGGCCGAGCAAGTTGATTTCCTTTACGCCTTGTTGTGCCAGTTGCACGATTTCGGCAATCACGTCGTCGAAAGGCCGACTGACTTCCTCGCCGCGGGTGTAGGGAACGACACAGAAAGTACAATATTTGCTGCAGCCTTCTATCACCGACACAAATGCGGTCGCGCCATCGGCCCGCGGTTTTGGCAGGCAATCGAATTTTTCGATCTCGGGAAAACTGATATCGATCTGGCCTTTGCCGCTACGGCGAAATTCGTCAATCATCGCCGGAAGACGATGCAGGGTCTGCGGCCCGAACACGAGATCGACATACGGCGCACGCCGCCGAATCGCCTCGCCTTCCTGTGAGGCTACGCAGCCACCGACGCCGATCACCAGGTCTGGCTTTTCCTTTTTCCAGTTCTTCCACCGGCCGAGCTGCGAAAACACTTTCTCCTGTGCCTTTTCGCGAATCGAACAGGTATTGAGCAACAAGACGTCTGCCTGTCCGGCGTCGTCGGTCAATTCCAGGCCATGCGATTCCCTGAGAACGTCCGCCATTTTGTCGGAATCGTACTCATTCATCTGGCAGCCAAAAGTTTTGATATAGAGTTTTGCTGGCATTGTGGTTAACGACGACGAATTCAAATCATCTTCAGAAGGCGTAAGTTACTATTTTTCCTTGTGTTTTTCCAGAACGCAAGCCGGCTAAGGCACGGTTTACCGGATGAATCCCAGGTTTTCCAGTTTGATCAGGATCTGGTGGGCCGCATTATCCGGAGAAATATGCTGCGTATTGATGTCCACCTCCGGGTTTTCCGGGGTTTCGTAAGGATCCGAGATGCCCGTGTATTCCTTGATAATCCCGGCCCGCGCCTTGGCGTAAAGACCCTTGCGATCCCGCTCTTCACAAGTCTCCAGCGGCGTGGAGACGTAAACCTCGATAAATCCTCCGTATTGTTGAATGGTCTCCCGGACTTTGCGCCGGGTGGCTGTGTACGGTGCGATCGGCGCGCAAAGCGCAATGCCGCCATTCTTGACGATCTCGCTGGCGACATAACCGATGCGCAGGATGTTCAGGTCGCGGTGCTCCCGCGAGAATCCCAGTTCACTGGACAGATTCTTCCTGACGATGTCGCCATCCAGTAGCGTGACCGGACGGCCGCCCATTTCCATCAGTTTGGTCAGCAAGGCGTTGGCGATGGTTGACTTGCCAGAGCCCGACAGACCGGTAAAAAACACGGCCATTCCCTGCTCGTGCCGCGGCGGGTGGGTCTTGCGTAGCTCCTCCACGACGTCCGGATAGGAAAACCATTCGGGTATGTCCAGGCCTTCCTGCAGGCGGCGGCGAAATTCCGTACCGGAAATATTCAGCACGGTCTGCTCGTCGGTGGTTTCGTCGATGGGAAGAAACTGCGCTTTTTCCTGCACGTAAACCATCATCTTGAACGGCACCATCTCGATACCGATTTCATCCTGGTGCTTGCTGATCAGTTCCTGTGCATCGTAAGGGCCGTAGAACGGTTTGCCTTTCGAATCGTCGCCGGGTCCTGCGTGATCGCGCCCGACGATAAAATGCGTGCAACCGAAGTTCTTGCGAATCAGTGCATGCCACAACGCCTCCCGTGGACCGCCCATGCGCATCGCCAGCGGCAACAGGCTCAATGCGGTGGTCTGATCCGGGTAATAACTGAGCACCTTTTCGTAACAGCGAACCCGGGTGTAATGATCGATATCACCCGGATTGGTCATGCCGACGACCGGGTGAATCAACAGGTTCGCTTCCACATTGCGCGCCGCGTGAAAGGTCAGCTCCTGGTGCGCCCGATGCATCGGGTTGCGGGTCTGAAACGCGACTATTCTGCGCCAGCCCATCTTCTCAAAGCGCTGGCGCAGCTCGGTCGGCGTTTCCCTCAAATGTTTGAAATCGTAGTGGTCGGGCGCCTGAACACCGGTCAGCCGACCGCCGACATAAACTGGGTTGGCAAAATGATTCAGATAATGAACCGCCGGGTGTTTTTCGTCGGTCGTGCCAAATACGGCTTTGGCCTCAGCCTTTTTGTCGGCAGTCCAGGTGTCTTCAATCTGCATGACGGCGATGAGAACGCCCTCCCGGTCGCGCAGGGCAATTTCGTCGCCCGCCGACAGGTCCTCCGCAAACTGCTCGCTGACATCGAGGGTGACCGGCATCGGCCACAAGGTGCCATCGGCGAGACGCATCTTTTTCAGTACGGAATCGTAATCGGCACGGTTGAGAAATCCTTCAAGCGGTGAAAAAGCGCCGCACAACAGCAACTCGATATCGCAGATCTGCCGCGATGTCAGATCCCACGATTTCAGATCGCGCGCCTTTTTTTTTGCTTCCGCTTTTTGCCCCTCCGGCAAAACAAGATTTTTCAGTTCTCCGCCATGCGGAGCGATCAAATTGGACATGAAATAGACTCTGTTGTGATCTCAGTGAGTGTCGGGAGAAAAACAAACGGCGCACCTATCGTGCGCCGATCCGTTCTGATTCTCTGTGGCCGCCTGCCCGGTACGATCCTGGCCAGGCGAAAAAAGGCCACCGGGAGTCCGCCTGGTCAGGTACCGGGAGTCTGCCTGGTCAGGTCGGCCGTAACGAGACGCGCGGAAAATCGTAAGCAATGTTTTCATCGTTCGAGGCAAATAACTGTGTCTATTTAACGAGAAGGATGGAAACAATGAACCGGTTTACGGCCGTCGAGTAGGCACGACCCTGGCCAGGCAGACTCCTAAAACGGAATATCGTCCTCGAACGGGGCATCGGCAGAAGCCGGGGCGCCGCCAGCGCTTGCCACCTGGGCGGGCACGCCGGAACCCGGCCTGCTGCCCATCATTTGCATTTCCTTGGCGACGATTTCTGTCGTGTAGCGATCATTACCGTCGCGGTCCTGCCACTTGTTGGTCCGCAAACTGCCCTCGACATAGACCTGCGAGCCCTTGCGCAGATATTCGGATGCGATCTCGGCAAGACGACCGAAGAAAACGACTTTGTGCCACTCGGTTCGCTCCTGCTGGTCGCCGGTTTGCTTGTCTTTCCAGGATTCGCTGGTCGCGACGCTGATGTTCGTGACCTGGGTGCCGCTGGGCATCGCCCGGGTTTCCGGGTCTGAGCCAAGATTTCCGACCAGTATTACTTTGTTGATTCCGCGGGCCATGTCTGCTCCGTATTCTTTGTGTTCGTTGTGCCAAAGGCGGGTTGCGTATTGTATGCGCTTAGCATCATTTACGCACCCCGGAATATGAATCAATGAGCTGGATATTCGCAATTTTTCCCAGCATAAACCACGCTGCAAGCAAAGCAGCGCCCGTGACATAAACCAGCCCGGCGCCCCCGCCGGTCAGCACGACGCCAGCCAGAACGCCACCAGCGAATGCGCCGAGGAATTGGCTCGTCGCGTATATACCCATCGCCGCACCGCGATTATCGGGATCCGCCAGGACCGACAGCAGTGTCGGCATCCTTGCCTCGAGGAAGTTGAACCCGGCGAAGAACAGGATCAGCCCGCAACCGACCCCGGTCAGTCCGCCCCAGCCACTTGCCAACAGCAGTTGCCCGGCAGCGGCCAGAAATACGGCAGCGGTGAGTGGCCCGGCGCCACCACCGCCATCACCGATGTGCCGGCGCCGCTCCGCGAAAATAATCATCGGGATCGTGCCCAGCAACGACAGCAGCATCGTTACCAGGTAAAGCTTCCAATGTTCGCTGGCCGCAAAACCCAGTTCCTGCCGCAGCATCAGCGGCAACGCAACGAACAGGCCGGTCAGCGTCAGGTGCAGGACAAACACACCGCCATACAGCAGGCGCAGCCGGGGATCGGCCAGCCCGCCGGAGAAATTCACCGGCGCCCCGATCTGGCTCGCAACCGGCGGCACCCCGAACCCGACCAGCAGCATCGCCAGGACACCGAGGATCGCCGCCAGCCAGAACAACCCGGACACGCCCCACAGGTTCGCGAGCGCCGGCCCGAGCATCAATGACAACATGAAGGAGCTGCCGATCGTGACGCCAACGACAGCCATCGATCGGGTGCGAAACTCGGCGCGGGTATGATCGGCGAGCAACGCGGTGACCGCGGCGGAAATCGCACCGCCGCCCTGCAACGCTCGGCCCGCGATCAGCAGGCCGATGGACTGCGACTTGGCGGCAACGACGCTGCCGACGACAAAAATAATCAGCCCGGCGATGATGACGGGCTTGCGGCCGATCCGATCGGAAAGAGCGCCAAAAGGAATCTGCAGGACGGCCTGAGTAATACCATAAGCACCGACCGCGACACCGATCAGAATCGGCGTCGCCCCTGGCATGTCGGCTACGTATAACGCCAGAACCGGCAAGAGCAGGAACAGGCCAAGCATGCGCACGCCATAGACGCCGGCCAACACGGCGGTTACGCGCCTTTCCAGCGAATTCAGGCCATTACCTTGCGCGCTGCCAGTCAAATGGCGCCCCCTTTGCCCCGCGATTCCAAAGCGGCGTATATTAGCAGGTTGACTCGTCAAAACAGCGGACTATGAAATACATCAGCATTCGGGGCGCCCGTACCCACAATCTGAAAAATCTGGATCTGGAACTGCCCCGGGACAAGCTGATTGTTCTCACCGGGCTGTCGGGTTCTGGCAAGTCGTCGCTCGCGTTCGACACGATATACGCCGAAGGCCAGCGCCGTTACGTCGAGTCGCTATCGGCGTACGCCAGGCAGTTTCTGTCGATGATGGAAAAACCGGACGTCGATCATATCGAAGGACTGTCGCCGGCGATCTCTATCGAGCAGAAATCCACCTCCCACAACCCGCGATCCACGGTCGGCACCGTCACCGAAATTTATGATTACCTGCGGCTGCTATATGCACGCGCAGGAATTCCCCGGTGCCCGGATCATGGCAGTGATCTGGAGGCGCAGACGATCAGTCAGATGGTGGATACGGTCATGAACCTGGAAGAGGGCAGCGCCCTGATGATGCTGGCGCCGGTGATCCAGAACCGCAAAGGCGAACATCACCAATTGCTGCAGGAGCTGCGCAGTCAAGGTTTTATCCGCGCGCGCATCGATGGTGAGGTTTGCGAACTCGACGATGCGCCAAAACTGGACTTGAAACGGAAACACACGATCGAGGTTGTCGTTGATCGTTTCAAGGTCCGCCCGGATATCAACCTGCGGGCGGCGGAATCGTTTGAAACTGCATTGCACCTGACCGACGGGGTGGCAAAAATCACCTGGATGAACGACTCCGGCAAGGCCGAGCTGGTTTTCTCCGATCGCTTTGCATGCAATGTCTGTGGCTACAGCCTCAGCGAGCTGGAACCGCGTCTGTTTTCCTTCAACAATCCGACCGGCGCATGCCCGGACTGCGACGGACTCGGCGTTCGGCAGTTTTTTGACGCGGGCCGTGTGGTCCTGCACGGCAACCTGAGCCTGGCCGGTGGCGCGATTCGCGGCTGGGACCGGCGCAACGCGTACTACTTCCAGATGATTCAGTCGCTGGCCAGGCATTACCGGTTCGATATCGAAAAGCCGTTCGAAGACCTGCCGCAAGAAATTAGCGAGACGATCCTCTATGGCAGCGGAGGGGAAAAAATCGATTTTCAGTACCTCGATGGGCGCGGCGGGCACGTCAGGCGACGCCATGCATTCGAAGGCATCATCCCGAACATGCAGCGCCGTTATCGTGAGACCGAGTCCAGCATGGTTCGCGAAGAACTCGCCAAATACATGGCGAGTCAGCCCTGCCCCGAATGCGATGGCAAGAGACTCAACCGTGCCGCCAGAAACGTTTTTGTCGCGGATAAGACCCTGCCGGAAATTGCGGCGTTGGCGGTCGGTGACGCACGCAAGTTCTTCGAAGAAATGAGTTTGCCCGGCTGGCGCGGAGAAGTCGCGTCGAGGGTCGTCAAGGAAATCGGTGAACGGTTGCGCTTCCTGTCGGACGTCGGTCTCGACTACCTGACCCTCGATCGCAGCGCCGAAACCCTGTCCGGCGGCGAGGCCCAGCGCATCCGGCTCGCCAGCCAGATCGGATCGGGTCTGGTCGGCGTCATGTACATACTCGACGAACCCTCGATCGGCCTGCATCAGCGGGACAATCAGCGCCTGTTGCAAACCCTGTTCCATCTTCGCGATCTCGGGAACACGGTAATCGTCGTCGAACATGACGAAGAGGCTATTTTGTCATCGGATTATGTCGTCGATCTCGGCCCCGGGGCGGGCGTCCACGGCGGCCAGATCGTTGCCCAAGGCAGCGCAGAGGATATCCAGGCGCATTCCGAATCGCTGACCGGTCAGTACCTGTCCGGCCGCCGCCGCATCCCGATGCCGCCGATGCGGACGCCGATAGACGATAAAAGAGTCATTACCATCAACGGTGCGCGCGGCAACAACCTGAAAAACATCGATGTCGAAATACCGGTCGGCCTGATGACCTGCGTGACCGGCGTTTCAGGATCGGGCAAGTCCACGCTGATCAACCATACTTTGTATGAAGCGGTCGCCGATCGGATCAATCCGTCGTCGCACAATCCATTGCCAAACGACGGTGTTATCGGACTCGACCACCTGGACCGCGTCATCGATATCAGCCAGAGCCCGATCGGCCGAACACCGCGCTCGAACCCGGCGACCTACACCGGCCTGTTCACGCCAATACGAGAAATGTTTGCCGGCACCCAGGAAGCCCGCTCACGCGGTTATGCACCTGGCCGCTTCAGCTTCAACGTCAAGGGTGGACGCTGCGAGGCGTGCCAGGGTGACGGCGTGATCAAGGTCGAGATGCATTTTCTACCCGACATCTATGTGTCCTGCGATATCTGCAAGGGCAAACGCTACAACCGCGAAACCCTGCAGATTCTCTATAAAGGGAAAAACATTCACCAAGTGCTGGACATGACGGTCGAGGATGCACTGGAGTTTTTTGCCAATGTGCCGGCCGTCGCAAAAAAACTGGAAACCCTGACCGATGTCGGGCTGACTTATGTTCGGCTCGGCCAGAACGCGACGACCTTGTCCGGTGGCGAGGCACAACGCGTCAAGCTCGCCAAGGAATTATCCAAACGTGCAACCGGAAGAACGCTGTACATTCTCGATGAGCCGACGACCGGTCTGCACTTTCATGACATCGCGCAGTTGCTGCTGGTGTTGCAGAGATTGCGTGACCAGGGCAACACGGTGGTCGTGATCGAGCACAACCTCGATGTGATCAAGACCGCCGACTGGATTATCGATCTCGGCCCCGAGGGTGGTGACGGTGGCGGGGAGGTCATCGCGACCGGCACGCCGGAGGAAGTCAGCGCGACGGAACGCTCCTACACCGGTCAGTATTTGAAAAACGTGCTAAAAAAATCGGCGGGCCGCGAAAGAAAACGCGCCTGATTAATGTCACAGCGCGCCCACGGCAATTTGTCGCGCAGCGCATCGAGAACTTATCGCGCACACCAGTACTGCATAAGATATTGATTTTACTATATTTTTTAGGAACACATTTTCCGGATCCAGGCGCATCGCCCGGGCATGTTCCCGAACAAACGTCACCTTCGTGAGGAATAAAACATGACACAAATTACTGCCACGCTTTCGACGGGAACCAAAGTCGAATTGTCGAATGGTCGCCACAAGTGGAAAGCCGATGAACCGGTCGATCTGGGCGGCGCCGATGCGGGGCCGAATCCTTACGAGTTGCTACTCGGTTCACTGGGGGCCTGCACCTGCATCACGCTGGCGATGTATTGCCGCCGCAAAGGCATCGCGCTCGAATCGGTTACGGCGAGCTACGAATTTGACAGGATACACGCGAAGGATTGCGAAGACTGTGACGACCAGGCCAAGGGTTTTATCGATCACATCACCAGTCATGTACATATCACTGGCGATTTGGATGACGCGCAAAAAAGAAGACTGGCCGAAATTTCACATCGATGCCCGGTTCACAAGACCCTGGCCAAGGGCGTGTCATTTTCCGATAACGCAAGTTTTGGGTGACAGCAGGAACACCTGGACAGCGGGTATACTTGTTTTTCGCGACCGGGCTAACTGGCTAGGGTGTCAACCGGGCTGACGATTGCCCCGGCGCGGTTGCGGACGACGTGAAGATAGATCTCCGTCGTCCGAATATCGCTGTGTCCCAGCAAAGACTGCACGAGCTTGATGTCGTACCCCGTTTCGATCAGCCGTGTGGCGAACGAGTGCCGAAAGGTATGCGACCCGGCCCTGCGGTGGATGCCCGCCCGTCGTATCGCCGGTCTGAGCGCTTTCTGAAAGGCCGAGTAGTGCCGATGGTGACGGCGAAGAAGGCCGGTTTGCGGATCGACGTTGATGGTGGCGGCCGGAAAAAGGAATTGCCATGCCGAACTTGTAGCTGCCGTTGGATATTTTCGCGCCAGTGCGTCCGGCAGATAGACCTCGCCATGGCCGCACGACAGGTCATACGCATGGAGCTTCAGGGCTTTGCCGATCTGGGTTTTCAGATCGTCCACTAAAGAGCGCGCCAGCAAAGTAAAACGTTCGCCGCCGCCTTTGCCGTCACGCACCGTGATTTGCAAACTGCTGAAATCGAGATCCTTCACACGCAGCCGCAGCGCCTCACTGATGCGAAGACCGGAGCCATACAGAATACGAGCGATCAGTTTGTCGATGCCCTCGAGTCGTTGAATTACGGCAAGCGCTTCGTTGTGACTGAATACCGTCGGCACTCTGCGCGGCCGCCTGGCATACCGAAAATTGATCTTCGGCAACTCGATGCCCAGGTGATGCTTGTACAGAAAAACCAGCGCGTTCAAAGCGGTACGCTGAGTGCCACCTGAACAATGCCGCTGCACCGCAAGGTCACTAAGAAAAAGTGACACTTCCTGGCCGCCGAGTTTCTGCGGATGCTGCCTGTTGTGGAATCTGATGAAGCGAAGAATCCAATGCAAATAGGTTTTTTCAGTCGCGTAACTCAGCCCACGATTGCGAACCGTCTGCCGAAACAAGGTTACGAAGCGTTTGGAATCTTTTGGCAATGCCGGTCGAATGTCATCCATGATCAATCCAGCGTCAAGGCTGCAAGATGGTCAGCGAAACTGTTGCCGTACTGATTCTCTGACCGAGCCAACTGGCTACTTATATGGCGCCGGGTTTATCCGGGCCAGTCGCAAATCTGGCCAATAGTGCCAAATTAATGATTTGCATAGCGTTTTTGCCACCCCTATTAATTTGCTACCATGTATACAAACCGCGGCAGACAAAGCACGTTATCGAATGCCACAGCGGTGGGATTTTCGGTTATCGCGCGAGTGGTTGGTGTTCTGGGATTTTTGCCAATCGCAGGCACTCAATACGGAGCGGATACATAGAATGATCATCAAAACCAACAACCAAAGAATTAACTGTTATGTGTAAAAAGAAGAACCAATAATGCCGCAATATTCTGGTGGGCCGTATAGAAAAAGAACATGGCTCCGGTCATACTTTCCCTGGTTCATAATTAATCTAGGTATTGCGGATAAGGGCGAGGATTGTGAAAAAAGGAATGGAAATCACGAGTGGTACAACATAGACAATTCAAATAGTGGCTGTTATCACTGCAAAATAGTTAAGAATGGACAATTTTGGAAACTCGAAGAAGAGTAAATTCTCTGTCTAAATGACTCGTTTTAAAGAACTAAAACGAATTGATTTAGCTATTAAACACAAAAATAGCAAAGAGCTATTGTGGGCACTAGACTATTCTCAGGCACGTCTAGGTGGAGTGCCCCCCGAACTTTGGACCAGTGCTATGTTAGGTTTTCCTCAATCTGAG
>CAZMOM010000025.1:0-47349 GCA_964568075.1 uncultured Gammaproteobacteria bacterium
TGTCGAAGGAGAAATTTGAACGCACGAAACCACATGTAAATGTGGGAACGATAGGTCACGTTGATCATGGTAAGACGACACTGACAGCGGCGATCACCAAGATCATGGCAGAGCAACATGGTGGAGAAGTCAAGGCCTACGATCAGATAGATAACGCCCCGGAAGAAAGAGAACGCGGTATCACGATAGCAACAGCGCACGTAGAGTATGAAAGTGATAATCGTCACTATGCGCACGTAGATTGCCCGGGTCATGCTGATTACGTCAAGAACATGATCACCGGAGCAGCGCAGATGGATGGCGCAATCCTGGTCTGTAGTGCAGCAGATGGTCCGATGCCACAGACCCGTGAGCACATTCTGTTAGCCCGTCAGGTGGGTGTGCCCTACGTGGTGGTTTATTTGAACAAAGCAGATCAGGTTGATGATGCAGAGTTGCTGGAACTGGTAGAAATGGAAGTCCGCGAACTGCTGGATGCCTACGAATTCCCAGGAGACGACACCCCGATAGTGACGGGCTCAGCCTTGAAGGCACTGGAAGGCGATGAAAGTGATATAGGTATACCATCAATCCTGAAACTGGTAGCAGCGATGGATGACTACATCCCGATCCCAGAGCGATCTGTTGATCAACCCTTTTTGATGCCGATAGAAGACGTCTTCTCGATATCGGGACGAGGGACTGTAGTGACCGGACGTGTAGAGCGAGGCATCGTCAAGGTAGGAGAAGAGATAGAGATTGTAGGTATAAAAGAAACCCAGAAGACCACCTGTACCGGAGTAGAGATGTTCAGGAAGTTGCTTGACGAAGGTCGTGCAGGAGACAACGTAGGAGTTCTATTACGTGGAACCAAGCGCGAAGAAGTAGAACGTGGTCAGGTGTTGTGTCATCCGGGTTCGATTACGCCGCACACACGTTTTGAAGCAGAGATATACGTATTATCGAAGGAAGAAGGAGGCCGACACACACCATTTTTTGCCAACTACCGTCCGCAGTTTTACTTCCGTACCACGGATGTAACAGGCGCTATTGAATTACCTGAAGGAATAGAGATGGTAATGCCTGGAGATAACGTAAAGTTAGAAGTGACGTTGATAAACCCGATAGCGATGGAAGAAGGTTTACGCTTTGCGATTCGTGAAGGTGGCCGCACTGTGGGTGCGGGTGTCGTCGCCAGGGTGATTGAGTAATCTGAAAGCAAAGGGACAGCAGCCTGATTCAGGCTGCTGTCCCTGTTTTTATTCAAGTTAATATAGATTTTTGGGTTTTATTTAGGCCAGTAGCTCAATTGGCAGAGCGGCGGTCTCCAAAACCGCAGGTTGGGGGTTCGATTCCCTCCTGGCCTGCCACGGTTTCCGAGACCCCAGGCGACTGCATCGGCGACTGATTCTGAGATCATTCATGAATGGCCAAACCGAAACCGGTGCCAGTGCACTGGACACAGTCAAGCTGTTGCTTTCGATTGCCGTGCTTGTTGGCGGCCTCGTCGGCTATTACCAATTCCAGGATCTGTCGATCCTGATCAGGGCCATCGGCGTTTTGGCATCGGTAGTGATCTCTATTGTTATCGTCCTGCAGACCGCCCGGGGCCGGGATATGTGGCAGTTTATCCAGGGCTCGCGCGTCGAATTGCGTAAGGTCGTCTGGCCGAATCGCCAGGACACGACACAAACGACGCTGGCAGTCATCGTGTTCGTGATTATTCTTGGCGTGTTTTTCTGGGCCCTGGATCTTGGCTTGTTGTGGACCACCAAAACACTGACCGGGCAGGGTGGCTAATATGGCCCTGCGTTGGTACGTCGTACATGCCTATTCGAATTTCGAGCACAAGGTTAAAAGGTCTCTCGAAGAGCGTATCGAACTCGACGGCATGCAGGACAGTTTCGGACAGATCCTCGTCCCCACCGAAGAAGTGGTGGAAATGAAAGGTGGTCAGAAAAGACGTAGTGAAAGAAAGTTTTACCCGGGCTATGTGCTTGTCGAGATGGAGATGACCGAGGACACATGGCACCTGGTCAAATCGGTTCCCAAAGTTCTCGGGTTTATCGGCGGGACCAGCGATAAACCGGCGCCGATCTCCGAGAAGGAAGCCCTGGGTATCGTGCAGCGCGTGCAGGAAGGCATCGACAAACCGAGGCCGAAAGTGTTGTTCGAACCCGGTGAAGTTGTGCGCGTGGTCGATGGACCGTTCAACGATTTCAATGGCATTGTCGAACAAGTGAATTATGAAAAGAGTCGTATGCGCGTTGCCGTGCAGATACTCGGACGCTCCACCCCACTGGAGCTGGATTTCGCACAGGTAGAAAAAGCCTGAGCCGGGTTTCCTCGGGAAACCGGAAGTAAGAAGACAAGAGCAAGGAAAGACAGGGAAGGGGCCGGTAAGGCCGGCATACAGGAAAGGAAGCGGATGGGGAGCCGAAAGGCGTCTGGACCCAAACGAGGTTTAACACGATGGCCAAGAAAGTTCAGGGATATATCAAGCTGCAGGTCCCGGCAGGCCAGGCGAATCCCAGCCCACCGGTCGGACCGGCGCTGGGTCAGCATGGCGTCAACATTATGGAATTTTGCAAGGCATTCAATGCCCACACCCAGGGCGTGGAACCGGGCCTGCCTATTCCCGTTGTCATTACAGTGTACAACGACCGCAGTTTTACTTTTATCAGCAAGACGCCGCCTGCCGCGGTGTTGCTCAGGAAAGCCGCGGGCATCAAGAAGGGCAGCGGAACACCGAATACAGAGAAAGTTGGCAGGGTGAGCCGCGCCCAGCTTGAGGAAATTGCCACCGCCAAAGACCCCGACCTGACTGCCGCCGATATGGACGCAGCGGTGCGCACGATAGCAGGCACTGCCCGCAGCATGGGTATTGAAACGGAGGGCGTGTGACATGGCCAGGCCAAGCAAAAAACAAAAGACCTGGACGGAAAAAGTTCAGCCCGGACAGACCTTTGCCATCGAAGAGGCGATAGCCCTGGTCAAGGACCTGGCGACCGCCAAATTCACCGAGTCTATCGATGTTGCTGTCAACCTCGGTGTCGATCCGAAAAAGTCGGACCAGGTCGTTCGCGGTTCTACCGTGTTGCCACACGGGACCGGCAAATCAATACGCGTGGCCGTTATGGCCCAGGGCGAAAACGTCGACAAGGCGAAAGACGCCGGCGCCGATCTGATTGGTTTCGAAGATCTGGCGGAGAAGATCAAGGGCGGTGAAATCGATTTCGATTTGCTAATCGCCACGCCGGACGCGATGCGTGTCGTTGGTCCTTTGGGCCAGATTCTGGGTCCGCGCGGCCTGATGCCGAATCCCAAGGTGGGAACGGTGACCGCCGACGTTGCCACTGCGGTCAAAAATGCCAAGGCCGGGCAGGTCCGTTACAAGACCGACAAGGCAGGAATTATTCATTGCGCGATCGGGGTCAGCAATTTTGACGCCAAGTCACTGAGAGAAAATCTTGACGCCTTGCTGGCGGATCTGGTCAAGGCCAAACCGGCTTCGGCCAAGGGTGTGTATCTGAAGAGTCTGACCCTGTCGTCGACGATGGGTCCAGGGATTCACATAGATCAGGCAACGATTTGAATACAGGAACAACGTTTCGGGTCGACCGCCGGTTCAGGCAGGTAAACCCGGACGCCGCAAGGGAGTGCATGAGAGCCGGAGCAATCCGGTAATCGTCGAAGACCGCAGGTGAGCGAGGCGTGGGTTGCAGGAAAGCGATCGCATCGCCGAGCTTTTAATTGAGGCAATCGGCCTGCGCAGACGGTGTTACCCATGTCAGCATTCTGTGCTGAAGGGCCACTGTCGAGGATACACGGGCGGTGACGCCGGCGTATTTATGAGGTGGGTGGAACGGTGTGTTCCTCCTTTTTGCAGAGAAGGATCCTTTAAGCCAGGAGGTAACCATGGCATTGCGTCTGGAAGACAAAAAAACACTTGTCGCAGAGGTCAATGAGGTGGCGGCCAATGCTTTTTCGGCCGTGGTGGCTGAATATCGTGGACTGACTGTTATGCAAATGACGGAACTGCGCAAAACCGCGCGGGAATCCGGCGTTTATATGCGTGTAGTCAAGAACACGCTGGCGCGAAGAGCGATTCAAGGCACTGAATTTGAGTGTCTGAACGAGGCCATCAAGGGCCCGTTGCTGTTGGCGTTCTCCCAGGAGGACCCGGGTGCAGCGGCTCGCGTGGTGAAAAAGTTCGCCGAGGACAACCACAAACTGGTAACCGTCGGTCTGGCCATCAGCGGCAATCTGCTGCCGGCCTCGGACCTGGATCGTTTGGCATCACTGCCAAACCGCGAGCAGGCTCTTGCCATGCTCGCTGGCCTCATACAGGCGCCGATTACCAAGCTGGTTCGTACCCTTGTCGAGCCACACACCAAATTGGTTCGTTCTATTGCGGCTGTTCGCGATCGGAAGCAGGCGGCGTAAACCGCTACTGACCAGGGAATTGTTTGATTTTATTGTGTGGGTAACACACGCAGGAGTTTAAAAATGGCAGTAACTAAAGACGAGATTCTCGAAGCGATCTCCAAAATGAGCGTCATGGACGTTGTCGAACTGATTTCCGATATGGAAGAGAAGTTTGGCGTGTCCGCGGCCGCCCCCGTGGCTGTTGCCGCAGGTCCGGCTGCCGGTGGCGAAGCCGCCGCCGAAGAACAGACCGAGTTCGACGTTGTGATGACTTCGTTTGGCGCCAACAAGGTGCCCGTCATCAAGGTCGTTCGTGCCTTGACCGGTCTTGGCCTGAAAGAAGCCAAGGACCTGGTGGAATCCTCTCCTGCCCCGATCAAGGAAGGGGCCACCAAGGACGAAGCCGAAGACGTCAAAAAGCAGCTCGAGGAAGCTGGCGCTAGCGTTGAAATCAAGTAAGCCGGTCAGCGGCTTGTTGAGTTCTTCGAGCACGGGTTATGCCCGTCATCCGGGAATGACTGGTGTTCTGTCACCGGCCTTTTCCTGTTTTTGTTTTATTCCGGGTTGTGAGCTGCCAGATGGCGGCCTGATGCAGCAGCCCGAACCGAGGTAGCACACGATGGCATATTCGTTCACCGAGAAAAAGCGTATACGCAAGGATTTCGGCAAGCAGCCCAGTATACTTGAAGTACCTTATCTTCTGTCCATACAGCTGAATTCGTATCGCAAATTTCTGCAAGTCGATGTCGATACAGAAAAACGCGTTGACCGGGGGCTGCATGCGGCATTTAAATCGGTTTTTCCGATTGTCAGTTATTCGGGAAACGCGGCGCTGAAATATGTGAGTTACCGCCTCGGCGTACCCGCATTCGAAGTCAAGGAATGCCAGTCGCGAGGTCTGACTTACTCTGCGCCATTGCGGGTACTGGTTGACCTGGAGATTTATGACAAAGAAGTCTCCGGTAGCAACAAGCCACTGAAGGAAGTGCGCCAGCAGGAAGTTTATCTCGGGGAAATGCCGTTGATGACCGACAACGGCACATTTGTGATCAACGGCACCGAGCGAGTCATCGTATCCCAGCTACATCGTTCGCCTGGCGTATTTTTTGACCACGACAAAGGTAAAACGCATTCGTCGGGGAAATTGCTTTTCAACGCGCGCGTGATCCCGTATCGGGGTTCCTGGCTGGATTTCGAGTTTGACCCGAAAGACAGCATATTCGCGCGAATCGACCGTCGCCGTAAGTTGCCGGTCACGATTATCCTGCGTGCGCTCGAAATGGATGACGAGGAAATTCTCAGTACTTTCTTCGAGTTCAACACCATCAGGCTGGGTAAGAAAGCGATCAAGATGAAGCTGGTGCCTACGCGTTTGCGCGGGGAGTCTGCACCCTTCGATATCAAGGTCGGGCGAAAAGTTATTGTCGAGGAGGGCCGCCGCATCAGCGCTCGCCATGTCAAGCAGATCGAGGACGCCAAGATCAAGGAACTGGAGATATCACCGGAATATCTTGAAGGCAAGATCCTGGCGCACGACATCGTCAACAAGGAAACCGGGGAGCTGCTGGCCAAGGCCAACGACGAGCTGACCGTGGAACTGATCGCGCAACTGATCGAGGCCGGCGAAAAGAAAATCCAGACCCTCTATATCAACGATTTGGACAAGGGTCCGTTTATCTCCAATACGCTGCGGATCGATCCGGCTACGAATCGCCTCGAGGCGCTGGTCGAAATTTATCGCATGATGCGCCCGGGCGAGCCACCGACCAAGGATGCTGCCGAGAACCTGTTCCACAACCTGTTTTTCAATACGGAGAGGTACGACCTTTCCGCTGTCGGCCGGATGAAATTTAATCGCCGCGTCGGGCGTGACGATTCGGAAGGTTCGGGCGTCCTCGATAAGGCAGACATCATCGCCGCGTTGCGCACGCTGATCAATATTCGCAACACCAACGACACGGTCGACGACATCGATCATTTGGGGAACCGGCGTATCCGTAGCGTTGGCGAAATGGCGGAAAACGCGTTCCGTATCGGTCTGGTCCGTGTCGAACGCGCCGTCAGGGAGCGCCTGAGCCTGGCTGAGTCTGAGGGGCTGATGCCGCAGGAGATGATCAATGCCAAGCCGGTGGCGGCGGCGGTCAAGGAATTTTTCGGTTCCAGCCAGCTGTCCCAGTTTATGGATCAGAACAACCCGCTGTCAGAGGTCACGCACAAGCGGCGTGTTTCGGCATTGGGCCCCGGCGGCCTGACCCGTGAGAGAGCCGGGTTCGAAGTTCGTGACGTCCACCCGACTCACTATGGCCGGGTGTGCCCGATCGAAACGCCCGAGGGCCCGAATATCGGCCTGATCAACTCGCTGGCGGTCTATGCACGCACCAACGAGTACGGTTTCCTGGAGACACCGTATCGCAAGGTGAAAAAGGGCAAGGTCAGTGGCGTAATCGAGTACCTTTCCGCCATCGAGGAAGGTCAGTACATGATCGCCCAGGCCAACGCCAAGCTGGACAAGCTCGGGCGTTTTACCGACGACCTGATCTCCTGCCGTTTTCGTAACGAGTTTACGATGGGCAACCCCGATCAGATCCAGTATATGGACGTGTCGCCGCGACAAATCGTTTCGGTCGCCGCGTCGCTGATTCCGTTCCTCGAGCATGACGATGCCAACCGTGCCCTGATGGGTTCGAATATGCAACGCCAGGCGGTGCCAACGCTACGTGCCGAAAAACCGCTGGTGGGTACCGGCATGGAGCGAGCGGTTGCGACGGATTCGGGGGTTACCGTGGTCGCGCATCGCGGCGGTCTGGTCGATTCGGTCGATGCGTCGAGAATCGTGGTGCGCGTCAATGACAAGGAGACCGGCGCAAACGAATCGGGCGTGGACATCTATAACCTGACCAAGTACACGCGCTCCAACCAGAACACCTGCATCAATCAGCGCCCGCTGGTCAAAGCCGGCGACCAGATCGAACGTGGCGATGTATTGGCCGATGGTCCGTCGACGGACATGGGTGAGCTGGCGCTGGGACAAAACCTGATGGTCGCATTCATGCCGTGGAATGGCTACAACTTCGAGGATTCCATCCTGATCTCGGAACGCCTGGTCCACGAGGATCGCTTCACAACGATCCACATCGAGGAACTGACTTGCGTAGCGCGCGATACCAAGCTGGGTTCGGAAGAGGTCAGCGCGGATATTCCCAACGTCGGCGATTCGGCTCTCGCCAATCTCGACGAATCGGGTATCGCGTTTATCGGCGCGGAAGTAAACGCAGGCGACATTCTGGTTGGTAAGGTGACGCCGAAAGGCGAAACTCAGCTCACGCCGGAAGAAAAATTACTGCGTGCAATTTTTGGCGAGAAGGCATCCGATGTGAAAGACACGTCGCTGCGTGTGCCGCCGGGAATGGATGGCACGGTGATCGACGTTCGCGTTTTCACCCGCGATGGTGTGGACAAAGACGTGCGCGCTCTGGCTATCGAGCACAGTGAGTTGCAGCAAGTCAGAAAAGACCTGGACGATCAGCAGCGCATCCTCGAAGACGATATTTTCCAGCGTGTGGAAAAAATGTTGCTCAACAAGTTGACCGATGGCGGCCCCAACACGCTGAAGAAAGGCAGCAAGATCACGAAGGCTTATATCGAGGAGCTATCGCGCGACCAGTGGTTCGAGATTCGTTTGCACACTGACGATGCGGCGAAAAAACTGGCCCGTGCCAAGGAACGTCTCGAGGAACAGCGCCAGGAGTTTGATCGCCGCTTCGAAGAGAAAAAGCGGAAAATTACTGCGGGCGACGATCTGGCCCCGGGCGTGCTCAAGATGGTCAAGGTGTATCTTGCCGTCAAGCGCCGCATCCAGCCGGGTGACAAGATGGCTGGCCGCCACGGCAACAAGGGCGTTATCTCGACGATCGTGCCCGTCGAGGACATGCCCTATCTGGAAGACGGCACGCCGGTCGATATCGTGCTGAACCCGCTGGGCGTTCCATCGCGCATGAACGTCGGCCAGGTGCTGGAGACGCACCTGGGCTGGGCGGCCAAGGGACTCGGTCGGAAGATTGCCGCGCTGCTGGATCAGCAGCGACCGATGGCGGAACTCCGCAAATACCTGACCGAAATCTACAACACCCCCGGGGGCAGGCAGGAAAACCTCAAGTCACTCAGCGACGCCGAGTTGCTGGAACTGGCGGGTAACCTGCGCGACGGAGTGCCGATGGCTACGCCGGTGTTCGATGGTGCGGCCGAGAGCGAGATCAAGGACATGCTGGAGCTTGCGGGTCTGGACACCGACGGCCAGAGTATTCTTTACGATGGCCGTACCGGTGAGCAGTTCGATCGCCCCGTTACCGTGGGTTACATGTACATGCTCAAGCTCAACCACCTGGTTGACGACAAGATGCATGCCCGCTCAACCGGTCCGTACAGCCTGGTCACTCAGCAGCCGCTGGGCGGCAAGGCGCAGTTCGGTGGTCAGCGCTTCGGCGAGATGGAGGTCTGGGCGCTGGAAGCCTATGGCGCATCCTACACGCTGCAGGAAATGCTGACGGTCAAATCGGATGACGTGCAGGGCCGCACCCGTATGTACAAAAACATTGTTGATGGCACGCACATGATGGACGCGGGCATGCCCGAGTCGTTCAACGTGCTGGTGAAGGAAATCCGTTCGCTGGCCATCAACATTGAACTGGAACAGGACTGAGCCAATGAGAGACTTATTGAGATTTGCAAGACAGCTGACTCCGAACGACGAATTCGATGCGATTCGCATCGGACTGGCATCACCGGAAATGATTCGTTCCTGGTCCTGGGGTGAAGTCAAAAAACCTGAGACCATCAACTACAGAACCTTCAAGCCGGAGCGCGACGGCCTGTTCTGTGCCAAGATTTTCGGGCCGACCAAGGACTACGAATGTCTTTGCGGCAAGTACAAGCGTCTCAAGCATCGTGGCGTGGTCTGCGAGAAATGCGGTGTCGAGGTCGTACAGTCCAAGGTGCGCCGCGAGCGCATGGGTCACATCGAACTGGCCAGTCCGGTCGCGCACATCTGGTTCTTGAAATCATTGCCGTCGCGTATCGGCCTGATGCTGGATATGACGCTGCGCGAAATCGAGCGGATTCTCTATTTCGAGGCCTTCGTCGTTATCGATCCGGGCATGACGCCGCTGGAGCGCGGGCAATTGCTTTCGGATGAAGCCTATCTGGAAACCATCGAACAATATGGCGACGACTTCGATGCCAGGATGGGAGCGGAAGCGGTTTACGAATTACTGGGGAGCCTGAACCTCAACGCGGAAGTCGCGAAAGTCCGGGAGGACATGGACGCCACCGGTTCGGAGACCAAGCTCAAACGGCTGTCCAAGAGACTGAAGCTGTTGGAATCGTTCATCGAATCGGGCAACCATCCGAAGTGGATGGTGCTGACCGTCCTGCCGGTATTGCCGCCAGACCTGCGTCCGCTGGTGCCGCTCGATGGCGGCCGTTTTGCGACTTCCGATTTGAACGATTTGTATCGCCGCGTCATCAACCGCAACAACCGGCTGCGACGGCTGCTGGAGCTTAACGCACCGGATATCATCGTGCGTAACGAGAAACGCATGTTGCAGGAATCGGTCGATGCCCTGCTCGACAACGGCAGACGCGGTCGTGCGATCACCGGCACCAACAAGCGCCCGCTGAAGTCGCTGGCCGACATGATCAAGGGCAAGCAGGGGCGGTTTCGCCAGAACCTGCTCGGCAAGCGGGTGGACTACTCCGGCCGTTCGGTCATCGTGGTCGGTCCGACGCTGAAATTGCACCAGTGCGGGTTGCCGAAAAAAATGGCGCTCGAGCTTTTCAAGCCATTTATTTTCAGTAAATTACAGCTGCGTGGCGAAGCCGCGACGATCAAGTCCGCGAAGCGCCTGGTCGAACGTGAAGGGCCGGAAGTCTGGGATATCCTCGAAGAGGTTATTCGCGAGCATCCGGTAATGCTCAATCGTGCGCCGACGCTGCATCGCCTCGGTATCCAGGCGTTTGAGCCGGTGCTGGTAGAAGGCAAGGCGATCCAGCTTCACCCGCTGGTTTGTACCGCATTTAATGCCGACTTCGATGGTGACCAGATGGCGGTTCACGTGCCCTTGTCGATCGAGGCGCAACTTGAGTCGCGCGCGCTGATGATGGCATCGAACAATATTCTTTCGCCGGCCAACGGCGACCCGATTATTGTGCCCTCCCAGGATGTCGTGCTCGGTCTTTATTATATGTCGCGGGAGCGCATTAACGCCCTCGGCGAGGGCAGTATGTTTGCCGACGTCGCCGAAGTTCATCGTGCCTACGAGAACAGGCACGTTGAGCTGCAGGCCATGATCAAGGTCCGGATAAAGGAAACGGCGCTCGACGAACAAGGGGAGAAAACGGTAACCCACAGGGTTTACGACACCACGGTAGGGCGCGCCCTGCTCAGCGACATATTGCCCGAGGGGCTGCCATTTGACCTCGTTGATCAGGCAATGAACAAGAAAGCGATTTCGCGAGTTATCAACGCTTGCTATCGCGATGTCGGTCTGAAAGAGACAGTCGTTTTCGCCGATCGCCTGATGTACACCGGATTTCACTATGCAACGCGTGCCGGTATATCCATCTGCGCGAACGACATGGTTGTGCCGGATGAAAAGACGGACATCCTGTCGGCGGCCGAAGCCGAGGTCAAGGAAATCCAGGATCAGTACTCTTCCGGCCTGTTGACCGATGGCGAGCGCTATAACAAGGTTGTAGATATCTGGTCGCGCACCAATGACCAGGTGGCCAAGGCGATGATGAACGAGTTGGGTAGCGAATTGGTGGTCAACGCCAAAGGCAAGAAGGTCCGCCAGGACTCCTTCAACTCGATCTATATGATGGCCGACTCCGGCGCCCGTGGTTCGGCCGCGCAAATCAGGCAGCTGGCCGGTATGCGTGGCCTGATGGCCAAGCCGGATGGCTCGATTATCGAGGCGCCGATTACCGCGAATTTCCGGGAAGGTCTGGACGTCCTGCAGTACTTCATCTCCACCCACGGCGCGCGCAAGGGTCTGGCCGATACCGCGCTGAAAACCGCGAACTCGGGTTACCTGACACGCCGCCTCGTTGACGTGGCGCAGGACCTGGTCGTTACCCAGGAGGACTGTGGAACCAAGCGTGGCCTGATAATGACGCCGCTGGTCGAAGGCGGCGATGTGGTCGAACCGCTGAGCGAGCGGGTGCTTGGCCGGGTCCTGGTCGAGGATGTCGTCAAGCCGGGATCTGGCAAGGACGTGGTCGCGCCAGCCGGCACCCTGCTGGACGAGCAATGGGTGGAGAAACTGGAGCAAAACCAGATCGACTCCGTGCTGGTACGCTCGCCGATTGCGTGTGAAACCCTGTATGGAGTCTGCGCGAGTTGTTACGGACGCGATCTGGGGCGTGGTAAGCAGATCAACATCGGTGAGGCCGTCGGAGTGATTGCCGCGCAGTCGATCGGCGAACCGGGTACGCAACTGACCATGCGGACCTTCCATATCGGTGGCGCCGCGTCACGCGCCGCGGCGGTCAACAGCGTTGAAATCAAGAGCAAGGGCACGGTGCACCTGCGTCACATCAAGACAGTGCAGCATGCCAAGGGACATCTGGTCGCAGTATCGCGTTCAGGCGAGCTAGGCGTCATGGACGAGTTCGGCCGCGAGCGCGAGCGTTACAAGATTCCTTACGGCGCGATGATTTCGGTCCGCGACGGTGTAGAAGTCGAACCCGGTCAGATGGTAGCGAACTGGGACCCGCATACTCACCCGGTCGTCACCGAAGTGAACGGTTACATACGCTTCCAGGACTTTGAGGATGGCGTGGCCGTCAGCCGCCAGGTCGATGAGTTTACCGGCCTGACCAGCATCGAGGTGCTGGATGCCAAGCAGCGTACTGCGATCGGTCGCGATCTGCGCCCGACCGTCACGCTGATGGATAAGAAGAGCAAGGACGCCAAGCCGGTCTGTTTCGCAAACACCGATATACCGGCGGTTTACGCGTTGCCGGCGGGGGCGCTGGTCAACATGGAAGACGGCGCAAAGGTGTCTGTCGGTGATGTGTTGGCAAGGATTCCGCAGGAGACCTCGAAGACCCGCGATATTACCGGTGGTCTGCCGCGGGTGGCCGATCTTTTCGAAGCCCGCAAGCCGAAAGAAGCGTCGATCCTGGCCGAGCACACCGGCACGGTCAGTTTTGGCAAGGAAACCAAGGGCAAGCGCCGCCTCGTGATCACCGAGGAGAACGGCGAATCACACGAGGAGCTGATCCCGAAATGGCGGCACCTGAATGTGTTCGAAGGTGAGCAGGTCGAGCGTGGCGAAGAAATTGCCGATGGCGAGCCCAATCCGCACGACATTCTGCGTTTGCAGGGGGTTGAGCCGCTTGCCGATTATCTCGTTCGGGAGATACAGGACGTTTATCGCCTGCAGGGTGTGAAAATCAATGACAAGCACATCGAGGTGATCATCCGCCAGATGCTGCGCAAGGTCGAGATTACCGATCCGGGCGATACACGCCTGCTGAAAGGAGAACAGCTCGACCGCGCGAGGCTGATAGAGCTAAACCGGGAAATGGAAACCCTGAACAAAAAGCCGGCCGTGCCCACGCCGGTGTTGCTGGGCATTACCAAGGCATCGCTGGCCACCGAGTCGTTCATATCCGCGGCCTCCTTCCAGGAGACAACCCGCGTTCTGACCGAAGCGGCCGTTCGTGGCCTGCGCGACGACCTCAGGGGCCTGAAAGAGAATGTAATCGTCGGGCGCCTGATTCCGGCCGGGACGGGGATGTCGTATCACAGCAAGCGTCGGCGCTCGAAAGCCGAGGCATTGGCGGAACAGCTGCTCAAGATGCCCGCCTCTGAGGAGGTCGAGACGGCGAGCGCAGCCGAGGTCCCGGCTGCGATAGAAGAGGTGATTCAGGTCGAGTCGGTCGAGACCGTGGAGACAGCAGCGCCGGTCGAGCTGGAGGAAACCGCGGACAAACAGATCTGAGCGCAAGATAATACTGGCGTCGAAGGATTCAAAAGTCGGGGGGTTGCGCCCGACTTTGCTTGACACCCGGGGGGCCGCTTCTTAGAATTCCCGCTCTTAACCAGGTGCGGTCGGCTGGGGTTGTCCCGTGCGCCTGTTTAAGGGGTTTCACGAGCCGCCGATTCAGGCGGCTCGCTGTTTCTCCGCAATGACAATTCCGTCGCGGGGAAGTCAGTGGGGGACCAAATATTGTTACGCGCAGTGGCGCATCAGCACAAGAGACAGGAAATATGGCGACAGTTAATCAGTTGGTCCGCAAACCGCGCAAGAGCAGGATTGTGAAAAGCACGGTTCCGGCCCTCGAAGCCAGTCCGCAGAAGCGTGGAGTTTGTACCCGCGTTTATACGACTACGCCGAAAAAACCGAATTCGGCGTTGCGGAAAGTGGCGCGTGTGCGTCTGACCAACGGCTTCGAAGTCACCAGCTACATCGGCGGCGAAGGGCACAACCTGCAGGAGCACTCGGTGGTCCTGATTCGCGGCGGTCGCGTCAAGGATTTGCCCGGCGTGCGTTATCACACCGTACGTGGAACGCTCGATTGTGCGGGCGTAAGCGATCGTCGCAAGGGGCGTTCAAAGTACGGCGCCAAGAAACCTAAATCGTGATTTTGGGGGCCTGATTTTTTTGGGCGGCACATGCCGCCGGAAATTGGAATAAAGAGTCGTTTAAAGAGTATTGATCAATGTCCAGAAGAGCACCAGCACCGAAAAGAGTCATCCTGCCCGATCCCAAGCATGGCAGCGAGTTGCTAGCCAAGTTCATGAATATGGTCATGAACGACGGTAAGAAATCTGTCGCCGAGAAAGTGATTTATGGTGCGCTTGACCGTATCTCGGAGAAAAATTCGTCCGGCGACGATCAGGCGATTGAAGTGCTGGAGCAGGCGTTGGAGAACGTCAAACCGCAGGTCGAGGTGAAGTCCCGGCGTGTCGGTGGTGCGACTTACCAGGTGCCGATCGAAGTTCGCCTCGCTCGGCGCCAGACCCTGGCCATGCGCTGGGTGATCGATGCAGCGCGCAAGCGCAGTGAAAAATCCATGGCCCACCGGCTGGCCAACGAGCTGATGGATGCTGCCGACAACCGTGGCGCGGCCGTCAAAAAGCGTGAAGACACGCATCGCATGGCAGAGGCAAACAAGGCCTTCGCACATTTCCGCTGGTAAGCCGGCGGGATCGAATTTCTGGAGAAATTGAGTTGCCACGCACCACACCCATCGATCGCTATCGCAATATCGGCATCATGGCCCATATTGACGCGGGCAAGACGACGACGACCGAGCGTGTCCTGTTCTATACCGGCGTGTCGCACAAGATCGGAGAGGTGCATGACGGCGCCGCGGTCATGGACTGGATGGAGCAGGAGCAGGAGCGTGGAATAACGATCACTTCGGCTGCGACGACCTGTTTCTGGTCGGGCATGAATAAGCAGTTCCCCGAGCACCGGATCAACATTATCGATACCCCCGGACACGTCGATTTCACTATCGAGGTGGAACGCTCATTGCGCGTGCTGGACAGCGCTGTCGCCGTATTCTGTTCCGTCGGTGGCGTCGAGCCCCAGTCGGAGACGGTCTGGCGTCAGGCCAACAAGTACGGCGTGCCGCGGATGGCATTTATCAACAAGATGGACCGCGCCGGCGCCGACTTTTTCCGTGTCCTCGATCAGATCAGGGAGCGCCTCGGCGGAAACCCGGTCGCCTTGCAGATTCCGATCGGCGCCGAAGAGAAATTCGAAGGCGTCGTCGATCTGCTGGAGATGAAGGCGATCTACTGGGACGATTCGACCCAGGGGATGAGTTACGAGTCCCGGGAAATTCCGGAAAACCTGCAGGAGCTTGCCGCGAAAACCAGGGAAATCATGGTTGAGGCTGCGGCCGAGGCCGACGAGACCCTGCTTGAAAAATACCTCGATAAAGGTCACCTGAGCCGGGAGGAAATTGTTCGCGGTCTGCGCGCCCGTACCGTCAAAAATGAAATTGTACCCACGGTCTGCGGGTCCGCGTTCAAGAACAAAGGCGTGCAGGCGGTTCTGGATATGATTATCGAGCTGATGCCGTCGCCAGTTGACGTTCCGGCCATCCAGGGCGAACTCGAAAACGGTGAGCAGGAAATGCGGGCCGCGGATGACGATCAGCCTTTCGCCGCACTGGCATTCAAGATTGCGACCGATCCGTTTGTCGGCTCACTGACTTTTTTCCGCGTCTACTCCGGCGTGCTCAAATCGGGTGACACCGTCTTTAACCCGACCAAGGGGCGTAAAGACCGTATCGGCCGTATCCTGCAGATGCATGCGAACGACCGGACCGAAATCAAGGAAGTCAGGGCCGGCGATATTGCCGCGGCGGTCGGCCTGAAGGATGTGAATACCGGCGATACGCTGGTTGACCCGAAAAACATCATTACGCTGGAACGCATGGAGTTCCCGGAGCCGGTTATCGCCGTCGCGGTCGAGCCGAGGACCAAAGCCGACCAGGAAAAAATGGGTATGGCGCTGAGCAAGCTCGCCAAGGAGGACCCGTCGTTCAAGGTACATACCGACGAAGAATCGGGTCAGACCATTATTTCCGGCATGGGTGAATTGCACCTCGACATCATCGTCGATCGGATGCAGCGGGAGTTCAATGTCGGAGCCAACGTCGGCAAACCACAGGTTGCCTATCGTGAAACGGTTCGCTCGACCGTCGAACAGGAAGGCAAGTTCGTTCGCCAGTCCGGTGGCCGCGGTCAGTACGGTCATGTGTATATCCGGATCGAGCCTGCCGAAGCCGGCAGCGGCTATGAATTCGAAAATGCCATTGTCGGTGGTTCCGTCCCGCGGGAATACATCAGCGCGGTAGACAAGGGGATCAAGGAACAGATGGGTAACGGTGTGATCGCCGGCTATCCGGTCGTCGATTGTAAAGTGACCCTGTATGACGGCTCGTATCACGACGTCGATTCCAGTGAAATGGCGTTCAAGATCGCCGGTTCCATGGCATTCAGAGATGGCGCGCTCAAGGCGAAGCCGGTACTGCTCGAGCCCATCATGTCGGTGGAAGTTGTCTCGCCGGAGGACTACATGGGCGATGTTATGGGCGACCTGAACCGCCGCCGCGGTCTGCCCTCCGGCATGGACGACGGCCCGGCGGGCAAGATTATTCGGGCCGAGGTGCCGCTCGCCGAGATGTTCTCTTACGCGACCTCGTTGCGTTCCATGTCGCAGGGCCGCGCGACCTACTCGATGGAATTCTGCAAGTATAAGGAAGTGCCGAACAGCGTGGCCGACGTTGTCGTCAAGAAGGCGTCGTAACCGAGATACAGCGGTAAAGATTGATTATCAGACACATTAGATAAAGAAGAGGTGCATCGATGTCCAAGGTAAAATTTGAACGTACGAAGCCGCATGTCAACGTGGGCACGATCGGTCATGTGGATCATGGCAAGACGACGCTGACGGCAGCATTGACGAAGTTGATGGCTGAGAAGCACGGCGGCGAGTATCGTGCGTACGACCAGATTGACAATGCACCGGAAGAGAAGGCGCGCGGCATAACGATCGCGACGGCGCACGTGGAGTATGAGAGCGATAACCGCCATTACGCCCACGTTGACTGTCCGGGCCACGCGGACTACGTGAAGAACATGATCACCGGCGCGGCGCAGATGGATGGCGCGATTTTGGTGGTCTCGGCAGCCGATGGCCCGATGCCCCAGACCCGCGAGCATATCCTGCTGGCCCGCCAGGTGGGGGTGCCCTACATCCTGGTCTATATGAACTTCGCAGACATGGTGGATGACCCCGAGCTGATCGAGCTGGTGGAGATGGAGGTCCGCGAGCTGTTGTCGATCTATGAGTTCCCGGGCGATGACACGCCGGTCGTGGTGGGTTCGGCGCTGAAGGCGCTGGAAGGCGACGACAGCGAAATCGGTGTACCCAGCGTATTAAAGCTGGTCGAGGAGATGGACCGCTATATTCCCGTGCCCGAGCGGGCGATCGATGGTGATTTCCTGATGCCGGTCGAGGACGTGTTCTCGATTTCCGGTCGCGGCACCGTGGTGACCGGCCGGATTGACCGTGGCGTCGTGCACGTGGGCGACGAGGTGGAGATCGTGGGGATCAACGAGACCACCAAGACCACCTGTACCGGTGTCGAGATGTTCCGCAAGCTGTTGGACGAGGGGATGGCTGGTGACAACGTGGGTGTGTTGCTGCGCGGGACCAAGCGCGAGGAAGTGGAACGCGGTCAGGTGCTGGCGAAGCCGGGTTCGATCAACCCGCACACCAAGTTTGAAGCCGAGGTGTATGTGCTGACCAAGGAAGAAGGCGGTCGTCACACGCCGTTTTTCAAGGGCTATCGTCCACAGTTTTATTTTCGGACGACAGATGTCACCGGCGCGGTTTACCTGCCCGATGGCACCGAGATGGTGATGCCGGGCGACAATGTGCAGATCACGGTTGAGTTGATCGCACCGATCGCCATGGAAGAGGGTCTGCGGTTCGCTATCCGTGAGGGTGGCCGCACCGTCGGCGCCGGCGTCGTCGCTAAGATTATTGAGTAATTAAATTTCCAGGGCACGCGACCGGATGATGCCGGCCGTGTGGCTGATTTATCCGCGAGAGGTACAACAGGCCAGTAGCTCAATTGGCAGAGCGGCGGTCTCCAAAACCGCAGGTTGGGGGTTCGATTCCCTCCTGGCCTGCCACGGTTTCCGAGACCCCAGGCGACTGCATCGGCGACTGATTCTGAGATCATTCATGAATGGCCAAACCGAAACCGGTGCCAGTGCACTGGACACAGTCAAGCTGTTGCTTTCGATTGCCGTGCTTGTTGGCGGCCTCGTCGGCTATTACCAATTCCAGGATCTGTCGATCCTGATCAGGGCCATCGGCGTTTTGGCATCGGTAGTGATCTCTATTGTTATCGTCCTGCAGACCGCCCGGGGCCGGGATATGTGGCAGTTTATCCAGGGCTCGCGCGTCGAATTGCGTAAGGTCGTCTGGCCGAATCGCCAGGACACGACACAAACGACGCTGGCAGTCATCGTGTTCGTGATTATTCTTGGCGTGTTTTTCTGGGCCCTGGATCTTGGCTTGTTGTGGACCACCAAAACACTGACCGGGCAGGGTGGCTAATATGGCCCTGCGTTGGTACGTCGTACATGCCTATTCGAATTTCGAGCACAAGGTTAAAAGGTCTCTCGAAGAGCGTATCGAACTCGACGGCATGCAGGACAGTTTCGGACAGATCCTCGTCCCCACCGAAGAAGTGGTGGAAATGAAAGGTGGTCAGAAAAGACGTAGTGAAAGAAAGTTTTACCCGGGCTATGTGCTTGTCGAGATGGAGATGACCGAGGACACATGGCACCTGGTCAAATCGGTTCCCAAAGTTCTCGGGTTTATCGGCGGGACCAGCGATAAACCGGCGCCGATCTCCGAGAAGGAAGCCCTGGGTATCGTGCAGCGCGTGCAGGAAGGCATCGACAAACCGAGGCCGAAAGTGTTGTTCGAACCCGGTGAAGTTGTGCGCGTGGTCGATGGACCGTTCAACGATTTCAATGGCATTGTCGAACAAGTGAATTATGAAAAGAGTCGTATGCGCGTTGCCGTGCAGATACTCGGACGCTCCACCCCACTGGAGCTGGATTTCGCACAGGTAGAAAAAGCCTGAGCCGGGTTTCCTCGGGAAACCGGAAGTAAGAAGACAAGAGCAAGGAAAGACAGGGAAGGGGCCGGTAAGGCCGGCATACAGGAAAGGAAGCGGATGGGGAGCCGAAAGGCGTCTGGACCCAAACGAGGTTTAACACGATGGCCAAGAAAGTTCAGGGATATATCAAGCTGCAGGTCCCGGCAGGCCAGGCGAATCCCAGCCCACCGGTCGGACCGGCGCTGGGTCAGCATGGCGTCAACATTATGGAATTTTGCAAGGCATTCAATGCCCACACCCAGGGCGTGGAACCGGGCCTGCCTATTCCCGTTGTCATTACAGTGTACAACGACCGCAGTTTTACTTTTATCAGCAAGACGCCGCCTGCCGCGGTGTTGCTCAGGAAAGCCGCGGGCATCAAGAAGGGCAGCGGAACACCGAATACAGAGAAAGTTGGCAGGGTGAGCCGCGCCCAGCTTGAGGAAATTGCCACCGCCAAAGACCCCGACCTGACTGCCGCCGATATGGACGCAGCGGTGCGCACGATAGCAGGCACTGCCCGCAGCATGGGTATTGAAACGGAGGGCGTGTGACATGGCCAGGCCAAGCAAAAAACAAAAGACCTGGACGGAAAAAGTTCAGCCCGGACAGACCTTTGCCATCGAAGAGGCGATAGCCCTGGTCAAGGACCTGGCGACCGCCAAATTCACCGAGTCTATCGATGTTGCTGTCAACCTCGGTGTCGATCCGAAAAAGTCGGACCAGGTCGTTCGCGGTTCTACCGTGTTGCCACACGGGACCGGCAAATCAATACGCGTGGCCGTTATGGCCCAGGGCGAAAACGTCGACAAGGCGAAAGACGCCGGCGCCGATCTGATTGGTTTCGAAGATCTGGCGGAGAAGATCAAGGGCGGTGAAATCGATTTCGATTTGCTAATCGCCACGCCGGACGCGATGCGTGTCGTTGGTCCTTTGGGCCAGATTCTGGGTCCGCGCGGCCTGATGCCGAATCCCAAGGTGGGAACGGTGACCGCCGACGTTGCCACTGCGGTCAAAAATGCCAAGGCCGGGCAGGTCCGTTACAAGACCGACAAGGCAGGAATTATTCATTGCGCGATCGGGGTCAGCAATTTTGACGCCAAGTCACTGAGAGAAAATCTTGACGCCTTGCTGGCGGATCTGGTCAAGGCCAAACCGGCTTCGGCCAAGGGTGTGTATCTGAAGAGTCTGACCCTGTCGTCGACGATGGGTCCAGGGATTCACATAGATCAGGCAACGATTTGAATACAGGAACAACGTTTCGGGTCGACCGCCGGTTCAGGCAGGTAAACCCGGACGCCGCAAGGGAGTGCATGAGAGCCGGAGCAATCCGGTAATCGTCGAAGACCGCAGGTGAGCGAGGCGTGGGTTGCAGGAAAGCGATCGCATCGCCGAGCTTTTAATTGAGGCAATCGGCCTGCGCAGACGGTGTTACCCATGTCAGCATTCTGTGCTGAAGGGCCACTGTCGAGGATACACGGGCGGTGACGCCGGCGTATTTATGAGGTGGGTGGAACGGTGTGTTCCTCCTTTTTGCAGAGAAGGATCCTTTAAGCCAGGAGGTAACCATGGCATTGCGTCTGGAAGACAAAAAAACACTTGTCGCAGAGGTCAATGAGGTGGCGGCCAATGCTTTTTCGGCCGTGGTGGCTGAATATCGTGGACTGACTGTTATGCAAATGACGGAACTGCGCAAAACCGCGCGGGAATCCGGCGTTTATATGCGTGTAGTCAAGAACACGCTGGCGCGAAGAGCGATTCAAGGCACTGAATTTGAGTGTCTGAACGAGGCCATCAAGGGCCCGTTGCTGTTGGCGTTCTCCCAGGAGGACCCGGGTGCAGCGGCTCGCGTGGTGAAAAAGTTCGCCGAGGACAACCACAAACTGGTAACCGTCGGTCTGGCCATCAGCGGCAATCTGCTGCCGGCCTCGGACCTGGATCGTTTGGCATCACTGCCAAACCGCGAGCAGGCTCTTGCCATGCTCGCTGGCCTCATACAGGCGCCGATTACCAAGCTGGTTCGTACCCTTGTCGAGCCACACACCAAATTGGTTCGTTCTATTGCGGCTGTTCGCGATCGGAAGCAGGCGGCGTAAACCGCTACTGACCAGGGAATTGTTTGATTTTATTGTGTGGGTAACACACGCAGGAGTTTAAAAATGGCAGTAACTAAAGACGAGATTCTCGAAGCGATCTCCAAAATGAGCGTCATGGACGTTGTCGAACTGATTTCCGATATGGAAGAGAAGTTTGGCGTGTCCGCGGCCGCCCCCGTGGCTGTTGCCGCAGGTCCGGCTGCCGGTGGCGAAGCCGCCGCCGAAGAACAGACCGAGTTCGACGTTGTGATGACTTCGTTTGGCGCCAACAAGGTGCCCGTCATCAAGGTCGTTCGTGCCTTGACCGGTCTTGGCCTGAAAGAAGCCAAGGACCTGGTGGAATCCTCTCCTGCCCCGATCAAGGAAGGGGCCACCAAGGACGAAGCCGAAGACGTCAAAAAGCAGCTCGAGGAAGCTGGCGCTAGCGTTGAAATCAAGTAAGCCGGTCAGCGGCTTGTTGAGTTCTTCGAGCACGGGTTATGCCCGTCATCCGGGAATGACTGGTGTTCTGTCACCGGCCTTTTCCTGTTTTTGTTTTATTCCGGGTTGTGAGCTGCCAGATGGCGGCCTGATGCAGCAGCCCGAACCGAGGTAGCACACGATGGCATATTCGTTCACCGAGAAAAAGCGTATACGCAAGGATTTCGGCAAGCAGCCCAGTATACTTGAAGTACCTTATCTTCTGTCCATACAGCTGAATTCGTATCGCAAATTTCTGCAAGTCGATGTCGATACAGAAAAACGCGTTGACCGGGGGCTGCATGCGGCATTTAAATCGGTTTTTCCGATTGTCAGTTATTCGGGAAACGCGGCGCTGAAATATGTGAGTTACCGCCTCGGCGTACCCGCATTCGAAGTCAAGGAATGCCAGTCGCGAGGTCTGACTTACTCTGCGCCATTGCGGGTACTGGTTGACCTGGAGATTTATGACAAAGAAGTCTCCGGTAGCAACAAGCCACTGAAGGAAGTGCGCCAGCAGGAAGTTTATCTCGGGGAAATGCCGTTGATGACCGACAACGGCACATTTGTGATCAACGGCACCGAGCGAGTCATCGTATCCCAGCTACATCGTTCGCCTGGCGTATTTTTTGACCACGACAAAGGTAAAACGCATTCGTCGGGGAAATTGCTTTTCAACGCGCGCGTGATCCCGTATCGGGGTTCCTGGCTGGATTTCGAGTTTGACCCGAAAGACAGCATATTCGCGCGAATCGACCGTCGCCGTAAGTTGCCGGTCACGATTATCCTGCGTGCGCTCGAAATGGATGACGAGGAAATTCTCAGTACTTTCTTCGAGTTCAACACCATCAGGCTGGGTAAGAAAGCGATCAAGATGAAGCTGGTGCCTACGCGTTTGCGCGGGGAGTCTGCACCCTTCGATATCAAGGTCGGGCGAAAAGTTATTGTCGAGGAGGGCCGCCGCATCAGCGCTCGCCATGTCAAGCAGATCGAGGACGCCAAGATCAAGGAACTGGAGATATCACCGGAATATCTTGAAGGCAAGATCCTGGCGCACGACATCGTCAACAAGGAAACCGGGGAGCTGCTGGCCAAGGCCAACGACGAGCTGACCGTGGAACTGATCGCGCAACTGATCGAGGCCGGCGAAAAGAAAATCCAGACCCTCTATATCAACGATTTGGACAAGGGTCCGTTTATCTCCAATACGCTGCGGATCGATCCGGCTACGAATCGCCTCGAGGCGCTGGTCGAAATTTATCGCATGATGCGCCCGGGCGAGCCACCGACCAAGGATGCTGCCGAGAACCTGTTCCACAACCTGTTTTTCAATACGGAGAGGTACGACCTTTCCGCTGTCGGCCGGATGAAATTTAATCGCCGCGTCGGGCGTGACGATTCGGAAGGTTCGGGCGTCCTCGATAAGGCAGACATCATCGCCGCGTTGCGCACGCTGATCAATATTCGCAACACCAACGACACGGTCGACGACATCGATCATTTGGGGAACCGGCGTATCCGTAGCGTTGGCGAAATGGCGGAAAACGCGTTCCGTATCGGTCTGGTCCGTGTCGAACGCGCCGTCAGGGAGCGCCTGAGCCTGGCTGAGTCTGAGGGGCTGATGCCGCAGGAGATGATCAATGCCAAGCCGGTGGCGGCGGCGGTCAAGGAATTTTTCGGTTCCAGCCAGCTGTCCCAGTTTATGGATCAGAACAACCCGCTGTCAGAGGTCACGCACAAGCGGCGTGTTTCGGCATTGGGCCCCGGCGGCCTGACCCGTGAGAGAGCCGGGTTCGAAGTTCGTGACGTCCACCCGACTCACTATGGCCGGGTGTGCCCGATCGAAACGCCCGAGGGCCCGAATATCGGCCTGATCAACTCGCTGGCGGTCTATGCACGCACCAACGAGTACGGTTTCCTGGAGACACCGTATCGCAAGGTGAAAAAGGGCAAGGTCAGTGGCGTAATCGAGTACCTTTCCGCCATCGAGGAAGGTCAGTACATGATCGCCCAGGCCAACGCCAAGCTGGACAAGCTCGGGCGTTTTACCGACGACCTGATCTCCTGCCGTTTTCGTAACGAGTTTACGATGGGCAACCCCGATCAGATCCAGTATATGGACGTGTCGCCGCGACAAATCGTTTCGGTCGCCGCGTCGCTGATTCCGTTCCTCGAGCATGACGATGCCAACCGTGCCCTGATGGGTTCGAATATGCAACGCCAGGCGGTGCCAACGCTACGTGCCGAAAAACCGCTGGTGGGTACCGGCATGGAGCGAGCGGTTGCGACGGATTCGGGGGTTACCGTGGTCGCGCATCGCGGCGGTCTGGTCGATTCGGTCGATGCGTCGAGAATCGTGGTGCGCGTCAATGACAAGGAGACCGGCGCAAACGAATCGGGCGTGGACATCTATAACCTGACCAAGTACACGCGCTCCAACCAGAACACCTGCATCAATCAGCGCCCGCTGGTCAAAGCCGGCGACCAGATCGAACGTGGCGATGTATTGGCCGATGGTCCGTCGACGGACATGGGTGAGCTGGCGCTGGGACAAAACCTGATGGTCGCATTCATGCCGTGGAATGGCTACAACTTCGAGGATTCCATCCTGATCTCGGAACGCCTGGTCCACGAGGATCGCTTCACAACGATCCACATCGAGGAACTGACTTGCGTAGCGCGCGATACCAAGCTGGGTTCGGAAGAGGTCAGCGCGGATATTCCCAACGTCGGCGATTCGGCTCTCGCCAATCTCGACGAATCGGGTATCGCGTTTATCGGCGCGGAAGTAAACGCAGGCGACATTCTGGTTGGTAAGGTGACGCCGAAAGGCGAAACTCAGCTCACGCCGGAAGAAAAATTACTGCGTGCAATTTTTGGCGAGAAGGCATCCGATGTGAAAGACACGTCGCTGCGTGTGCCGCCGGGAATGGATGGCACGGTGATCGACGTTCGCGTTTTCACCCGCGATGGTGTGGACAAAGACGTGCGCGCTCTGGCTATCGAGCACAGTGAGTTGCAGCAAGTCAGAAAAGACCTGGACGATCAGCAGCGCATCCTCGAAGACGATATTTTCCAGCGTGTGGAAAAAATGTTGCTCAACAAGTTGACCGATGGCGGCCCCAACACGCTGAAGAAAGGCAGCAAGATCACGAAGGCTTATATCGAGGAGCTATCGCGCGACCAGTGGTTCGAGATTCGTTTGCACACTGACGATGCGGCGAAAAAACTGGCCCGTGCCAAGGAACGTCTCGAGGAACAGCGCCAGGAGTTTGATCGCCGCTTCGAAGAGAAAAAGCGGAAAATTACTGCGGGCGACGATCTGGCCCCGGGCGTGCTCAAGATGGTCAAGGTGTATCTTGCCGTCAAGCGCCGCATCCAGCCGGGTGACAAGATGGCTGGCCGCCACGGCAACAAGGGCGTTATCTCGACGATCGTGCCCGTCGAGGACATGCCCTATCTGGAAGACGGCACGCCGGTCGATATCGTGCTGAACCCGCTGGGCGTTCCATCGCGCATGAACGTCGGCCAGGTGCTGGAGACGCACCTGGGCTGGGCGGCCAAGGGACTCGGTCGGAAGATTGCCGCGCTGCTGGATCAGCAGCGACCGATGGCGGAACTCCGCAAATACCTGACCGAAATCTACAACACCCCCGGGGGCAGGCAGGAAAACCTCAAGTCACTCAGCGACGCCGAGTTGCTGGAACTGGCGGGTAACCTGCGCGACGGAGTGCCGATGGCTACGCCGGTGTTCGATGGTGCGGCCGAGAGCGAGATCAAGGACATGCTGGAGCTTGCGGGTCTGGACACCGACGGCCAGAGTATTCTTTACGATGGCCGTACCGGTGAGCAGTTCGATCGCCCCGTTACCGTGGGTTACATGTACATGCTCAAGCTCAACCACCTGGTTGACGACAAGATGCATGCCCGCTCAACCGGTCCGTACAGCCTGGTCACTCAGCAGCCGCTGGGCGGCAAGGCGCAGTTCGGTGGTCAGCGCTTCGGCGAGATGGAGGTCTGGGCGCTGGAAGCCTATGGCGCATCCTACACGCTGCAGGAAATGCTGACGGTCAAATCGGATGACGTGCAGGGCCGCACCCGTATGTACAAAAACATTGTTGATGGCACGCACATGATGGACGCGGGCATGCCCGAGTCGTTCAACGTGCTGGTGAAGGAAATCCGTTCGCTGGCCATCAACATTGAACTGGAACAGGACTGAGCCAATGAGAGACTTATTGAGATTTGCAAGACAGCTGACTCCGAACGACGAATTCGATGCGATTCGCATCGGACTGGCATCACCGGAAATGATTCGTTCCTGGTCCTGGGGTGAAGTCAAAAAACCTGAGACCATCAACTACAGAACCTTCAAGCCGGAGCGCGACGGCCTGTTCTGTGCCAAGATTTTCGGGCCGACCAAGGACTACGAATGTCTTTGCGGCAAGTACAAGCGTCTCAAGCATCGTGGCGTGGTCTGCGAGAAATGCGGTGTCGAGGTCGTACAGTCCAAGGTGCGCCGCGAGCGCATGGGTCACATCGAACTGGCCAGTCCGGTCGCGCACATCTGGTTCTTGAAATCATTGCCGTCGCGTATCGGCCTGATGCTGGATATGACGCTGCGCGAAATCGAGCGGATTCTCTATTTCGAGGCCTTCGTCGTTATCGATCCGGGCATGACGCCGCTGGAGCGCGGGCAATTGCTTTCGGATGAAGCCTATCTGGAAACCATCGAACAATATGGCGACGACTTCGATGCCAGGATGGGAGCGGAAGCGGTTTACGAATTACTGGGGAGCCTGAACCTCAACGCGGAAGTCGCGAAAGTCCGGGAGGACATGGACGCCACCGGTTCGGAGACCAAGCTCAAACGGCTGTCCAAGAGACTGAAGCTGTTGGAATCGTTCATCGAATCGGGCAACCATCCGAAGTGGATGGTGCTGACCGTCCTGCCGGTATTGCCGCCAGACCTGCGTCCGCTGGTGCCGCTCGATGGCGGCCGTTTTGCGACTTCCGATTTGAACGATTTGTATCGCCGCGTCATCAACCGCAACAACCGGCTGCGACGGCTGCTGGAGCTTAACGCACCGGATATCATCGTGCGTAACGAGAAACGCATGTTGCAGGAATCGGTCGATGCCCTGCTCGACAACGGCAGACGCGGTCGTGCGATCACCGGCACCAACAAGCGCCCGCTGAAGTCGCTGGCCGACATGATCAAGGGCAAGCAGGGGCGGTTTCGCCAGAACCTGCTCGGCAAGCGGGTGGACTACTCCGGCCGTTCGGTCATCGTGGTCGGTCCGACGCTGAAATTGCACCAGTGCGGGTTGCCGAAAAAAATGGCGCTCGAGCTTTTCAAGCCATTTATTTTCAGTAAATTACAGCTGCGTGGCGAAGCCGCGACGATCAAGTCCGCGAAGCGCCTGGTCGAACGTGAAGGGCCGGAAGTCTGGGATATCCTCGAAGAGGTTATTCGCGAGCATCCGGTAATGCTCAATCGTGCGCCGACGCTGCATCGCCTCGGTATCCAGGCGTTTGAGCCGGTGCTGGTAGAAGGCAAGGCGATCCAGCTTCACCCGCTGGTTTGTACCGCATTTAATGCCGACTTCGATGGTGACCAGATGGCGGTTCACGTGCCCTTGTCGATCGAGGCGCAACTTGAGTCGCGCGCGCTGATGATGGCATCGAACAATATTCTTTCGCCGGCCAACGGCGACCCGATTATTGTGCCCTCCCAGGATGTCGTGCTCGGTCTTTATTATATGTCGCGGGAGCGCATTAACGCCCTCGGCGAGGGCAGTATGTTTGCCGACGTCGCCGAAGTTCATCGTGCCTACGAGAACAGGCACGTTGAGCTGCAGGCCATGATCAAGGTCCGGATAAAGGAAACGGCGCTCGACGAACAAGGGGAGAAAACGGTAACCCACAGGGTTTACGACACCACGGTAGGGCGCGCCCTGCTCAGCGACATATTGCCCGAGGGGCTGCCATTTGACCTCGTTGATCAGGCAATGAACAAGAAAGCGATTTCGCGAGTTATCAACGCTTGCTATCGCGATGTCGGTCTGAAAGAGACAGTCGTTTTCGCCGATCGCCTGATGTACACCGGATTTCACTATGCAACGCGTGCCGGTATATCCATCTGCGCGAACGACATGGTTGTGCCGGATGAAAAGACGGACATCCTGTCGGCGGCCGAAGCCGAGGTCAAGGAAATCCAGGATCAGTACTCTTCCGGCCTGTTGACCGATGGCGAGCGCTATAACAAGGTTGTAGATATCTGGTCGCGCACCAATGACCAGGTGGCCAAGGCGATGATGAACGAGTTGGGTAGCGAATTGGTGGTCAACGCCAAAGGCAAGAAGGTCCGCCAGGACTCCTTCAACTCGATCTATATGATGGCCGACTCCGGCGCCCGTGGTTCGGCCGCGCAAATCAGGCAGCTGGCCGGTATGCGTGGCCTGATGGCCAAGCCGGATGGCTCGATTATCGAGGCGCCGATTACCGCGAATTTCCGGGAAGGTCTGGACGTCCTGCAGTACTTCATCTCCACCCACGGCGCGCGCAAGGGTCTGGCCGATACCGCGCTGAAAACCGCGAACTCGGGTTACCTGACACGCCGCCTCGTTGACGTGGCGCAGGACCTGGTCGTTACCCAGGAGGACTGTGGAACCAAGCGTGGCCTGATAATGACGCCGCTGGTCGAAGGCGGCGATGTGGTCGAACCGCTGAGCGAGCGGGTGCTTGGCCGGGTCCTGGTCGAGGATGTCGTCAAGCCGGGATCTGGCAAGGACGTGGTCGCGCCAGCCGGCACCCTGCTGGACGAGCAATGGGTGGAGAAACTGGAGCAAAACCAGATCGACTCCGTGCTGGTACGCTCGCCGATTGCGTGTGAAACCCTGTATGGAGTCTGCGCGAGTTGTTACGGACGCGATCTGGGGCGTGGTAAGCAGATCAACATCGGTGAGGCCGTCGGAGTGATTGCCGCGCAGTCGATCGGCGAACCGGGTACGCAACTGACCATGCGGACCTTCCATATCGGTGGCGCCGCGTCACGCGCCGCGGCGGTCAACAGCGTTGAAATCAAGAGCAAGGGCACGGTGCACCTGCGTCACATCAAGACAGTGCAGCATGCCAAGGGACATCTGGTCGCAGTATCGCGTTCAGGCGAGCTAGGCGTCATGGACGAGTTCGGCCGCGAGCGCGAGCGTTACAAGATTCCTTACGGCGCGATGATTTCGGTCCGCGACGGTGTAGAAGTCGAACCCGGTCAGATGGTAGCGAACTGGGACCCGCATACTCACCCGGTCGTCACCGAAGTGAACGGTTACATACGCTTCCAGGACTTTGAGGATGGCGTGGCCGTCAGCCGCCAGGTCGATGAGTTTACCGGCCTGACCAGCATCGAGGTGCTGGATGCCAAGCAGCGTACTGCGATCGGTCGCGATCTGCGCCCGACCGTCACGCTGATGGATAAGAAGAGCAAGGACGCCAAGCCGGTCTGTTTCGCAAACACCGATATACCGGCGGTTTACGCGTTGCCGGCGGGGGCGCTGGTCAACATGGAAGACGGCGCAAAGGTGTCTGTCGGTGATGTGTTGGCAAGGATTCCGCAGGAGACCTCGAAGACCCGCGATATTACCGGTGGTCTGCCGCGGGTGGCCGATCTTTTCGAAGCCCGCAAGCCGAAAGAAGCGTCGATCCTGGCCGAGCACACCGGCACGGTCAGTTTTGGCAAGGAAACCAAGGGCAAGCGCCGCCTCGTGATCACCGAGGAGAACGGCGAATCACACGAGGAGCTGATCCCGAAATGGCGGCACCTGAATGTGTTCGAAGGTGAGCAGGTCGAGCGTGGCGAAGAAATTGCCGATGGCGAGCCCAATCCGCACGACATTCTGCGTTTGCAGGGGGTTGAGCCGCTTGCCGATTATCTCGTTCGGGAGATACAGGACGTTTATCGCCTGCAGGGTGTGAAAATCAATGACAAGCACATCGAGGTGATCATCCGCCAGATGCTGCGCAAGGTCGAGATTACCGATCCGGGCGATACACGCCTGCTGAAAGGAGAACAGCTCGACCGCGCGAGGCTGATAGAGCTAAACCGGGAAATGGAAACCCTGAACAAAAAGCCGGCCGTGCCCACGCCGGTGTTGCTGGGCATTACCAAGGCATCGCTGGCCACCGAGTCGTTCATATCCGCGGCCTCCTTCCAGGAGACAACCCGCGTTCTGACCGAAGCGGCCGTTCGTGGCCTGCGCGACGACCTCAGGGGCCTGAAAGAGAATGTAATCGTCGGGCGCCTGATTCCGGCCGGGACGGGGATGTCGTATCACAGCAAGCGTCGGCGCTCGAAAGCCGAGGCATTGGCGGAACAGCTGCTCAAGATGCCCGCCTCTGAGGAGGTCGAGACGGCGAGCGCAGCCGAGGTCCCGGCTGCGATAGAAGAGGTGATTCAGGTCGAGTCGGTCGAGACCGTGGAGACAGCAGCGCCGGTCGAGCTGGAGGAAACCGCGGACAAACAGATCTGAGCGCAAGATAATACTGGCGTCGAAGGATTCAAAAGTCGGGGGGTTGCGCCCGACTTTGCTTGACACCCGGGGGGCCGCTTCTTAGAATTCCCGCTCTTAACCAGGTGCGGTCGGCTGGGGTTGTCCCGTGCGCCTGTTTAAGGGGTTTCACGAGCCGCCGATTCAGGCGGCTCGCTGTTTCTCCGCAATGACAATTCCGTCGCGGGGAAGTCAGTGGGGGACCAAATATTGTTACGCGCAGTGGCGCATCAGCACAAGAGACAGGAAATATGGCGACAGTTAATCAGTTGGTCCGCAAACCGCGCAAGAGCAGGATTGTGAAAAGCACGGTTCCGGCCCTCGAAGCCAGTCCGCAGAAGCGTGGAGTTTGTACCCGCGTTTATACGACTACGCCGAAAAAACCGAATTCGGCGTTGCGGAAAGTGGCGCGTGTGCGTCTGACCAACGGCTTCGAAGTCACCAGCTACATCGGCGGCGAAGGGCACAACCTGCAGGAGCACTCGGTGGTCCTGATTCGCGGCGGTCGCGTCAAGGATTTGCCCGGCGTGCGTTATCACACCGTACGTGGAACGCTCGATTGTGCGGGCGTAAGCGATCGTCGCAAGGGGCGTTCAAAGTACGGCGCCAAGAAACCTAAATCGTGATTTTGGGGGCCTGATTTTTTTGGGCGGCACATGCCGCCGGAAATTGGAATAAAGAGTCGTTTAAAGAGTATTGATCAATGTCCAGAAGAGCACCAGCACCGAAAAGAGTCATCCTGCCCGATCCCAAGCATGGCAGCGAGTTGCTAGCCAAGTTCATGAATATGGTCATGAACGACGGTAAGAAATCTGTCGCCGAGAAAGTGATTTATGGTGCGCTTGACCGTATCTCGGAGAAAAATTCGTCCGGCGACGATCAGGCGATTGAAGTGCTGGAGCAGGCGTTGGAGAACGTCAAACCGCAGGTCGAGGTGAAGTCCCGGCGTGTCGGTGGTGCGACTTACCAGGTGCCGATCGAAGTTCGCCTCGCTCGGCGCCAGACCCTGGCCATGCGCTGGGTGATCGATGCAGCGCGCAAGCGCAGTGAAAAATCCATGGCCCACCGGCTGGCCAACGAGCTGATGGATGCTGCCGACAACCGTGGCGCGGCCGTCAAAAAGCGTGAAGACACGCATCGCATGGCAGAGGCAAACAAGGCCTTCGCACATTTCCGCTGGTAAGCCGGCGGGATCGAATTTCTGGAGAAATTGAGTTGCCACGCACCACACCCATCGATCGCTATCGCAATATCGGCATCATGGCCCATATTGACGCGGGCAAGACGACGACGACCGAGCGTGTCCTGTTCTATACCGGCGTGTCGCACAAGATCGGAGAGGTGCATGACGGCGCCGCGGTCATGGACTGGATGGAGCAGGAGCAGGAGCGTGGAATAACGATCACTTCGGCTGCGACGACCTGTTTCTGGTCGGGCATGAATAAGCAGTTCCCCGAGCACCGGATCAACATTATCGATACCCCCGGACACGTCGATTTCACTATCGAGGTGGAACGCTCATTGCGCGTGCTGGACAGCGCTGTCGCCGTATTCTGTTCCGTCGGTGGCGTCGAGCCCCAGTCGGAGACGGTCTGGCGTCAGGCCAACAAGTACGGCGTGCCGCGGATGGCATTTATCAACAAGATGGACCGCGCCGGCGCCGACTTTTTCCGTGTCCTCGATCAGATCAGGGAGCGCCTCGGCGGAAACCCGGTCGCCTTGCAGATTCCGATCGGCGCCGAAGAGAAATTCGAAGGCGTCGTCGATCTGCTGGAGATGAAGGCGATCTACTGGGACGATTCGACCCAGGGGATGAGTTACGAGTCCCGGGAAATTCCGGAAAACCTGCAGGAGCTTGCCGCGAAAACCAGGGAAATCATGGTTGAGGCTGCGGCCGAGGCCGACGAGACCCTGCTTGAAAAATACCTCGATAAAGGTCACCTGAGCCGGGAGGAAATTGTTCGCGGTCTGCGCGCCCGTACCGTCAAAAATGAAATTGTACCCACGGTCTGCGGGTCCGCGTTCAAGAACAAAGGCGTGCAGGCGGTTCTGGATATGATTATCGAGCTGATGCCGTCGCCAGTTGACGTTCCGGCCATCCAGGGCGAACTCGAAAACGGTGAGCAGGAAATGCGGGCCGCGGATGACGATCAGCCTTTCGCCGCACTGGCATTCAAGATTGCGACCGATCCGTTTGTCGGCTCACTGACTTTTTTCCGCGTCTACTCCGGCGTGCTCAAATCGGGTGACACCGTCTTTAACCCGACCAAGGGGCGTAAAGACCGTATCGGCCGTATCCTGCAGATGCATGCGAACGACCGGACCGAAATCAAGGAAGTCAGGGCCGGCGATATTGCCGCGGCGGTCGGCCTGAAGGATGTGAATACCGGCGATACGCTGGTTGACCCGAAAAACATCATTACGCTGGAACGCATGGAGTTCCCGGAGCCGGTTATCGCCGTCGCGGTCGAGCCGAGGACCAAAGCCGACCAGGAAAAAATGGGTATGGCGCTGAGCAAGCTCGCCAAGGAGGACCCGTCGTTCAAGGTACATACCGACGAAGAATCGGGTCAGACCATTATTTCCGGCATGGGTGAATTGCACCTCGACATCATCGTCGATCGGATGCAGCGGGAGTTCAATGTCGGAGCCAACGTCGGCAAACCACAGGTTGCCTATCGTGAAACGGTTCGCTCGACCGTCGAACAGGAAGGCAAGTTCGTTCGCCAGTCCGGTGGCCGCGGTCAGTACGGTCATGTGTATATCCGGATCGAGCCTGCCGAAGCCGGCAGCGGCTATGAATTCGAAAATGCCATTGTCGGTGGTTCCGTCCCGCGGGAATACATCAGCGCGGTAGACAAGGGGATCAAGGAACAGATGGGTAACGGTGTGATCGCCGGCTATCCGGTCGTCGATTGTAAAGTGACCCTGTATGACGGCTCGTATCACGACGTCGATTCCAGTGAAATGGCGTTCAAGATCGCCGGTTCCATGGCATTCAGAGATGGCGCGCTCAAGGCGAAGCCGGTACTGCTCGAGCCCATCATGTCGGTGGAAGTTGTCTCGCCGGAGGACTACATGGGCGATGTTATGGGCGACCTGAACCGCCGCCGCGGTCTGCCCTCCGGCATGGACGACGGCCCGGCGGGCAAGATTATTCGGGCCGAGGTGCCGCTCGCCGAGATGTTCTCTTACGCGACCTCGTTGCGTTCCATGTCGCAGGGCCGCGCGACCTACTCGATGGAATTCTGCAAGTATAAGGAAGTGCCGAACAGCGTGGCCGACGTTGTCGTCAAGAAGGCGTCGTAACCGAGATACAGCGGTAAAGATTGATTATCAGACACATTAGATAAAGAAGAGGTGCATCGATGTCCAAGGTAAAATTTGAACGTACGAAGCCGCATGTCAACGTGGGCACGATCGGTCATGTGGATCATGGCAAGACGACGCTGACGGCAGCATTGACGAAGTTGATGGCTGAGAAGCACGGCGGCGAGTATCGTGCGTACGACCAGATTGACAATGCACCGGAAGAGAAGGCGCGCGGCATAACGATCGCGACGGCGCACGTGGAGTATGAGAGCGATAACCGCCATTACGCCCACGTTGACTGTCCGGGCCACGCGGACTACGTGAAGAACATGATCACCGGCGCGGCGCAGATGGATGGCGCGATTTTGGTGGTCTCGGCAGCCGATGGCCCGATGCCCCAGACCCGCGAGCATATCCTGCTGGCCCGCCAGGTGGGGGTGCCCTACATCCTGGTCTATATGAACTTCGCAGACATGGTGGATGACCCCGAGCTGATCGAGCTGGTGGAGATGGAGGTCCGCGAGCTGTTGTCGATCTATGAGTTCCCGGGCGATGACACGCCGGTCGTGGTGGGTTCGGCGCTGAAGGCGCTGGAAGGCGACGACAGCGAAATCGGTGTACCCAGCGTATTAAAGCTGGTCGAGGAGATGGACCGCTATATTCCCGTGCCCGAGCGGGCGATCGATGGTGATTTCCTGATGCCGGTCGAGGACGTGTTCTCGATTTCCGGTCGCGGCACCGTGGTGACCGGCCGGATTGACCGTGGCGTCGTGCACGTGGGCGACGAGGTGGAGATCGTGGGGATCAACGAGACCACCAAGACCACCTGTACCGGTGTCGAGATGTTCCGCAAGCTGTTGGACGAGGGGATGGCTGGTGACAACGTGGGTGTGTTGCTGCGCGGGACCAAGCGCGAGGAAGTGGAACGCGGTCAGGTGCTGGCGAAGCCGGGTTCGATCAACCCGCACACCAAGTTTGAAGCCGAGGTGTATGTGCTGACCAAGGAAGAAGGCGGTCGTCACACGCCGTTTTTCAAGGGCTATCGTCCACAGTTTTATTTTCGGACGACAGATGTCACCGGCGCGGTTTACCTGCCCGATGGCACCGAGATGGTGATGCCGGGCGACAATGTGCAGATCACGGTTGAGTTGATCGCACCGATCGCCATGGAAGAGGGTCTGCGGTTCGCTATCCGTGAGGGTGGCCGCACCGTCGGCGCCGGCGTCGTCGCCAAGATTATTGAGTAAACAGACCAACGAGAGACAGACATGGCAAGTAATCAGAACATCCGTATTCGGCTGAAATCTTTCGATCATCGCCTGATCGACACTTCGGCCAGAGAAATTGTGGAAACGGCCAAGCGTACCGGCGCCCATGTGAAGGGTCCGGTGCCTTTACCGACCAAGATGGAGCGCTTTACGGTGCTAATTTCGCCCCATGTCAACAAGGACGCCCGGGACCAGTACGAACTGCGCACCCACAAGCGGCTGATGGACATCGTGGACCCGACGGACAAGACCGTCGACGCCCTGATGAAGCTTGAATTACCGGCGGGTGTGGACGTCCAGATTAAATTGAATTGAATTGAGGAGTTAGCGCGAAAGACGATATTCCTGGTGCGAAAGCACCATAGCGGCCCATTTTTCCGATCTCTTTCGTTGCATAGTCCCACTGTGCGCCTCAAAAGATCGAAAAACTGACCTCGCTCTGGCGATTTCTCGCTACGGAAACGCCTATTTTGCTAACTCCGGGCGAAATATCCTGATACAATATCTGGCTGTTTTTGGCCCGGCGTGGTGAATCCGCGCCGGGCCAGCTATTTGACGCCCGCCTGGCTGAGTTGTTCGGCCTGGAGCGGGGCGCATTATTTTGAATTCAGCGCCGGCCAATCGAAGTCGGTGCGGTGTAGAGGAACAGGACAATGGCACTTGGTCTAGTTGGCCGCAAATGCGGCATGACTCGCATATTCACGGATGCTGGGGAGTCGATTCCAGTCACCGTGATTGAGGCGTTGCCCAATCGGGTCACCCAGGTAAAAACCGTGGATAGCGATGGCTACAAGGCGCTCCAGGTGACCACCGGCACGCGAAAACTTTCCCACGTCAGCAAATCTCGCGCGGGACACTTCGCCAAGGCCAAACAAGAGCCGGGCCGCGGTTTGTGGGAGTTTCGACTCGGCCAGGACGAAGGCGCGGATCTCGAGACCGGGTCAGAGATCAAGGTTGATTTCTTCAAGGACGGCCAGAAAGTCGATGTCGAGGGTACCTCCATCGGCAAAGGCTTCGCCGGGGTCATCAAACGGCACCATTTCCATATGCAGGACGCGACCCACGGGAATTCCCTGGCCCACCGGGCTCCGGGTTCCATCGGTCAAAACCAGACCCCGGGCCGCGTATTCAAGGGCAAGAAAATGGCTGGGCACATGGGCAACGTGCGCCGCACCGCGCAGAACCTGGAAGTGGTTCGCGTGGATGTCGAGCGCAACCTGCTGCTGGTCAAGGGAGCTGTCCCGGGTAATGCCGGCGGCGATGTGATCGTTCGGCCGGCAGTGAAGGGCGGGTAAGGGCATGGCGATGAAACTGAAATTGCACGCGGCCGCGGGCGGTTCCCATATCCAGGTTTCCGAAACGGCGTTCGGCACGAAATTTAATGGGCCGCTGATTCACCAGGTGGTAACGGCTTATATGGCCGGCACGCGCAGCGGCACCAAGGGGCAGAAAAATCGTTCCACGGCGCGCGGCGGCGGCGCCAAGCCGTGGCGGCAAAAAGGCACGGGCCGGGCACGCGCCGGTACGATTCGCAGCCCGATCTGGGTCGGTGGCGGCCGCGCCTTCGCGGCGCAGACCCGTGACCACAGCCAGAAGGTAAACCGCAAGATGTATCGCGGCGCGATCAGCTCGATGCTGTCGGAACTCGTTCGCCAGGACAGGCTGGTCGTGATCGATACGCTGCAACTGGAAGCGCCGAAAACAAAGATGCTGGTGCAAAAGCTCAAGGAACTCGGCCTGGATAATGTCCTGATCATCATCGAAGCCTTTGACGAAAAAGTGTTCCTGGCCGCCCGCAACCTGCATCAGGTGGATGTGCTCGACGCGACGGCGCTGGACCCGGTCAGCCTGGCACGGTTTGACAAGGTTCTGATTACCGTACCGGCGGTCAAAATGGTAGAGGAGCGTTTGGTATGAGCCAGGAACGATTAATGACCATCCTGCTCGGGCCGCATGTCTCGGAGAAAACCACGCGGACCGCGGAAAAGCACAACCAGGTCGCGTTTCGTGTTCGAAAAGATGCCGACAAGGCGGAAATTCGCCGGGCAGTCGAGCTGCTTTTCGAAGTGAAGGTCGACAACGTCACCGTGGTGAACGTCAAGGGCAAGGTCAAGAAGTTCGGCCAGACTCTCGGTCGGCGTTCCGACTGGAAAAAGGCGTACGTAAAACTGGCCAAAGGCCACGCTATTGATTTTCTGAATCCGGAATAACACTGGGTTCGGGTAAACGGTTAACAGTACAGAGCTAAAGCTATGGCATTGCAAAAAGCAAAACCAACATCGGCTGGTCGCCGCTTTGTCGTTCGGGTCATAAAACCCGAATTGCACAAGGGTGAGCCCTATGGTCCGTTGCTGGCGCCCATGAACAAGACGGGTGGCCGCAACAACCAGGGCCGGATAACCACTCGTCATCACGGTGGTGGCCATAAGCAGCGCTATCGCGTTATCGATTTCAAACGCGACAAAGACGGTGTGCCCGGAAAGATCGAACGTATCGAATACGATCCCAACCGCAGCGCGAATATTGCGCTGGTGCTGTATACGGACGGCGAGCGTCGTTACATCATCGCGCCGAAAGGCATCAAGGCCGGCGATCCGATCCAGTCGGGCCGCGACGCGCCGATTAAGCCAGGCAACGCGCTGCCGCTGCGTTACATCCCGGTCGGTTCGCTCGTGCATTGCGTCGAGCTGAAAGTCGGCAAGGGCGCGCAGTTGGCACGCAGCGCCGGTACCTCGGTTCAGGTCGTTGCCCGGGAAGGTGCACACGCCACTGTGCGTCTGCGTTCCGGCGAGATGCGCAAGGTGCTGGCGAACTGTCGTGCAACGATCGGCGAAGTCGGTCATTACGAACATAACCTGCGCAAGCTGGGCAAGGCCGGGGCGAGTCGTTGGCGCGGGGTGCGACCGACCGTCCGCGGTGTCGCAATGAATCCGGTCGATCACCCTCACGGTGGCGGCGAAGGCCGTACCGCCGGTGGTCGCCACCCGGTTTCGCCTTGGGGCGTGCCGACCAAGGGCTACAAGACTCGCAGTAACAAGCGTACGGACAACATGATCCTCCGTCGCCGCAAACGTAAGTAATCAGGGGAAATCGCTGTGCCACGCTCAGTAAAAAAAGGACCGTTCGTCGATGCGCACCTGGCCAAAAAGGTCGAGGCAGCCGTCGCCAGCAACAGTCGCCGCCCGATCAGGACCTGGTCGCGCCGGTCGATGGTGTTGCCGGACATGGTCGGATTGACGATAGCGGTTCACAACGGTCGTCAGCACGTGCCGATTTTGATTTCCGAGAATATGGTCGGCCACAAGCTTGGCGAATTCGCGATCACCCGAACCTTCAGGGGTCACTCGGGCGACAAGAAGACGACGGCCTAGGGAGGCAGGAAGATGCAGGTAGCAGCAACATTACGCCATGCGCGGATTTCTCCGCAGAAGTGTCGGCTGGTGGTCGATGCGGTCCGCGGTAAACCCGTTGCGGCGGCATTGCTGACGCTGGGTTTTATGCCGAAAAAGAGTGCGCAGATTGTGAAGAAAGTGCTGGAGTCCGCAATCGCCAACGCCGAGCACAATCACGGCGCGGATATTGACGAACTGAGAATTTCAGCCGTGACGGTGGACGAAGCACCGACATTCAGACGTTTCCGGGCACGTGCGAAAGGCCGTGGCGCGAGAATTATCAAACGCAACAGTCACATCACCGTGCAGGTTGCGGACGAGTAAAGAGAGAAGCCGTAATGGGACAAAAAGTTCATCCGATTGGAATTCGACTCGGCATTACCAAGGACTGGTCGTCCAAATGGTATGCCGACAGCTCCAACTTTGCGGAGCAGGTCGCTGCGGATCACGCCGTTCGGGAGTTTCTGAGCAAGCGCCTCGCCGATGCGTCGGTCAGCCTTATCCAGATCGAACGCCCGGCAAAAATGACGCATATCACGATTAATACGGCTCGCCCCGGAATCGTGATCGGCAAGAAGGGTGAGGATATTGAAAAACTGCGTCGTGAAACCGCCGAGTTGCTTGGTCTGAAGATTCAGGACGTCAAGATCAGCATTGCCGAGATTCGCAAGCCGGAGCTGGATGCCAAGCTGGTAGCCGAGGGAATTGCGCAGCAATTGGTCCGCCGCGTGATGTTTCGTCGGGCCATGAAGCGCGCGGTCACCAACACCATGCGTCTGGGGGCACAGGGCATCAAAGTGAAAGTAGCTGGCCGGTTGAACGGTGCGGAAATTGCCCGCAGTGAATGGTATCGCGAAGGCCGTGTGCCGCTGCACACATTCCGCGCCGATATCGATTATGGCCTGGCCGAAGCCAATACGACCTATGGAGTCATCGGCGTCAAGGTGTGGATTTTTAAAGGTGAGGTGCTCGATGCCTCTGAAACCGGTAGCGAGGGCGTCGACGGCGCCGCCTGATCGCGACGCCGGACTTAGGATTTAGGAGCAGCTGAGAGATGTTACAGCCGAAGCGGACCAAGTTCCGCAAACAGATGAAAGGCAAAAACCGAGGTCTGGCCCAGCGTGGCAACACGGTTGCTTTTGGTGTGTTTGGTTTGAAGGCCGTTGGACGGGGCCGGTTGACCGCGCGGCAGATCGAAGCTGCCCGACGCGCGATGACCCGTCACGTAAAACGTGGCGGCAAAATCTGGATCCGGGTTTTCCCGGACAAGCCGATTACGAAAAAGCCGCTGGAAGTTCGCCAGGGTAAGGGCAAGGGCAACGTTGAATACTGGGTCGCCCAGATTCAGCCGGGCCGTATTTTGTATGAAATGGAAGGTGTAGCGGAAGACGTGGCGCGCGAGGCGTTTCGCCTGGCGGCGGCCAAATTGCCGATGGCCACGACTTTTGTCAGCAGACAGGTGATGTGATGAAGGCAAGCGAATTCCGCAGCAAGAGCGCTGCCGAGTTACAGGAAGAACTGATCAAACTGCGACGCGAGCAGTTCAACCTGCGCATGCAGCGGGCGACCGGTCAGTTGGCCAAGCCGGATCAGTTCCACAAGGTTCGCAAGGACATCGCGCGATTGAAAACGGTGATGGGTGAGCAGCGGCTCGCTGCAAACCAGACGAAGGATGATTCGTGATGAGCGAAAAAAGCACAGAAAAAACTGAACGTGTACAGCGCACCCTGACGGGCAGGGTGGTCAGCGGCGCGATGAACAAATCGATCACCGTCTCGGTTGAGCGGCTGGTCAAGCACCCGGTGTACGGAAAGTACATCAGGCGCACCGGCAAGGTGATGGCGCACGACGAGAACAACGAGTGTAACGCCGGAGACGTTGTAACCATCTCCCAGTGCCGACCCTTGTCCAAAAACAAGAGTTGGAAACTGGAGAGCGTATTGGAGCGAGCCCCCAGCCGTTGAGCGGGGACTCCATCAGGAAAAAGACTGGAAGCGCAGCCATGATACAGATGCAAACGGTGCTCAGTGCGGCGGATAATAGTGGTGCTCGCCGCGTGCAGTGCATCAAGGTACTCGGTGGATCGAAACGCCGCTATGCCGGCGTGGGCGACATTATCAAGGTCAGCGTCAAGGACGCTATTCCGCGCGGCAAGGTAAAGAAAGGCGAAATTTACAATGCCGTGGTCGTGCGTACGCGCAAGGGCGTCCGGCGTCCCGATGGCTCGCTGATTCGATTCGATGGCAACGCCGCGGTGTTGCTGAACGCACGCATGGAACCGATCGGCACGCGTATTTTTGGCCCGGTGACCAGAGAACTGCGCACCCGCCGTTTTATGAAAATTATTTCGCTGGCGCCGGAAGTACTCTGAGCGGCGGCAGGACAAAGGATTATGAGAAAGGTCAAGACAGGCGATGAAATCGTCGTAATCACCGGCAAGGACACCGGGCGCCGGGGAACCGTGTTGCGTGTCTTTAACGACGAGCGGGTGCTGGTCGAAGGCATCAACATGGTGAAAAAACATCAGAAGCCGAACCCGCAGGCAGGTATGCAGGGCGGCATTATCGATAAGGAAATGCCAATAGAGCAGAGCAACGTGATGCTTTACAACCCGCAGACCAAGAAAGGCGACCGGGTTGGTATCAAGTTTTTAGAAGACGGCCGCAAGGTGCGGTACTTCAAGTCCAACAACGAAGTTGTGGACGTTTAAGAGAGCAACGGCAATGTCCAGACTACAGGAACATTACAAGAAGACAGTCGTACCGGCGCTGATGGAGAAGCTGGGTATGAAGAACCCGATGGAGGTTCCGAAGATCAGCAAGATCACCGTCAACATGGGTCTCGGCGAGGCTGTTGGCGACCGCAAGGTACTCGAGAGCGCGACGGCGGATCTGACCCGTCTGAGCGGTCAGAAGCCGGTGATAACCCGCGCCCGGAAGTCGGTCGCGAGTTTCAAGATTCGTGACGGTTATCCGATTGGCGCCAAGGTGACCCTGCGGCGCGAGCGTATGTACGAGTTTCTCGATCGCCTGGTGAGTGTTGCCATACCACGGATCAGAGATTTTCGTGGCCTGAGCCCGAAGTCTTTCGATGGCCGCGGCAATTTCAGCATGGGCGTGCAGGAACAGATTGTTTTTCCGGAAATCGAGTATGACCATATCGATTCCATTCGTGGCATGGACATTACGATCACCACGACGGCAAAGAACGACGAACATGGCCGGGCGCTTCTGGAAGCGTTCGATTTTCCGCTCAAGAAACAAACAGGACGAGGCTGAATGGCTAAGAAATCCATGATCGCAAGAGATGTCAAACGCGCCCGTTGCGTGCAACGTTATGCCGCAAAACGCGCCGCGCTGAAAGAGATCATTGGCAATTTTAAAAGCACCGACGAAGAGCGCATGGCGGCGATGCGGAAATTACAGGCGTTACCACGCAATTCCAGTCCTACGCGGATGCGGAACCGCTGTTCGGTGACGGGCCGTCCCAGGGGTGTTTATCGGAAGTTCGGTCTGGGTCGGAACAAGCTTCGCGAAGCGACGATGAGTGGCGAGATACCGGGACTGCGCAAGGCCAGCTGGTAAAGCAGAGAATTAAAGACAGGATAATAAAATGAGCATGACCGATCCGATAGCCGATTTGTTGACCCGAATCCGTAATGGCCAGAAGGCCAGCATGGCCCGCGTCAGCATGCCTGGTTCGAAAATCAAGAAGGCGATCGCCGAGGTGTTGAAAGACGAAGGCTATATCACCGATTTCCAGGTCGAGATCAATGGCAGTCACAGCACATTGCACGTGGATCTGAAATATTTCGAAGGCAAGCCGGTGATCGAATCGCTGCAGCGAGTTAGTCGGCCGGGCTTGCGCATATACAACGGTAAGGACGATTTGCCGAAAGTTTTGGGTGGCCTCGGCGTGGCAATCGTGTCCACGTCGCAGGGCGTGATGAGCGACCGCAAAGCCCGCAGCCAGGGCCATGGCGGTGAAATTCTTTGTGTGGTGTCTTAGGGCGCCGGTGTCGATTAACGAGTTTGACGATGTCTAGAGTTGCCAAAAAACCAGTTACGTTGCCCAGTGGCGTGGAAGCGACCGTGAGCGACAGCCAGGTCAGCATCAAGGGCAGCAAAGGGACCCTGAGTCTCGATCTGCATGCCGACGTGCAGGTGGTATCGGCCGACGGTGCGCTCAATGTAAAGGTGCGCCGTGAAGAGCGGTCTGCCATGGCGATCGCCGGGACGACCCGCGCCTTGCTGGCCAATATGATCCAGGGCGTTAGCGCCGGGTATGAGCGCAAGCTTGAGCTTCGCGGCGTCGGCTACCGGGCCGCGATACAGGGCGATATGCTGAACCTGACCCTGGGCTTTTCGCACCCGATCAATTACTCGGTGCCGGAAGGCGTCACCGTCGAAACTCCGAGCCAGACAGAGGTCGTGGTCAGGGGAATCGACAAGCAGAAAGTCGGGCAGGTCGCTGCTGAGATCCGGGCCTATCGTCCGCCGGAGCCATACAAAGGCAAAGGTGTTCGTTATGTGGATGAGCGCGTCGTTCTTAAAGAAGCGATGAAGAAGTAGGTAGATCATGGATAAGAAACAGTCGCGTTTGCGCAGGGCCAGAAAAGTCCGCGCCAAAATTACGCAACTGGGCGAGTTTCGCCTGAGCGTGCATCGCACGCCGCAGCACATTTACGCCCAGATCATCGATCCGACCGGCGGCAAGGTTGTCGCGGCAGCTTCGACTGTACAAAAAGACCTGCGCGCATCGGTCAAAAAGACCGGCAATGTCGAAGCAGCGACAGCTGTCGGCAAGGCGATCGCCGAAAAGGCGAAAAAAGCCGGTGTCAGCCGGGTAGCGTTCGATCGCTCCGGTTTTCGTTTTCATGGCCGCGTCAAGGCGCTGGCCGACGCCGCCCGCGAGGGTGGCCTGGAGTTCTGATTCCTTTATGGGGTCCGGCAAGGTTTTAGCAGGAAGAGTTTTTGCATATGGCTAAATTTGATAAAACACCCAGCGATGACATGCTCGAGAAGCTGGTGACCGTCAACCGTGTCGCCAAAGTCGTCAAGGGCGGTCGCCAGTTCGGCTTCACCGCATTGACCGTGGTCGGCGATGGCAAAGGCCGGGTCGGTTTTGGTTATGGCAAGGCGCGTGAGGTGCCGATCGCCATTCAGAAAGCCATGCAGGCGGCGCGCAAGAACCTGCATCGCATTGCCCTGAAAGACGACACCCTGCAATACGTTATCAACGGGCGCCATGGTGCAACCCGTGTCTACATGCAACCGGCCTCGGAAGGTACCGGCATAATCGCCGGTGGCGCGATGCGCGCTGTATTGGAATGTGCGGGTGTCCGCAACGTTCTGGCCAAAAGTTACGGTTCGCGCAACCCGATCAACGTGGTGCGCGCGACCATCGACGGCCTGCTGGGGATGCACTCTCCGGAGGCCATTGCCGCGAAGCGCGGCAAATCTGTGGAAGAAATTTTGAGTTAAAGCCATGGCAGACAAGAAACAAATAAAGGTCACCCTGGTGAAGAGTCGTTTTGGCCGCCTGCCAAGGCACCGTGACTGCGTGCGTGGCCTGGGACTGCGGCGAATAAATCACTGCGTGACGATTCTGGATACACCGGAAAACCGCGGAATGATCAACAAGGTTTCGTACCTGCTCAAGGTCGAGGAAGTCTGAGATGAGACTGAACGATATGCACCCCGCCGAGGGCAGCAAGAAAAACAGCAAGCGCCTGGGCCGGGGACATTCGGCCGGCCAGGGCAAAACCTGTGGTCGTGGCCATAAGGGTCAGCACGCACGTTCCGGTGGTTATCACAAAGTCGGCTTCGAAGGCGGGCAGATGCCATTGCAGCGCCGGCTGCCCAAAGTCGGCTTCAGCTCGCGCAAGGCGCGGTTTTCGACCGAGGTCAGGTTGCACGAGCTGGAGATTGCTCTTGAAAAGGGGGCCGCTGAAGAGTCGGCCGGCAAGAAGGTCGTCGATGATCTGGTCCTGAAAAAAGCGGGTCTGGTTCCCGCGCGCGCCGAGCGAATCAAGGTTATTGCTTCGGGCAAGATCGAAAAGGCTGTCACCGTGAAGGGCTTACTGGTGACCAAGGGTGCCCGTGCAGCGATTGAGGCTGCCGGTGGCAAAGTCGAATAAACAACTAAAGAGACGAGACGAATAACGTGGCAAAGGGAATGAAAAATCCGGCAGTTGCTCTCGGCGAGGCCTCACGCTTCTCCGAATTACGCACGCGCCTGATATTCCTGATCGGCGCGCTGATCGTCTATCGCGTGGGTACCTTCATTCCGGTGCCTGGCGTCGACCCGGTCGCGATGGCCGCGTTCTTCGATCAGCAAAGCGGAACCTTGCTCGACGTATTCAACATGTTTTCCGGCGGCGCGCTGGAGCGCATGAGTATTTTTGCGCTTGGCGTGATGCCTTATATTTCGGCGTCCATCATCATGCAGATGATGACGCATGTTGTGCCGTCATTGGTGCAGCTACGCAAGGAAGGCGACGCAGGCCGGCGCAAGATTACCCAGTACACGCGCTATGGCACGGTCGCGCTGGCCAGCTTTCAGTCCATCGCGGCCGCTTCGGCCCTGCAAGGCCAGGCCGCCGTCGTCACACCGGGTACCAGTTTCGTTTTTACTGCGGCGGTCAGCCTGGTCACCGGAACCATGTTCCTGATGTGGCTGGGTGAGCAGGTGACTGAGCGTGGCATCGGCAACGGTATTTCGATGATCATCCTGGCCAGCATCATTTCCGGGTTGCCATCGGCGATCGGCGGCACCTTTGAACTGGTGCGTACCGGTCAGATGATTCCGGCGCTGGCATTGATTCTTTTTGTCCTGGTGCTGGGGGTGACCGCATTCGTCGTCTTTGTCGAGCGCGGCCAGCGACGCATCCCGGTTCATTACGCGCGTCGCATGCAGGGACGGCGGATGGTGCAGGGTCAGAGTTCGCACCTGCCCTTCAAGCTGAATATGTCGGGCGTCATTCCGCCGATTTTTGCCAGCAGTATTATTCTGTTTCCGGCGACCATCGCCAGCTGGTTTGGCACTAACGAGAATTTTAGCTGGCTGCAGGATATTTCCCAAAAACTGTCGCCCGGCCAGCCAATTTACATCCTGATGTACGGCTCGCTGATCGTCTTTTTCTGCTTTTTCTATACCGCACTGGTGGTGAACTCGCGCGACACCGCGGATAACCTGAAAAGATCCGGTGCGTTTATTCCGGGGATCCGGCCCGGTCAGCAGACCGCGGAGTACCTGGACAAGGTACTGACCCGGCTGACGATGTGGGGCGCCTTTTATGTCGCCACCGTCTGTCTGCTGCCCGAATTTATGATTATGTACTGGCAGGTTCCGTTTTACTTCGGCGGCACGTCGCTGTTGATTATTGTGGTTGTGGTGATGGATTTCATGGGCCAGCTGCAGGCGCACATGATGTCGCATCAGTACGAAGGTTTGATGAAGAAATCGAGCCTGCGCGGTTATGGAAGGTCCGGGGCGTGAGACCGGGACTGACGTTTGTTTTTGACGGGAGATAGATCATGAAAGTGCGAGCATCGGTAAAGAAAATTTGCCGGAATTGCAAAATCATTCGCCGCAATCGCGTGGTCAGGGTGATTTGCACGGATCCCCGCCACAAGCAGCGGCAAGGATAGATTTTAGAAACTGATTTTAATCTACGAGCCGGCTGCGTGCTGGCGTTGAGGAGCGGCTTAAATGGCCCGTATTGCAGGAATAAACATACCGACCAACAAGCATATCGTGATCGGTCTGCAGCACGTTTTTGGCGTGGGCAAAAGCAACGCGATCAAGATTTGTACGGGCGCGGATATTGATCCGGCGACCAAGGTCGGCGATTTGAGCGAACCCGAAGTCGAGCGGATTCGTGGCGAGGTCGCGAAATACCTGATCGAGGGCGATTTGCGCCGTGAAGTGGCGATCAGCATCAAGCGCCTGATGGATCTGGGTTGTTACCGGGGCATCCGTCATCGTCGCGGCCTGCCGATGCATGGACAGCGTACCCGTACTAACGCGCGCACTCGAAAGGGCCCGCGCCGACTGGTCAGGAAATAGTTTCGAATTAGGTTCAAATAGGATTTAAATAGTTTTTTTTCAAAATGACGCCGAAAGCGCACAGCAAACAGTCAGGACAAATTTATGGCAACGCAGACCAAGGCACGCAAAAAAGTGAAAAAACAGGTGGCAGACGCCATCGCTCACATTCATGCGTCCTTTAACAACACGATCATCACGATCACGGACCGGCAGGGCAATGCCCTGTCATGGGCAACCGCAGGCGGTTGCGGGTTCCGTGGTTCACGCAAGAGCACGCCGTTCGCTGCCCAGGTTGCCGCCGAAAAAGCCGGCAACATGGCGCTGGAATGCGGCGTAAAAAACCTGGAAGTTCGGGTCAAGGGCCCGGGTCCCGGCCGTGAGGCCGCGGTTCGATCGCTTAATTCGGTCGGCTTTCGAATTACCAGTATCGCCGACGTAACGCCGATACCACACAACGGCTGTCGCCCGCCGAAAAAGCGCAGAGTCTGAGGAATTTATAGATGGCAAGGTATTTAGGTCCAAAGTGCAAGTTGTCACGCCGCGAGGGCACCGATCTGTTCCTCAAGAGCGGGGTGAGGCCACTGGAATCCAAGTGCAAGCTCGAGGTGCCGCCCGGCGGCCCGGGGCAGCGCCGCACACGCCTGTCCGATTACGGACTGCAGCTGCGCGAGAAGCAGAAGCTGCGCCGCATGTATGGCGTGCTCGAACGTCAATTCCGTAACTATTACAAGAATGCTGCCGGCCGCAAGGGCGCGACCGGTGAGCTGCTGCTAAAACTCCTCGAAGGCCGGCTCGACAACGTCGTCTATCGCATGGGGTTCGCACGTACCCGCGCCGAGGCTCGCCAGCTGGTCAGCCATAAGTCGGTCCTGATCAACGGCAAAATCGTCAATATTCCGTCGTATCAGGTGCCAGCGGGTGCCGAAATTTCCATTCGCGAGAAAGCGCGCGTACAGGATCGCATCAAGGCTTCGATCGATATCGCCGGGCAGGTTGGTCTGCCGGACTGGGTCGAGGTTGACGTGAAAAAAATGACCGGTGTTCTCAAGGCTCTTCCGGAAAGAGACGAGATTCTTCCGGATATCAATGAAAACCTGGTAGTAGAGCTGTA
>CAZMOM010000026.1:0-47320 GCA_964568075.1 uncultured Gammaproteobacteria bacterium
CTCGCCGGAAAGGATGATTATATCAACCACAGAGTTTTCACACAGCCTCGGCCAGGAGCGGACGTTCGGCGCTCTTCATCTTACTGCTGCCGACTCTCTGATTCAGCTATGGTGACGAAGCTTCATTTTCGAGGATGATTCTTTCCACTTCGCTAAACCAGTTGGTCACTACGCGGATGGAGCTTGCAATGTTTTCGCCTCTGATCACGAGTGCGCGTTGACCATCTGGGTGCACGTCATATGATCGATTATTAATGTTTTCAAACTCGCCTTCGAAGAAGACTTCAGGCTCACCAATTTGTACCTCGGGCCATGTTTCAACGGGTACGGCCATTATCCGTTGCCCGCTACGGTAGTAGACCTTGCTGCCATCTCGGCTCCATCGAGGCTCCTCAGCACCACCCACTCGTGAAATCTGATAGCGCCTTCCGGTCGGAGGCAGTGGTTGTAGATAATTCTGGTATACCCCGCTCTCTGCTGATGTATAAACCACAGCCCGGCCATCAGGCGAAACGGCAGTTCCCCAGTTGACGTCGCCAATGGTTGGAATGGATGTCTCGCTGTTGTCAATGAGATCAATCACTGACACTCCGGCTTCTCCGAAGATGCCCAGATATCGGCCATCGAGAGAAACCGACGATGCTAGTGTGTTCGTGTAGTCGGCCGGCAGGAGCGGGTCGCCACTTGTTCCTAAGTCGAGAAATTGGCGATACGGTATGGTTCGAGTTCCTTCCGTCTTGTGGTAGATGAGGCTTTCTCCATCGGGCATCCAAAAGAGAGGACTAGAATTCTGGCCATCGATGGTCAATTTTCTTGGCTGGTCTCTTGCAAAATTATAAACCCAAATATCCGAGGCTCCAGCCGCGTGTTCGAGAACGGCTAACCGTTGCCCGTCAGGTGAAATTTCGAAACTTCCCCGTTTCCGAACAGGTAGATCTATTGCCTGGCTGCCCGTTCCACTTGTCCAATGGAAGGGATTCGATCCAGCGGATGTTCCGGATACATACAATAGCGTTCCGTTCTCCGATACTGACCACTGCCCCACACCATATATCTCAACTCGCAGGTCGGTGAGCACTGGCACAGCCACGCTGCCAAGTACGAGCGTCAGTGGATCGAAACGCGTGGCGTGTAGGTTGTTTCCTTCCGTATAAAAGAGAAACCCGTTAGCGTAGCGAGCCTCTTCACCTGTGACCGGCAAGATTTCGACTTCGCGGGTTTTCGTATCTAACACCGCAATCCACGATTGATCGCCAATGCCAAACGCCAAGAGGATATCGGAACCCCCCGGTAAGATGTTTGGAAAACTGGCGTACAACTCGTCGTCGTAGAGGATTTCAACGTCACCGCCCTGAGCGGGGATTCGCACTAATTTCCCGCCCTCGTCCGTAGCCACGATGATCTGATCATCTTCTCTCCACACGCCGCCGTTGGGGTTGGTTGCCTCGCCTACGATCACGGAGCCACCGCCATCGATCCGAACCTTCCTAAGTTCGTTTTTAACGAAAAATCCAACCCACGCACTGTTAGGCGAGAAAAACGGGCCGTAACCGTTCTCCGTCCCGGGAAGGGCTCGGGCGTCATGTCCATCCAGTTCGCGCAGATACAGCTGGTACGAACCATCGTGATCTCCCACGTAGACAATCTTTGTTCCATCCGGCGATATCGCGAAGGCTCGGCGCCCGATTCCCAGCTCTGCCGCGCCAATAAGAGCTAAGGGTGCCTCCGTCGGAAATGTCAAGCCAAAGTGGTAGGAATAAGTAGATTCATCACTGCGGTTCTCAACTCGTTGCTCGACCTCGCTTGCTACCTCTTTAGGCGGTGCGACGTCCAAGATTTGAAGCCAAACTGCAGCAATAAACGCAGCGGCCAATACGCCCACAATGGCGTAGTGCGACTGGCGCCCCGTCGATCTCGTATCAGACCGGTCCGGATCGACTTCCTTTGTCTTCCTCAACCCCGCTGGAGTCATCTCGTAGGCCCATGCGAGGATCACTGCCAGAGGAAGACCCAAAACAAGGAAGACCACGAATATCTGGAGGACCCAGTCGGGAGCACCAAAGGTTTCCGTGGCAAACTCAGCGACCTGGGCCAAAAGCCATCCAACGATGACATAGGCCAGCGCCACTTTGACGACGTTGCGTCGTTTCAACTCCTCCCAGACTGAAGCCACGCCCCTCCCCAGATATACACGATTCAAAGTTATGCGCGATTCTACCTAGATTGTGGCCCTCGAAGGCCCAAAATTGGATGAAATCTCACCAAATTGTGTTCGAAGTCGGTCCGCTGGAGAAAAATTCTTAATGTCCGCTTTCGGCTGCCATCTCAACCGGCCGATGCAACGCAAGAACTAAGCCTCTCTGCAGGTGTTTCGAACTCCAAGGTCTTGCGTGGTCGTTCGTTGAGCTGATGTGCCACTGAGTCATTGAAAAATATGGCGTCCCCAGTACGATCGTGCCGGTGATCACTTATTGACTCGGACTGTCGCAGGCGATTAATCGTCTGCGGAATCAGCTTAACTAAGTGAATACGTGAACACCGGCACCTAATTGTCTTCGGTTTGAATAGCCGGTTCGCAAGCAACAAGGTGCTCATCGCTGGTCACATCCATCAGCTCCTCACGGATCTTCTCTCGACCTGTTAATTTGACAACGTTATGCTTACGCATAGTGGCGTATCTCCTCAGTTGAATGGATTGCTTCGTAATAACCATGTCAGCCAGATACGCCGCCCTTTTTTCATTTCAGCCTTAGACTACTTTCTAGCATAGCGACTCAATTTTTAGACAAAACGCGGAGGCATTTAATATGCGTGGGCAAATTCTGCGACTTGGCAAGAAAATTATCAAACGCCTTCTCAGTATGGGCCGACCAGATAAACAGATTAAGAAAATATACGAAGAAAGCGAATACTTGGAGGCATATAGCCAACATACTGATCTTCGTGTTGCAGCAGATCCTGAGTTAGCTGTCGGAGGAATGTGGCAAGAAATTGGGCAGCTTCAGTTCGAATTTCTGACTAACAAGGGCCTACAACCTCATCACAAAATGTTAGACATTGGCTGTGGCACTCTTCGAGGAGGACGATACTTTATCAAGTACTTAAACACAGATAACTACTATGGCATAGATATCTCGCCCAAGGCTATCGCGTCTGCTAAACAACTCGTTCAACAGGAGGGACTCTCAAAGAAAAGCCCTCAATTACTCCTCAGCCAAATGAAGGATCTGAAATTCCGGGAATTCTCTGGTGAGACATTCGATTATTTTCTTGCTCAGTCAGTGTTTACACATCTGAAACCCGAACATATCAAAGAGTGCTTTGAGAATATTGTCCACATTATGCACGAAAATTCAGTTTTCTATTTTACCTACAAAAAGGAAAAAGAATATAGACAGACCGGCTACAAAGATTTCAGGTATCCTTTTTCGTTTTTTAATTCCTTGGCAGATCAATATGGGTTCAAATTGCAGGACTATTCGAAAGAGTACAATCATCCTGGAGGGCAACTTATGGTCGAACTTATGAAAGAATAGATGGCGTGATTACAACCAGGCCTCAGGCAGCTGACGCGTCCACGTCGTTCAGCAATACAATGACTCAAACTGTCGCACGGTTTTTGTGCAAGGTACGATCGTGCCGGTGTTCACTTATTGACTCGGACTATCGCGGGCGATTAGCCGTCTGCGGAGTCAGCTTAACTAAGTGAATACGTGAACACCGGCACCTATTGGGGTCAAAAGCAGACGTGCCAGCCCCCGCATTGATATCAATATCTGAAACCTCCGCCAGTCGAAACTAATAACGCGGCCAGAATAATGCCGATTCCGGCAACCAGGCCCAAACTTTTAACCATACTGGTCTGACTGACCTGAACCTGGCGAATGTCAGAATATGCGACGAACACGCCATCGCCGCTTATTCCTTCATCGGAAACAGCGCTTACTTTGAATGTGACATCAGTGTCGTCATTTCGCATTATTTTGATTTTGTCACCCACCTCTATTTGACTTGCAAGTGACTGGGCATCGGTTGCGGGCAGAGGCCGCATTGCGGTGCATCCGACAGTAAACGCAATCAGAATCAGATTGATAATGAGCTTATTGACCATTAGGCGGCCGGTGGTATTTACCATCATTGCAGATCTCCCGTACATTGCGACTCGCCGGTCTGTGGCCGCTTCGAGAGGTCGTCCGTGACTTCTCGGAGGAAGCGCGGTCCCGTGGCTTTCCGTCTCCGTCTTGCGACGAGTTTGGCTTTGTGCTTGTCAACTCTTAAGTGTAGTAGAGGATTGGCCAGACTGCCTGGCAGTTAATTGATTTGGGACATATTCGAGCGACGGGAATGTCCGCGTTGGGTCGTCAGCAGAAATATCGCCAGGAGCAGCGGTTTTCAGCCTCCGATTATCTGCTTTCGGCCAGGAGTGGACATCGGCGGTCGGTCACCGATCTGCCATCCAGCCCTGTCTCTCGCCTGCTTCTTCTTGCAGTCAATACTTCATGGTGGTGTTGTCATGCACTAGACTAGTGTGATGACTCGACTTCAACAGCTGGTCGCGGAACTGCGACGTAGAAGGATCTTTCGGGCGGCAGGAATTTTCATTGTTGCTGGCTGGGTAGCTGTGCAAGTGGCAAGCCTGGTATTCCCGGCCGTTAACGTGCCTGATGCAGCGTTACGCTATGTCTGGATCGCGGTGATTTTATTATTTCCATTGGTCATCGTCTTCGCGTGGTTTTACGATCTCACGCCCGCAGGGCTGGTGCGCACGCCGCCCGCGCATGTATCGGAAGATTTTGAATTGTCGTTGCGCAGGGCTGACTACCTCATTCTCAGTGCGCTGGCGATGGTTGGTATTGCCATCACCTGGCAGCTCACCGAGAGTATTCGTGACACTGAACCCGGCACTACATTTGAGTACCGGGTCAAAGACATACATCCAAACTCAATTGCGGTGCTTCCGCTCGAAAACTTATCCGGAGATCCGGAGCAACAGTACTTCGTCTCGGGAATGCAGGATGCGTTGATCGCCGGCTTATCTCGCATCAGCGCACTGAAGGTAACTTCCAAGACATCCACGATGCAATACCAAGATACAGTTTTGGCGATACCAAGGATTGCAGCACAGTTGGGTGTGGCCAAACTGATCGAGGGAACGATCTATAAAGTAGATGATCGGGTACGTATTACTGTAAAGCTGGTCGATGCCAGAGCGGACGAGCATATCTGGACGGAGACGTTCGAGAACGATGTCAAGGATGTAATGATGCTGCAAAACGAAGTCGCCCTGGCTATCGCGCAGCAAGTCGAAGTTACCATTACGCCAGTTGAAAAAGCTCAGATGAGGAGCGCCAAAAGCGTCAACCCTGCTGCGTACGAAGCGTTTCTGAAAGGCCAGTTTCATGTTGAACGCTTCACGCCACAGGACATGATGCTTGCGGCACAGTATTACCAGCAAGCCTTGAACATTGATCCCGATTACCCGTTGGCGCATTGGGGGCTGTCCAAATTGTGCGGGTTTCAGGCCCAGGTTGGTCTGATCACGCCGGAGGAAGCACAGGCACGGTGCCTGCCACCGATCGAGAAGGCGCTGGCTCTCGACGATTCCTTACCTGAAGCCCATATGGGTTATGCCTCTCACATGACATGGCAACAGTTCAACTGGCGGGCAGCGGGGGCCGCGTTCGAGCGGGCGATCGAACTGAATCCCAGTTATGCCGAAGCACACATGTTCTATTCTCAATACCTGACATTGATTGGCCGTGGTGAAGAAGGTTCGAAACACATTCGAATGGCGCTGGAACTGGACCCGTTGAATCCGTTTGTTCATGGGCTGTATGGTGCGCAACTATTGATGATCGATGATCCTCAGGGAGCCATCAGGGTGCTGGAAGAGGTCATGGCGTCCACACCCGGGTTTGGTTTTGGCTACCACACTACCTGGGTTGCTTATCACGTGCTGGGTGAAAAAGACAAAGCGATCGCCGCTGCCGCTAATGACTTTCGCATCACCCGAGGTGATCCAACCGGGGCGCTGGCTCTTGAAGAGGCGTATGTCGGCGGGGACTACTCCGGGGCACTACTGCACGCGGCGGAGGTCCTTGCCGAGCGTTCAAAAACCGTCCACGTGTCACCGATGACCATTGGGACGCTTTATGAGCAGGCCGGACACGTAGAGAAAGCCGTCGACTGGTTCGAAATTGCTTATCGGAAGCGCGATCCTGATGCGCCGTTTATGGGCGTCATGACCAAGTCGCCCTCACTACACTCAAGCCCGCGCTTCATTAAACTGTTGAGAGAGATGAAGCTCGACTACTGGGCTGATAAATACTCGCAGCCCGAAGTGTAAATATAGCGACAATCGTGCCGGTGTTCACTTATTGAATCGGACTATCGCGGGCGATTAGCCGTCTGCGGAGTCAGCATCAATAAGTGAATACGTGAACACCGGCACCTATTGCTGCGTGAACACCGGCACCTATTGCTGTAAAGCATAACGTAACGGTCAACGCCTGCCATCCCGGTGACGTCAAGTCCCGGTTGAGCAAAAACCTGGGATTTGATGGACATGAGTCTCCACAGGAGGGTGCACGAACCCCCGCGTGGCTCGCTACCGGTCCGATCGGGCAACAGGAGACAGGAAAGTACTTTGAGGACTTGCAAATGAGAAGCTGCCGGTTCGGCGAGGACACCATGGCGGTGAATGCTCTTTATGAAGCTTGCCTAGCCTACTGATACCGGAAACGACGGCGCCGGGCGTTGCGGCTCCAGTCGTCAAGGATTACAAGAAAAGGCTGGACTCAAAGAATACTCTTGCCCATGGCGCTGAGAATCAACTCCAGGGTGCATTCCGCGCCGACGTTCTTGTGATCCAGTGGATAATAGGGGCCGGATACATTTTCGGTCCCTGAGCCGTTTCTATTGCTCACTAACAAGACTCTCTGAATGTCCGTATATGGACTCCTCCTTTTTGCAAGCAAGCTGTTGATGGCGCACATGGTACGACTGCATACGTATATCCGGCCTCTTGAGTTGGCATAGTTTGATGCCGGGCCATAATGGGGCTGAATAAGGCTTGCTAAGGCACGATGACGGCACGATTTCTCTGACTAGCTCGCCTGCTGCCATAGAGCAGGAGTCGAACCCCCTACGCAGCCGAGACAACAGCCTTCGCGAATCAGCTGCTTAGATCAGATTGCGCTGTCAGAGCCGATTCCAGTTCGTCACAATAGTCTGGGAGTTCGCCAGCCCAGATTGGCAGTAAGTCCTGGCTATTTCTCCCCATTTGGCAGGCTACTATTGCTGATAGTTGCAAAAATCTCGCAAGCGACATTTAGTGCGGCGCGAATTTCGGCCGCAGATATTGCCGTAACCTTGGACGCCAAATAGACAAATCAGGTTGTCGATGTAGGGATCAAACCCGTTGCATCGAATGAATAGCTACCTGTACGGGTAAATCCGATCAAGCTTGGCGGGTGAAAGTCACACCGCAACGTCGGCACTTTACCTTCTCGACATTGCCTAAGGCGCCGAACCCAAAACTTGTGTCGATGATGTGAAAATCATGCCACCCCAACCAACAAAAGAAACGACCGACTCTAGGTGGTACTCTTGGCATGGCCTGACTGCCCGGGACACAATGTACACATTGCTACGACCAAGCCGTTAGCGGATATCTTCATGAATCACCTCTTGCAGCAGACGGGTCATCGTCTCCTCCTGGTAACTAATATTCTCGACAATATTTCTCGCGCGCGCGGAGAGGCGCCGATAGCCCCACAGTGATCGCCGTTTAGTCTCGGCCCACCCCTCCCGCTGGTAATACAGCGGCATGTTGACATCGAAATAGGAAATGCTGTCTGCATCCTTGAGCAGATCGGCGTCTGGATCACAGCCCACCTCGTGGACCTCCACCAGGCGGCAAGCCTCGTCCACAATATCCCGTGCCACGTTGCAAGCGGTTAGAATCGGGCGCAATAGTTCCGCACTGTGTCGCGCGTGGGCCGCCTTGAAGGCGTCGTAATCGTCGAAATCCGCTCGTCTCACCTTGCCCGCCTCGATTGCCCGGTCGATGTCATGGGCCAGCGCCGCCAACTGCAGGGCCTCGCCGGCATCCGGTTCCAGGCGCACAAGCCATTCCAAAGTGTTGTCGGCGTGATGGGGATCTTCCGGCACAGCCGAGCCCGCGATAACCGCACGGATTTTTTGCTTGGCGCAATCAATATTACCCATGACGCGCAATACTCACCCGGCGCAAGGTCTCGAGATTCATCACCACGGCGATCAAAACCAATACCGGCAATACCATATTGGCCACCGCGCCCAGAAAGATGAGGAACACGCGCATGTCGCGCCCCATCCGCAACCCGCCCTTGCCTCCGGCTTGAATCCGCTCGCGCATCAGGTTGTCGTACTTATCCGCTGTGTAACTCAGCATGAACGAGCCGATAATGGCCATGAAACCGACCAACAGGATCCAGCCGTTCATGGCCGCAGCCAGCAGATGCCAAGTCAAGCCAAACAGCAAAAAGGCGTCGGCATAGCGGTCCAGTACCGCATCGAACCAGCCGCCGAAATCGCTGCTTTGGTACTTGAGCCGGGCCACTTCGCCGTCACAACCGTCGATGATGGACGCGAACTGGGCCAAGACACCGCCCAGGAGCAGGGTAAAATACCCGCCCAGCGCAAACAGTCCGGCGGCCAGCAGGGAGCATAGAAACGAGAACAGGGAAATCTGATTGGGCGTCACATCACACTGCGCCAGATATCGGGAAATCTGCACGGAGAGGGGGCGGTTCAAATAACGTGCGACAGGCCCGTCGTTGGGCTTGTCACGCAGTCGCTTTAGCAAAGCCTGCTCCGCTTTATGGAATGTTGCAGGATCATCCACATCGACCCAGAATCCGTCCATCGGGATTGCTTTGGCACGCCCTTCAGCGGCCAGGACCCGGACCGCCCCGGACAGGGTGGTGTCGCCGTCCTTTTCTTTGCTTTGCTCCAGCGCCTTGAAGATGGCGGGGGAGCACAGGAAAATACCCGTATCAAAGCCATTGAAGTCGGCCAGTCCCTTACCGATATCACGGATTTTTTTACTTTCCGTCGGGCCATCATCGTCCACCCAAACGCGGGTAGCATCCTCCATGTCGATGAGCGGGTTGCGGGTGTTGCCGTCCACCCCGAGCGCGATCTCCCCATCACCCAACGTCAGCGTTGTCAATGGTCGAACCAAGTTGGGATCAAAAAGATGATCTGCCATCAGCAATAAAAACGGTTCGTGTAGAACATCCCGTGCCTTGAGTACCGAAACACCGTTTTCTTTGTCCCAATCCTCATTCACCAGCGGCGTAATCCCAATCGCGAGCCGATCCGCCAGCCGCTCCAGGAAATCCCGAACCCGCTTGCCCCGGTGGCCGATGACGACATAAAATTCAGCCACCCCGGCCTCCAATGCGGCGCGGATGACCCGTTCGATCAGGGGGATGCCCAGGATGGGAATGAGGGGCTTGCTGTCACCCCTCTGCTGCAGCCGGCTGCCCTTGCCGGCGGCGATGATCAGACATTTCATGCAATTGCCCACGTTTGTTTTCAATAAAGGCCTCGATCATGCGGTAGGCCTGGTCGTCAGTGAACTGACGTGGCGGATGTTTGCAAAAATAGGCCGATGGCGCCTCCAGAACGCCGCTCTGGCCCCGGTCCAATGCCAGTTTGGTGCAACGAATCATGTCGACGGCCACGCCCGCCGAGTTGGGCGAATCCTCCACCGACAGACGCAACTCGAGGTTCATGGGCACATCACCGAACAGCTTGCCCTCCATACGCAGGAAGCAGACCTTGTTATCGTTCTGCCACGGTACGTAGTCGCTAGGACCGATATGAATGTTGTCGTCATCCATGCGGTGGGCGGCCACGGATTGCACCGCCTCGGTCTTAGACTCTTTCTTGGAAACCAAGCGGGAATGGTTGAGCATGTTCAGAAAATCGGTGTTGCCACCGGTGTTGAGCTGGTAGGTGCGTTCCAGCTTGACCCCCCGCTTGGCAAACAGATCGGTCAACATGCGATGGGTAATAGTGGCGCCCAACTGGGCCTTGATGTCGTCACCGATAATGGGCAGACCGGCCTCTGCAAATTGCTGCGCCCATTTTCCATTGGGATCGCTGGCGATGAAAACCGGGATGTTGTTGAGAAAGGCCAAACCGGCCTTCAATGCGCAGCCGGCATAAAACCGGGTCGCCTCGTCGGAGCCGACTGGCAGGTAATTCATGAGGATTTGTGCGCCGGATTCCTTGAGTACCTTAACGACATCTGATTCGCTGGGTTGCGGCGCATCGGCGAGAATAAAGGTGCGCTTTTCATCGTAGTTTTTCATGTGATCGGAAAAACCGTCCAAAATCCTGCCCATCCGTACTTTGGTACTGGACGCAGGGAGATCAGAATGGAACACCGTCGTACAGTTAGGCGCGGAAAAAATCGCCTCGTGCACATCGACACCGACTTTGCGTTCGTCTATATCGAAAGCCGCGACAACTTTTATGTCGCCGGGCCGGTATCCGCCAATCTCCCAATGCATCAGGCCGACAGCATCTTTCTCGTTCTTTCCCTGGTAATAGTGGATCCCTTGTATTAGGGAACTGGCACAGTTTCCGATGCCGATGAGAGCAATTTTGATCTTACTCATAGTTTTCATATCTCCTGTCATTTTCGATCAATGTTTGAATTTTTCTCGGCAAAAAATGCCGCTGGCGTCTTTGATGTCGTTGTGCGCGAGTTCGGCAATCATTTCCCGGTTAGATCTTTTGTCCATCGGCCTTACGCTCCAGCGAAAATCTGACCCTATTGTGGATTTGACCCTATAGTGGATCTGCTCCACTGCTCAAATTTTCCCCAACTTTCATCCAGATCGTGATCCATTGTAGAAACGTCACGAATCACTGGTACAGCAGTCACCTTTATTGAATGAGTTGTTCACCGCTATTCACACAATATTTGTTTCACTCGCATTGCTTTTTCGCATATATTTCCTCCTCATTGCACATGGACATGCCGGGGTCACGAAGGCCAACGATAGCCGAGAGCAGCCCGACGCCTCCATTAACATAACATTCAAAGCCGTCCTGGGGCGGCTTTTTTGTTACCAATCAGCTAGGTACCAAAAAGTTAACGAATTCAGCTACCGGAACGTGGGAATATCATGCGTCTTTCGACGTCAAAACACGCTCCGAGTGGGCGCTTGTATCGACATATAGGGCACTACAATCCTCATCCAGTAGCGCTAGCCCACAACTGAGAGTTAACTGGTCAGTACCGGTAGTGCTGCCTAGGTGCATGGCCTATGTGGACTTAAGCCCGATCCGGGCCTGACTCGCCGGTGCCCCGGAGACCTCGGTCCATACCTAGATTTGCGCCTGGATCAAGGGCCAGGGAGCGACCTTGCTGGGGTTTCAGGACAACCAGACCGAGCCTGTCTTCCCGTGCCACTGGCAGGATTACCTCAGGTTGGTGGAGTGGACCGGACGCCAGTGGCATCGCGTAAGCTTCCCCAAGACTAGGACACGTCGAAGGTTAGCACTTTCTGGCAAAAATACGACCAGGAGGTGGGGATGAAGAGGTCACGATTTAGCGAGACGCAGATTGTTTCGATTCTGAAGGAAGCGGATGCGGAGTCAGCATTAATAAGTGAATACGTGAACACCGGCACCTATTCTACAGCTCAAAATAAGCGAATAAGTGAACACCGGCGCCTATTGCGGGCGTCTATTGCCTTCGGGAACCGGGCGCGAGTCTTATTGCGCGGGATTTGCGAGACCTTGAGCTTCAGGTTTGCTTTAACACTTCGCCATCTTTCAGGGCAAGAATCGTGCCCTCCTCTAATTCTTCCCAGCCTTGATTATCCAAAGGGACTGACGCCAGCAGCACTGTTTGGTGGTCCGGGAGATCAATTTTGAGCCCCGGGCAGGTGACTTCCTTCTGATATGTGCAAGTCCAACATCTTTTGATGTGCAGGCCGGGTGGTTTAGGTCCGACGAGTTCGCCCGCCTCCTCGTAAATGCGTTTGTGGGCATGAGCAAAAAGAATCTCGCCGTCATAGTAAAGAAAATTGCTAGGGCCCAGGACTTTCATCTCTTCACACACGCCGCGAAATACATCAAAGCGAGTATCCAGCGACGGAATCTCGTCCCTGCTGTAGTTGGGTTTGAGGCGCGACAACAGGGTGCAGAATACAAGCTCCGAGTCCGTGTCGCCTATGGGTAGATAGGACAGGGCTCCCCTATCTACAGTTTCCTCAATCCCGTTCAATGTCCCATTATGGGCGAATAGATGTGTGCGACGGCCAAGCGCCCGGCGAAACGGATGCGTGTTCTCCATTGTGTGGTGGCCGCGGGTGGCATAACGGACATGAGCGATAGCGAGCGTGGTTTTGATCGGCTGGTCGGCGATAAAACGAACCCAAGGGCTGTCTTTAGCCGGCTTTGGCTCTTTCACGAGAAAGGCATCGCGATCGCGCGCCAGGGCTATACCCCAACCATCCCGGTTCCTCCGGAGTCGCGACCCGTTCTTGGAAAACTCGACCAGCGAGTACGTGATCGATGCGGGCTTTCGGCTACTCATAGCAAACAACTCACACATTAATCTTCCCTCTCGTAGTTATAACTCGCGACTCAACTTGTCCGCTGAGAGCAGGTTCCTTGGGAAAATGCAGGCATTCAAATTATCCTATTATCCTGCAAAAGTGCTGAATATCATGCGGTCAATTATAAAGCCTGAATGGTCGCTTTGGGTTGCCACCTCCAGGATATTGGTGCCGGTGTTCGCTTATTCACTTATTTAAACTAATTCAAAAAAATCAATAAGTGAACACCGGCACCGTAATTAAAGCGGCCAGTCAATCAGTGGCAATGCTGAATTTTGACGGGCCGCTAACGGCCAAAAGCGGTCGCTCAGTCTCTCCGTCACAGCCCAAAAAAGTCCAGACTAAAAAAGCCAAGTACGGAGAGCAGAAATGCCGCGTTTAGCAACGCGATCGCAAGCGAGCGCTTCTTAGCTTGGTGGTAAGCCAGCCCACCAATCCAGCTGGATAGTGCGAGACACACGAGACTAGTCACCAGCCCAATGGACAGTAAGATATCGTTCAGGCGCATTTCTTCTTCGTCCGGCATTGGATACGGGTCTCCCATCGCGCCGAAGACTGAATAGACTGCGAGCGGCCAAGTGCAAATGGCTAGGATGAGCCCTATCGTTGGAATTACTTTGCTATTCAAATTTGACGCCAAATTATCAACGGCTGCTTTGGGTCGTCTCCGGCCGTTCACGACTCTACCACCCGAATGGCTGCTATCGGGTGTATAGCAGACATTCCGGATGAATTTTCAATAATCGAAATCTGAATGGCCGCTTTCAAGCATTTGCGGTCGTTCAAATGATTAGAATTTCGTCAACCTGACAGGCAGCTAACGGCCATAAGCGGACATTCAAGAAGTTGAAAATAATCAGGCTAAGGGCACGTATTTAGGGGCACAGCCGCAGAGCAACATTCACTGTACGGAACGATACCGGCGCGACGCTCATACCAACCTCGAGACTGGTTGACTACTCGTACAGCCAACAGCATTACTGGAACCTCGATCAACACGCCCACTACAGTGGCTAATGCAGCACCAGATTCGAATCCAAATAATGCAATAGCTGTGGCTACGGCTAGTTCAAAGAAATTACTTGCGCCAATCAGTGCGGACGGTCCTGCAATGCAGTGCGGGGAACGTATCTGACGATTAAGCAAATAAGCCAATCCTGAATTGAAAAAGACCTGAATCAGGATTGGCACTGCCAGCAACGCAATAATCAATGGCTCGGCAATTATCTGTCTTCCCTGAAAACCGAAGAGCAATATCAATGTGGCCAACAACGCGCCAAGAGACATCGGGCCAAGGCGAGCAATAACCTGATTCAATTGCGCCTGATTATTATCGCGATTCAATAGATTCCTACGCCACAGACTTGCGATGATCAGAGGTATAACGATGTAGAGAACTACTGACAGAAGCAGCGTGTCCCAAGGCACAGTGATCGCGGACAAACCAAGCAGCAATGCAACGATAGGTGCAAAAGCAAACACCATAATTACGTCGTTCAAGGCGACCTGCGACAGTGTGAAGTGGGGCTCGCCCCGCATCAGGTGGCTCCAAACGAATACCATCGCGGTGCACGGCGCGGCGGCCAGTATCACCAGCCCGGCGATGTAAGAATCGATTTGTTCGGCAGGAAGGTAGTCGCGAAATAGATAGCCGATGAACAACCAGCCAAGCAGCGCCATTGAAAATGGCTTAACTCCCCAGTTGACGAATAAGGTGACTCCAACACCTCGCCAGTGTTGTCTTACTCCTCTAAGTTGCTTCAGATCGATCTTGATTAGCATCGGAATGATCATCAGCCAGACGAGCACGGCAACTGGCAGGTTGATGTGGGCCACCTCAATGCGGCCTACGAATTGAAATACGTTCGGGAACAGTTGTCCAAGCCCGATGCCAACGACAATGCAAAGTGCGACCCATATGGTGAGATAGCGTTCAAAGACACTCATTTCACCGCTGCCCTTATTGTTATCACTCATTCGCCATCTGTGAGCGACAGGAGTTGCCAGTGCATGAAAACAATACGTTCATTGAGATTCTTCTATTGTGTGGTGGTTAGGCACAGCGAGCCGCAACTGGTCTGTTTGGCATTTCTGACAACGCAGCCAGATCATATACATAGGGTGCTCGCGTTGCCTCCTCATTGACCGTCGCGTCGATCACTTGACGTGCCCATTCAGGCAAGTCGGGGTGAATCTGGTAGTAAATCCATTGCCCGGAACGTCGATCGGCCACAACACCACAGTCACGCAGTGCTGCAAGATGACGAGATACCTTGGGCTGTATTACACCCAGCGCATGGACGAGTTCGCAGACGCACAATTCGCCCACTTGCTGAATCAACATCAGGCTGCGGAGGCGTGTGTCATCGGATAGAAGCTGAAAAAACTGGCGACATTGCATTTCCATGCGGACACAATATACGGTACACCGTATATACGGTCAACCATATGTATCCTTGTGGCGGCTAGTGCTAGGCGGATTCTTGAATGTCCGCTCGGGATTATCCCCTTGACATATGTAATTAGATGAGTCATACTTGTCTCTCATTTAGGAGACAACATGGCTAAGCAATTTACTGTTACGGATTTCTTCAAGCGATTCCCCGATGATGATACGTGCCTGGATCATCTTATGAGCATCCGCTTCGGCTTTGAGCTTGATTGTCCGAAATGCTCTAAGCATGGGAAGTTCTCGAAGATATCCAAGCAGCCTGCTTATCAGTGTGCGTGGTGTGGTCATCATATTCACCCGATGGCTGGTACTCCCTTTGAGCGTTCCCGTACTTCGCTCCAGAAATGGTTCTACGCCATGTATCTGTTCACTACTTCCCGGCATGGCGTTCCCGCTAAAGAGCTTCAACGCCAACTTGGAGTGACCTATAAAACTGCGTGGCGCATGGGCCATGAAATCCGTAAGTACATGGCTGAGATTGACGGTGTTCCGCCTATGACCGGACACGTTGAAGTCGATGAAACTTATGTCGGTGGGCGTAGACCCAAGATCAAAGGGTTCACAGGACGCGGTGCTAAAGGCAAAACTATTGTGTTTGGTATCCTTGAACGTGACGGCGAACTGTACTGTAAAGTTGTGCCTACCGCTGGCCGCAAGTCTCTAATCCCTGAAATCCTCAAGCACGTCCCCAAAGGCACGCGCATCAGTTCTGATGAGTGGACGCCGTACTCAGTTCTTACTGATCTAGGCTATGTACACGACACCGTTGACCACGGCAGTAAGGAATATGCTCGTGGTGACGTTCATGTAAACGGCCTGGAGAGTTTCTGGTCGCGCCTCAAAAACAGTATCAAGGGTACTCATATTCATGTATCCGGCAAGCATCTTCCTAAGTATCTGGGAGAGTTTGAGTTTAGATACAACATGCGCAAGACGCCGGAAGCTATGTTTGCTCGCCTCCTACTCAGCTTTTAACTAGCGTTCCGAACCAAATAGACTATATTTGACGTAGCAAAACCAACAGACAATAGGAGGCCGCTCATGGGTCAAGTAGTCATTAAATGTCCTGTAACCGGCAAACTCATCCCAACAGGTATAGCCATGGACAAGGCATCTTTCGAGTCAGCCTCAATGAGCAATGAGTCTGTTCGATGCCCAGAGTGCGGCGAATGGCATACATGGGATAAGAAAGACGCTGAATTACAGGACAACTAGGTTAATTACAACGGGCGCGCCGACTAGACGAACTGTGCCATCAACGGTGCAGTTGATGAGTATGCTCGACTTGCCAGCAAGCAGCCGTATTAGCCATGCTCGCATTTAGTCTCCCTTTAAAACCCCCGCCTATTTGGCGGGTTTCTTTTTCCTAAGATGAAATATAATTGCAGGCGGCCCCGAGCAAATGGATTTGCACCTAGGAGTCGCATTCTGGGGTTTTCAGTTCGAATCTGAGTCGGGGCTCTACCTGCCAAATAATCCTACTTGTGAACGCCCCGTTATTCTGTGATCTATTTGGCAGATTTCTTAGCTTTAGCCATACGGAGCAGGAGCGAATCAAACGCCTTCTTGCTTCCCTTTGTGGGATGCTCCTTGGCAAAGCGATCAAGTTTCTTCGCTTTACGAGCTTCTTCAAGACTTAGGTATTTGCCGGTGGCCATATTTCTTCAACTTTTGCTTTGCTGGTCGCTAGCGAATAATAAAGAGGGTCACTGCCCAATATTTGGTCAAGACCATGCTCCACTGGATTCTCGTTTTCGATATCACTGGCTAAGTAGAACCAGTTAATCCAATTCATTTTCGTTTGCCAAAACGAGGGGTCGTTTATCTCAAAATACATTTCTGAAAATTGATCGCCCACTCTTTTACCCCATATCGGAAGGTCGCCATCATACGCAACCTGTCGAGCATCATTCCAAGCCTTTACAACACTGTTAATTATTGGCTGATCTGCCTCCCAATCACCAGATTTTAACGCCTTTAACTCGCCCCATTTTCTGGTTGCTATGTAGTAAATAGCATCGCGTAAAGAAACATCGTGTTTGCTAATTACATTACTTCTTTCTTCAATAGTGCGTTTTAGATTTCTTATTCTCTCCTGATCTTGTTTCCAAAATCGGTATGGGGCGCTAGCAACATTCCACGAAAAAACAACGATTCCTATAAGGAGAACCGCCAAGACCCCCGAGATAACCCAACTTATTTCCTCAAAAGCCGCGGCCCACCCAAACATCAAGAAATAAATCGCTGCGCCAACGACGAATATGATCGCCGGCATAATCCAATTTGGGGCAACGGCAACCCTAGTACGGCGGAATGAATCTTTGACGATTCGCAAATCGTATTTGAGGTAATCCCTAAATCCCATACTCGGATTCTACCCCAATCAGGCCATAAATTACATACCTTTAGGGGATAATCCCGTGTCCGCTTTGGGTCGTGAGCGGACATTATCCTGATGCCATTATCGCTCCGGAGCGAGCGGCACCGATTGTAGGGCCTTCTGAAATCGTGCGCGCACTGTCGCGGGTCGATTCGTAGGGTAGTCGCGCCCGGGCAGCGGAATCGGCGCTTCCGCACGCTCTGGATAAGCCGTTCTCCGTTACGCGAAATGTTGCGTAAACGGGCTGGCCCGACGTGCTGTCGAGCCTAACCTGTTGTTTTTATTGGCGTCCCCAGGGGGAGTCGAACCCCCGTTGCCGCCGTGAAAGGGCGGTGTCCTAGGCCTCTAGACGATGGGGACGAGGCTGTCCTTTATCCTGGGTCTGGCGCGTGGCCAGTGAATTCTGGTGGAGCTAGACGGGATCGAACCGACGACCTCTTGCATGCCATGCAAGCGCTCTCCCAGCTGAGCTATAGCCCCACGAAGAGTCGCGCACTTTACGGTAGGCCCCGGAGCCTGTCAAGAATACGCGGCGGCCGCTGTCAGGCCTGAAAACTAGGTCTTTTCAGCGTTTTCCTGGCTATCAATATAGGCCAGCGCCCGGTCCAGCCTGGCCAGCGTTTTCTCGCGCCCGAGCAGCTCCAGCGTGACATCGATCGGCGGCGACACGGGGCCACCGGAAACGGCCACGCGCACCGGCTGTGCGACCTTGCCCAGCTTCAGATCCATGGCCTCGGCCGTGGCGATAATCGCCTCGTGGATGGGCCCTGCCTGCCAGTCCGACAGATCGGCCAGTGCTTTACGAACCTTCGCCAGAGAATCGCGGGTTCCCGCTTGCAGGTTTTTCCGAGCCGCTTTCTCGTGATATTGCTCAAAATCCTGGTAGAAAAACAGGCTGCTCTGCGCCATTTCGTGCATCGTCTGGGCGCGCTCGCGCAATGCGCCGACCACCCCTTCGGCCGGCGGGCCGTCAGCAGTATCCACGCCGAGACATTCGAGCTGGTGCTCCAACTCGCAAGCCAGCCGATCGGTCCCAGCCTTCATGATGTGCTGCTGGTTGAGCCACAACAACTTGTCCGGGTTAAAAGTCGAGGCTGCTTTGTTGACGCCGGAAAGGTCGAACAGCTCGCACATTTCGTCCACCGTGAACAATTCCTGATCGCCATGCGACCAGCCCAGCCGGACCAGATAATTGAGCATCGCCTCGGGCAAAAACCCCTCTTTTCGGTAATGCAGGACGCTGACCGCACCGTGTCGTTTCGACAGCCGCGAACCGTCCTGCCCCAGGATCAACGGCACATGGGCGTAGTGCGGATGTTCCGCGTCGAGGGCCTTGTAGATATTGATCTGGCGTGGTGTGTTGTTCAGATGGTCATCGCCTCTGATCACATGGGTGATTTTCATGTCCCAGTCGTCAACGACCACCGAGAAGTTGTAGGTCGCGGTGCCGTCGGAACGCAACAACACCAGGTCATCGAGCTCCTTGTTCTCGAACACGACACGCCCTCGCACCAGGTCATCGACGACGACCTGCCCTGTATCGGGATTTCTGAAACGCACGACCGGTTTTACCCCTGCAACCGGCTCTTTCCGGTCCCGGCAACGACCGTTGTAACGGGGTTTCTCTCTGCGCGCTATTTGCTCGCGGCGCATCTCGTCCAGCTCTTCCTTGCTGCAATAACAGTGGTAGGCATCGCCCTGCTCGAGAAGCTGCTCGGCCAATTCCTGGTAGCGCGCCAGCCGATCGGTCTGAAAAAACGGCCCTTCATCCGGTCTCAGGGACAACCACTCCATGCCATCCAGGATGACCTGGATCGCCTCCTCCGTTGAGCGCTCGCGGTCGGTATCCTCGATGCGCAGGACAAAAGTGCCGCCATGCTTTTTCGCATACAGCCAGCAAAACAACGCGGTGCGTACTCCGCCGATGTGCAGATAACCGGTCGGGCTCGGTGCAAAACGGGTTTTGACGGGTTTGACCGGGGATTTTCCTGAACTCATTACTGGTTTCCACTTTCGTTGCTGGCAGACTCTTTTTCGGGTTGGATCACGTGGAATCCGCACCGCTCTCAGCGACGCGCATTCTAACAGAACGGGCGTAATGCCCTGACAAAAACTCTACCGCCGATCAGCGGGTTCAGACAATAAGGAGAAATACCATCCGCGTTCAGATCGACTCGGTCTTCACCGCCTCATTTGGCCCGGCGGGGATTTGGAAATACGCGCATCAGAAAAACCCCCAGGCCAGATCGGAGATCTCATCGCGGCTATTGCACCCCCTGCCGGTTTCTACAGAACCGCAGGAGGAGATTTTGTATCTTATTCTTGAGTGATGCGCGGCCGACGCCGCCCAGGCAGGTTTCAATCGGATTACAGGGGGCTGCGGGCCCGATGAAGATACTGATACCAATTGATATGGATTCTCATTCAATGGAACATTGGGCTCATGCCAGCTAACATGGCCAGACCCCAATAACTCAATAACTCAATAACAGGGACAACCGGTGCCGGACAACCACAACAACCAGCTCAATAAGATCGAGCGAATCTTTTCGCTGTTCACCAAGGTTCGCGCGGGCGAAGGGCGGTCGATCGTCCTGTTTTCCATGTACGCAATGATCCTGATGATGAGTTATTACGTGTTCAAAACGATGCGTGAAACGCTGATTCTGACCGAATTCAGCGCCGAGGTCAGAAGTTACGCGACCGCCGCCATCGCCCTGCTGTTGTTTTTCGTTGTGCCCCTGTACAGCGTCCTGTTCCGCCAGGGCGACAAGGAGCAGCTGATCCGCTGGGTCACGCTGTTTTTCGTCTCCAATGTGCTGATTTTCTACATGATGGGCCGCGCCGGCATGGAGTTCAGTTTTGTCTACTATATCTGGGTCGGTATTTTTGGCGTCATGATGATCACCCAGTTCTGGGCCTTCGCCACCGACCATTTCAATATCAAGACCGGCCAGCGGTTGTTTCCCGTCATCATGGCCGGCCAGGCGCTCGGTGCCGTGGCCGGTGCACAGATATTTTCCTATCTGTTGCCGCTGATTGGCGCCTACAACCTGTTGTTGCTGGCGGGCCTGTTGCTGGCAGGGACCACCCTGCTGACCAGTCGCTCCGGCCAGTCGGTGCCGGCAGAGTCCGCTGCCGTATACGAAGAAATCACGGAGGATGACAGCCAACAGCTGGCGCATGTGATGGGCGGTCTGGCGCTCGTTTGGCGCAACCGTTACCTGATGCTGATCGCGGCAGTCGTGGTACTGCTCAACTGGATCAACAGCACCGGCGAATTTATTTTTGCCGAGTGGGTTACGAGGCTGGCTGAAGCCGCCGACGTCGAAAAATCCGTTGCCATCGCCAGGTTTTATGGCATCTACTTCACTGCCATCACGAGCCTCGGATTTCTGTTGCAGCTATTCCTGGTATCACGTATTTACCGCTGGATCGGCGTCAGTGGCGCCTTGCTGATCCTGCCGGTCATCGCGATGATCGGCTACGGCATGATCGTTTTTATCCCGGTTTTCAGCCTGATCTGGCTCGTCAAGGTTATCGAGAACTCGACCGAGTACTCGATCAATAATACCACGCGGCATGCACTCTATCTGCCGCTGACCCAACGCGAAAAATACGAGGGCAAGACGGCGATCGATACGTTCTTCTGGCGGGTCGGCGATCTGATCCAGGCGGGTGCGATTTATGCGGGTCTCAACTGGTTCGGCTTTGAAATCACCCATTTCGCGTTGATCAACATGCTGCTGGCATCGGTGTGGATCTGGCTGGTCGTGTTGATCGGCCGTCAATACAAATATCTGGCGAGGACCAATATCGACAACGTTCCGCCAATACTTCAGCGGCCGATTCCGGAAATCCTTGCGCCTGCGGGCAGCAGTCTCATTCACGAACTCGATCATGATCATTTCCATGACGCCGATCCGGGCGATCACCTGACGCTCAGCGCCTGTGCCGAGGGCTGCGACGATCTGCCCGTCTGGCTTCGTTTCGAGGCGATAACGCGGAGGTTTACCGGTATGGTCCCCGACGATGTCGAGGAAATCACGACCCTGCAGGTAACCGCCACCGATTTCGACGGCCTGTGCATAACGACCCGTCTGATCATCCGGCACAGATAATCAGGACAAAACCTTCTCCGCTAATTAATCGAACGGCGGATCACTGTCTTGTTGCTGGTCACTGTCCTGTTGCTGGTCACTGTCCTGTTTCTGGCCACTGTCCTGCTTTGTGTATAAATACACACCGACTGCCAATATGATCAGGCCAGCCACACTGCCCATCTTCTGGTTAGGCCCAAAGCCGAGATCGTCACCAATTCCTACAACATCCGCCAGCAAAGAGATCAGCAGAAGTCCGGCACCAATGACTACGACAACTGTCGCTGCGTTTATTTTGTCCATCATGATCAGGTTCCCCCCATCATCCTGGGTGTACCCTTAAGTATATCGCGTTAGCCGGATACTGCTGACGGCTGCGCAGATCAGGCGCTAAGCTTTTTCGCCTGGCCGGTGAGCCATCGAATAAATTCTTCTTGCGGAAGAGCTTTCGAAATAAAGAAACCCTGCGCCAGATTACAGTTCATGCCGGCCAGCGCTTTAAGAGTCCTGGCATCCTCGACACCTTCGGCCACAACCGAAAGATCGAATCGGTGTGCCAGCCAGATGATCGTTTCTACGATATTTCTGTCCTTTTCCTCGGTCAGCATATTGCTAACAAAGGATTGATCGATTTTTAACTCGCTCGCCGGTATGTCTTTAAAATACGAGAGCGAAGAATAACCGGTACCAAAGTCATCGATCGAAATACCGATACCGGCTTCGCGCAGGCGGTTCAGCGTGTCAAAATTTTTCTCCGAATCCTCTACCAATGCGCTTTCGGTAATCTCAAGGATCAGGGTCCGGTCCGGTGTACCCCAGATCGATAACGCGCTTTTCACCATATCCACGAACTCAGCATCCTGAATCGAGTCCGGGGTTACATTAACGGCTACGTTCAGCGGTCGCCCGATATCAGGCCATTCGGATGCTTGGCGCAATGCAGTATTGATCGCGAACCGGGTTATTTCCATCATCAGCCCCGCTTCCTCGGCCAGAGGAATAAAGACATCGGGCACAATCGGCCCCTTTTTAATGCTCGTCCAGCGCATCAGCGCTTCTGCTCCCGACGGCTCTCCGTCGACAGTGCTGACCTTGGGCTGATAATGCAGATTTAACGCCCCCTCCTCGACCGCAGCAACAAGCTCTTGTTGCATTTCCCATCGAGAAGTAATGGTGGCAGCGGTATCGGGTGAGAATGTGGCATACCCGGATTCCACATCTCTGGCCACCTCCAGCGCAATTCGAGCTTTTTGCAGGAGATCCTCCGGGTCATCCGCGTGATCCGGATAATTTGCGATACCGATTCGCAGATCCAGCCGGACCGGCGATTCGAAGGTTTCGATAACCTCACGTTGCATGCGCATGATTTTCTCGGCCGCCAACACGGCGTGTCCGGGCTTGGAGATACCCGGAAGCAATACAGCGAACGTATGGTCCCCAATGCGGGACACCGTATCCTTTTCCCGGCAGAAGCTTTTCAGCATGGTCGCCACCTGCAACAGCCAGGCATCGGCGGCCTGCTGACCGAAGCCTGCGATTAACTTGCCAGGATTACCGGCATCGACCAGCAAAAGCGCCAGCGACCCGCCAGACTGTTTTTGCAACGAATCCAACTCGTCAAGTAACGCGACATGGCCAGTCATATTTATTGTTTGTGTTTCCACACGGCTCCTACAAGAAGTACTCGCTTGGATCGATATCGTATGCGCCCGGTTCGATACCGCGTTCGATCCACACGGTCAGCGCGGCATCCGGGGCATTGTCATTGCCGTGCAGATCAATAATCCTGATCTCGCTCAGCGGTTCCTTGTTGCTGTCGAGGATCAGGGCGATCTCCGGCCTGAGCCGTTGGAAGCTGTACTCCTTTATCACAACACCCACTTCTCCGGTGTTGAGTTCCACCAATGTTCCCGCCGGAAAAATACCGATCGCCTGAATGAATTGCTCTACCATTTCAGACTGGAAAGATTTGTCCGATAATGACTTGAACTCTCTCATGGCATTGTAGGTAGAGATGGCCGAGGCGTACGGCCTGTCACTTGTCATCGCCACATAAGAGTCTATGATTCCGGCCATGCGGCCAAATACCGGAATCTGACTCCCTTTCATACCGGTCGGATAGCCGGATCCGTCGTAGCGCTCATGATGAGTGGCGACCATTTCAATTACCCGCCCGTCGATGCCCTTGATCTCCTTGACCAGTTCCAGACCGAATTCGACATGACTGCGGACCTGATCCATTTCTTCAGGCGTCAGCACGCCGGGTTTTTTTAATAGTGCTATCGGTATCCTGGTTTTACCAACGTCGAGGAGCAAACCGCCCTGGCACAGAGCTTTCAGCGATTCCCTGTTCAGCCCCAGGTGTCGTCCAAAGACAAGCGCCCAGATCGATGAGCCGATCGAATGCGAATAGGTGTAGTCATCTGTCGCTCGCATTCTCGCCATCAACGCCATCGCCGTGCTATTACGCAAAACGCTGTCCACCATTGGATTGACAACGGCTTCCATGGCCGAAATTTCGATCTTCTCGCCGCGACGAATCCCGTCGAGAACACTTGTCAATCGATCGATTGAACCCGCGTAAATCGTCCTGGCAGTCTTGATCTCCTTTTTGACCGGAACGGTGTCCTGATAGAAATAGCCCGGCGCTGGCGTCTCGGCAATGTCCTTGCCTTTTCTTGTGAATATTCCTACAAGCATTTTCAAAAAGGAGCGCATTGCGGAAGGCATCCACGTCGACCGCTTTATTTTTTCAATCAGGGTAGAGGTTCGAACGACCCGAAAGCGCCCGGTAATATCAACGGTCGATTGATCAATATCGACGTACACATAGTTGCAATAGTGTTGCAACTCACCGATTTCATGCTTGGTTCTGATGTAGAAACCCTGAAACAAGAAAGGAGTTTCCAGCCAGGGCCGATCGAGACGAGACACAAACATGCCAATATGAAGTGCACTAGCTTCTATTTTTCTGGTGTTCGACATGGAACCCCACCATTTGCGTACATTCGTTCGATAATGGCCAGCGATTATCGGCCATGATTACCAGGAAATGAACCAGCGCGTTGTTTATTTGTGACTCACGCCACAAAAGATACATTCTTTGGCCGCATTGCGAACGCCACTTTCTGCTCAGTCGGCAGTTATCGCTTCAACCGGTACGGTAAATGGAATTTGACGACCAGCCGGCCAGGACCGAGATACGTGTCGAAATAAGCAGGCTATGTCTGAGACAGACTGCTAGTATTCACACTCCTGATCGGGAAATCGTGGGCGATTAGCTCAGCGGGAGAGCGCTGCCTTCACACGGCAGAAGTCACTGGTTCGATCCCAGTATCGCCCACCAGTTTTCTATTGCGTGAAGACCCTGCTTCAATAACTAAATAACTTAGTGACCGGCACCGTTTCGCTTTGCCGTCCGGTGCAACGCCTGGTTATGCTGCAGATACATTGAGCTTGACGCCCAGGCTATGCAAAACCTTCAAGACCGTGTCATAACGAGGTTTAGCTCCAGGTGCGAATGCTTTATACAGGCTTTCTCTGCCTAGCTCCGCGTCCTTGGCAATCGCCGTCATGCCCCTCGCTTTTGCCACGTGGCCAACTGCAGCCAGAAAAACCTCCGGGTTGCCATCTTCCAGTGCCGCAGTTAGATACTCGGCTACCACTTCGTCATTATCGAGAAACGCACTCGGGTCGAATTCTGTTACTTGAACCATCAGTCTTACCTGTCATCCAGCTCCGCCAACAAGTGTTGTGCACGCTTGATATCCCGGGCCTGGCTCGATTTGCTGCCACCACACAACAACAGCAACGCAAGATTACGCCGTTGAATGAAATAAACACGGTAGCCAGCGCCGACATGGACCCGTAATTCCCGGATTCCACTACCAACCGCTTTGTGTCACCCAGATTACCCAGACGACAAGCTTCCAGCCGCGCGAGGATGCGGGCTTTCGCCCTGGTATCGCGAAGCCCGGCTAACCACTTGGCGAAGACAGTGGTTTGCCTTACCTGGCACACTCAACGCAGCGTATCCTAGCGGATACAGTCAGTCAAGGTAATGGGGCTGATTTTGCTGCGTAACACAGACATCAATCGCCCCGAAGGTTTGTGGATGCGCTTGTTGGTAGGTTTTCTGGCATGAGATTCTGGCTCGCTGGAAGATCATTTGAGCCTATACGGAAACGGTCGGGGAATCCGGCAGAATAATTGCCGAATTCAGGCAGAAAGAGTGGGCGGATCTATGTTTTCCATCGGACCTGAATAATTTAATCACCGGCACCTTTTCCAGGCATAACTAAATAAATTAATCACCGGCACCGTTTTTCGAAATAAATTAATTACCGGTACCGTTTTTCGCTGGCAAGTTGACTTCCAGATAGTTTCTGTGAGATATTCGTTATTCGCGAATTGCGAATATCGAATATCTATGACCCTGAAGCCACAAGATGTGCTCGTATTGTTGAAGCTAGTTGCCCTGGGGCGCTCGCCGTGGACCTACAATGAACTCGCGATAGAGTTGGGGATGAGTCCGTCGGAGGTTCATGCCGCGACCAAAAGAGCTGTGGCTGCCGGCCTGGCCGTCCGCGAGGAAAACGAAGTTCGCCCCAATATCCGCAACCTCGAGGAATTCCTCCTGCACGGCCTGCGTTACTACTCCGTTCCGGAAAGGGGGGCAAGAACTCGTGGCATCCCGACCCTGACCAGTGCTCCACCTTTTGAAAAAAACTTCACCTCGTCAGGAGAAGTTTCAGTGTGGCCAGATCCAGATGGCGAACTCCGCGGCGAAGCATTTTCCCCACTGTATCGCTCAGTCCCCAAGGCGGCCCGTAGAGATCCAAGGCTCTATGAACTGCTGGTTCTCGTCGATGCCCTGCGTGGCGGACGTGCACGTGAGCGCGAGTTAGCTACCAGCAAGATTAAAGAGCGCCTGCGCGCCTATGGTTAGAGTCCATAATCCGAATATCGAGCTCTTGGAGTTCATGGTTGATCGGCTTGGCCCGCTGACTGAAGAGTTGGTCTTTCTGGGAGGATGCGCCACTGCCCTCCTCCTCTCCGATCCTGCCGCCCCGCCGGTCAGAGTGACTCGAGATGTTGATGCCATCGCCGAGGTTGGTTCCCTGGCTGATTACCATCGGCTCTGCTCGCGCCTGCGCAAGCGGGGATTTCAGGAAGACCAAACCGAACATGCGCCGATCTGCCGCTGGGCGGGTCACGGTGTTCACCTGGATGTTATGCCTACGGACCCCACGATACTTGGATTCGCAAATCAGTGGTATGACCATGCTGTTACGACCGCGAAGAATCATGAGCTCGCAACCGGTCGAACCATAAGGTTAGTCACGGCACCGTTCTTCCTCGCGACCAAGCTCGACGCGTTCGACGACCGCGGGGAGCAAGACTACGTGATGAGTCATGATCTCGAAGACATCATCAGTATTCTCGACGGAAGGCCCGAACTCATTGCTGAGATTCAAAACTCAGAGGCAGAGCTGAAGGATTATCTGGCCCGCCGATTCGCGGCACTTCTGGATGATCCTCGTTTCCGCGAAGCGCTGCCCGGTCATCTCCCAAGCGATGCCGCGAGTCAGGATCGATTGCCAGAATTGATATCTCGGATCGAAGCGATTACCGAAAGACCTTGACGATGCTAGCTTCCGGCTCAATAACTAAATAACTTAATCACCGGCACCGTTTTGCGAAAAAAATATGTCTGCCGCTTCGCCTAAATAAAGTTGTATCGCTTTAGCAACTTTCGCGTCATCAGCGTAACCACGCATCGTTTGACCAGCGGCAATTTTTGCTGCCACTCGTCATCGAGCGTAATTGGAATCTTCCCGGTCGCAAACCGCATGGGATTCCCGGCCACCGAATGTGACAGGCTCAGTTCCGCGATACCGTTTTTAATGTGTGGCACCTGGATTGTCGATGGTTCCAAGCCAAGAACCTGGCTTGCCAGCCTGGCAATCGTGTCGCGCGGCCGCTCGACCAGATCCTCGTAACGCAACAGCGTGTACCGGCTCGCATCGTCGTGCATGGCCGACAGCGCGTTATTGTCCAGCCGCCATTCCACGCCGGTCCGCAGCGCCGTGCCGATCGCCATGTTCTTTTTCTTCCAGTGAACTTCCGGACGCGGTTTTTCCCTGAGCCTGGAAAAAGCAACCGCCCTGCTGTCGCGCACCAGGTGAACGATATGCACATCGTCGCCATACAGTTCTTTCATGATCAAGGCATAAGCCGGCGTTTTCGATGAATCGACGATGACCCGGGTGCCGGTCTTTTCGAAAATGCGGGAGACCAGCCTGCGTAACTCGTGTTGGTATTGATCGAGTCGAGCCGAAAACTCGCTGGTTCTCAGCGACTCATCCAGCAACAGCGAAATGTTCTTGCTTCTCTCGACAGCCTTCTGCAATCGCAGGACCCGGCTGGTGTACGCCTGTATGTTTTCTGCAGCCGGCAAGCCGCGGCAAATGTCATGCCAGTGCCCGCAAGACCGGAAGGTCTGTCCGCACCCGCACAGCTGGTTCTCGATGAGCCCGCGCCACCACAGATAACGGAGCTCGCCAACGGACTCGAAGCCATCCAATTCGCCCAGCAGTCGATCGAGCAAGGTACTGCCGCTGCGGCTATGGCAGGCAATGACTATTATTTTTCTCATGCGAGTAATCTTTTACTGTCTTAAGCGAGCCTAGGACAAAAATAATCGGTTTCTTTGTCGTCCGGTGATCTCCCAGGGGCCGTTTGCGATGAACGGATCCTTTCATTAAGGCTTCTTTCAGTCATCATAATGAAACGATAACGCCCTATCGTTTAATAAGTAAGCCAGGTCTGTGCCGATTCACGCCATATCGGCGAACCTTTACGGTCAGGACGACCTTATGTCGCGAAGCACACGGATGTGCGAGTGCCGCGGAGGCCAAGGATGGCCGGGAGCGGCCGAAGCACACGGATGTGCGAGAGCGACGAGGCTCGAGCGAATTCAGATCGCGGCTAAAGCCGCTCCTACAAAAAATTAAACCCGCCTCTTGTTAGCTCATCAGCTTGAGAATCTCTGCGGTCCGCGCTTCCATCAGCGCTTTGTCGCCGCGGCTTTCCACATTCAGCCGCACCAGCGGTTCGGTGTTGGAAGAACGCAGATTGAATCGCCAGTCGGTGAAATCCAAGCTCAACCCGTCTATATGATCGATGGCCACGGCATCACCGGCATAGTGTTTTTCGAGTTTCTTCATCAGGCCCGCGGCGTCCTCTATCTTCCGGTTGATTTCGCCGCTGGCGGGAAACCGCGTTACCCGGTCGGCAACCAGTTCAGACAAGGGTTTGCCGCTGGTGGAAATCAGCTGCGCGACCAACAGCCACGGGATCATCCCACTATCGCAATAGGCGAAGTCACGAAAATAATGATGCCCACTCATTTCACCGCCATACACCGCGTTTTCTGCGCGCATCCGGTCCTTGATAAACGAGTGGCCTGACTTGCTCATCACCGGCACGCCGCCGCGCGCTTCGACGATTTCCACCGTGTTCCAGGTCAGCCGCGGATCGTAAATGATCGTCGCCCCCGGCTCGGTCTCCAGGAACGCCTCGGCCAGCAGACCGACGATGTAATAGCCTTCGATATACTGGCCTTGTTCGTCGAAAATGAAACAGCGATCGAAATCGCCATCCCAGGCGACCCCCATATCCGCTTTGGATGAAATTACCGCATCGATCGTCGCCGGCCGGTTTTCCGGCAGCAACGGATTGGGAATGCCGTTGGGAAAATCCGCATCGACCTCATGATGAACGCGGACAAAATCAAACGGCAGCAGCGGCTCGAGCCTGTCGATCACCGCGCCCGCACCGGCATTGCCAGGATTACTGACGATCTTTAACGGCCTTAAGTCGTCTTTGTTGATGTAACCGAGCAAATGCTCGATGTAGGCATCGTTGATATCGAGCGGCGTGGCGTCTGCTTCCGTTCCGCCAGGGTCTGCTGCATCATCCGCCTCGGCCAGCCTGCGAATATCCTCAAGTCCGGTGTCGGCGCTGATCGGCCGGGAATCCTCGCGAACAAATTTAAGCCCGTTGTAATCGGCCGGGTTGTGGCTGGCCGTGACCATGATCCCGCCAGCCATTTTTTCGTGAAACGTGGCGAAGTAGATCTGCTCGGTGCCACAGGGCCCGATATCGAAAACCTGCACGCCCTTGCTGACCAAACCGCGGGTCAGCGCCTGGCACAATTCTGCGCTGGAATGACGGATATCGCGACCGACGACGACGCGATCGGGTTTCAGGAAATCACCAACCGCGCGCCCGATTCGATAACAGATATCGGCATTGAGCTGATCCGGTACGCGACCGCGCACGTCATAGGCTTTGAAGCAGGTGATTGTTGTCATTTCTTATAATGCCAAAAAAAAGGGGACAGATTTATTTTTTGAAAGAATCGTCGCCAACCCTTGATAACAGTGCTCGAAAGATAAATCTGTCCCTTTTTCTCAATCCGTCCTACCCTGCCGCCCGTAAGTGTCTTCGAAGCGCACGATATCGTCCTCGCCCAGGTATGAACCGCATTGCACCTCGATAATATGCACCGGTTCACTGCCCGGGTTCTCGATGCGGTGCTTGGTGCCGATCGGGATATAGGTCGATTCGTTTTCCTTCAGATCGAACACCTCCTCGCCGCGGGTAATTCTCGCGGTACCACGCACCACAACCCAGTGCTCCGCCCGGTGACGATGCATCTGCAATGACAACACCGCGCCCGGATTAACGATCAGGCGTTTGACCTGAAAGCCCTCGCCGTGATCGATGCTGTCGTAACTTCCCCACGGCCGGAACACCTGGCGGCCGAGCTCAGTCTCGTAGCGTTCTTTTTCTTTCAGCCGCGTCACCACTACCTTCACATCCTGCGCACGGTCTTTCGGTACCACCAGCACCGCATCCTTGGTCTCGATCACGACGTGATCTTTAAGCCCGACCGTCGTCACCAGCCGGTGGCCGGCATACACATAACAGTTGTGGCTGTCTTCGATGATGGTATCGCCGAAAACCACGTTGTTGTGTTGATCACCGGTCACCGCATCGTGCAACGAGGCCCAGGAACCCACATCGCTCCAGCCGGCATCCAGCGGCACCACCGATGCCCGCTCGGTCTTCTCCATCACCGCATAATCGATCGAGTCCGCCGGGCAGGCCAGGAAAGCATCGCTGGCAAGGCGCGTGAAATCGGCATCGCTGTCCGCGCCGGCAATCGCGTCACGACAAGCCGCCAGCATCTTCGGTGCGAACTTCTCCAGCTCAGCGAGATAATCGGCCGCGGCAAACAGAAACATCCCGCTGTTCCAAAGATAATCGCCCGAAGAAAGATACTTCTCGGCCGTCGCAAGATCCGGCTTCTCCACAAATTCCTCGACCGGTCCCGCAACACCAGCTTCCCCGCCTTTTCGAATATAACCATAACCGGTTTCGGGACCGGTTGGAGTAACGCCAAAAGTCACCAGCCGCCCCTCGTCCACCAGCGCCAGACCGGTTGCGATCACCTGGTGAAACGCAGCGGTGTCGGCAATCACATGATCGGCGGGCAGGACCAGGATGCGGGCCTTGTCGTCACTTGCCACCGCCAGCAACGCGGCGACGGCCGCGGCCGGTGCCGTGTTTCTGCCCTGTGGTTCGAGTACCAGCGCTTGTGGCGTGACGTCTATTTCGCGGAGTTGTTCGGCGACTAAAAAGCGATGCGCTTCATTGGCTACGACGATAGGCTGGGCCAGCGCAGGCAGGCCGTCCAGCCGCAGCGCCGTCTCCTGCAGCATGGTTTTTTCGCCCACCAGCGGCAGCAGTTGTTTCGGATATCCTTCCCGCGAAAGCGGCCAGAGCCGGGTACCGGCACCGCCGGCAAGAATGACGGGAATCAGGTCCTGTGCCATTGATCCTCCAAAAAAAGGGGGCAGATTTATTTTTCAGGCATTGTTATCAAGGTCTGGCGATGATTCTGTCGAAAAATAGATCTGTCCCCTTTTTCTAACCTTACGGAACCACGGCCGCGCAACACTCCCGCACAGGCAGCGGTTCGGCGAAGAAACTCCAGAACATAACCATAATGACCGATGACAAAACCAGCGTGATCAACATCACCGGTGTTCCCTTGCGGAACCAAAGTCCGGGCGTGATGGCGAGGCTGGGATCACCCTCCTCCCTGGCGAGGCGTTCCGAAATCGTCACGATATAAACATTCGCCGTCGAACCCAGGTGAGTGCCGTTACCGCCCATGCCGACGCCAACCGCGAGCGCCCACCACAACGGCGTCACGTTGATGCCCTGCGTCTCAAAACCCAGGAGAATGGGAATCATCGCGGCGGTGAACGGGATGTTATCGATCGCCGCCGACATGACGGCCGAACCCCACATCAACATGATGGCGGCCAGCAGCAGGTCGGATTGAATAAACGGCTGAATAATCTGGCCAAGGTACTGCAGGAATTGGCTGTGCTCCACCCCTCCCACCAAAATGAACAAGGAGATGAAGAACATCAGCAGGCTCAGTTCCACCCGCGAGAACGATTCGTCCAGCTCGATGTTCCGCCCGATAAATACCAGCAACGTCAGGCCGATCGCCGCGACGAACCATGGCTCCCAGTGGAAACGGTGGTGCATGACAAACAGCACGACCATCAGACCCAGGATGCCGATCGCCACCCACCAGGTGTACGGGTCCTTGATCTTTTCCAGCGCTTCGAAATGAGGGGTCTGCGCGGTCACGGCCAGCTCTTTCCTGAATAAAACCTTCAGGAAGAAAAGAATCGCGACCCAGGCGACGAACACCAGCCCGCCCATGTGAATGAAAAAGGTATTGAAATCGATGCCGGCGGCCGAACCGATCATCAGGTTCGGTGGGTCACCCACTAAAGTGGCGACACCGCCGGTATTCGACAACAGCGCCGCCGCCAGCAGGAATGGAATCGGGTTCACCTTGATGGTCCGGCAGATCAATATGATCAGCGGGCCGAAAATAACCACCGTGGTCACGTTGTCCAGCAGCAGCGACAACACCGTCACCAGCGTGCCCAGCATCGCCAGCAACCAGAACAGGCGGCCGCGGCTGTAGTCGGCGATCCGGTAGGCCCACGCCTGGAACCCACCGGTGGGAATCATGATCGCCACTATGGTCATCATCCCGGCGAGCAAAAACACGACGTTCCAGTCGATGGTTTCGACCGCCAGCGTCGGGTTGTAAAAGCCATAATACTGGCCGACCAAAATCATCAGGCCGGCGCCGCCCATGGCGAATTTCGTCCGATGAAAGCCATGTACGGCTTCGGTGAATATGCCGACAAAGGTCACCGCCAGGATGGCGCCCGAGACCGCCATGCCCGTGTTCCATGTCAGCGGCTCAATCACTTCCTGCATAGTTGCTTCTCTTGTTAGTTATTGATTTAAGGAAGCTCTGATCTATTCATGGGCGAAGTAGATTGTGGTCCAAAATGTTCAGATTCAAGGCGCGAATCGCACGTAATAGCTAGCTATTGCGAAGATTTGCAACACAGAAGCTGGATTTTTTGGGCGCAAGATACAAGTTCATGAATAGATCAGAGCTTCCTTAGAAAAGTCAAAAAAAAGCGGCCCAACCACAAGCGTTGTCGGGCAGCCCAAATCCGCCCTTCAGTATAACATCGCCCTGACGCTAACTCTAACTGCCTCGCCCGATCCCGTAATAGATAAAACCTTCTTGTTTCAAGTGCTCCGGATCATACAGATTCCGGCCATCGAAGATCACGGGCGAACTCAGCTCCTGCTTGAGCAGGTCGAGGTCCGGGCTGCGAAATTCCAGCCACTCGGTGACGATCGCCAGCGCGTCCGCGCCGCGCACCGCATCCCCCGACGATTCACACAAGACCAGGTCGTCCCGTTTCCCATAAAACTGCCGCGCCTTGTCCATCGCCTCGGGGTCATAGGCGCGAACCTTCGCCCCGGCCTTCCACAGCGACTCGATCAGTACCCTGGAAGGCGCCTCACGCATGTCATCGGTATTGGGTTTGAACGCCAGCCCCCACACAGCGATGGTCTTGCCCTTCAGACGGCGCCCGAAATGCGCCTTAATCTTATCCGGCAGCACCTTTTTTTGCCGCTCGTTGACCGCCTGCACCGAGTCGAGCAGATCCGGCTGATAGCCGGCCTCTTTCGCCGAATGCGCCAACGCGCGCACGTCCTTTGGAAAACACGAGCCGCCATAACCGCTGCCCGGATAAATAAAGTGATACCCGATCCGCGGGTCCGAGCCGATGCCGATCCGCACCTTCTCGATATCGGCGCCCAGCCGGTCGGCCAGGTTCGCCAGTTCGTTCATAAAACTGATTTTCGTCGCCAGCATCGCGTTGGCCGCGTATTTGGTCAGCTCGGCCGAGCGCACATCCATGATCAGCAGCTTGTCATGGTTGCGGTTAAACGGTTCATACAGCGCCTTGATCTGTTCCGCTGCGTGCACGCTGTCGGTACCGAGCACGATGCGATCGGGTTTCATGAAATCGCCGATCGCGGCACCCTCTTTCAAAAACTCAGGATTTGCGACCACATCGAAATCGATGTCGGCCTTGCGCTTGTGCAAAACCGAGTCAATTTTTTCCCTGACCTTATCGGCCGTACCCACCGGTACCGTCGATTTATTGATCACGACACGATAATCGCCGATGTGCTCGCCGATCGTCTGCGCCACCGCCAGCACGTGTTGAAGATCCGCCGAACCATCCTTCCCGGGTGGCGTACCCACACAGATCAACTGGAACAGACCAAACTTCACCGCCCGTTTGGCATCGGCGGTAAATTCCAGGCGCCCGGCCGCCTGATTGCGTTCGATCATCAAAGCCAGCCCCGGCTCGAATATCGGCACCTCGCCGGCATTCAGAGCTTTGATCCTCGCCTCATCGATATCCATGCACAGCACCCGGTTGCCGACCTCGGCAAAACAGGCCCCCGTGACCAGGCCAACATACCCGGATCCAAAAATCGTGATTTTCATCGGCTAATACAACTTCTTGTTTTTAATAGTTTCTTTTTTTCTACCAGTGAGATTGTAGGAGCGGCTTTAGCCGCGATGCCCACTTGGGACGGGCGAAAAGACCCTCCTCTGCATTCGCTATTCCGCTGCCCTGATCGGTCCAAGCCTACCTACAAGTCTCCTATTGGCCGTCGGAGAGCCTGTCAGGCCCGATGGATGCAAAAAAATCACCCACTTTCCCCGCCACAACAGCGGGTAACAATCGCACGCAAGGCCTTAATTTTCAAGACAATTTAGCCAAATAACGGCGCAAAACCATCAGAGCCTCTTTGTCCAGCGCAGAAAAACCGTGCCCTCGTCCTCGATGACCGACCCGGTATCGTAAAAATCGTACCCAATCCCGATATTGATCTCGCCGACCTTCGAATTCCACGCCCGGTTGAGCGCGACATTCCACAGTCCATCCTTGCCCGGGGACACCGAGTTTGCCCGCGTGCCCCCCACGTTCAGGCGAATCCGGCGCAGCAGAAAATTCCAGTAACTGCCTTGTTCCTGGGTCAGCACCAGGCCCAGCGAGTACATTTCCCCATCGTTATCCATCGAATGCCCGATCGGACGGCCACGGTAGCGATAGCCATCCAGGTAAATTCCATGTTCGTACGCCCCATCGAATCTCTTGATATCGTCATAGAAATTGAGCGTGGTATTGGCCGCTTCCAGGTGAATCCGAAACGACCCCGGCAAAAACGACCCGGTCCTCTCGCCCCAGATTTCGATGCCGCCCAGCCCGATCCAACGCGATGGCAAACCACCGGCTTCATCTTCGGCGGTAAATTGCGAGTAAATAGCGAGAGGCCAGCCCTTCGCGCTCGGCACCCAGCGAAAATCCACGGCCGCCAACTGATTACCGGGCTCGTCCGCAAGCGGAGTGTTCGGACCGCGATTCTCGCCAAAGACACTCAGTGAATCCAAAAACGTATCAAACCCACAGGGCCGGCCCTCGCCACACCATTGCGCCGTGCGCGATAGGCCGATCTCGAGACTCCGAGCCGGTCTGAAACCGATCCGCAAACCCCAAAGACGCACGTTGGGCACGGCCCGGTCCTGTTCCAATTGCCCATAAATGAACTGGTAAGTCCACGGCCCGATCCAGCTCAGCCATTTGCTTTTGAACGGCTTGGAAGCGCTCCGTTGCAGGCTGAAAACCGGAATCGGCCGCGCGTTGCTGGACAAAATAAGACTGCCATCCCAGCCCGGCCCCCACCAGCGCTGTTGCGTGCTGACGGAAAACATCTGGTTCTTCCAGATAAAGGCGATATAGGAATCGTCCCCCCGATAGGTTTTCTCATCCTGCGCATTGGATACCGCTTGCACATTCAGACCGTAAGCGAATGAATTGCCCATCCACTCAATGCCAACGCCCGCCTCACCGCTTTCCCGCGTAGTGTCCTCAAATGTCCGAAACAAAGTCGGTTTGTAGACACCGGCCAGATACCCAGTAGCCCGCACACCGCCGATCTTCTTTTCTGTCGCGATCCGTTTTAGCAGATGTTGGTATGCATCGGCGGTAACACCGCTGAGCTGATCGACGTCTTCGAAAACAACCAGGTCCCTGGCTACATCGGCCCATGCGATCGGCCATGTTGTCACTGGTGAATTGATTACTCCGGCATCGGCGAGAAGCTGGATTTCATTGCGAACGCCGCTGTCGCCCGGATCGAGCCAGGGGCCGGCATAAAGTGATCCGGACAAGAAAAGCCCGGAGATCAAAAATAGGATTACGCTCCCTGTCTGGGTTGGCACATTATCGTTGGACATTAAAGCCTGACCCAATGCGATATTGGCGATAGTTTACCTGCATTGGCGCAAAATCGCTCAGGGTGTGACCAATCTGATCTGGTCGTTTTATTTTAGTAACCGCGCTGGATTTCGGTGAAACTCAGTCAGGAAAGGTCTGCCATTGAGTTGGCATGGAAAGACTGAAAAGCGAAAACGGTTATTCCTGAGAGAAAAAACAGTCCTGGCGCGTCATAAACAGATAACGCGGCTATATCGCCCCCGCCGATCGATTTCGGATTATTCCTGATCACCTTTATAGCCTCCCCTTTCCGCCGCAAAGCGCGGTCCCGGCCACAGGCTTTAGAGGAGATTAGGAAACGCAATGAACCTAACTGCTTGAAGTCATGTGACCGAGACCGCAACCCGACCGCGTTTGCCTGATACTCGTGTTTCGTTCTCTCAGGCAAGCCTGATTTTTTGTGAGACTCCCTTGCTAGTAGCTCCTTATCGGCCAGCGCAGGAACCGGTTGGGTGATTCCCATCGCCGATGACCCTGCCCCCGTCGAATTAACCGTTTTCGATATCTGACCCTGCAGTCATTGCCGCAGCACTCGCACGGTGGCAAAGAGTCGTTGTCATCACGCAGTGTTACAGTCCAGATAAGGCAGCACGTACACTGGTACGTGCCTATTCCTGGTTTTTCGCCGGTAGCGTAGAACACGCACGGTCCCCATCAAGAGGCTGTTTAACCATAAGCTGTCGCGGGCCCTGGAAATATCTCACTTGACTTCGATCTTTCCTCGGGCGAGACAGCGCACAGTCAAATAAGAAAACAGGCTCCCGACGCCGCCGCTGGCACATTCATTTCCGGCAGTACATTTTCGGCCCTCATCAGCCGCTATACTGCAAATCCAGTGACTTTTCGTCGGGTACTCGTCCGCCAATGCGTTACAGCGTCTGTTCTTTTCTAATTGCTCTAACGATGCTTCCGCTATCGACTCTGGCGGTGGGCAGTGACCGGCCAATGGTCCTTGAACTTGAGCCTGGAATCTCTGTGGAAGAACCTTTATCGGGCGGCCAGGAAAAGCGCTATCGCATTTCGCTGCCGACCGCAGGCTACTGGCTCTTCTCTGTTGACCAGCATGGCATCGACGTGGAACTTTCAGTCAAGGGTAAGAATTCCCCGGCTGTGACCGTTGACGGATTGACCGATCGATATTTATCTGACAGTCATGTGGAATCGATAGAAAACGCTGCACAATTCGAAGTCACCGTTCGATCTATCGAAAAAGCCGTTTCACCGGGTCGCTACACGTTCGTTGTCGAACGGTTATTGGATGCGACCCCAGAAGAGCGTCGCAGAATCGAAGCAGCGGCCGCGACTGCGACGGCCAACCGCCAAATCCGGGAAGCTCAGGCGAGGTCTTTCGAGTTCGCAGAGACCAACTATGACATCGCCCTGGCAATTTGGCGCGCCTTGGCCGATCCGCGTGAATTGGCAGATGCGTTATATCGCGCCGGAGCCATTAAAAACCAAACCGGCAATGGTGCGGATGCTATCAATCTCCTTCGCGAGGCCAGGTTACTCTACCGTGAAACGGGTAATCGAATTGTCGAAAGTGAAATCTCGAATTTAATTGGCCTGGTTCATCTTTATCGAAGCGAGTATGAGGAAGCGGAACTCGCGTTCGAATCCGCGCTGGAATCACGCAGCGCGATCGCCGACCCTTACGGCAACGCAACGATAAACAACAATCTTTGTTTACTTCTGCATTATCGCGGCAATGTCCACGACGCGGCGGATTGTTACAGCGCGGTTCTTGAAATATTTATCCGTCTGCATGAAATGCGGCGGATCGCCGTATTACAAAACAACCTGGGTCGAGCTTACGACATTCTGGGCGAACCCGCACTGGCCCGGACTTATCTTGAAAGAGCAATCGCTCTCAGAAAACAGCAAAAAGACCCGAGCAAGATGGCCTCGTCCCTGAATAATCTCGCCTTGCTGGAGCGGCGCCTCGGTAATTTTCAGGTAGCCATTGCAACCTATATGGAAGCGTTGAAAATCGAGGAAGCCATCGGCGATAAACACACGCGTGCCATCACTCTGCACAACATCGGAGCCGCCTATTGGCATCTTGGCAACCCGGATACGGCATTGGGGTTTCTGCTGCAGGCACTAAAGCTGCGACGCGAATTAAATAACGTTCGTGGCCAGGGGTCCACGCTCACTGGCCTGGCGCAGGTGTATCGTGCGCTCGACCAGCCGGGCGAGGCCAGGGCGTCACTTGAAGAAGCTTTGTCCCTGCGCCTGGCCAGCCAGGATAAAATGGGACAAGGACGCGCTTATCTCGAGCTGGGAATCAATCGGGATGCAAGCGATGACTCTGCGAGTTCGCTGGCTAATCTGGATCGGGCTATAGAGCTGTTCCAGGCAACCGGCGATCGACAGATGCTGGCATCGGCCTGGCTGGAGAGAGGACGGTTTTTTTCCGCTCAAAACAGGCCCGCGCTGGCGAAACAGAGTCTTGACCGATCGCTGGCGATCAGCGATTCCGCTATGGCCCCTTTCGGCCAGGCAGCGGCTTTATCAGAACTTGCCCGTCTGCAACAACACCAGGGTCAATACCGAACTGCCCTGGATTTGACTGAACGCAGCATCGGCATACTGGATTCGATTCGCAATCAAATAGGCAACCCGGCCTTGCGCGCCTCCTTTGCTGGAGTGAGGCAACAGACTTACGAATTACGCGTGGATCTGCTGATGAGCCTGCACGAAGAAGATCGGCGCGCCGGTTACGCTGACGCGGCCTTGTCGGCGAACGACTGGCGGCTCGCCCGATCGCTGACCGAATTAATCGAGGAATCCAGAGTAGATTTGTATCGCGATGTCGATCCGAATCTGAGTTTGCGAAGACGCGATCTTGTCGAAAGGGCAGGGGCCAAAGCCAGCTATCTGGATAGATTAGCCAGGCGAAACGATCGCAACACTGATATTCAGCAAGTGGGGCTCGAGATCGACAAAATCCTTGCAGAGCTCGACGTCTTGGATGCGCAAATCAGACGAAAAAATTCTCGGATCAGCGAATTAAAGCAACCAACTCGATTGACGCGCGCTGAAATCCAGCAGCTGCTGGATAGCGAAACCGTATTGCTACACTATTATCTCGGGGAAAAACGCAGTTTTCTCTGGTTGATCACTGCTGCGACCCTCGACACCTACATATTACCGGCGCGCGACGAACTCGAAGCGTTGGCGCGGACGGTCTATGACGAATTCAGCCACCTGACCATCGGGGCATCGTGTTCGGCAACGAATGCGATGCGTCAGCTTTCCAACGCTCTTCTCGGTCAGGTCAGGGACAAGATAAAAAACAGGCGGTTACTTGTGGTGCCCGATGGCGCCATTTCATACGTGACTTTTTCCGCCCTGCCCGACCCGAACGCGCCGCCGTCGCTTGCCGGCGAGTGTTACACCGCGCTGGTGAAGAACCATGAGGTCGTCAATCTGCCGTCGGCAACCACTCTTTCGGCGCAACGCAAGACCAGCGCCGGACGTACACTGGCGCGGCGCGCAATAGCGATATTCGCAGACCCGGTTTATGGCGCAACCGACCCACGCATGGCGGACGTTGAAACGTCTGCCGCGCCGGCATCTCGAATGCCCGCTGTGGCAGAGGCTGGAATCCTGGACAATCCTGATGAACCGGAACGGCTTGCGGCGACGGGCATCGAGGCCAAGATGATCGCGGCCGCAGAATCCGACTGGGACACAGACACTTTCCTTGGCTTTAGCGCGAACAAAGATACATTGGTCACGGCAGCCACGGGCGACTACCGGGTCTTGCATATTGCAACACACGGGATACTCGACAGCCAGCGACCCAGCCTGAGCAGCCTGCTGCTGTCGCGATATTCCGCAGATGGTCAATTGCGTGATGGCTATCTTCGATTGCAGGATATTTACAGTCTCAGATTAAAATCGGAGCTGATTGTTCTGAGCGGGTGCGAGACCGCCCTCGGCAGGAAAATACGCGGCGAAGGATTTATGGGCCTGACCCGAGGATTCATGTACGCGGGCGCAAGGATGGTGATCGCCAGTTTATGGCGGGTCGAGGACACCGCTACGGCCGAGTTGATGCAGCATTTCTACCATGCCGTAATGCAGGATGACATGACCGCCGCGCAGGCGCTGCGCTACGCGCAGCTAGAGATCGCTAAAGATCGGCGGTGGCAACAGCCTTATTATTGGGCTGCTTTTGTGCTGCAGGGCGACTGGCGGTAAAGAGATTGTTCATCGACTGCGGCTTGAGATAATTTGCGTCGTCGCATCAGTAATGATCTGAGAAGCGCATAAAGAACCAGACGGACTGTGTGCGTCGTCGTCGGAAATCGCCGCCATGGCCTGGCCAGGCACAATGAATTCGGACAGCGAACTCACCCAAATACTGAGGAGAGATAAATATGGCTATCGAAAATTTCCTGAAAAAGTGGGCGATCAGAACTTCGACGACCTCTGTCATCGCCATCGACGATAAGTTGCGTATCGATCGCGATGGACGAACGCCAAAAATCAGATTTCGTTGTGAATCGCCCAATCAGGCTACCGTTGCGCTTTGGGCGGCTGTTCACGATTGCCAGTGGTTCGCCGGAGGCGGTGACGCCGGGCATCTCGCAGGCACCATTGCTGACCCCGCGAACGATTCCTTTCCACTGGCAATTACCTATGCAGAGGGCAGCCCGAATCGAATCCACCTCGAGGTCGTTGGGGCCCCCTCCGGTGATGGGTCGGTTATTGCGCTGGGCGGCGGAGGCGGAGCCGGCGACGCCGGCGGAGACGACGATCTGAATTAATACTGGCAGGCCGTTACCGCCCCGGCAAACAGCATCGGCTGCCGGGTCACCGTAAAAGTGGATTACGTCCCAAATGCGTACCTTGCCGGCTGGACGGTGAAGGCAAAGGCAGAAACACGCGGTCGTACTGGGCTCAAATGTGGCCCGGCTCGCCCGGTAACGCTATCATTGATCTTCCATAGGCCAATAATGATAAAGGATTTGCAGGTACGACCAATTCGGGACTGCGCTTTGTACCTTTTGGGCCCGGTGTTCCTCTGGCCACGCGTGATGCATGCGTCAGGCAGGGCAAAAGCAGTGTTCGTGACCCCGATGGCGGACCCTGCTGCAATGGAAGACAAAAAACAATTAGCCATTGATTTTGCCAATCGTGTTTCCAGTGGCGACAAATCCGCCGAAACCGAATTGATCGACCATTATGGCCAGGGGTTGCAGCTGATGCTGCTGCAACGGACCGGCGACCGGCAACTGGCGAACGATTTGTTCCAGGACACTTTTATCATTGTAATCGAGCGACTGCGCAAAGCGACCCTGGATGAGCCTGAAAAACTGGGCGGATTTATCCACGGAACCGCGAGAAATCTGCTGATTGGCGATCTTCGGAAGAAAGCCCGCCGGAAAACGTTCGCCAGCAGCGACCTAGTCGCCGAGGCTCCAGACAGCCAGTCAGGATCTTTCGAGCAGATAAGCCAAACCGAAGAGGCGAAGATCGTACACAAACTGATCAATGAGATGTCGTCCAAACGGGACAAAGCCGTGCTGCTTCGCTTTTACATCAATGAGGAAGACAAGAGAAATATCTGCTCCGACCTGGACTTGAGCAGCATACATTTCAATCGCGTCCTTTTCCGGGCCAGGCGCAGATTCAAGGAACTGCTGACCCAGTATGAAAACGACAACCACGAAAGGATAAGGGGCTGATGAAATCGGTTCGTCCTGTTGCGATCATATCCACCGGAAACCCATACGGCCCGGCATACCCCCGTCGTGTAATGCGTGGCAGAACGACGAGGGAGGCTTGATCATGGACCGGTCTTATATTGAAGAAAACCAGATTATCGACCGCTATCTGATGAACAAATTGTCTGCCGAGGAAACGGAAGCGTTCGAGCGGTTTTACCTCGAAGAGCCCGATCTGTGTGAAGAAATCCAAATGCGTAAGCGTTTCATTCGAGGCCTGCTAGAAGCGGATCGAACTCATTCATTGCAGCCTTCCATCGTTGGAACGGGGCTGAAAAAACGCAAGCCTGCACCCGCGTTTCCAGTATTTCGAACGTTGGCAGTGATTTCCGCGGTAATACTCGCGGTCACAGCGGTCGTGCAATACGGCCAGATAAAGGAGCTGAAAGAGACTAACGCGCAATACGCGTATCAGATAGAAGAAGCGTCAGGCCCCAGCGTCAACACGCTACTGGTCCCGCTGGGCCGGACACGCTCGGCAGACCGCACTGCACCACCAGTGACCCGTATCCGCCTGCCAGCGGCTGTGGAACAGGTTGTCCTGAACCCGGACGTGAAAACAGAGGGCTTCGCACAGATCAGATTCATCCTGGAAAGAGATGGTTATGGTGAACTCTGGAACCAGGACAGCGACACCAACACGCCCACGGTCATCGTCCCAGCGACGTTGCTGGTTCCGGGAGATTACTACCTGGAAATCCATGGTATAAAGTCGGACGACACGATCGTTCCCCTTTCAAGATTTTCCTTTACCGTGCTGGAAGAGTAACTGGCTCGCTATAGTCCTGACCGGAGTATCCCGTCCGGGATACAGAAATCAATTTCTGAATTGCCCAGAAAGATACGTGACAAGATAGGTCGTCGCTGGAGTCGTGGGCAATTTGGCTTGCGGATCAATATACAGACAACATAGATCAATAGGCGTTCTTACCCGCCAGCCCTTTGAGTACAGTTAAAAAAATGATTTTCAGATCGAGCCAGATCGACCAATGTTCTATGTAGTAAAGATCGTACTCGATCCGACGTTTCATCTTTTCAACCGTGTCGGTTTCTCCACGCCAGCCGTTCACTTGTGCCCATCCGGTGATGCCGGGCTTAACTTCGTGCCGCCGCATAAAGGAATCAATCTGTTCCTTGTAAAAGTCATTATGCGCAATTGCGTGCGGGCGTGGCCCGACAATAGACATGCGGCCCTGCAATACATTGATAAACTGCGGCAATTCATCAAGGCTGGTGGCGCGCAGGAAACGGCCGAGCGGTGTCACCCTGCTGTCATTTTTTGTCGCCTGCACGAATTGACCCTCATCCTCCTCATGCATGTACATCGTGCGGAATTTATAAACAATAATCGGCTTGCCATCCCATCCATGACGCCGCTGCGTAAAGAATAACGGACCTGGCGAGGTAAGCTTAACAAGAGCGGCGACAATCAACATTAAAGGGACAGAAATCGCAAACAATATTGTTCCCAAAATAAAATCTTCCAGCCCCTTCGCAAACAATCCGAGTCCATGAATGGCTCGAAGATTAAGATTGACAACCGGGAGACCAATGACTTCAGTAATAGGCCTGCGCAACAGATTCATCGCGCCAAGACGCGGCAGCAGCCGTCGATTAACGGTCTCGTGCCGCAAAACATGTAGAACATTTGCAATATGATCCGGATCACCATTTTCCGGCGAGCGGATCGGCAAGCAAATCCAGACGTCATCGATTTTTTGCTTGGCTATGATCCCAGGCAACAGATCGTAATGGCCGAGTACCGGAACGCCGTCTACAATCAATCCTTCCAGCCCCGCCTCCGGATCGACAAAGCCCGCAACATCCAGGCCGAGCCAGTCTGCCTGTTTAATACGCGACGCCACCTCCGCGCCCCAAGCCCTGGCACCGACAATGATCACCCGCTTGTGATTCAAACCGCGGCTTCTAAGCGCTCGCAAGAACAGGGTCGTTGCGGCCCGGGCGGAAAACAAAAGCAGAAACCCAAGGCCCAACCAGCTCACCGCCCAGGTTCTGCTGAAATACGCGCTGACTTTCAACAAAAATGCCGAAACCACCAAAATCACAATTACAGTCGCCCAGGCGCTGGCCAATGGACCGGTGTGATCAACAATGCTACGGCCACGCCAGAGCTGATAAAGATCGAACCGGCCGAAAACTACCACCGTCAGCAACAATGAGACCACGATGACTACCCGGTACGGGCTGGTCATCCAGGAAAAACCCCCGAAAAGAATTACACCTGGAACAACTGCGGCGATCAGAACAGCGAGCAGATCGGCAGTCTTATAGAGAATATTGGCAAGCTTGGATTGGTCGAACAGTGGGTCGCTGACCGCACTTAGCTGTGCGAACCGCTCGCTCGAAAGATCGGGCATCTGGGTCATGTGCGGTACCCCCAACTGAGCGATTTGTTCAGATGTAGCGTTTTGAATTGCTTCTTCTAGCCGTAGCTAGCTACATATCGCTCAATGGGGATATTTAACCACATAACCGCCAGGGTTTCTAGGTATTGGGGACGAATATGATTGGAAGTTCGTGTTTTATTTGGCAGATCTCAATGGTTTTGAGCATACCAACGGCATGTGTTGGCAATTCCGCCTGATGTAAGACACATTTGGCAATCAGCCCAATTTACTAATTATCTCGATATCTCAAAGCTTTCTGGGTTTTCCGTCGGGCTTACTGGTGTCAAAAATGATCTCTCTACTCTTAGCATCGATAACGCATTACTCGGTCTTTGATTAAGTACCATATGAATAACGTATTGGTAGTCAAGTATCTCTTCCACAAGCGTCCCGGCTCATTTATCAAACGAAATAGCCATTCAAGTCCGCCCTTTTGCATCCACAAGGGAGCACGTGGCTTGGTCTCGGCTAAGAAATCAAAAGCTGCACCGACGCCAACCAGTACGGCCGGCAAATATGGTGCATAAGCGACCATCAAGAACTCCTGCTTCGGGCAACCTAGACCAACAAAAACAATACGAGCATCTGATGTCTTGATGCGATTTACCATATCTTGATTCATTTTAGGCTGTTGGGGAAGCGCAGGCGGAGATTCGTAACCTGCCACCTGCAAAGTAGGGAATCGCTTAGCAATAATTTTCCTTAATTCCTCGATCGTTTTTGGACTGCCGCCGAGAAAGAACACAGGAAGCATCTTGACGTCCGCTATCTCACACAACCTAATCATCAAGTCTGGCCCAGCTACCCGCTCGGCATCTGTGAAGCCCTGCCGATGCAATTCCCATACCAGAGGCATACCGTCGCTAGCCACAAGTTCCGCATTTTCCATCGTCAAGCGGAGCGCCACATTACGTCGAGCGGTCGTGACCATGTGCACGTTGGCCACACAGACATAGCCCCCACGACCTTCTTTGGCGATCTGAAGAATCTCATGGGCTATCTTTTCGAAACTGCCGACAGTAACCCTGGCGCCGATAACCCGTCCCTGTTCAAACATATGCCATCAAAAAACTCTTTGAAGTCAAGTGCTTCTCCGTGTCTTGTATTTCTCCACGGCCCATTAAGAGAAATCCAATTCGAAAAACGGTCTGTTCAGGAGCCCTGGATATCAAGATATGCGATGTCATATCCGTATTGACCCAGCCGTCAATTGCTTGATCGATCATCCTCCAATGCCGTCTCATCTCGCCCTCGAGAATCATCCGAAGACGAAATCATCAAATGATTCCAAAATGAACTCGACTTCATCATTCTTCGTGTAAGAATAACAACCGATATAGAATCCTGAATGATTGATCCATTTCGCAGCAGTGTATTTGCCCTCAAGATTCCCATACAGACGCTTGTAAATCGGTTGCTTGATCAAGGCGAACATGTCCCCTGTTTCACCTTAAATTTTGGATACCCCGAAAACATGATAAACCAACGTCCTGATACAATACACACGCGAGAGGATTTTTCCTACTGGGACTATTCGATATTTTACGTGAATGCATCCTCATAAATTTTTTCATCCTCGCGCAAACTTAGATTATGGTGATATAACTCAGTCATATTTTCTGACAGCGATATACGATTTTGTAAAGAACAAAAACCGCTCCTTGATGATTTCGCAATCTGGAAAAAGCGATTTCATTTCCTTAAACGTTAGCAAGCGAATTTCATCCACCATCCTGTCGATATACTCCCTTGATGGTCGCGTAATGATCCCCCAAACACTAAAATTCCGCAAAAGCTTCCTCTGCCATTTTTTCGACAGAAAGTGAATAAAGGGGGTAATGTAATGTGGCTCGACAAAAAACCATCTGGCTGGAGTTTAAATCCATAACGATTTGCCCACTCTGCTCACTTCAGCGGCAAAATCGATTTGATCTTCAATTGTCGAAAGGTGCTCAATCACGGAATTTGAGAAGACAATATCAAAGACTTTATCCGGAAAATCAATATTTCGCCCATCGCCTTGAACATATTTATAATTACCTGCCTCGCGGTTTTCTGGAATTTTCAGATTTAGCAGGACAAGTTTTCCTGGATGGGAAACAAAGCCCCAATTGTATGCAGTCCCGCCTACATCAAGTATCTTTGATTCGGGTTTTGGGGAAATCATAGTCATAAATTTGGCCATTCTACGTTTCCGGAAGGGCCGGAGAATGACATTGAGCAGAGAATGAATGTTCATTTTTCCTTCAAGCCAAGTACAATAAACTTGGTCACTTCGTGGCCTCAAAAAATAACGACTCCGGCCTGTTATCAAGCTGTTCGATATCTGGGCATCTCCCTGTCTTGTATTGCTCTATGGCGCATTGCGAGAAATTCGCTTCGGAAAACAGCCTGATCAGGAACCTGCCTGTAAAGCCACAATGATGCTGATTCTTCACAGCCCCTCTTTTGGAGATCTCAAATATTCCTTCAAGAAAATCCCTCGGATCATCCGGATCGTATAAAGCCACAATTTTTTCGAGATCCGGTACAACAACCCTGCATACACCACCAGGTTTTAGCACCCGATACATCTCATGGATCAATCGTTCCACCTCATCCATAAACAGGTGTTCAAGCACATGTGAGCTGAATATCGCCTCTACCGATCCGGATACAAAAGGCAATGGTCTTGCGAGGTCAAGATATTTCAGTTTGGAAAATACTTTACGCTTATGCTGGCGATAGCGTTCCGATGTTATTACGTTCAGTTTGTACAAAAACAACGGTAAAAACGGAACTCTGGATATCC
>CAZMOM010000027.1:0-47303 GCA_964568075.1 uncultured Gammaproteobacteria bacterium
CCGCGGAGGCCAAGGATGGCCGGGAGCGGCCGAAGCACACGGATGTGCGAGAGCGGCCGATGTGCAGCGTAATAAGGTGCCGGTCTAGTTGTTTGCATCGGTTATCAGGTTGGTAGAAACCATGACTTAGTAACTGATCGACTGGCACCAATTTCCTATAAGGCTGCATTTGTTGATGCGTTACTCACCCAGCGGCGTGTCAGCGGCTGATTCCCATAACGGTCTGCTTAGTCGCTCCGAGTAAAGAGAAAACATCATATTAAAACTTATGCTTATTCTCAGCTTGTCACTCTCGCTTGGTGCGACCGAATGTGCCAAGTAGGATGGAAACATCAACAGCATCCCGTCATTCACCGTCACCACGACCTGATCTGTGTTCTGGGACGTGAGTTCAGTCACCGGCGGTCTGATGATGCCGGTTTGCGGTCTTGGATCGTGAAAGTTAACCGAATCCGCTCCCGGATGCGTATGGACATAGTATATGCCACTCAGGAAATTATTCGGGTGGCTATGAATCGCGTGCGACGCTCCGCTTGCGTTAATATTTGCCCAGCACCCTGTAATCTCGATCGCGTTATAGCCGACCTTTAAAAATCGAAGTACGGTCTGCGCCGTACTTTGAATGCAAGAAATGAGGTCCACAAATTGATCGCGATTGTGAAGATCCTGCCCTGACTGCCATGATCTCCCCGGCGGAGTCTCAGCCAAATCCGGGTTAATCTGGTTGAGGACCTGGAGAATCTTGGAATTTACCCTCTGACGGAATCCGGGCGTCAACTGAATTTTCCAGACGCACGTTGGAAAGATGGATAGAACTTCCGAATCCTTTATCCACTTTTCTTTTTCGCTCATTTTTTTCTATATACTTTTGTGCGTCCCGTCACAGAACGGCGGGTTGCTCGTTTGCTTACAACAACAGAAAAATATCTTCTCCGACTTAGGGGCCACGTATTTGACCGGCGAAAATCCTGTGCCTTTGTGAGAACCGTCGCAAAATGGCTGGCTTTTACTGCGACCACATGCACACCAAAAATAGCTCTCCCCCGCGTCCAGTTCCTCCAACAACGGTGATTTCTGCGCAATTACGGCTTCCATCATTCTTCTATCGAAAACCTTTTTTCCAGTTCATCATTTCAATCAAAAGCTGACATCATTTACTGCGGAACTCAGGTCAGTGTGGCAATCTTCGGCGTTACCAGGCTTTCGAAGCCGACGGCAACCGACTGGTATATTGCACTATCGGGGGAAGTCAGGACCCGTGGCATTGCATTCCCGTTTTTCGCGGGGTATGCCCCTGCCGGAATCTTCGTTGTATATCAAGTGTAGTTCAAAGTAAATCACTTGCTCTGCCGGTTTGAAAATACATCAAAGCTTCCCTAAACCGAGAATGAAGATCCGCATCCACAGGTGGTAGCTGCATTGGGATTACGGATGATAAATTGGGCACCCTGGAGGTCTTCTTGGTAATCGATCTCGGCCCCCATCAGATACTGAACGCTCATCGGGTCCACCAAGAGGATCACACCAGCGTTCTCGATCGCCGTGTCGCCCTCCTCCCGACGCTCGTCGAAGGTGAATCCGTATTGAAAACCGGAGCAACCCCCGCCCGAGATAAAGACCCGCAGCATCAAGGCCGAATTACCCTCCTCGGCGATGAGTTCGCCGACCATCGCTGCGGCCGCATCAGAAAACACCAGTTGCCCTGCCGGCCCCTTTCGTTGACCAACTTCTTCCATATATCACCTCACCAATCAGTAAGTGCTCTCAGTCTCCGTTGTCCTACCCAGCTTTCCGGCGCAGACGCGGGTAAAACCGGCGAAGGGGTACTTCCCGTATCGATGGAACCGAATCCACTGCTCGTCATCATTCATTCATCCGTCTCACAGTTGCTTGTTTGGCGCGATTGCATGAGCATTTCGGCCGATTAGCGATATGCAGCGTCTGCTGCTCTGTCGGCCGCGATCATCGCTTCATACTTATCTCCAATGGCGTGCAGCATATCTTTCGTCATGATGTTCTGACCGCGAGCTTCCATGTGATATTCGTAAATGCGGGTCTCGACGATCGCATCCACGGGGCAGGCTTCTTCGCAAAATCCGCAATAGATGCACTTGAAGAGATCGATGTCATAGCGTGTCGTACGCCTCAGGCCATCCTGGCCCGTGTCAGAATCAATGGTGATGGCAAGCGCCGGGCAGACCGCCTCACAAAGCTTGCAAGCGATGCAGCGTTCCTCACCGTTTGGATAGCGCCGCAAGGCATGCAGACCTCGGAATCGCGGCGATTGCGGTGTTTTCTCTTCCGGATACAGCACCGTTACCTTCTTGACAAAAAGATTGCGCAGGGTCACACGAAGCCCTTGCAATAGCTCCCACAGCAAAAACGTTTTCAATAACCTGCTTAATGTCGCCATATGTTCCCGTCTATTGCAGCGGCTTGCGCGCCGCCTAGCGCGCAATTGTGTTCGTCCTCCGGATTTTTTTCTGTAACTGAATGATGCCGTACAGCAGCGCCTCAGCAGTGGGCGGACATCCTGGGACGTATATATCCACCGGAACAATTCGATCGCAACCACGCACCACCGCGTATGAGTAGTGGTAATAGCCACCCCCGTTGGCGCACGAGCCCATTGAAATTACCCAACGGGGCTCAGCCATTTGGTCGTAAACTTTCCTCAGCGCGGGCGCCATCTTGTTCACGAGTGTGCCCGCCACGATCATTAAATCCGATTGGCGAGGACTGCCTCTGAACACTACGCCAAAGCGGTCGAGGTCGTAACGCGAGGCGCCGGCGTGCATCATCTCCACTGCGCAACAGGCGAGTCCGAAGGTCATCGGCCACAGTGAGCCGGTACGAGCCCAGTTCACCACCTTATCCACAGTAGTGACAGCGAAGCCCCGCTGCTGCATTGCATCGAGCGATTGTGTGCCGTGCGCCATAACGAGTCACCCACTACATAATGGCCGCTCCGCAGACTGATCGCGGGACGGCGAGAGTCCTGACAGCCAGGATCTGTCGGCTTATATAGTATGGAAACGAAACTACTGGATAGATTCTGGTCTGTCAAGATAGTTTCGAAACGCTACTATTTGACAATATCTGACTTGCTGTGTGCGTGACAATCAGGTGCCGATGCCGGGCCCTCAGTGGCGGCGTGCGATCATCAGTTTCTTGAGCTCGGCGATGGCCCGGGCGGGATTGAGGCCTTTCGGACAAGCGACTGTGCAATTCATGATCGTGCGACAACGATACATCCGGAACGGGTCCTCAAGTGCGTCGAGTCGTTCACCGGTGGCCTCATCGCGGCTATCGATGACCCAACGGTAGGCCTGCAGTAAGATCGCGGGCCCAAGAAACCGATCACTGCTCCACCAATAGCTAGGGCAGGCGGTTGAACAGCACGCGCACAGGATGCATGCGGCAGGCTCATCAATCTTCGCCAGCTCCTCCGGGCTTTGCAGCCGTTCCCGGTCGGGTGGTGCAGGGGTCCGCGTTTGTAACCAAGGTTGAATGGAGGCGTACTGTGCGAAAAAGTGCCTCAGGTCAACGACCAGATCCTTGATCACGGGCAGATGCGGGAGAGGATACACGCGAATGGTGTCTTTGCTGTCACGAATGGCTGTCGTGCAAGCCAGGGTATTCGTTCCGTCGATATTCATGGCGCAGGAACCACAAATCCCCTCTCGGCAGGAACGCCTGAAGGTCAGGGTAGGATCGATCTCGTCCTTAATCCGGATCAGGGCGTCCAGGACCATTGGCCCGGTACCTGAAACGTCCAAAGGATAGGTGTCGACGCGCGGTTTATCATGCGCTTCCGGGTCGTAGCGATAGACGACATATCGTTTGACGGTATCTGCCCGAGGCGGTGCCGGGAAGGTTCGGCCGCGTTGGACGCGGGCGTTAGACGGGAGACGCAATTGAGCCAATATTTCGCCTTGGACGCCTTCGAGCGGCTCAGTAACGCGGGACCGTTGGATCCACGTTCAGCGACCAGGCGTCGATCCCACCAGCCATGTTGTAAACGTTGATGAAGCCGCGAAGCCGGTAGCGTTCCGCGACCACTTGACTGCGCCCGCCGCCGTGACAGTGAAACACTATCGGCGTGTCTTTGGGCAAGGCCTCGATCAGGCGCTCGGCGGCCTCGTCAAACGGCGCCGCAGCTTTGATTTGCGCCTTCGCACGTTCGTCCGGACCCCGCACATCGAAGAGGTACACGGGTTCCCCCGCTTCGATATCGGTATTCAGCGTCGAAACATCCATTTGTTTGACTGCCGGAGGCGCATTCGGATTTTCAAAGGTAAAGCCCGCTCCTTGCAGGGACTCGAGGGTATCGACAAACAGGCCGTTTGCTCGTTGGGCCGTGCTCGGGTCCATGTGCATTGCAATGCCATTGGCGTCAGCACGGATTTCATGGGCTTTGGTCGGCGCGAATTCAAGATGGGTCCGCCAGCGGGCATCGATCCGCAGGTGCAGGGACATCTCGTCTGGCTGCTGATCCAATGCATGACGCACCGCCGCCGCCGCGGTATCCGAGAACGTAATTTTGGGCGCCGTGTGCGCGGGGCGCTCTAGCCCAAGCAAATCAAAAAGCTCGCCGGATTCGAAGAGTTCCGTGATAACGTCACAACCGCCAATGAGTTCGCCATTCATATAGAGCTGGGGGATGGTCGGCCACTGGCCGTACGTTTTGATTCCCTCGCGAATAGTGGCATCGGTCAGAACATCAACGGTCTCGTATTCGCTAACAAGCGTATCGAGAATATTGACAGTCGCCGCGGAGAACCCGCATTGGGGCCGAGCACGCGTCCCCTTCATAAAGAGCAAGACCGAGTGAGCGTTCAATAACGCTTCGATTGACTCGCGTGTGGCTTCATCCAATGCCATGCTCACCCTACCGCGCCCCGTGAGCGTCGACACTAAAACTCTCACCGCAACCACACTCCCCGCTGACGTTCGGATTGCGAAAACGGAAGCTATTGCTCAGGCCCTGTCGAACGAAGTCTATCTCGGTGCCTTCGAGTAAAGGCAGATGTTCGCTGTTCACCACAATCTTTATGCCGCGATTTTCTAACAGCACGTCGTCGTGCGTGAGGTGATCGGCCATATCCACCACATATGCGAATCCGGAGCAGCCGGTCCTTTTGACGCCAAGGCGCAAACCGATACCTGCACCGCGCTCTGTCAGGTATGTTGTGATTTGCCGGGCGGCTGATTCCGTTAACGTGATCGACATCGGTATTCCCTGTGCCCCGGGTTGCTGAATACGTATTTTAGTAGCGAAACCAAACTAAATGATGATGGATCGCTTGTCAAGATCGGATCGGAACGGTACGATTCGGCGATGGCCACACCTGTGGATGTTAGCTCTCGAACAGTAGCCGAGCTGGTTGTACAGTTGGGCTGCCTGGCCCGTGGAGACGGTTTCGTTGCAGATCTTACACTCGCCCAGTGGGCGGCATTGCGATATTTTTCCCGCGTCAATCGCTTCTCACGAACGGTTTCAGCCTTCGCCGAGTTCCATGGCACCACACGTGGTACGGTATCTCAGACCATCAAAAGCCTGGTGCAGAATGGCTACCTGACGCGCAAACGCTCGAAGACCGACGGCCGTAGTATCGATTTCACTCTGCCGTACAAATCGAAGAAGTTGCTTGCCGAGGATCCCTTCGAGGCGTTGGTGGTTGCAGCCAGCACGCTATCGAACTCAGCATCCCATACCGTCGCACGCAGTTTAGAACGCGTGTTGCGCAAGATGGCGCAGCAGCAAGGTAAGCGTCATTTTGGGATGTGTCCGAACTGCAAGTATTTCCAGGAGGACGGATGTTATACAAACGGCAAATCAAATTACTACTGCATTTTGCTGGATGAACCGCTCGAGGAAGCCGAGACACAACAACTTTGCGTAAATTTCCTACCGGGCCGCTCTTAGGAATATTTCGTCGTGAAATATTCCGACGGTTTCCTCGACCTGGTCGGCAATACGCCTCTGATAAGGCTAAAAGGCGTCAGCGAGGAGACGGGCTGCGCAATCCTCGGTAAGGCCGAATTTCTGAACCCCAGCGGTTCGGTAAAGGATCGCGCCGCCAAATTTATTGTTTTGGCTGCTGAGGCGAAAGGCGAGCTCGGTCCCGGCGGCACCGTAGTCGAAGGCACTGCGGGCAACACAGGTATCGGGCTCGCACACGTCTGCAACGCCCGCGGCTATCGCTGCATCATCGTTATCCCGGATACCCAGTCCCCGGAGAAACTGGACCTTCTCCGGGCGCTGGGCGCCGAAGTCCGCACCGTGCCGGCCGTACCGTATAAGGATCCGAATAATTTTCAGAAACTGGCCGGTCGCCTGGCGAGCGAAATGGATAACGCGATATGGGCCAATCAATTTGACAACCTCGCAAACCGTGAGGCGCATATTCAGACGACGGGCCCTGAGATCTGGCGAGAAACCGATGGCAAGATCGACGCATTTGTCTCTACCTCCGGTACCGGTGGCACAATCGCGGGTGCTTCGATTTTTCTCAAGTCGAAAAATCCGAATATCGTGACGGTACTGGCCGACCCGACGGGGACCGCGACCTGGCATTACGTCAAGCATGGGGAGGCCAAAGTCGTCGGTGGCGGTTCGATCAGCGAAGGTATCGGCAGCACCCGAATCACAACCAACTTCGAGGGCGCACCGATCGATGATGCTGAAATGATCCCCGACCAGGAGTGTGTCGATATGGTGTATCGCCTGCTTTACGAAGACGGCCTGTTTCTCGGCGGATCGTCCGGCATCAACGTTGCTGCCGCGGTGCGCGTCGCCAAAACCATGGGTCCCGGTCACACGATCGTCACGCTACTGTGCGACAGCGGCGCCAGATACCAATCCCGTCTTTTCAATCCTGACTGGTTAAGAGAAAAGGGACTGAATCCGCCAGGACATCCTGCCATGAGCGTTTGAATGGTCTTTTCTACATTGATCTCAGCGCTAACTCTGCGACCCGGCGTCGCTGCGCTCCACCGTCCGTGGAAAGAGGATCAAGCCTGCCATAAGCTGCGGTGGATCTTTAGCGCCCTCAGCGTTCATGTCTTGGTTTGGCATATTTATTAACTGGATTCCAAGTGTAATCTTAAATAACTGTCAAAACTTGGTTGATCGTCCCGGCAGAGTACAGTTTTTATCCAAGCTTCACTTTCAAAGGTTATTACTCTTAATTCGTGCACGCACGCAATTAAAGATCTATCAGGTTCAGCGGAAATGGAACCAGGTTTGTCCAGGGAAGACGAATATAATTTATGATGAATAATATCCTCCTTTTCCCACCAGTCCAGCAGATACCAGTTTCGCATCGTTCCATGATGAATTATTAGAAAACCGACACCATAACGTTGTTCAGTCGAAGCAGGCTGCGGTAAGTGTGGCAGTACGTTTTTGATTCCCTCTGACACAACATCTTCCGGGAGGGGCAGCGATTTCGCAGAAATTCCATAGATTTTGATACGCCATCCTTCTGAGTTAACTTGATCTATGTATTTTATCGGACGTGTAACATAAGGATCGAAATTATGCATTCTTCTCTCCATGAATCTGCCCGAATCAGCGATAGAGCTCGGGTCGGATTTTGTGCGAATCAGCTGCCGGCGTAACGGTGGTCAAATCAGAAACTTTTCCGGCTCCGGCTTTTCGACAGTGGCGTATTATGGTGCAGTACTTCCCATCACGCACAACACGAGAGCTTTGCCACGTCCTTTTCGAAGGTCTGCGCCGCGAGGCGAATCCCCTCAGCCTGCGTCAGATAGGGATGAAACGCGGCCACCAGTTCGCTCACGCCGATTCCGTGTCGGATGGCGAGCGTCGGCTCCATAATAATGTCTCCGGCCTCGGGAGCAAGGATGCTCGCCCCGAGTAGCCGGTCACTTCCACGCTCCCTGATGAGCTTGATGAAACCACGGGTGTCACGCGCAGTCAGCGCTCGCGAGACATAGGACAGGGGAAGTTTGGCGACGTCGACGGCGATCTCGGCTGCGGCGGCGCTGCGCTCGTTGAGCCCCACGGCGGCGACCTGGGGGTCGGTAAAAACGACCCAGGGAAGTGCGGTGTAATCGCGGCTTCGCGGTATGCCGGAGAGCGCGTTCTCAGCGGCCAGGGCTCCCTCGTAGGCAGCGGTATAGACGAAAGCGGGGTTGCCAATGACATCGCCGGCTCCATAGACACCCGTCACCGTCGTCATGAGGTAGTCGTCAACAACCAATGTGGCGTCCGGCTCGACAGACGCACCGATTCGCTCGAGCGTGAGGTCCTCCGTGTTTGGGCGGCGGCCCGTTGCGGCGAGCAGGTGGGTGCCTTCGAAGGTTTGCTGATTGCCGCCGACGTTGACCTCCAGCAAATAACCGCGACCGTTCCTGCGGACGGTTTCAGTTTGTGCGTTGGTGACGATGGTGAGGCCTTCCTCACGCAGGTACATGGCCAGCTCGTCGGTGAGGTCGTCGTCTTCAGTTGGCAGAATGTGGGAGCTTCGCTGGATGATGGTAACGCGCGAACCGGCCCGGGAGAACATTTGCGCCAGTTCGAGGGCGATGTATCGGCCTCCGAGAACGAGGAGCTCCGCGGGGACTTCAGTGAGCTCCATGACGGTCGTGCTCGTCAGAAACCCCGAGTCCGCAAGACCGGGAATGTTCGGGATGGTGGGGTCTGCGCCGGTTGCGATGACGGAGCGCCCGGCGCGGATTGTCTTGTCGGCGACGCGCAGCGTGTTCTTGCCGGTGAAGGCGGCCTGTCCTTCGAAGAGCGTGACGTTCGGCATGCCGCGAAGATTGTCGATGTATTTGGTCTGGCGCATCTCTCCGACGAGCTCGTCCTTCTGGGCCACCAGTTTGGAGAAGTCGGTGAGCTCTCCACGCACGGAAATGCCTGCGAAGGGGGATTGCTGTGCGCGATGGAGTGACTCCGCCGCGCGGATGAGCGCCTTCGACGGAACGCAGCCGACATTGATGCAGGTACCACCGATCGTGCCGCGCTCAAGGACGGCGACCGTGGCGCCTAGTTCGGATGCCTTGATGGCTGCAGCGAACGCAGCACCGCCCGAGCCGATAACGGCCAGATCGAAGTCATCATCTCCGCGCGCTATGGCGGTGACCGCCCCCTGGTCTGAGCCTGGGCGAATGGGTGCTGGGGCATCGGCTTGCCCGTCTGTGCCCTGTAAACGTTTCAGGTAGTAGTCAGGCGCTCTTTGGAACACTTCGTGGCAGTGCGGACAACGGCAAAAGTGGATTTGCTGCCCGGCATGCTCCAGAGTGATCGTGGACCCTGGTGGCTTCTCCGCCAGGCAAGTGGGGCAGACAATCAAATCCTTCGTTTCCTCGAGGCGTCTCGCAGGGTCGGCGATGAAAAGGTCGACGCAGCCCTGGCAGCAGAAGCGATATTCTCTGCCGTCATATGTGTTTGCAGGCGCCTGGTCTTTGGCGATTCCCAGCCTTACGAGCGAGCATCCGCACGTCGGACAAATGAGTGTGTTCACTTCCTTCCCCCCTTCTCAATAGTCCCGCTTCTAATGTTTCTGCCACGGGCGGCGAACGGAGCGCATCGCCGGCGGGGTAAGAACCTGTGGCTTTCCGTCCCGGTCTTTAAGCGGGTTTGGTTTTATTGGCGTTGATAGTCACCTGAGTATAGTAGCTGGATGATTTTATGGTGCCGGTTGTTTGGTTATTAAGTTATTATCTCTACCAATCCGGTAACTAATTCAAACAACTAAATAACTAAACGACCGGCACCGATTTCCCCCACGTCCAGCGGATTATGTGGCGTGGCGCGCGATGTGCAGGACGCACGAGTGCCGCGGAGGCCAAGGATGGCCGGGAGCGGCCGAAGCACAGGGATGTGCAAGCGTCGCGGAGGCCAAGGATGGCCGGGAGCGGCTTTGGTCGAACTGTCGCTCTCCGAGCGACTGAGTTAGATCTCTCTCGGGCAACAAAAACAAAAGGGCCCCGAAAGGGGCCCTTTATTTTTGGCACGCCCGGAGAGATTCGAACTCCCGACCCTCAGGTTCGAAGCCTGATGCTCTATCCAGCTGAGCTACGGGCGCATTGAATCATTAGATATTATTTTACGGGGAAAATGGTGTGGGTCATTAAGTTATTTAATTTTTCGCACCAGATATCGCAAAAAGGATGCCCCTTCTGATCAATAACTTAATAACTACACGACCGGCACCACATTCGTAGGTAAGATCCAGCATATAATATACGGACAACGGACCGTATTTTCTTCTTTGTCGATGTCTACCCGGAACACTTTTTCAGCTCCCGGAAATGGAGGATCAAACCCGTGAACAACCAATCACCGCCCGAGCTATATCGAGGCGTAAAAATTCTCCATGATCCGGTACGCAACAAAGGCACCGCGTATACCGAAGCCGAGCGCGATTCCCTGAAGCTGAGGGGGTTGCTGCCACCCCGTGTCCACACGCCGGCGGAACAAGAACTGCGCGTACTGGGCAATTTCCGCTCGAAACAGACCGACCTCGAGCGCTATCTTTACCTCGCCGCATTACAAGACCGCAACGAGACTCTGTTCTACCGCGTGGTCATGAACAATATCGAAGAGATGATGCCAATAATCTACACCCCGACCATCGGTAAGGCGTGCCAGGTGTTTAGGCACATCTACCGGACCTCGAGAGGTTTCTATGTGACCTTGCAGGACCGTGGCCAGGTCAAGGAAATTATGCAGAACTGGCCACACAAGGAAGTTCGGATCATCGTCGTGACCGACGGCGAGCGAATCCTCGGGCTCGGCGACCTCGGCGCCGATGGCATGGGCATCCCGATCGGCAAACTGTCTCTCTACACCGCCTGTGCGGGCATCCATCCGACCGAGTGCATGCCGGTAATGCTGGACGTCGGCACCAACAACGAGACGTTGCTGGACGATCAGCTCTACAACGGGCTCGAGTGCCGTCGCGCCCGCGGTGAACAATACGATGCACTCTTCGAAGAATTCATCGCCGCAGCAACGGAGATGTTCCCCGGAGTTTTAATCCAGCTCGAAGACTTCGGCAATATCAACGCGTTTCGATTGCTGGCGCAGTATCGTGACCAGGTCTGCCTTTTCGATGACGATATCCAGGGAACCGGGGCAGTCGCCTTATCCGGGATCATGGGGGCACTGCGCATCACCGGCGGCAAACTCTCCGAACAGAAAATACTCTTCCTCGGGGCCGGTGAGGCCGCAATCGGCATCGCCGATGCCTTCGTCGCGGCGCTGGTAGAAGAAGGAATGCCCCCGGAACAGGCTCGTAAACAGTGTTGGTTCGTCGACACCAGGGGTCTGCTGGTGGCGGGGCGAGAGAAAATAGCCGCGCATAAGATGCCTTACGCGCACGAGCATCCTGCCATCGCCGACTTTGCGGAAGCAATAAAGACCCTGAAGCCGACCGCCATTCTCGGACTCTCCGGCCAACCAGGCTCCTTTACCAAAGACATCGTCGATACCATGGCGGAAATCAACGACCGCCCGATCATTTTCGCACTGTCGAATCCGACCTCGAAGGCGGAGTGCACCGCAGAGCAAACCTATACCTGGACCGATGGCCGGGCAATCTTCGCCAGTGGCAGCCCGTTCGATCCGGTGAAACTCGGAGATCAGACCTTCGTGCCCGGGCAAGGCAACAATGCGTATGTCTTTCCGGGGGTTGGCCTGGGCGTGATCGTCAGCCGTGCACGCACAGTAACCGACGAGATGTTTCTGGCCGCGGCGCACTCGCTGGCCAGCCAGGTCACCGATGCGGATCTCGAACGAGGCCGTGTCTATCCACCGCTGACACAGATCCGACAGGTCTCGGCACTGATCGCACGAGACGTCGCCAAAATCGCCTTTGACCAGGGGTTAACCGAACGGGAGGAACCCCAAGACATACTTGCCGATATTAAACAGCACATGTACCAGCCGATTTATCCGGATTACGCCTAACCGGGCCTGGAATGGAATATGGTGCCGGTCATTAAGTTATTTAGTTGTTTGAACGAGACATCGCAAAAAATATGCCGCCCACTAATCAATAACTTAAGAACTGAACGATCGGCATTACTTTCCCTCAGAATCAAAAATAATATATAGATTATTATTTTATTGTCTTTTTATAATCTATAAGTTATATTATAAGACACTCTATATAACTTATAGGTTATTATAATGCGCGCCCAGGAACGGGCTTCGGCCCGCAAACAACTCGATAAGCGTCTGAATATACTACAAAATGTGGATATCTTGGCGCGTCCGCCGCGCGGCTGGATCAAAGCGATCCGTGAAGCGCTCGGCATGACCACTGCACAACTCGGCAAACGCCTCGGCGTCAGCCAACCACGCGTAATTGGGATTGAGAAGGCCGAGAGGTCGGGCAGCATCACGCTAGAATCGCTGGAACGGGCGGCGCAAGCGCTCGACTGCCGGCTCGTCTATGCCCTCGTCCCAAGAAAAAAGCTGGAAATCCTGGTTGAAGATCGGGCCCGTGAACTCGCTGAAAAACGATTACGGGCGACCAGTCACAGCATGGCACTGGAAGACCAGCGTGTAGATGAAGCTGACGAACTGGAGCATCTGAAGAGACTCGTGCAAAAGCTGTTGGATCAGCAGGGCTCAGTCCTTTGGGAAGATGAATGACTGATTCGCTCGACCCCCAGGATGATGCCGGAACCGAGCTTACCGAGGAAGAATGGCAGGGACTGATTCCTTCCTATGTCACGCTGCGTAGTGAACTCAATGAGGCGGAACAGGCGAATATTCTGGAGGCCGAAGCCTGGGCTTTTGCGCGCAAGCGCGATGTACTGGATGAGAAATTTCTCAACAACCTGCACAAAAGGATGTATGGCAATGTCTGGCGCTGGGCGGGACAGTATCGAACCAGCGGCAGGAATATCGGCATCGATGCTTATAGCATACCGACGGAATTGCGGCAGCTTCTCGATGATTGCCGCTGTTGGATCGAGAACAGCACCTATGAGCCCGATGAAATCGCTGTACGTTTCCATCACAAACTGGTCTCGATACATTCCTATCCCAACGGCAACGGACGTCACGCGCGTCTTGCTACCGATCTGTTACTGAAGTCGATGAGCCGCAAGCGTTTTAGCTGGGGCGGCACGAATCTTGTCGATGCAGAAGAAACTCGCAAACGCTACATAGCCGCCCTGCAAGCAGCCGATGGGCATGATATTGGTCCGCTGCTTGAATTCGTGCGCTCGTGAGAGGGAGAACGGCGCCGATCACTTACAAATCAGTATACTGAACAATCCCGGCGTGACTCCCGGCTGAAAGTACATCACGGCGCCGATATTGAAACGAGTCAATGGTCAATTCGGCTTTCGATACTTGTGGACGAAGGTCGTCGTTTTTCCGGCAAGGCCCGTTTCGAACCAGACATTCATAAGATCATCATCCGGATTCTTAAAAAGATCGGGCGCTTCATCAGTAAATTCGAAGCCAACGCCGGTAATATCTGCTTTCGCCGTTTCCGGAGGCGTTCGGTGCCAGCTGGCGCTTTCCGCACGGGTGGAGCCGGCAATCGCTACGTGCTCGATGACTACAAACGTCCCGCCAGATTTGAGCACGCGAGAGAATTCTGCGAGCAGCGCGGCAGAGCTTGCCGGAAAAACTTCACCGGAATCCTCTGCATAGTGAAGATGATGATAGATATAAGAGAGCATAACGACGTCAACGGAGTTATCCTCAAACGGCAAAGGCGCGCCGGAATCAAGCACCAGGAGATCGACGTTTCCGAACGGCGCGAACTGCGCAGCCAGCGCTTCCTTTCGTGATTCATACCTTTCTCCCGGCCGGTGATGCGCATAAATCTTGCCGTCGTCCCCTACGATGGGACTGAACAGCTCGGCCCAATAACCGCCACCCGATCCGTAATCGAGCACGATATCGCCCGACCCAAGCGAGACAAAGGCGAGCACCTCGGCCGGCTTTCGCGCCTCATCCTTTTCCCGGTTTGCCTCTGCGCGATTGGAGTTTTCGATCGAACCTTGAATCGTTGCGCCATCGTCGGCGCCAGTGCAAGCCGCAATAATCAGAATGATTGTGGCGGCGGCTAATCGGTTGAGTGATGTCATTTGTTTCTCCTTCAATTGATAGGCCCGTCATTGCGTGCAGGCGCAACCGCTGTCTTCCCTAGATCACAGACTTTAACATTCATTCTTGTGGCGTTCGCGGGTCTGGGACTCTAACTTGAAATTCACGAGCCGCTGCCAAAACCTCATTCGGCGCTTCCACCTGCGGGCAATGCCCTACTCCAGGCAATTCGACGATATCTGAATCAGGAATCAGTTCGCGATATCGAGCTGCCATATGTGCTCCCGATATCGAGTCTTCCAAACCGACGATTAGACGCATTGGCACACTGCTTTTTTGCAAGGCGCCGACCCAGCGATCCCGATTTTCCTTCCGCTCCGTCATGTAGTGAATGACTTTATGAATGACCCGCCGGCCACCATTGTGCTGCATCAGTTGCCAAAACATCTTCAACTCATCTTCGGGCAGCGGGCGCGCGCAGATTTTTCTGAGGTTAGCAGTAAAGGCTTTGTAACTGGTCAGCAAGCCAACCAAAGCGCCAATGGGGCTGAGCAACAATTTCTGGATCAACAACGGTTGAATGGCTTCGGGGAAAATACCGCCGTTCAGCAAACAAACACTTTTCAAGGTTTGCTTCGACTCGCCCGAATCAAAACGGGCCAGCAACTCTTGAGCGACCGTGTCGCCATAGTCATGCGCCAGGATGTGGTATTCACTGATGTTCAACTGCGCCAACAGGCTTTCACAAATATCCGCCTGCTCGGCGATACGATAATCATGGTCGCGTGGCTTGTCGCTCAAGCCAAAACCGAGCATGTCTAAAGTGACGACATGGAAATCCCGGGCCAAGTCGTCCCAAAGAAGATGCCAGTCCCAGGACGAGGTCGGGAAACCGTGGATTAACACCAAGCATGGGTTGGATTCAGATCCTGCTTGTTTCCAAGAGATCTGATGGCCATCGAAGTCTAGAAACCGGCCGGTAGATATCCACTTTGAAATCGAATCTGACATGCCGGCTATTCCACATTGGATTGGGGTGCAATAGCAACTGCTTGCATAACTACGCTGTCGAAAAATACTCCACCAGCCTCACCATCGACAAAGTATCGTACTTGCAATATTCGAGCAGCCTCTCCCGCAAGTGTTCTTTTCGTTCGGGCGTCGTCTCCGGATCGATCGCCTCGACATAGGCTTTCTGCGCGCCTAACCCTTCGCTGACTTCGTCCAGTTTCTTGTAATCCAGATCCGGTGCGATTGTCGGTATCACGGCCTTGATCGACCATGAGCCGAGCATATCGGGGTGGTAGTAGTTCTCTTTGGTTACCGGATGCAGATCGATCAGGCGATCGATCAGCGCATTGATCGCCTTACGAAGATCGGGCAACCGCTCGGCAAGACTTCTCAATACGCCGGCCTCATAGGTCGTGTATTGCAGAATCGGCCCTTCCGTCCCGAGACTGGCGATTAGAGCTTCGGCGCAGGCGCGTTCCGGATTATTCCCACTCAGATCGAGAAACTCGATATGCATTAACTGGCCGGGCGCGGCCTCGACATGGCAGGAAAACTGGAACGGCGCCTGGTCGCGCGGCGTGCTGCCCTTCCAAATGGGTACCGTGAAACCGATGGTTTCAAAATCCAGATAATAGCGAGGATAGGCAAGACCTTCGACGAACTCCCGCGCCCCCGGCTTGAGCTCGGGCGCACCGGTTCGCGTGACTTCCTGGATTCGCTGTTGCCCTGGCGCCAGCCGCTCCTCGGGAACATCACGAATATCCTGGTAGCCTTCGGCGATCAACTCACCGAGCGCGTTGCGGCTGCCGCCCAGCCCCGCCACCGGGTACTTGCCATCCGTTTTGGAACAATACGCAAAGAACGGACACTGATAAGGCTTCCCACAATGCGTGCCGATCGCAATGTCCGGCTGCGGCCGGCCGAGAATATCCTGCGCCTGGTCTACCCAGCCCGATACCGCGGGCACCGTGGCTGCGACCTGCTCCGACACATCGTTTTCGGATAACAATCCCTGGTACTGGCCGTCGCCTTGGTAAACGAAGTCATAATTCACATGAGTCAGCGACACGCGCTGCAAGTCGTAATCATTACCACTAAAGACCCAGGCCTGGATCGCGCAGTCGGCAATGTATTGCTCCTTTATCCGGCCCGCCGACTTGACCTCGACCAGGTGATAACCCTCGCCGTCGCCCATCAGCGCATCGACGCGGACCAGCACGCCCTCGTGTTCGAAAGTGGCCTCGAAGATTGGCTCCCCATCGCCGGCGCGCAGCAACTCCCGGGTCTCCTCGACCGCTTGGCCGAGGTCGGGTTGGTACTCGATGTAATGCCCCTGCCCGTTGCCGTAATGCTGAATCGCGACCTCACCGATCACGTTGCCGACATCGAAATTCGCCTGCATCTGCGGCGTGATTTCCTGCAGCTCTTTCTTGTGGACTTCCAGCCAAAGGCGCTTGTCGCACTGAAACATCGAAAGCAGTCGCGATTTTGACAGCCTCATCGATTCTCCCTTGCCTGTTATGAGTGCCCCAGCAGGAGTGGTCAGTTATATCTTTCCAGCAACGCCTTCGCCTGCGCCTTGACCGCCTCGACCAAAGGCTTCGGCCCCAGCACCTTGACGTCGGCACCGTATTTGAGGATATCCATGACCAACTCGCGGGAATCACTGTACGGCACCTTGAGGATATAAGAACCATCCAGTTCGAAATCCCCCTCCTGGTCCGAGTGCCATCGCTCGCACGACACCCAGCGGGCGCGCATCGGGTTGAACTGGAGGATTGCCGTGTCCTTCGCCTTGCCCGAAAAAATTCCGTAACCGCCGCTCATGTAGGCATCCATCGCCTTTTCCGTGACCGCGCGGGCGCGCTTGCCAATGATTTCGGCGCTACCAATCGCATCCACCGAGAATGTGCGCAATCCTTTGCGCAAATGACACCAGGCATCGAGATACCAGTTATCCCGATAATGAACCAGCCGCTGCGGCGACACTGTGCGCTCAGTGGTCTCCCCCGTCTGTCGCTTGAAATGGCGGATCAACAACTGTCGGCGGGATAACAACGAGGTAGCGAGAACCTGGAAATGCTCCGGCTCGACCGGTCGGGCGCCCATTTGCAGGATCTTGATACGTTTGCCAACCTCATCGAAAGAATGATCGCCCGCTTCGAGTAACTTGCGGATACGGTTACGCAGAGGGCGTACCTGATTCTGCAACAACCCAGGCTGCAGGCTCTCCATCAAGTGCTCCATGGTCAGAAGCGCATGGACCTCGGTTGCAGAAAACCACAGGCCCGGCAGCTCGAACGTTTTTGCCGTGGGGTCATCCTTGTCGAGACGATAGCCACGCAGCTCACGGTCCCAGACGATCGGCATGCCGATGCGATCACGCAAGTATTCAAGATCGCGCTTGATGGTTGCCTTGGAGACGGAAAGCTCGTCCAGCATCACGCTCATCGGCACAGATCGCCGGTTGGCGATCAGTTGCTGGATTTTATAGAAGCGTTCGGTGCGGTCCATGAGATAACAATTTTTTACTGGTATCTCATATTACCAGTCATTTAACACTTGAGCTGAGAGGATAAATAATGCCGATTGAGCTGGCTAGTGTTTTGCGGACACCCCATCAATGTACTTGCTTTACCAGGTGCCCGTAAAACTACGAGCAACTCACACGCACCGTATCTCTGATTTCGCTTTCCAGCATCAACGCAGCGCTAACGCTCCAACTCTGTAAGGTCTTCTACTCCAGCCATATCGGCAAGCATTCGCGTATATATTCGTAGCTGCTCCTGAAGCTGTGCAAGTTCTTGCCTGAATGACGTACAAGTATCTTGATCGTCGAATCCGCCCCCAGTCGAGACTGGATGCCACTTGGCAGTGAACGGACGAATGATCTGATTGAGAACAACAATGGCTAACTTTGTGAATTCGATACACTCGCGTCCGTGAGATCTTATTATTTCTCGAGACGTAGGGAATAAAGAAAATACACTTTCGAGCGCGGTCTTTTCATCACCGTCCTCGACGATCAGATTTTGCGTTGTTATTCGTGTAAGGAGTTCGATATACAATTCCCACGCCGCTTCTTTGTCTGGCTCAGCCGGGCACCACTCCATCTCTAGGAATGGAGCGTTAATTTTTAGGGATGTCATACCCCAATTTTCCAGCCATTTGCTCCACTTCATGCTTATTCCTCTTGCTTTAGTGCCTGCTGCTCTCGCGTCGCCGCTCTGCAGCCTACTAATCGCTAGTCGCTCTCGCATTTTTCTCCACTTACACAAATTTTCTTCGGCATCAATGGCGGTTAGCAATAATCACTGACGCCGTTACATACACAGGAGATTAACCGGAATAGGTAATCAAGACCCGACTATTGATCGTCAGTTCAGTTATGCCTGGTCGACTAGGTGCCGTCGTTATTACAATTACTATTGACTTGGACTCCATAAATGTACAATTCGGGGCCGATCTCCATTATCATTTTTCTCTTGTCGAGTGATCTATATTATGAGCTCCAATGTACGCCTACAGGAGATCATGTTGGTGGTTGGCTAGGCGCACTTCATACAACTCGCGCAGTTGCTCTACAAACTGTATATTACCTCCGAAACTAGGATGCCGCACCTTGACGACCTCGCGTGATCCGCCAATGCGAATCACCGAATTCATTGCGTCATTGCCGATTGCCACTAGCCTACGCGGTCTAAGGAACCGTATGAGTTCATCAAGAATTTCCTCTCCCACTCTGCGTTCTTTGGCATTGTGCGACCTATTCGAGAACGGCTTCAGTGCAAAATGGGGATGGAAAGGAAATACATTCCACAAAAATATTGGCGCATCAATTCTAGCCAGCAAATTCCATACAACCGAAGCCGTTCGCTCTGCAACCGCCTCACCGATAGTTGGTCTCTCAGCCTTAACGTCCCAGCGCTGAGCATGTGCTGAAAGATGCACGTCATCAGTAAGCGCAAGACCGGTTCGCCTACCACCTTTATATCCCAAATCTCGTCCAATCCAAATTGCATCCAGTTCCGTAACCCTTGCCGCCCTGAGCAAAGACGTCAAAACGGTGGATCTAATTTGGGGTGCATCATTTTTGTCATGGATCGGACACCGATTAGCATACGGATTAAAGACGTTTTCCAGAGTCACGTCACGAATTGTGCTAACAAAAATTCTTGGCGTCACGTCTCAATTTCCAATTCTGGCAATTATTTGGCTGGTCTAAACGTTAGTGTTCGCGCGTCGCGATCACCGATCAAGACTCCACCCTGATGAGATTGAACTTTTCTAAACGCCTCATAACCCTGCAAAATCGCGTCTTCCCAAAGGCTTAATGGACATTCGTCGACCTCATATCCAGCGACAAATTGCTGCACCGTTTTGAGTATGTCAAATGAAATAGCGGATCGCTTCTCAAAAAAACCGAGTCTCTTCGCCTGAGAAAATATCCACGCCGTGAGCCCTTCTTCAATAACTATGGCACGGCCTCCATCCTGGGCTTCGTCAACACTTGGATCACTTTTTCGCTTGTGTTTGATTAATGCTCGAAATACGGGAGACCAATGCAACACAGCCGCATGTGCAAGGTGGAAAACGTCATGATAGCGGTAACCATCTTTGTCGCGGATATTGTCAGTTAAGGGGTCGCCAATAAAAACTCCGCGCCACTGTAAATAGGATTTTCCGCTCTTTCTCTGCGTGATAGTGATTGCGAATTTGCTCGGAATTTGCTCATCTTTCGAAAAAATGTCGTCAAACTTGGGTAGTCGATCGGTCTCTGGCTTCAGAAATCGTCCGCGAGTTTTGGCAATATTGAATCTTGCAACATCTGCGAATGCCAGTCCAGACTGTTGAAGCGCTGCTACATACGTCTTGGCAAAATCAACAAGTTGTGGTTTTTGGCCTCGGTCTGAAATTGTCAATCCGAGCAATGTAGACATCGCTTGTCCGAGCCTCAGAACCGATACGTCTAGGTTCGATATGTCCGGTACACGATTACCGGTTACCACTGGCCACTCAAGCATATCGCTTGCTGCGATTTCGGACTCAGATGACTGATCGTCGATCAAATCGCAAAATACTTCATCGATGCCGATACCAAGTCGTCGGCACACAGCGCTAAAATACCAAAGCGTGTCGCCGAACTCGTCTAAGATCGCCTGACGACGACCAATATAATCTTCCTGTTCACGATGATACTTTTTCACCGCAGCCATGATGCTGCCGACTTCGCCGAACAGTCCTTGCAATACTGGCTCAAGCCGATCTTTTGGCATTCTGTCAGTCGGCTCTGTCTCACTTTGATATTCTTTAAGGAGAATCGTACGGTTAGACGAATCGTTCATTTCAAATGGGCCTTCATTCTTAATGTCACATAGTCACTGTCGCCAGTCCGTCGGCGCACCCGCATAACGGTTTAGATTGAGTGAGTGATACCACACAAGGAATTCGTCAATCAATGCTTCGGGAAATCGGCTTTTGTGATTTCTGCGCGCGCAGATATCGAGACTTCCGTAATTCCCAAAATTCTCCGGAATTTTCGGCCCGGAGCCCCCGCAGTATGCGAATTCCTCGCTCACCAGTACCCGATCAGTTTGAGTATCGTTCTGAATATTGTGGGGGTTCGGTGCACCAGACTTGTAACTATGATGTGAATCCAATTGATTCCATTTCCCAGCAATGTCCTTGCAGTATATGTTATCTCCGAATGCCTGCTTAATGCTTCCTCTTAGGTTCGGTTTCTTGCGTTGGTAACGCGCATCTTTCCAATATTCGTTATAGGACATCACTTCGCTTACACGCATGGCGAATACGAGATAGCCTGCCTTCCCGTTTGAAGCACTGCCAGTTCCCACCACCCAATCACCGACTTCCGCAACTCTACGAATAATAGGCTTGCAGGTTGCTAGCGTACACGAGCCGAAAAATGGGTTTGGCGCAAAGCCATAATCACGCGCAACCACATACGAAAATAATTTCAAGCTGAGGATCCCTATCCACAACTGTAACGATCGATGTCGCGGGGCGAACACTCAGTGCCATCCGGGTTTTCCCAAGTGTCGATTTTGCCGTTGATAGCATCAATGATCTGATCGCCTGTCCAACCAACAACCGCGTCAGCGTATTTGTTTAGTGCTTCTGGGACTTCGCACCCCTTTTCTCCATCCGCCCAAACGCCGACTATTCGTTTGTCGTTCTTCTGCGCATATTCGATTTCCCAGTTTACGTAGCTACTATCCTTAGTGTCCGGGGATACGTATACGACAAGAGCGCCCGAAGCCATTATTCTGGGCGCAAGAATTTGGGTCTTGATGTATTCCTCCGATTTCGCGTTGTTAGGATTATCAGAACTAATTGAGTAATCTCGAATTGAAATTCCATTATTGTCCAAGAGATTCTTCAATTTGCCAAGACCATCATCGTCCTCGTGAATATGACTTATGAATACGTTCTTGATTTCGTTGGCCACGATGCTCCACTCCTATTGGTAAGACATGACCCGCACTACAGCGCCTGTCATGCCGATCTTATCATCGTGGGTCAATAATCTCATATAGCAACATGTAAAAGCATACACAGTCACCAGATCTCGCGTACCGCTTGCAATACCGCGTCCGGCGCTTCAACTTGTGAGTAATGCCCTACTCCAGGCAATTTACCGATATCGGGGTCGGGAATCAGTTCCCGACAACGAGCCGCTATATGCATCCCCTTATCGAGTCTTCCAAGCCAACGATAAAACGCAACGGCACGCTGCTGCTTTGCAGAGCGCCGGCCTAGCGTTCCCGGTTCTCAATCCTTTCGACCATGTAGCGAATGATTTCGTGAAGAGAATAAACAGTGCCGGTGTTAAGTTATCAAGTCCTTGGTAATGACCCGAGCTTCAATAACTACATAACTTAACACCGGCACTAGAATCTCAGTTCCTTGTTACCTCTAGTTCGTGGATAGAAAACGCGATGATATACCGATTATTGGCCTTGCATACATCCAATAATTTACTAATGAGATCATGTAAATTGTCTTGCCACAGTGATTTCTCGTCGGCCGCACCTTTCAGCCTTGGATCCAAAATAACTTGCTGAAATTTTTCGTTGTAGAGAAATTCTGCAATTACGGGGGCCCATTTTTGAATCCTTCAAAATCGAGATAAATCCCTCGCCTAGCTTCTTCGATGGGCATTGACTTGACGCTCTTTACCATTTTGAAATTCCAAGACCACCGACCTAAAAACTAAGGATAAGAAATCATGGGATAAACCACACCGGCTGCGGCTTTCCTTTTGGCCTCCGATATCGCGCTAGCCGCCGCGGCTGTCGAATATGCCATTTGTAATTACCTTTACGGCCCGTGCATTTTTCGAATACAACTGAACCAACCAACACACCAGTTGGTAGTCGAGCTGCTTCAAGACCAGTTCTTTGAAAAGCCAGTTTTTCGTTTCTCCCAACCTTGGGAGCAGCGTAAATATAAACCCGTTCACCTATTTTTCGACAGGGCATACTTCGATATTCCACTTTCTTTTCGCCAGTAAGGATTAATTCAGCCCAAGGCTGCCTTACTGATAATGCTCGTCTTTTCCTCATGTGACAGTTTGTCCAATCAGCAACTTTCGACGCAGATTCGGAGTTCTCGAGTTTTTGGATATGACATAAATATCAATAACTACAAAATTTAGCACCTGTTCACAAACGATCGGCATCCCAATGCGACCCAAAACACCATCCGCAATACTCGTAAATCAGCTAATTCACACGATTTGGAAAATAAACCCTGTGTCTGGTCAATCTCGATCCGGTATTCTAGCAATCGTACCAGTATCGAGGAGCTGCATTGGTCAAGCTTGAGCAAGTTAAAAAAAGAAGCCAGATCAAGGGCATTAAGGGATTAGACGTAGTCCAAGTCGTCGCGGTTGAACCAATCGGCGACGATGCAGTGACCGTCTTCTACAAAGCCTCAGACGGATCTACTGGCGAACGCATGCTGTTCAGGTCGGATGAAGCAAGCTTGGAAATGGCTGTAGTAGGACGCGCCTGGTCGTTTGACGCTCCTGCCGACGATTTCATTCTGTGCCTCGAAGCTTTCCGAATCCGGTTGGCTCATCTATTTGATCCGATGATGGCTGTACATACCTCGAATGTAGAACCACTCCCGCACCAAATTACCGCTGTTTACGAGTCGATTCTGCCGCGCCAACCTCTTCGCTACCTGTTGGCCGACGATCCAGGCGCTGGCAAAACCATTATGGCTGGCCTTTATATTCGGGAGTTAATTATGCGGGCCGACGCTGCGCGGGTGCTAATTGTCACTCCAGGCAGTCTTGTCGAGCAGTGGCAAGACGAATTGTATGAGAAGTTTGGGCTCGATTTCATAATTTTTAGCCGGGAAATGGATCAGACATCACGTTCTGGCAATGCATTTGAAGAGCACGATTTGCTAATAGCTCGGCTGGACCAACTTTCTCGCAACGACGAGTTTAAAGAAAAGCTTTCGCATACTGAATGGGACCTCGTTGTTGTAGACGAAGCCCACAAGATGTCCGCCCATTATTATGGATCGAAATTGGAGCGATCAAAACGTTTCCAGCTTGGTGAGCTGCTTGGCCGCCTTTGCCGTCACTTCTTGTTAATGACTGCAACTCCTCACAATGGCAAAGAAGAAGATTTTCAGCTTTTCATGTCGCTGTTGGACAGTGATCGGTTCTATGGGAAGTATCGGGATTCTGCCCACAAAGCTGATGTTTCGGACCTGATGCGGCGTATGGTCAAGGAGGAGATGCTTAGGTTTGATGGCACACCGTTATTTCCAGAGCGCAAGGCGTATACCGTTAATTACCCGCTCTCTAAGCCGGAAAGTGATCTGTATTTCACGGTGACCAATTACGTTCGAAACGAAATGAATCGTGCGGACAATCTCGACGGCAAGCGCAAGGGAAACGTTGGTTTTGCGTTGACCATGTTGCAACGCCGTCTTGCATCTAGTCCGGAAGCGATATTCCAGTCACTCAAACGTCGTGGGAATCGCCTGGAGGCACGTTTGGAGGAAATGCAACTAATCGAGCGAGGCCATCATGTGGCCGAGACTTTGGCACATTACGACATCCGTGATGTTCCTGAGGATATCGATGAGGCTGCTGACGAGATGCTCGGAGAAGAGTACGAGGAATTGGTTGAGGACGTCATCGACCAGGCCACGGCCTCCCGAACCATCGAAGAGCTACAAAGCGAAATTGAGACTCTAAAGGCCTTGGCGGAACAAGCGCGTAAAGTTGTTCGCTCGGGCCAGGATCGCAAATGGGAAGAATTATCTCATTTGTTGCAAGACAACACTAACATGCGAACACCTGAAGGGCACCGTCGCAAAATCATCATCTTTAGTGAACACAAAGACACGCTGAATTATCTGCACGTACGAATCGAAACTCTGCTGGGTATCCCAGAGGCTGTTGTGGCAATTCACGGTGGAGTCAAACGAGATGAACGTAGAAAGATTCAAGAAGCATTTCGTTTTGATCCGACGGTGCTCGTATTGATTGCCACGGATGCCGCTGGGGAAGGTGTCAATCTTCAGAATGCGAACCTCATGGTGAACTACGACTTGCCATGGAATCCAAATCGTCTGGAGCAACGTTTTGGTCGCATCCATCGCATTGGTCAGACTGAAGTTTGCCACCTGTGGAACATGGTCGCCCATGAAACGCGTGAATGACAGGTTTTCCAGCGCCTTCTTGAAAAGCTGGAAGTTGAGCGATCCGCGCTTGGGGGCAGAGTATTCGACATCTTGGGAGCAGCCTTCGAGGGTCGGTCGTTAAAGGACTTGCTAATAGAGGCTATACGTTATGGGGAGCAACCGGAGGTCAGAGCCAAACTCGACAAAGTGATTGAAGGCGCATTGGATACAGACCACTTGCGCGAGATTATGACTCGCCACGCTTTGGTAGAGCAGCATATGGACCTTGATGACTTATACTCTATCAAGGAAGAGATGGAAAAAGCCGAGGCTCGCAAGCTCCAGCCCTATTTCATCCGGGCATTTTTTACTGCGGCATTTTCGAAGCAGGGTAGCGAGCTGAGGCCCAGAGAGACCGGACGTTACGAAATTCGCCATGTACCTGCCCGTATTCGGGAACGTGACCGTGTTATTGGCGAGACCCGAACACCCGTACTGAAAAAATACGAGCGCATCTGTTTTGAGAAGCAGTACGTTCGTGCGACAGGCAAGCCAATGGCGAGCCTGGTGCACCCTGCCCACCCACTCATGGCTGCCTTGACGGACCTCGTACTTGAGACTCACCAGCCGAAACTGAAGCAAGGCACCGTCCTGGTCGATCCAAACGATGAGGGAAGCGCACCAAGGGTGCTGGTTATGCTCCAGCATTCGGTCCGCGAGGCAACGGGAGATCCAGCTAGACTGGTATCACAGCGCCTTCAATTCATCGAGTTAGACGAAAGCGGCAAGGCCACCTACGCTGGTTGGGCACCGCACCTCGATCTTGAGCCGCTTCAGCCGGACGACAAAGTGCTAATAAAGGATGTGCTGGAATCTGACTGGATCGACGAACGAATTGAAGCTTTAGCGCTTCGTTATGCAACCGAGAAGATCGTGCCTGAGCACTATGACGAAATTCGCGACCGACGTGAACGGCAGACAGAAAAAGTGTTGTCGGCGGTCAATGAAAGACTGGTCAAGGAAATCAACCATTGGTCCAGCCGCTACATCAAGCTTTCACAGGATGTTGCCGCTGGTAAGCAGCCACGCATGCAACCCGAGAATGCCAAGCGTCGGGCTGAAGAACTCACAGCACGACTGGAGCAGCGAAAGCGCGAATTGGATCAACAACGCCACGTAGTCTCCGCGACGCCAGTGATAGTGGGCGTGGCATTGGTTATTCCTCAGGGACTACTAGCACAAAAGCGCGGCGAACCCGTTCAGATACAGGATGCCGAAGCCAGGACCCGCATCGAGCGAATTGCTATGCAGGCAGTTACCGCTGCCGAACAGTCGCTGGGGCATCAGGTTTTCGATGTTTCTGCCGAGAAGTGTGGATGGGATATTACTGCTCGCCCCCCACTTCAGGATGGAAAAATGTTGGAGGATCGTCACATTGAGGTTAAGGGGCGAGTTAAGGGTGCGACGACAGTGACAATTAGTCGGAACGAGATCATGTACGGCTTAAACCAAACCAACAAATTTATTCTGGCGATCGTATTGGTTGACGGAGAGACTCACGAAGGCCCATTTTACATCAAGCAGCCTTTTGAGAATGAACCAGACTTCGGTATTGCCAGTTCCAATTATCAGCTGAATTATTTCCTCGACAAATCAATTACTCCGGAGCTGTCGATTGATATAAAGAAAAGCCGCAAGGCGTAACGCGCACGGCAATTACGGATAAATAACATGCCCGCGAAAAAACTCATTGAAGTTGCACTCCCCCTCGACGCCATAAACAAAGCATCGGCAAGGGAGAAATCCATTCGCCATGGACATCCGAGTACCTTGCATCTTTGGTGGGCGCGACGCCCGCTGGCGGCGGCTCGGGCTGTGATCTTTGCGCAGATGGTGGACGACCCTTCAAGCCATCCCGAGGAGTTTCCGACCGAAGAGGTTCAGGAGAAGGAGCGGCAGAGGCTGTTCCGCATAATCGAAGAACTGGTGAAGTGGGAGAACACGACCAACGAGACGGTCTTGCAGCAGGCGCGTGACGAAATCTGGGAAAGTTGGCGCCGAACCTGTGCAGAGAACGCGGATCATCCACTGGCAAAGGAACTCTTCGATCCTCAAAAGTTGCCGGCCTTTCACGATCCGTTCGCGGGGGGGTGCCGCGCTGCCATTGGAGGCACAGCGTCTCGGGCTGGACAGCTACGCCAGTGACCTGAACCCGGTGGCGGTGCTGATCAACAAGGCGATGATTGAGATTCCATCAAAGTTTGCTAACAAGCCGCCCGTGAACCCCAACGCAGGTCCCAAGAAAGATCTTGTCGGCCGCCAATGGAAAGGCGCCGAAGGCCTCGCCGAGGATGTGCGTTACTACGGCCAATGGATGCGTGATGAAGCCGAGAAACGCATCGGCCAACTTTACCCCAAGGTCGAGATTACGGCTGCCATGGCGCTGGAACGACCGGACCTCAACAAATACGTGGGCCAGAAACTCACCGTCATCGCTTGGCTGTGGGCGCGCACAGTGAAAAGCCCCAATCCCGCATTTGCTAACGTTGATGTTCCACTCACCGCTACCTTCATGCTCTCTACCAAAGCGGGCAAGGAAGCTTATGTCGAGCCGGTCATAGAAGGTGGCAGTTATCGCTTTACTGTGAAGGTGGGTAAACCAAAGGATGCAGAAGGCGTAAAAAAAGGCACCAAGCTTTCGCGCGGGGCGAACTTCAATTGCCTGATGTCGGGCACGCCTATGGATAGCAAATACGTCAAAGAGGAAGGCACGGCTGGCCGAATGGGCACACGGATGCTAGCTGTGGTTGCGATGGGCGACCGCGAGCGAGTTTACTTTTCACCGACAAGAGAAATGGAGTCCGTACCGCGTCAAGCGAAAGTCGCTTGGAAACCGGATGTGGAAATATCAGGAAGTACTCAGTACCTTGGAGTTCAACCTTACGGTATGACGAACTTTTCGCAGCTCTTTACCAGTCGTCAATTGCAGATGCTGACAACATTTTCCGATTTGGTTAAGGAGGCCCATGAGCAAGTAAAGTCAGATGCCTTGTCTGCCCGGCGTAGCACGGGGAACGGATCTGGGACGACAACGGATCAGGGATCTTGCTGTGCCTATGCGGATGCTGTTGCGACATATTTAGGTACGACGGTTTCCAAGATTACTTCATATCACTGCACGCTAGGAGTTTGGAGAGTTCCAGAAGGGAAAACAGGGCGAGCGTTTGGCAGGCAGGCAATACCCATGGTCTGGGATTTCCCTGAGTGTAATCCATTTGCTGGCGCGGGAGGCGATTGGAAAGGTGCGTATTCTGATTGTGCGAACTTGCTGGCCAACTTGGGCGGAAGTTCTGCTGGTAAGGCCCGGCAGGCTCCGGCTCAAGAATCGAATGACTGGTTGATCAACGCAATCGTAAGTACGGATCCGCCGTACTATGACAATGTTCCATACGCGGACCTATCCGATTTTTTCTATGTTTGGTTGCGCCACTCACTAAGACCTGTGATGCCAGAACTATTTTCGACGATGGCTACGCCGAAGGCAGACGAGCTGGTCGCTTTTGCTTATCGGCACGAAAATAGAGAGTCGGCAGGCGCATTCTTTGTGGCTGGCATGACGCATGTAATGCGCCAGTTGGCTAAGAAAAGTCACCCCGCATTTCCAGTAACCATTTATTACGCGTTCCGGCAAGCGGAGACCGACACTGAAGAAGGAACGGCATCTACCGGCTGGGAGGCTTTTCTTGAGGCGGTACTAAATGCTGGTTTCACCGTAACAGGGACGTGGCCAATGCGTACTGAACTAAAAGGCGCATTGAAAATGAAGCGAAATGCTCTCGCTTCCAGCATTATTCTGGTTTGCCGTGCGCGCGCAGAAAATTATCCGGTTGCTACGCGTCGTGAGTTTGTTTCCGCGCTGCAAGCGGAGTTACAGGCAGCAGTTGTTCAATTGCAGCAAGGAAATATCGCACCGGTTGATTTGGCGCAGGCGGCTATTGGTCCCGGCATGGCCATCTACACTCGTTATAAGCGGGTTGTTGATGCGCAAGGACAGCCTCTGTCAGTGCGCGAGGCGCTAGCACTAATTAATCAGACGTTGGATGAGGCGCTGGCGAAGCAGGAAGGCGACTTCGACGCCGATAGCCGTTGGGCGCTAGCGTGGTTCGAGCAGTCGGGCTTCGCCGAGGGTGAGTACGGTGTGGCCGAGACGCTCTCCAAAGCTAAAAACACCAGCGTCACCGGACTGGTTGAAGCCGGTATCCTCGCTTCTAAAGCGGGCAAAGTGAGGCTACTGCGACCCGACGAGCTACCGGAGGACTGGGATCCGACCACAGACTCTCGCCTTACAGTTTGGGAGATGGTTCACAACATGATTCGAGTATTGGAGGGTGATGGTGAGGGAACCGCAGCAGAACTTGCAGCAAAGCTAGGTAGTCAGGCAGAGGTCACTCGCGAATTGGCCTATCGACTTTACACACTTTGTGAGCGCAAGAAGCGAGCGAAAGAAGCAATGTCCTATAACGGGCTTGTGCAAAGCTGGCCGGAGATTCAACGGCTGGCTCGGCAGACAGACGTCGCGACTGACCCAAAGCAGGGTGAACTAATCTAATTCGGGAATACTAATGGCAATCACTAATCACGAACGAGTGGGTAACACAATTCAGGGTTCAACTCTCGTGCTTAACTAATGAAAAAATCAACCGCGAAAAAGCTGATAGAAGTTGCTCTGCCTCTCGACGCCATCAACAAAGCGTCGGCAAGGGAGAAATCCATTCGCCATGGCCATCCCAGTACCTTGCATCTTTGGTGGGCTCGGAGGCCATTGGCAGCTGCACGGGCAGTGATTTTTGCTCAGATGGTGGACGATCCTTCGAGTCATCCCGACGAGTTCAAAACCGAAGAGGCTCAGGAGAAGGAGCGGCAACGTCTTTTCGGAATCGTTGAGGATCTGGTGAAGTGGGAGAACACCACAAACGAGACGGTATTGCAGCAGGCGCGCGACGAAATCTGGAGGAGTTGGCGCTATGCCTGCGCCGAGAATGTCGACCACCCACGTGCCAAAGAATTGTTCGACCGCCACAAACTGCCGGCCTTTCATGATCCCTTCGCCGGCGGCGGTTCGTTGCCACTAGAAGCACAGCGGCTAGGGCTTGAGAGCTATGCCAGCGACTTGAACCCGGTGGCGGTACTGATTAACAAGGCGATGATTGAAATTCCGCCAAAGTTCGCCAGCAAGCCGCCCGTGAACCCCGGCGTCCAGAAAAAGAAGGATCTTGTCGGCCGCCAATGGGTAGGCACGGAAGGCCTAGCCGAAGATCTGCGTTATTACGGCCACTGGATGCGTGATGAAGCCGAGAAACGAATCGGCCATCTGTACCCCAAGGTCGAGGTAACGGAAGCCATGGCGGAGGAACGACCGGATCTAAAAAAATACGTCGGCCAAAAGCTCACTGTGATCGCTTGGTTATGGGCACGAACGGTGAGAAGTCCCAACCCAGCCTTTGCAAATGTCGAAGTGCCACTCGTTTCCAACTTTATGCTTTCCAGTAAGGTCGGCAAGGAAGCCTATGTCGAGCCTAAGTTGGAAGGTCGCAGCTACCATTTCTCGGTGAAAGTAGGTCCGCCAAAGAATGTGGAGGCGGCGAAGAATGGCACCAAGCTCTCGCGTGGTAGCTTCCGATGTCTTTTTTCAGATACTCCGATTCCTTACGAATATATTGATGATGAAGCAAATGCAGATCGCATGGGCGCTAGGTTGATGGCTGTTGTTGCAGAAGGGGAGCGCTGTCGGTTGTACCTTTCGCCTACAGACCTTATGGAATCTGCAGGCCAAAATGCGAATCCGATTTGGAAACCGGAAGCTAAAAGTCGAGGAACGTGGGCCAGCAACGCACAAGGAAGACAATACGGTTTCCGAACTTTTGGTGATTATTTCACCTCGCGCCAGTTGGTAGCGATGACGACTTTCGCGGACCTAGTGCAAGAAGTGCGCGAGCGGGTGAAACTTGATGCCATAGAGGCCGGAGAGCCCGACGATGGGAAAACACTAGAAAACGGTGGCGCTGGCGTAACGGCGTATGGAGATTCAGTGGGAGTGTATTTAGCTTTTGCTGTCGATCGAATGGCAAATACTCTTTGCACTATTGCTAGATGGACGCCACAGAGGCAACAAACTGTGACCGCGTTTTCTCGTCAAGGAATTGCGATGACATGGGACTTTCCTGAAGTGAATCCTTTCGGTGGGGCTGCAGGCGACTATGGTGTCTCCGTCGGTGGAGTAATCAAAGGGATTTCAAGCACGACAGAACCTCAGGGGATTTCTAGTCAAGCGGATGCTTCAACACAGGAAATATCTTTTGACAAAGTGATTTCGACGGACCCACCGTATTATGACAATGTTGGTTACGCTGATCTTTCAGATTTCTTCTACGTTTGGCTGCGTCGCTCTCTTAAGTCGATCTTCCCCGATCTCTTCGCCACGCTGGCGGTACCAAAGGCTGAGGAATTGGTGGCTTGTTCCTACCGCCACGGCAACCGGAAGAACGCTCGAACCTTTTTCCTCGATGGCATGACGCAGGTGATGCACCGACTTGCCGACCAAGCGCACCCAGCGTTTCCGGTTACCATTTATTATGCGTTCAAACAGGCGGAGACTGACAGTACCGATGGTACAACAAATACAGGCTGGGACACTTTTCTTGCCGCCGTTATCGAGGCTGGTTTTTCCATCAGTGGCACCTGGCCAATTCGGACGGAGCTCGCAAACAAGTTAATCGGCCTTGGTGCGAATATGCTCGCATCCAGCGTCGTATTGGTTTGTCGTCGGCGTAACATTAATGCCCCAATCGCCACCCGTCGCGAATTTGTCGCTGCACTTAGGATCGAACTTCCGCGAGCTCTAGCGCATCTTCAAGCCGGCAACATAGCGCCAGTAGATTTGGCGCAAGCGGCTATCGGTCCTGGCATGGCTGTGTATACGCGCTTTGCCAATGTGCTCGATGCCGAAGGCGAGTCGCTGTCAGTGCGTGTCGCATTGGCGCTAATCAATCAGATTCTCGACGAGTCCCTAGCTGAGCAGGACAGCGACTTCGACGTCGACAGCCGTTGGGCGCTTGCGTGGTTCGAGCAGTCGGGCTTCGCGGAGGGTGAGTACGGTGTGGCCGAAACGCTATCTAAAGCTAAAAACACCAGCGTCACCGGGCTGGTTGAGGCTGGTATCCTCACCTCCAAAGCCGGCAAAGTGCGACTGTTGCGACCAGACGAGCTACCCAGGAACTGGAACCCGGCCACTGACGCACGTCTTACAATTTGGGAGATGGTGCATCATCTGATCCGCGTGCTTGAAAGTGGTGGTGAGGATAAAGCAGCAGAGCTAGCGGCGAAATTGGGAAGCCAGGCTGAGGTTGCTAGGGAATTGGCGTATCGCCTTTATACACTTTGCGAGCGAAAGAAACGGGCGAAAGAGGCAATGTCCTACAACGGACTTGTACAAAGCTGGCCGGAGATACGGCGGCTAGCGAGAAAATCTAGGGCTTCGACTGACCCACAACAGAGTGAATTAATTTAATTGGAAAATACTAATGGCAATCACTAATCACGAACGAGTCGGTAAGACACTGGAGCTCTTGAAAACAGGGCTTGGACCATTCGTCGAACGCGAATTCAAAGCGAAGTTTGGCGAGAATTGGGCATCTGAAGTTAAAGAAGTACTAACCGACACACGGCTGGGTGGCCGCAAAAAGGACTCGCTAAACGATGTAGCGGCTTTGCTCGTCATGATGGACCGTAAGTGGGGCGACGTTTTTCGCCGCATTCTCGGTAAAGCTGAGCGCAGCTTGGTAAATGAATTGCTCGATATTCGAAACAAATGGGCGCACCAGGAGACTTTTTCCAGCGATGACACCTACCGTTCCCTCGATTCAGCATCCCGATTGCTGGCCGCCGTATCCGCGCCAGAGGCAGCCCAGATCGATAAAGTCAAAATGGAACTCCTGAGGGTTCGATTCGATGAACAAATGCGGGCGGAAAAACGTAAGACTGCTGGTACCGCAATTGAAACCCAGGTAACCGGTAGCCTAAAGCCGTGGCGCGAGGTAGTGACTCCGCATAAGGACGTCGCCAGTGGCAACTATCAGCAGGCAGAATTTGCGGCAGACCTATGGCAGGTGCACATGGGGGAAGGAATTGATGAATACCGCGATCCAGTAGAGTTTTTTCGGCGGACATTTTTGACCGAAAGTCTGAAGGGGTTACTCGTAGGCGCCGTGAATCGTCTTTCTGGAAAGAGTGGCGACCCAGTTGTGCAATTACAGACAAATTTCGGTGGCGGCAAAACGCACTCAATGCTGGCTTTGTATCACTTGTTTTCTGGCGTACCGCCTACCGATTTGCTTGGAGTAGATATACTGCTAGAGGAAGCGACTGCCGAAGGACTGCCGACGATTAATCGAGTTGTCTTGGTTGGTAACAAGATTTCTCCAGGTAATCCTGTTACCAAAAAGGACGGCACTGAAATCCGCACCCTATGGGGTGAATTGGCGTGGCAGCTCGGTTTCTCGGCAGGCGGCGAAAAGGAAGCGAAAAAGGCGTTTGATCGCGTTGCTGCGGACGATGAAAAAGCGACGAGTCCAGGCGACGTACTGCGCAAATTGTTTAACGACTATGGGCCCTGTTTGATCTTGATCGACGAGTGGGTGGCCTATGCGAGGCAGTTGCACGACGAAGGCGATTTGCCCGCCGGGGGATTTGAGACGCAGTTTTCGTTTGCCCAGGTACTCACTGAATCGGCAAAGTTGGCTGGCAATTGTCTTTTGGTCATTAGTCTTCCAGCCTCGGATACGTCGGCATCGCCACACGCTCAAGCTGACGATGTAGAGGTCGGCGGCGTGCGTGGCCGAGAAGCATTGAGCCGCTTGCAGAATGTTATTGGTCGGCTTGAATCCTCCTGGCGGCCGGCTAGCGCCGAGGAAGGGTTCGAGATTGTGCGCCGTCGGTTATTCGAACCGTTGGTCACGCAAGATCAATTCAAAGCTCGTGATCTTGTCGCTCGCGAGTTCTTCGATATGTACCGTTCTCAGCAACAGGAATTTCCGCCAGATTGTCGAGCCGCCGATTATGAGAAACGCCTTAAAAATGCGTACCCGATACACCCCGAGATATTTGATCGTTTGTACGAAGATTGGTCGACGCTGGTGAAATTTCAGCGTACGCGAGGTGTGTTGCGCTTAATGGCGGCGGTTATTCATAGCCTTTGGCAAAAAGGTGATCGCAACCCGCTGATTTTGCCGGCAAACCTACCAATCGACGATCCGAGAGTTCAGTTTGAGCTGACCCGTTATTTGCCGGATGTCTGGGTTCCGATTATCGAAAAGGACGTCGATGGACCGAACTCATTGCCGCTGATGTTGGACGGGGAACTGCCTAACCTCGGCAAGTTCCATGCCGCGCGCCGTGTCGCTCGGACGATTTATCTAGGGTCTGCCCCGACACAAAAGGCCGCCAATCGGGGTGTGGAAGATCGAACCATTAATCTTGGCTGTGTAATGCCCGGTGAAACTCCGGGCGTATTTGGTGACGCGTTGCGGCGGTTGGCAAGTACCGCTACTTATCTTTACCAGGACGGCCCGCGCTACTGGTACTCAACTCAGCCAACGGTCACCAAACTCGCAGATGACCGGGCAGAACAGTTTAAGAGGGATACCGACAAGGTCACCGAGGAGTTGGTAGAAAGAATCAGATTAGATCTACGAAATTCTTCCGATTTTTCACGGGTTCACTCGATGCCGCAGTCGGGGCATGATGTTCCGGACGAGACCGATGCAAGACTGGTTGTACTGGGGCCTGATTCGCCGCACAGCAAGGAGACTGACTCTGCTGCCTTTAAGTCAGCAAAGGCCATGCTCGAGAGTCGCGGGAATTCGCCCAGGCTTTACCGAAATACTTTGGTGTTTCTCGCGGCGGACAAGAATCGCTTACAGGATCTGGATGAAGCACTTCGCAAGTACTTGGCGTGGAGCTCAATCGTTAATGAAAAAGATACTTTGAATCTTGATCCCCATCAGGTCAAACAAGCGGAAACGCAGCGCAAGTCGGCGGACGGAGAAGTATCGGCGAGATTGCCTGAAACGTATCAGTGGTTATTGGTTCCTGTGCAAACAGATCCTCAATCAGAAGTTGAGTGGCAAGCGCTGAGATTATCCGGTCAGGACTCATTGGCAGCTAGAGCAGCCAAAAAGCTAAAAAATGACGAGTTGCTAGTGCCGACATTGGCCGGTACTCGACTCAAAATGGAGTTGGACCGAATCCCGCTTTGGCGTGGTGACTTTGTTTTTGTAAAGCAATTAATGGAGGATTTTGCCAAATATTGCTATCTGCCTCGCCTATCAAATTCGTCAACACTATATCGTGCCATTGAAGACGGAGTCTCACTAATTACCTGGGAATCGGACGCGTTCGCATTTGCAGACAGCTACGATGATGATGCGAAAAGGTTTCGAGGACTTCGCGGCGGCCAGATGGTCTCGGTATTTGATGCAGATGCTGGTCTCGTAGTGCAGCCAGAAATAGCAAGACAGCAGAGAGACACGGAAACCAAGCTGCCTGGGGATGATGAACAATCAGGCGAGGCGGAAACGGGGCCAGGTGAAACTGGTGGAGATGGCGGTTCGACTACCGGACCGGGAGAGGGCGGAGCGATTGATGTTGAATCACCGAAGAGTGGCCCGAAGCGATTTTATGGCTCCGTCGAACTTGATCCTGTCAAAGCCAAACTTTTGTTTTCCGAAATTGTTGATGAGGTTGTTGAACATTTCACAACCCAACACACAAGTACGGTTCGCATATCAGTGGAAATTCAGGTCGATTCTGAGACAGGATTCAGCGAACACATTGAACGAACAGTTCGTGAAAACTGTGGACATTTGAAGTTTGGGTCTGCGGAGTTCGAGGATGAGTGAGGACCTGAATAACCCAATTTGGTTAAAAGCAACGCAGGTAGGTCGGGGCTAAAATGCGTTAGCCCATACCGCCCAGACGTATTAATCAGCAGCTTCGGCTTAACCGCCGAACAAATTTGATGGACCTAGTTGCCGGCCATCAGCGAGTAAATGTACAGCCTTCATGACCAGCTCCGCTCTGCGCTGTAGAAAGCGCTGGAAATCGACCTTCAGTTTCTCGGCCTTTTCCGTATCCGATAGCCCCTCGTAACCCCCGTTAGCCAGTTCAGGGATGGGGATCAGGTGCGAATGCAGCCTTTCGGTCACAATTTCCTCGGATGTCCATTGGTACCGATCCTTCAGGTATTCCAGTGGGTCTTTGCGTCCGATCGACATATTCGTCTTGTCCGCTATCAGCGAGCAGTTCAGCGCCAGAAAACTAGTGATGTCAGCTTCCTTCAACAAAGCGTCGGGATAGACATGATGATAATGACGCTGTTCAACATTATTGGGGCTTAGTCGCTCTCCGGTCGAGAAATCCATAGCTCCCAGGCGGCATTCCACCGCCAGTACCGCCCTGCCGCGAATCGACGCTCGCTTTGGCCAGTCCGCAGTCAACAGCTCCTCCACATCAGTCAGTTGATACTCACCGAAAATAGGAACATCTGCCGATGTGAACAGGTCTCCTGTCGCTTTGGTCTCCCCAATGATGACACCTCTCAGTGCCACAAAATCCGAGTAGGCGTATGTTGCTGCTGAATTTTCGTAACGATCTGTAAAAAAAGCGTGCCACAGATATTTTTTGAGCAACAACTCGTCCTGGCCACGCTTGTCACCAGATTCTGGGATAAACGAGTATAGCGCCGCGACTACTGCTAGGACCGCGTTGGTAGGCAGGCGCTGATGATCAAAGATACCTTCTCCGCGTAAAAACTCTGCCATCCGGCTAAGACCTTGTTCCATGACGGCCCAGTCCTCAACCATACGTTTCTTGTCCATGTCCCATGCGCCACGCTGATTGGGTAGGCTGCCTTGCAACAATGCGGAGGTCGTTAGGATCAGATCTGACAGGAGAGCATACCGGGCGACCTCTGGGTGCCGTTCATCCAGTTCATCCTGTAGGTCGTGTAGCGATCGGCCCATAACACTCTCAACCTCGGCGACGATGATGTCGTATTGCGAGAGCGGCTTGCTGTTCGTGTTCATGTTGATGAATACATCCAGCGCGACACTTTTTTCTGTCGTCGCCGGTAGAGACAAATAGGGCAGATTGTAGTTTGCGACAACAGAACGCAAATCCCTGATGCTGTCACTGACGGCCTTTTTGAACTCTAGGAACCGCTCTAGTGCCGCGATGTCGTCTTGCGGCTTACCTGCTTCCGTGGCTTGGCTAATCCAGTCATCAATCTCGGCCTGAATATCCTCAGGTTTCAGTAAGTGTGCCGGAATTAACCCTCGCTGCAGGCACCGCGCCGGATCATCACACCACAATGGATACTTACCACCGTTCTTTTTCATATAACGACCGCGAAAAAATACCGACATGTCTTCACGTTCCTCGTCACCCTCGTAGTTATCAAACTCGTTAAGGTAGATGTAGTAGGTTTCCCAGTCATAGTTGTTGTGAAAGGTCCGCCACAGAGCGGTGAGTCGCTGTTGGCCATCAAGCAGCTGCTCCAGAATCCGCCTATCGCTCTCCGGGGCTGTCTTGAGGAATCGCGATATAAACTTTTCATCATCCGTATCGACCTGAAGCACCAACGTGATACCCAGCGGCAGGTTGTTGATGGTGGTGTGAAGGAGGCTGCTGATACGGTGACGGTCCCATGCCTCATAACGCTGAAAGCGTGGCAACTTTATTTCGCCTCGCTGAATCATGCCGTACCAATCTTTGAGGTTTCGGTTACGGGCTTCCATCATCAGTCTCCATTAGGATCAAATTTCAGGCATGTCAATAATCTGCATATTCCATTTGAGAATAGCAAAACTCGCTTGTCAGACACCAATCAAGTCTGTTTTAGCTAATTCGCGTTTTGTCCGTGGATGTCCTGACGCAAAACTGGTCAGGCTACACCGATACTGCGGAAATATAGTTGTATCTAGGTGCGATTAAACCATTTCGTCAGATCAAGTTTCCCCTGCCGCTGCTCCCATTGCCCGTCCCCGCCTTCGCGTACTCTCCCACACCAACAATAATAGCGATGCGGTCTACCGCGTCGCAGCAATAAAACTTAAAAGAGTGTTATTCGTAAATGGATTTGGTCCGTGGCGTGGAGTTATATGGCAACCTTTTGATGAATTTTTTTCGCATGGATTTCCGTGTCAGCCCATCACTATTGTCAGCTTACAGTATCCCGACCCCTAACCCTGCAACGCCTCAACCGCCATGTCGTAATCCATCCTCTCCCCGAACCACTTGGGTACGCAGGTATCGGAATCGATATCGATGCCGGATATTTCATTGCGCAGCCGATCCAACGTGTCGGTGTTGGTCGGGATGTGTGGCGAGTGAACTACGTGGCTGATGGTCTTGCCATCTTCGTTTTTGAAAACGATGCGTCCATCTACGGTCTTTTCACAGCCAAAGCCGCCCTCATGCACCAATCGATGATGATATCGGCAGAGCTGCACGAGATTGTTAATACTGGTTTCGCCGCCCTCGGCCCAGTGTTTGATGTGGTGTCCGTCGATGTAATGCTGATGGGTACAGCCTGGGAAGCGGCAGCCTTTGTCTCTGGCCTTTAATATTCGTCGCATGGCGGGTGGAATAACCCGGGATTTTCGCCCGATATTTATGGGTTCTCCGGTTTCGTCCTCGAAAAGCTTGACGATACGGCTGTCACAGGCGATGCGCCGGGATGTTTCCGCGGAAACATTGGGTCCGTGTTCGAGTTCGCAGATCTCGCCGCTGCCGTCTTCGAGTGTTTCCGCGGAAACATGGACGACGACCTGGTAACGGTCGGCGGTGGATGAGCTTTTGGCGCCGTGGCTCAAATAGGTCTCGGCCAGTTCTGCCAGGGCATCGGCTCGGCGGACGGCGAAAGGCTCTTTTTCCTTGATGTCTGAGTGATTGGGGGGATTCGATGTTTCCGCGGAAACATTTTCCTGTTGTTCAGAGTTTTCGGCATCGGCTCTGTCCATGGCCATTTCCAGCGCTTTGATCACCAGCGCGCCCTGCTCGGCTGGCAGCCTCCCGTTGATAACGAGGGAGCCGTCGTCATCGTAGTAATAGGTCAATTCCCGATTCTCGTGCTGTTGGTTGGCATTCTCGGCATCCTGCAGCCGTTTCACTCGACGATATTTGGATACCAGCGATTCCATGTGACTGGCCGTGCCGTGTCTGGCGACCGACAGCAGAAACTCTTCGTTTTCTTCGTTGGCGACCCGGGTCATGGCGCGGACTTTCGAATAGCTGATCTCGCCCTTGGCAAAGGCGGCGCTGATTTCGGGTAGACCGGCCAGCTGATGGGCCACGCGGACTTTCTCCCTTGCGGCGTTCAGGCCGATCCCGCATTGCCAGTTCAGCCAATGGGCACAGGAATACAGACCTTCATAATGCCAGCCGCCTTGTTCGTCGAATTCACGGATCAGCTCCAGCAACCGGTAGTCGGCGGCATACATATAGCCACAGAGTTGGGTGATTTCGGCGCCGAGTGCGTCATGCCGACGCTGGATTTCGGGGGTGTTCATGGCCTGCTCCGAGGGGGTAAATGGATACTGTTATAATATACAGTAGTATACACATATCTCATTGAAAAACAAGGTTTTAATTGGTTTATTTTGGCATAAATTCGGGCCGGAAAGCAGGCCGCTGATTGCCCCTCGCCCCGCCCTCGCGTACCCTCCCTCAACAACAAAAATCGCGACGTTTTCTACTGCGTCGCAGCAATAAATAAGAACAAGGGAGAGAATCATGAACCAGGACACTTCCGGCCTGACGACCACCAATATCCAGCCGCCACAGGTCGGCCCGGTCACGGGTCGGGAGCGTTTCGCGTCGATGGACGTGATCCGGGGCGTGGCGTTGTTCGGCATCCTGCTGATGAACATTTTTGGCTTTGGCTATGCCGTCGGCTGGACGGAGTATCTCGATCCGGTCACACGGGTCGGTGCGGATTACTGGGTTTGGTTCGTGATGGTGTTTGCTCTCGAGGGTACGCAGCGTACTTTGTTCTCATTGTTGTTCGGCGCGGGCGTCATCCTCCTGACTTCGCGGATGGAAGAACGCGGCGCGGGTTTATTCACCGCGGATATTTTTTATCGGCGCAACATCTGGCTGATCGCCTTCGGCATGATCCACGCCTACCTCCTGTTATGGGATGGCGACATTCTTTATTACTATGGCATCGTCGCCTTGTTCCTGTTTCCCTTGCGCAACCTGTCGCCACGAAAACTGATCCTGACCAGCCTGGCCGCCTTCCTGGCGATGTCCATGGTTTATAACTATGACAAGAGCGAGCGCTTCAATGCTTTTGCCGAATACACCGAGGCGCAGGAAATCCTGGCCGATGGCGGTGAACTGGACGAGGATCAGGAAGAAGCGGTCGAGAAGTGGGAGGAAGAGGTCAAGGATCATGTCGCGGACGAGGAAAAAATCCAGGAACGGATCGATAACCACACGGGCAGCTACTGGAAGACCTTCATGCACCATGTGCCTTATTTGACGAAGTATCATGGCAACGAGACTTATATCTACATGTTCCTCGATGGCTTTTCCGTGATGGTGCTGGGCATGGCCTTGTTCAAACTGGGCTTTTTGACTCTGCGACGGCCGTCCAGTGATTACTGGATCATGGCGGCCGTGGGTTATGGCATTGGCCTGTCGGTGAGCTGGTGGGAGGTCAACCACATCGTCAGCAACGACTTCGATATGCTGCGAATGGCCGAGACCTGGCCGACCTATGACATGGGCCGCCTCGGCAATGGCCTGGGGCACCTTGGATTGTTGCTGTTGTTCGTGCGTTCGGGCGCGCTGTCCTGGTTGCAATCGTCACTCGCGGCGGTCGGCCGCATGGCGCTGACCAACTACATCATGCACTCGGTGATTGCCATGTTCGTGTTCTTAGGCGTTGGCTTCGGGATGTATGGGCAGTTCAGCCGAATCGAGTTGTATTACGTCGTGCTGGGTATCGTCGTGTTTCAGTTGATTATCAGCCCGATCTGGCTGAAGTATTACCGTTTCGGTCCGCTGGAATGGGTCTGGCGATCGCTGACGTATATGAAGCGGCCGCAGTTGAGGCGGTGACAGTTGATTATTAGAGGCTATCAGGGCGCTTAGGTTAACCGGTTAACCTCTGTGGTAATGAGGTCGGGCTTTCGGGCCCGATTAAACAAGAGAATCTGCCCCCTTTTATTGTTTCGTTTCATTTTTTGTCTCTGAAAATACTTAACTAATTAATTATTAACGTTTTTTAGTTCTTCTTTTATTTCATATTTTGTTGCATAATTTGTCTCATGCAGCAACGTTTACTGAATATTCTCCGCGATGAAGGCGTCGTGCCGGCCGAACGCCTGACCCGGCAGCTCGGCGTCAGCCCCGCGACCCTGTCCCGGTTGATCCGCAAAGCGCCGATCGAAGTCGTGCGTCTGGGCAAAACGCGGGCGACCCGATATGGGTTAGCGCGCGCCCTGCCCGGCCTGCGCAACCGGATTCCGGTTTACCGGATCGACGAGGCGGGCGAACTGGCGCCTGTCGGTACACTGATGGCGCTGCACCAAGACTGGACGGTGCTGGAACCTGGGCCGGAGTTGTTTGAAGGCTTGCCGCCCGAGGTGGTAGACATGGCGCCGCAGGGATTCATCGGCCGGGCGTTTCCGGGGCGCCATGTTGATCTGGGCCTGCCGCACCGGATTCAGGACTGGTCGGATGACCATGTCCTGGTCGCCGTTGCCCGGCGCGGTGAAGATCTGCCCGGCAACCTGATCGTCGGCAGTGAAAGCGCAGAGCGCTGGCGAGATCTGGAAATCAGGCCGGCCGAACGGGCACAGTATCCGGAACTGGCACGACGGGCTTTTGCCGGTCAGCAGGCGGGTTCGTCGGCCGGTGGCGAACAGCCAAAATTCACCGCTTTCGTCGATGGCCGCCATCGCATCATCAAGTTCGCCGTCGCCGGCGACACGCCAGCGGAGATTCGCTGGCGCGACCTGCTATTTAGCGAATTAATTGCGCTCGATGTGTTGCAGGAAGCTGGCGTGACCACATCCGCGGTAGCCATTCACATCATCGAGAAAAGCGTTTTTCTGGAGGTGGAACGGTTCGATCGTATTGGTGAGCGTCGCCGCCGCGCCGTACTGACACTGGCGGGCGTGGATGACCCTCGTTACGGGTCCAGGGACAGCTGGTCTGAATCGGCGCTGCGCTTGGTAAAAGACCGCTTGATATCACCCGCCGATGGCCGGCGAATGCGGCTACTCGAGGCATTTGCCAGGCTGATCGCCAATACCGACCGGCATTTTTATAACCTGAGTTTTTTTGTCAATGACGCCTATGAACTGGCGCCGGTCTACGACCAGTTGCCAATGCTGTTCGCACCGGTTTCCGGGCAGATTATCGAGCGGGATTTTAAAACGCCGATACCGGATGAGCTCGGCATCGATGTGTGGGACGAGGCTACAGAGATTGCGCAGGTTTTCTGGGAGCGTGTTTCTGGAGATCAGCGAATTAGCGGTGATTTCAGGGGAATAGCCAGGATGGTCGTTCGGGCCTGACCGCTCTCGCGCATCCCTGCGCTCCGCGGCATAAGGTCATCCTGACCTGGCCGCTCTCGTGCATCCCTGCGCTCCGCGGCATAAGGTCATCCTGACCTGGCCGCTCTCGCGCATCCCTGCGCTCCGCGGCATAAGGTCGTCCTGACCGTAAAGAGCCTTCTACGACAAATTATTTATCCAACCGCTCGAGCAACGCCTGGAACCGTGACATTTCGCGTAAGGACGCCAGGTCGTCGTCGTTTTTCATCCACGAGAGACTGACTGCGCCGTGGCTCACCGCCGATTCCAGGATATCGAGCGCCTTTTCGGTCTGTCCGTCCAAGGCATAAAAGCAGGCGACGTTATATAGAACCACGGAGTCGGTCGGATCGATTGCCAGCGCCCTTTCGATCCAGCGCCCGGCGCGATCGCGCTCGCCGATATTCAGCAGGGACCCTGCGCCCAGGTAAAACGCGCGGGGGTCGTCGGGGTGCCATTTGAGGTGTTTTTCGATCACCTCGATGGCTTCGTTGCCGACTTCGATCGCCAGCTCTGTCTGGCCCAGGCCGTGTAACACATGCCCGCGCAACACCCGCGATTGGTAATCCTCGGGTCGCATCTCGGCCGCTTTCGCGAACAGGTCGGCGGCTTTTTGCAGCTTGCCCTGGTGGAAACTGGCCCGCGCATAGTAGTACCAGGGTTCGAACAGGGTGGGACACAGTTCGATCGCGGTCTCGAACTCCTCGATGGCCTCGTCATACTGTTCGCAGACCAAATAAGCGAGGCCACGCGATGCGTGTGGTTCGGCACCGTCGGGATCCAGTGCCAGCGCGCGCTCGCTGGCCCACAACGCTTCGACCCGGTACTCCTCGTCGGACTTGACGTACATCTCGACGAAAGCATAACAATCCGCCCGACCCGCCCAGGCCAGCGCGAAATCGGGGTCGATTTCAAGTGCCTGGTCGAACATCTGCCGCGCGTAAACCATGTCGCTGCCACGGAAGCGATAAAAGAATTCCCGGCCGCGCAGGTAATATTCATAGGCACGAACGTCCTTGCTCGAGGCCGTCTTGATCGCGTTCTCATCCCGCGCGCTCAGCTCGAGCTGCTGGGCCTCCGCAATGCTATGAGCGATCTCATCCTGGATTTCGAAGATATCCTTGAGCTCGGCATCGAATTGTTTGGACCACAGGTGATAACCATCTTCGACGTTGATCAGCTGCGAGGTGATCCGCAGTCGATCCTTGGATTTTTGCACGCTGCCTTCGAGCACCGTTTTGACGCCCAGTTGCTTGCCGATGCTGCGAATGTCGGCACCGGACTCTTTGAACTGGAACGATGAGGTGCGCGAGGCGACCTTCAGATTTTTGACCCGGGCCAACGCGTTGAGGATCGCGTCGGCCACGCCCTCGCAGAAATACCCCTGGTCCTGTCCCTCGCTCATGTCGGTAAAGGGAAGAACGGCGATCGACGGCATATCGTCGATTCGCTGTGCGGTGATGAAATCGGTGTGCTCGCCCCTTGCCGTGACCAGATCAAATGGGTCACGCACGACACCCTGGCGGGTCAGGTCGAAAAACCATGCCAGGACGAGTGCGAAAGGAAAGCCGAGGATTACGGTGTAAATCAACGTCCGCATGGACCAGCCGGGCAACAGCAACGGCTCGAAGGTCGCTTCGCCGAGCTGTATCAAAACAAAGGCGCCCGCGGCATAAATCATCGCGACACGAATCACCTTACGGCGTTTCAGTTCGCTGTAAAACCGAATGATCTCTTCGGGCATACGTCGTCTCATGGCCGCCCTTCTGGCTCAATACTCCGGCGTATTGTACAGCCTGACGGCATGGGTATTAATACTATGACTCATGGGGCGTGCAAATGGATGCAGACGATTCGATAAGCGGTGTAAATCAGGGGCTGAGGCGAGGAAGACGGGCGGTTTTTACTTTCCTCTAGCCGCGGTCGGGCCCGGGCGTCAGGCGCCGCTTGTAGACTGCATCAAAAACGCTTTGCCAGGTCTCGCCATCGTCTTCGGAGACTTCGATCAGTTGCCACACATCGCCATTGACCAACGGTGTCAGAGTCGTGCGGTCGAGATAGGTGCCGCCATCGGGTTTGATGATGAGTCCCTGGAAACGAATGCCGCCGTTGGGGAATTTTTTGATCAGGATTTTTTCCTTGATGCCACCGGGGCGATTTGCCCATTGGGTAAACCAAAGTTGCTTCCAGGTTTTTTTGGCCAGATCGTAAAAGAAAATGCTCTTGCCCTGGTCACCACCAGCCCCGACCCAGTGTTCCATGACAATACAGCCGTTAAGGATTTTTTCGATCCGGTTGTTACCTGCGTTTTTGCCGTCCGCAAAGACTTCCCATTCGCCCAACCAAAAATCGAGCTCCGAGTATTCGGCACGGTCCGAGCATTGTTCGATTTTGAGTTCCTGCGCCAGGACAGGCTGTGAAGAAAGCCAAAGGATGGCGACCAACGGTGCGAAAAGTCTTGTCATGTTCGTGGCCCGAAACCTGTGTCGTTCGATTAGGCTGTTAAAGATGATTGAGGTTCCGCACGGACCGAGGCGACTTTAAAAAAGGTGGCGCTAGCCGTTCGCTGACTTATGTTAAATGTATTTCGAACCGTGGATCGCGCGCATCTTTGTTGACGCGCCGCAACTTGCGAATCATTCTTATTTGTTTATATTTAGTTGACAAGGGACAAATCCGACCAAGGCAAAGCTGGCCAAAGCCAGCGACGCAAAGCTACGGGTCCTCGCCTCCTCCGCTAAGGAGGATCCAGGACCGCCGGGTTGCCGGATCGTCATGAGGTTTCTCGTTGTTTGACTGGGAGAGAAGCCTGATCTGACTCAAGGATGGTGAATAAAAAAAACTAACCAACGACGAGGAAGAAATAATGAAAATAAAAAGCGTAACGACAATGATGGTCTCACTGGTGCGATGGTTCTTTTTGCCAGCGGCAGTAGCGCCGGTGGCGTTACGGCTGGACGACTTAGCGACGCAGGGTACCTCTGCTTTAACGACGGGCCGAGTAACTGGACGCATTGCATACTCGAACGGCAGCTTGGCAACCCAGTCATTCCGGTAAAGGTATTCTTGGAAGACGGGAGCGAATTGCTCGGAACCGAATTATTGCTTCGTGAGGACATCTACGCCGGTCAACCCTGTCCCCAAGATGGAATTGATTTCTGGCCGTTTTTAGGGGAGGACTTTCCGTACTTTGCGTGCCACCATTTTGACACCGGGCACTGACCTATAGGTTTTTGAGTCACAAAAATTGGTGCCGGTCGTTTAGTTATTCAAACAACTAAATAACTTGATGACCGGCACCGTGATCCTTAGTCGCACTCGAAATCATCGTCGCCAACCGGCCGGCACAGGTCGGGCCAACCGTGTTTGCGCCAGTAAGCCTCTATGCGGGTCTGTCGCACGTAATCTTTAAATTGGTCGGACTTTCGGTAGTCGGCCAGAGCTGGGTGCCAGACCCGGGTTGCATAAGAAGGGAATTCAACAAAAATTTCAGTGGTCTTATCAAAATCACCCATTGCGCCATACAAGAGTGCGTCCTCGTATACCCATTCGAGGTTCGGCTTCAATATTTCGAGCTGCTTCCAGAATCTTTCGATTAGGCGCCGGCGCTCGCTGGCTTCATTTTGGTCTTCGAAAATCGGCATCAGGTATGGCAGCATTTCATACCCTTCAAACAGGTGGAGCGCCGCCAGTCGCGCGCCATGAAAGTCGCCAGTCACGACGACGTTCATGAAAATGTCCATGTAAATATCACGACCTTTGTCCAGCGCCTTGTTCAGGTAGCTATAGGCTTCCTCATTTTTCCCGAGGGCGAGCAGGGTGAAACCTAAGTGGTCGCTGTTGATGCCGGTGTCGGGATCGACGCGATAGGCTTCTTTGTAATATTTTATCGACTCTTCAAGATAGCCCAGCTTGGTCAACTGCATCCCTTTCCACATCCAGCCCGTGGATTCACGACTATCCAGTTCGATCGCCGTATCCAGTTCGCGCAGAGAATCCTCATACTCATGAGCACGTGAGTGATGAAGACCCAGCACCGCGTGCGGCATGGAAAGCGAAGCATCCAGTTCGAGCGCTCTTTGCGCCGCTTGTATGGCCTTGGGTCTACCCTCTGCATGTGTTACGTCCGGGTATCCATCAGGCGCGTCGGGTATGCGGGAATCACCGTGTAGGTCGCCGCGATGCCTTCATAGGCGCGCGCAAAACCCGGGTCACGCTCGATCGCCTGTTGATAAATCTCCAGGCTCTGCCGCAATGCCAGTGGGTCGCGCGAAAAAACAGTTCGCGTGCTTTGAGATACGCAGTGTAAGCATCGACGTTGGTTGTCGGGGCAGGCGTCGTTGCAATTTTCTGGATATCGACTCCCAGGGTCTCGCGAAGCGCCTCGACGATGGAGCCGGATATCTCATCCTGGATCGCGAAGATGCTGGTCAGTTTCCGGTCGTAACTATCCGACCACAGGTGGCGATCGGTACTGGCATCGATCAATTGCGCGGTGATGCGAATATTGTCGCGTTCTTTGCGGACCGAGCCTTCAAGCACGTGATCGACGCCCAAATCGCGGGCGATTTCATCGAGACCGATGTCCTGCCCTTTGTAGGCGAATGCCGAGGTGCGTGAAGCGACGGACAGGCCTTCGACGCGAACGAGTTGATTGAGGATTTCCTCGGAAATGCCATCGGAGAAAAACTCCTGCTCGGGGTCGGAGGACATGTTCACGAAAGGCAGAACGGCGATGGATACGGTCTGGTCCTGCGTTGAGTTTTCTTGTTGTAGGGATTGTGAGTCTTGCGGTGATGCGCCGGTCTGCTCGGGTCCGGCAAAACGATCAACCAATAGAAATATGACAGCAATGGCAATCGCGCCACCAATCATGCGATCCAGTTTTCGCCCTGTTTGCGGCGTAATCGATT
>CAZMOM010000028.1:0-33523 GCA_964568075.1 uncultured Gammaproteobacteria bacterium
GTCGTGGCCCGCTGGCTGATTGCCGATGGCTATTACCTTTATGCCGAAAAATTCACCGCCGCCAGCGACAGCCGGATCGCGCAGCCAGGACCTCTTGGTCTGCCACAAGGGGTTATAAAAACCGACCGCAATTTTGGCGAAATGGAAATTTATTACGAGCAGGTCGAAATCAGGATTCCCCTGTCGCGAGCCGGGCCCGAGGCAGGACAATTCAGTCTCGGTCTGGGTTACCAGGGTTGCGCGGAAGGGGCGATTTGTTATCCCCCGGCAACGCGTACCGTATCGATCGAGCTGCCCGAAACCGGCAGCGATTCGGTCAGTCGGCCAGTAAAGCGTTCGGAAACCGATAAGCTTGCCGATCTGGTCAGGAACTCCAGCCCGCTCATATTTGTCGCATCATTTTTCGGCTTTGGCTTGCTGCTGGCATTTACGCCCTGCGTACTGCCGATGGTGCCCATTCTGTCGGGCATCATCGCCGGTCAGGGAGATAACGTAACGACGGCTCGTGCCTTTAGTCTGTCACTGACTTATGTGCTCGGCATGGCGCTTACCTACACGATTGCCGGCGCGGCGTTCGCCGGCGCCGGGCAGCAGGTACAGGCTGTCTTCCAGCAACCGTGGATTATCGGCCTGTTTTCCGCGTTGTTTGTCGCGATGGCACTGGCCATGTTCGGTCTGTACGAAATTCAGATGCCGAGCGTGCTGCAGTCCCGTGCCGGCGATGTCGCGGGCAGGCAAAAGAGAGGCACATTCCTGGGCACGGCGATCATGGGCGCGTTGTCCGCGCTGATTGTGACCGCGTGTGTAGCGCCGCCGCTGGTCGCGGCCTTGACGGTGATCGGCCAGGCCGGTGACGTAACCCGCGGGGCGCTGGCCCTGTTTTCCCTGAGTATGGGTATGGGGGCGCCGCTGCTGGTGGTCGGCGCGTCGGCAGGCAAATTGCTGCCCAAGGCGGGACCGTGGATGGTCATGGTCAAAGCCATGTTCGGCGTGATGCTGCTGGGGGTGGCCGTCTGGATGCTCGGACGCATCATCCCCGGGCCGCTGACACTCGCCCTGTGGGGCGCCACCGCCCTGGTGGCCGCGTATTACCTGGGCGCCCCGCGGCAAATCGGTTCCGGCTCGGGCGCATGGCGCCGCCTCGGCCAGGCCCTCGGGCTGGTCGCGCTGATATACGGGATGCTGGCAGTCGCCGGCGCGGTCAACGGCGGTTCCAATCCGTTGCGGCCTCTCCAGTCAATCACCGGCAGCCAGGTAAACCATGTCTCATTCCAGCGGATCAAAAGCGTGGATGATCTGGAAACCGCACTGGCCGGGGCGGCGGCGGAACAAAAAACGGCATTACTCGATTTTTACGCCGACTGGTGCGTTTCCTGTATCGAAATGGAGGAATACACGTTCACGGATCCGGCGGTTCAGGCGGCGCTCGGCGACACGCTTCTTCTGCAGGCAGATGTCACGGCTAACGACGAAATCGATCAGGAACTGTTATTGCATTTCGGAATTTATGGTCCGCCAACCATTGTCTTTTTCGATGCGCGCGGTCGCGAGTTGCAAGGATACAGGGTTGTCGGCTTTAAACCGGCAGACCAGTTCTCGGCCCACGTCAGCGCAGCCTTCGGCCGGGATTGAGACCCGATGTATCAACAAACGCTAAAGCAAGTCCTGGTGCTAAGCGGTGCCGCAATAGCTGGTTTTATTGCCTTTCAAGTCTGGCACCAGTACCAGGATAACAGTCGCATCGTGGCCGATTACGACCCCGCGGCGAAGCCAGTCCTATCGGCAGAATCGAATCCCCGGCGACCCGAGTTTGAACTCGTCTCCCCGGACGGATCGGCGGTATCCGCGGCGCAATGGAAAGATCAGCCACTGGTCGTCAATTTTTGGGCGACCTGGTGTGCACCTTGCCGGCACGAGATTCCGATGCTCAAGGAGCTATACGCGAAACATGCCGCGGACGGCTTGCAGTTAATCGGAATCGCGCTGGATTCGCCGGAAGCTGTCGAGCAGTACGCCAGGGACATGGATATCAACTACCCGGTGCTGGTGGGTGAACTGGACGCGATGGAGGTCGCGGAAAAATTTGGGCTGGACCTGTTCGTATTGCCGGGAACGGTGTTCAGCCTCAGCGACGGACGTACGCTCCACCGCCATGTCGGCGAACTGCATGTCGAACAGGCAAATGCGATTATCGAAATCCTTTGGCAAATCGAAGGGGAAGCGATCGATTTCACGCAGGCGCAGGCCCTCCTGGCCGATCTGGACTAGCGGTCCAACAAGTTTACATTGATGGACCACTAGATAAATATCGTGATTTCGCGGCTAAAATGTGCAAACATGCGGGTAAAATCCGCGAAATCATAAAAAATGGCCAAAATCCTGCTCATCAACGGACCCAACCTGGATATGTTGGGGCAAAGGGAACCTCACCTTTATGGCGAGAAGCCGCTGGCGGATATCGAAAGCGAACTGACCACGATCGCCGGTGCGGCCGGGCACGAGCTGAAAAGTTTTCAAAGCGGTGCCGAACACGAATTACTGCAACGGATCCACGCATGCGCAAATGACGGCACCCATTTTATCTTGTTCAATCCCGCAGCTTTTACCCACACCAGCGTGGCATTGCGGGACGGCCTGCTGGCCGTCGGCACACCATTCATAGAGGTTCACCTGAGCAACCCAGCAGCGCGCGAGCCATTTCGCCGGCAGAGCTTTTTTAGCGATATTGCGCAGGGCGTCGTCGCCGGTTTCGGCGCACACAGTTATCAACTGGCGCTAGACGGAGCAATTCAGTACCTGGCCCGCGAGGCGGGATAACAAAAAGAGTAACAGCCATGGATATTCGTAAAGTAAAAAAACTGATCGAGCTGGTCGAGGAATCCGGAATCGCCGAACTGGAGATTACGGAGGGTGATGATTCGGTACGAATCTGCCGCTACGTAGGCTCGATACCCGCCCCGGTCCCCGCGCCCCCGGCTATCCAGACACAGCCGCCAGCGGCGGCCAGTCCGGCTCCAGCGGCGGAGCCCGCTGCCGAAAGTGGAGCTGTCGGCCACACCGTCACCGCACCGATGGTGGGGACTTTTTATTCAGCGCCGGCACCCGGCGCGAAATCCTTTGTTCAGATCGGTAGCGAAGTCGGCGAGGGCGACGTTTTGTGCATTATCGAGGCGATGAAGATGATGAACCAGATCGAATCCGACGTAGCCGGCAAGATCGTTTCCGTACTCGCTGAAAATGGCGAGCCGGTGGAATTTGGTCAGCCGCTGTTCATTATCGAATAAGTCGCGAAGTGCAGCGAATTAATCATGCTGGATAAAGTCGTTATCGCCAACCGGGGCGAAATCGCATTACGTATTCTGCGTGCCTGCCGCGAACTGAAGATCAAGACCGTGGCCGTGCATTCGACCGCCGACGCGAATCAGAAACATGTTCTGCTGGCTGACGAATCAGTCTGCATCGGTCCGCCGCCATCGATCGACAGTTACCTGGATATGCCGGCCATCATCAGCGCCGCCGAAGTAACGGATTCAATGGCAATTCACCCGGGTTACGGGTTTCTCTCCGAGAACGCCGACTTTGCCGAGCGAGTGGAAGACTGCGGCTTCATCTTTATCGGACCAAAAGGTGAAACCATACGTCGCATGGGCGACAAAGTTTCCGCGATCAAGACGATGAAAGAGGCCGGCGTCCCTTGCGTACCCGGTTCCGATGGCCCGCTGGGGGACGATATCGATGAGAACCTGCGCATCGGCAGGAAGATCGGCTATCCCGTCATTATCAAAGCGTCCGGTGGCGGCGGCGGGCGAGGAATGCGCATCGTCCATACCGAAAGCGCTTTGCTGAATGCCATCTCATTGACCCGGGCCGAAGCGAGTGCGGCGTTCGCCAATGACATGGTTTACCTGGAGAAATTTCTGCTGCATCCGCGGCATATCGAATTCCAGGTGCTCGCAGACAATCATGGCAATGCGATTCATCTCGGCGAACGCGATTGTTCCATGCAACGCAGGCACCAGAAGGTTATTGAAGAGGCGCCAGCGCCCGGTATCTCCATTGAACAGCGCGACGAGATGGGGCTTCGCTGTGTTGAGGCATGCACGTCGATGGGCTATCGCAGCGCCGGCACATTCGAGTTTCTTTATGAGAACGGCGAATTCTATTTCATCGAAATGAACACGCGGCTGCAAGTCGAGCACCCGGTCACCGAGATGATAACCGGCGTTGACATCGTCAAGGCCCAACTGGAAATTGCGTCCGGCGAAAAACTAAAATACAGCCAGCAGGATATCCAGATCAGCGGGCACGCGATCGAATGTCGCATTAATGCCGAAGACCCTAAGACTTTTACACCGAGTCCCGGTCCGATCAGGTTATGGCATGCGCCCGGGGGCCCGGGCATACGGGTGGACAGCCATATCTATAGCGGCTACGACGTGCCGCCATATTACGATTCGATGATCGGAAAAATAATCGCCCACGGTAGTGACCGAGCTACCGCCATTGCGAGAATGCGAAACGCCCTGAGCGAAATGGTAATTGAAGGCATCCGGACAAACATCGCCCTGCACCAGGAAATCACCAATCACAACGCATTTCAGGCGGGCGGAACCGATATTCATTACCTGGAAAAACGCCTCGGCTTGTGAGGCGTCTCGGTGGCAGACTGGCAGCAACTGATATTTGAGCCGGGGCCACCCGGGCCCGGGATACTGGAGGCAGCGCTGTTCGCGCAGGGGGCACTGTCCGTAACTTTACTGGATGCCGCGGACCAGCCGATTCTCGAGCCCGCACCGGGAACGACGCCGCTGTGGGCACGAGTTCGCGTCGTGGGTCTGTTTCCAGGCGGTGAGGCGCTCGGTTTGGTCGTTGACCGAATCGGAGCCAACCTCGATGTTCCCCTGCCTGCAAGCCGCGTGGAACGCCTGCCTGAACAGGATTGGCGACGGTTGTGGCTGAAGGATCTCAAACCGATGCGTTTTGGCAGCCGCCTCTGGGTCTGCCCGGGCGGACAAAAACCTGACGAAGATACCGGCGTCGTCGTTGAACTCGACCCAGGTCTTGCTTTTGGCACAGGCAGTCATCCGACGACAGCGCTTTGCCTCGAGTGGCTGGAGAAAACCGTGACAGCCGGCCGGCGGGTACTGGATTGTGGCTGCGGTTCCGGAATACTGGCTGTGGCTGTCAGGAAGCTCGGCGCGGAATTCGTGGTCGCGGTCGACATCGATCCACAGGCTTTGCTTGCGACAGCAGAAAACGCCGAACGTAACAGTGTCAGCGACGGGCTAATCTGTTGCGAACCGGGTGATTTGTCGAAAGATCGATTCGATGTTCTGATCGCCAACATACTTGCCGAACCACTGATGGATATGGCGCCTGGCCTGGCCGGCCTGGCAGCTCCTGGTGCGGCGATAGGGCTATCCGGCATACTCAGGGAACAGGCAACTACAGTGGAACAGAGATACGAGACGTGGTTTGATATGGGCGCTACGGCGATAATGGATAACTGGGTTCTGCTGACCGGCATCCGAAATGCGGCATGAGGCGTAGGAGTTCTTTTGTATACGTGCTGCCCAAATTGCGAAACCGTTTTTAAACTCAGCGCGAAACATCTGCAGCTGGCCGCCGGCCGGGTTCGCTGCGGCAAGTGCGACTCTACGTTTAACGTCCTTCTCAATATTCAGGAAACAGCCGAAGAAGCGACAGCCAACATACAGCCGCCGCGCTCCGCTGATAAGGACTCCGGCGGGGAAGACGAACGCATTCGTTGGCAAGGCCTCGACGAGGATGAAATATCGTCTCTGGAAAACTGGGGCGCCGAGGTGGACAAAGACCTGACGGACACCGAAGACCCGGACCAAACCACAGCCAGCGATGCGCTCGCACCGGGAGATTCCGGTGACGTCGTCCTGGTCGAGGATGCAGAAGCATTCGAAGCCGCAGTTTTGGCGACGATTCACGCAACGGAGACCGAGGCGTGGGAGTCATCCGGTCCGCACTTTGTTGGTCGTCAGGGCCAGGACGAGAAGGAAACGGACACGGATTTTCTTGACGCAATGGCCGAGGGGGCGGGTGAAGAAGCGGATTTGGAGGAAATCGACGTAGACGATGAAGCTGAACCGGAGCCAGAGGAATTAGACGACGGCGGAGAAAAGGACACGGGCTCGTCCGCCGATGACGAGCCGGAGGAGGGATTGGAAGAAGAGCCGGACGCAAGCGTCGAGGACAAGGCGAAAGAGGTACCGTCTGATAACCAGGCCGACGCGGACTCCAGGGATATCGACCATGAGGAAATCTGGCTCGGTGAAGTGACGCTCGAGTCGGCCGAGGAAGACGGGCCCGAGTTTGATGTCCCCGGAGACAAACTCGATATGGTATTTACGTCAGATGACGAGCCGGTGGACGAGCAAACTGAGCCGCTGCAGAAAGACTTGCCCTATACGGACGACCCGGATATCGCCGAGGAGATCGTTCTCGAAAGTGACGATGATGACGAGGCGGAATCGGATACTGCGGATGTCCGGTTTGATCCGGTTACGGTCCGCAAAGGCAGCAAGCGCAGATTACGAAAATACAGTCCACGCGATGTCACCATCATAGCCGGAACCATAATGATGACAGTGATTTTGTTGGTACAGCTTACCCACTATTTCAGATATCAGATCCTGAATTCAGCGGCAGCACCGGTTCTGGAATTGGTCTACAGCATCCTGAGTATACCGCTGGATGGTCCCTGGAACCTTGCTGACTACAACATCCGTCGAACGATCGGCGTCGGCGATGAAACCGGCGCAGGTATCGTCGAAATTTCGGCCATTCTGACGAACGGTGCCGCGTTCGCCCAACCATACCCGATCCTCAGACTGGTATTCACCGATCAGTGGGACGAGGCTTTGGCCGTTCGTGATCTCAAGGCGGCCGAGTACCTGCCGGCCAACCCTGGGGAGCAGGCTCGAATGGCGGCCGGCGAGCAGGTAGCAGTCGATATCCGTGTTCTCGAACTGGAGGACAAGCTGGCAGAAAGCTATCGAATCGAAATCTGTCTGCATGACGACAAGCAGAATTTGAGATGCAAGTAAGCTGTCCGATCCGCCCCGGGGTCCTGCAGGCGCCACACGCGATGACCGGACGCGAGATGCTGGCGGGGAAACCGGCCAGGAGCGGAAGATGTGCCTGAAAATCGGACCCTACACAATCGGCAACCGGCTGCTGCTCGCGCCCATGGCCGGTGTCACGGACAGGCCCTTCCGGCAACTGTGTCGAAGCCTCGGCGCCGGTCTGACCCCGACTGAAATGCTGACGGCGGATACGCGCCTGTGGGGCTCGCGAAAATCCAGCCTGCGACTGGATTATGAAGGTGAACCCGGCCCAAGAATGGTTCAGATCGCAGGCGCGGAGCCAGGCATGCTCGCCGGTGCGGCCAGGGAATGTGTCAGCAGGGGCGCGCAGATTATCGATATTAATATGGGCTGTCCGGCAAAAAAAGTTTGCAGCCGGCTCGCGGGCTCGGCGCTGCTTAAGGACGAATACCTGGTGGAAGTGATCCTCTCGACCGTCGTGGCAGCGGTCGATGTTCCGGTTACACTGAAAATTCGAACCGGCTGGGACAAGGAACACAGGAACGGGCGACAGATCGCCCTGATCGCACAGCGTTGCGGCGTACAGGCGCTAGCGGTACACGGTCGGACCCGGGCCTGCCGGTTTACAGGAAAAGCTGAGTACGAAACGATTCGGCATATCAAGCAATGCGTTGATATTCCGGTCATAGCAAACGGCGACATCGATAGCCCGGAAAAAGCAGCCTGGGTTTTAGAGGAAACCAAAGCGGATGGAGTCATGCTCGGACGCGCAGCGCAGGGCCGTCCCTGGTTGTTTGACGAGATCGAACATTTCCTTCGCCGAGGCCGAAAAAAACGGCCCCTCGCAATCGACATCGTCCGTGATATTATGCTCGCCCATCTTGATAATCTGTACCGGTTTTATGGGGAGTATTCCGGGGTCAGGGTGGCCCGCAAGCATCTGAGTTGGTATCTCAATACTTGTGGAATCGGCGCGCAAGTGCGCAACGAAATTGTCCGTGTAGAGACGGCGAAAGAACAACAACGACTGGTGAAAACCTGTTTTTCGACCAGCGAACACTGCACAAGGCCGGGGCAAAGCCTGGCAGCATAATGGGGAAACAGAATCGTGAGCAGCGCCAGAAGCAGGAAGCCAGGGAACACCATCAATGTCCGCCAGAAACCGCTTTGTGACCTTACCGAAGAAGCTCTTGCCGGCTATTTTGAGACCCTGAACGGGCATCAGCCGAACGCCCTGTACGATTTGGTCATTGGCGAAGTGGAAAAGCCTCTGCTGCGGGCCGTCCTCAAATATGTGGAAGGGAACCAGAGCCGGGCGGCAGATATACTGGGCATCAACCGCGGCACCCTGCGCAAGAAATTGCGCCAGCATGGCCTGCTTAACTGAACCTGTCTGGCGGTGGCATGAATAGGATCAGGCGCGCGCTACTCAGCGTTTCGAATAAGCGTGGCCTTGCGGAACTCGGTGTTTTTCTCAGGCAGCAGGATGTCCAGATTCTGTCGACTGGCGGAACGGCAAGGCGTCTCGGCGATGCGGGCGTGGATGTGACCGAGGTTTCGGATTACACGAATTTTCCTGAGATTATGAATGGTCGGGTGAAGACCCTGCATCCTAAAATTCATGGTGGTTTGCTGGGTCGCCGAGGAACCGACGAGGCGGTCATGGGCGAACATGGCATTCAGCCGATCGACTTGCTGGTCGTCAATCTTTATCCGTTCACAGAGACTGTGGCGAGAGCAGATTGCGCGTTTGCGGAGGCAATCGAGAATATCGATATCGGTGGTCCTGCCATGCTGCGAGCAGCGGCAAAAAACCATGCCGGCGTTTGCGTGGTTGTCGATCCGGATGACTACCCGAGAATCATCGCGGAAATGAGCTCGGGAGAAGGCTGCCTCAGTGATGAACTGTGCCTGGAGCTGGCGACGAAGGCTTTTGCGCACACCGCTTCATACGACCAGGCAGTCAGTCGCTACCTCGCTGACGCGAGCCAGGAAACGCCATCCGATACAGCGTTTTTCCCCAGTTCTCTGACTCTTGAATACGACCGGCTGGCGACTTTACGCTATGGCGAAAACCCTCACCAGAGCGCGGCTTTTTACCGCCAGACGGTTGTCCCCGCTGGCAGTCTCGCCGGCGCAGTTCAACACCAGGGCAAGGAACTGTCGTTCAACAATATCGCCGACGCCGACGCCGCCTGGGACTGCGTACAACAGTTTGCCCGGCCTGCCTGCGTCATCGTCAAACATGCGAATCCCTGTGGCGTGGCCCGGGCCGACAATTGCATGGAAGCCTACCAGGCTGCCTACGCGACCGATCCGAGCTCCGCATTCGGCGGGATAATTGCTTTTAACCAACCGCTGTCGGCCGACGTCGCGGAAAAAATCATAGAACGACAGTTTGTCGAAGTGGTCATCGCCCCTGAAATTACCGACAAGGCATTACAAGTATTTTCCGCAAAACCCAATGCCAGGATTCTTAGCACCGGGCCGATGAACGACAACAGAAGCGACGATCTGGAATTCAAGTGTGTGTCCGGTGGTCTGCTGGTTCAGACTCGAGACGACCAAATGATAAAAATCAGCGGGCTGCGGACAGTAAGCGAACGCAAACCGACCGCTCAGGAAATGGAAGATTTACTGTTCAGCTGGAAGGTCGTCAAATTTGTAAAATCCAACGCAATCGTATTTTGCCGGGATGGCAGAACGCTCGGTGTTGGCGCTGGCCAGATGAGTCGTATCTATAGTGCGAAGATAGCGGCCATTAAGGCGGCAGACGCCGGTCTGGATATTGACGGGGCGGCGATGGCCTCGGACGCTTTCTTACCGTTCAGGGACACCGTTGACCAGGTCGCTGAAATGGGAATCAGCGCGATCATTCAGCCTGGCGGCTCCATGCGCGACGAGGAAGTCATCGATGCGGCGAACGAGCACGGGATAAGCATGGTACTGACGGGCGAGCGTCACTTCAAACACTGATTGCACAAAAGCAAACCGGGAGTCCATCACATGAAGCTGTTGATCGTCGGGAGCGGCGGACGCGAACACGCGCTGGCCTGGAAATCAATCCAGTCTCCGGATGTCGATGAGGTCCTGGTCGCCCCCGGCAACGCGGGAACTGACGGCGAATCGGGTATTCGTAATGTAGCTGTTCCGGCAGACGACATTGACGGTTTGATAAGACTGGCAAAAGAAGAAAATGTCGGCCTGACTATCATCGGCCCCGAATCCCCGTTGGTAAACGGTATTTGCGACCGGTTCGCCGATGAGGGCCTCCGTTGCTTCGGACCGAGCCAGGCGGCAGCCCAGCTCGAAGGATCAAAGGCGTTCAGCAAGGCATTCATGGCGCGACACCATATCCCCACGGCGAGATACCAGACATTTGACCGGCTCGAACCTGCACTGGCGTGGCTAAAGAAAACGGGAACTCCGATCGTTATCAAGGCGGATGGACTCGCAGCCGGTAAGGGTGTTGTCGTGGCACACGATCAGTCGACGGCAGAGAATGCGCTGCGCGACGTGCTGGAACAGAAACGGTTCGGTGACGCCGGTTGTCGCGTCGTCATGGAGGAATTCCTGCAAGGTGAGGAAGTCAGCTTTATCGTCATGTGTGACGGAAAGAATGTCTTGCCACTGGCCACATCGCAGGATCATAAAACACGCGACGAAGGCGATGTCGGGCCAAATACCGGCGGTATGGGCGCTTACTCACCCGCACCGGTGGTCACGCCGCAAGTCCACGAGCGAATAATGCGGGAAGTGATCGAGCCAACCGTCCGGGGCATGGCGGCCGACGGCCACCCTTATACGGGTTTTTTGTACGCCGGCTTGATGATAGACGCAGGTGGCGCGCCGGAAGTGATCGAATTCAATTGCCGCTTCGGAGACCCGGAAGCGCAGCCCGTCATGGCACGGCTAAAGGGAGATCTCGCCGCTCTTTGCATCGCGGCGCTGGATGGCCGGCTCGATGAAGTGGCTGCGGAATGGGACTCGCGAGTGTCACTTGGGGTTGTCATGGCCGCAGGCGGTTACCCGGAGAGTTATGCCGGTGGAGATTCGATCAGTGGACTCGATCAGGTTTGTTCTGACCACGGCAAGATCTTTCATGCCGGAACCAAAAAAATCAATGGAGATATTGTTACGGCTGGCGGCCGCGTACTCTGTGTCGTAGCGTTGGCCGATACCATCAGCGAAGCCCGAACCCGAGCTTATGATTTGATCGAAAAAATCAGCTGGAAAAACGCCTATTATCGTCGCGATATAGGTCACCGCGCAGTGGCGCGGCAGGATTCTCCTTAGTTTTCGAGAACCGGACCGGGATCGACAACCGTTCCGGTCAGCGCTTCATCGCCTCAAAGAATTCTGCGTTGGTCTTCGTGTCTTTCATTTTACTCAGCAGAAATTCGATGGCCGCCACTTCATCCATCGAATGCAATAATTTACGAAGAATCCAGATTTTTTGCAGCTCGTCAGGCTTGGTCAGCAGTTCCTCGCGCCGCGTACCGGATTTATTGATATTCAGCGCAGGAAAAATTCGCGCCTCGGCGATTCGCCGGTCCATATGAACTTCCATATTGCCGGTGCCCTTGAATTCTTCGTAAATAACGTCGTCCATGCGTGATCCGGTTTCGACCAGGGCTGTCGCGATAATCGTCAGGCTACCGCCCTCCTCGATGTTGCGCGCGGCGCCGAAAAATCGCTTGGGACGTTGCAAGGCGTTGGCATCGACGCCACCGGTCAGTACCTTGCCGGATGACGGTACAACGGTATTGTAGGCACGCGCCAGGCGGGTAATCGAATCGAGCAGGATCACGACGTCTTTCTTATGCTCCACCAATCGCCTGGCTTTCTCAATAACCATGTCCGCGACCTGCACGTGACGGCTGGCCGGCTCGTCGAACGTACTCGAGACCACCTCACCACGAACGGTTCGAATCATCTCGGTCACTTCCTCGGGACGCTCGTCGATCAGCAACACGATGAGATAAACCTCGGGATGCTTGGAAGTTATTGATGTAGCGATATTCTGCAGCAGCATGGTCTTGCCCGCTTTTGGCGGAGAAACAATCAGCCCACGCTGACCCTTGCCGATGGGCGACGCGAGGTCGATGATTCTTGCGGTCAGATCCTCGGTGCTGCCATTACCCCTTTCCAGGACCAGCCTTTCGGTCGGAAACAACGGCGTCAGATTTGCAAACGCGACCTTGTGACGAGCATTTTCGGGCGGTTCATAATTGATTTCACCGATCTTGAGCAGGGCGAAATAGCGCTCGCCTTCCCGGGGCGGCCGGATCAGGCCGGAGACGGTGTCGCCGGTCCGTAAACTAAAGCGGCGAATCTGGCTTGGCGAGACATAAATATCATCGGGTCCCGCCAGATAGGAACTGTCCGCCGAGCGCAGAAACCCGAAACCATCCTGGAGAATCTCCAGTACACCGTCACCATAGATATCTTCGCCGCTTTGTGAATGCGCCTTGAGAATCGCAAAAATAATATCCTGTTTGCGGGCGCGAGCCAGATCCTCCAGTTCCATGGTTTCAGAAAGCTCCGCCAGTTCGGTTGCCGACCGCGTCTTGAGCTCTGTCAGGTTTAATGACGCCTTCTTTTTTTCGAGCTCTTCTGCCGGAATTATTTCCAGCTCTTCTGCACGGGTTCCGTCGTCGATATCACGAGGTCGGCGCGAACGTCCTTTTGAACTTTTGCCGTTGTTGCCGCTTTTCGCTCTGTTGCCGGACTTGCTGGTGTTGCGTCCGCCGCGTGGTTGATTGCCCAAGTAGCCTCTCACAGGTTCGTATCCAAAAATGCCGTTAACTGGGATTTGGAAAGTGCGCCGACTTTCTGTCCCTCCACCGTTCCATTCTTAAACAGGATCAAGGTGGGGATTCCACGAATACCAAATTTCGGCGGTATCGACGGATTTTCGTCGATGTTGAGTTTCGCAATTTTTAGACGACCCTCGTACTCCTCGGCGATTTCCGTCAGAATTGGCGCGATCATCTTGCATGGCGCGCACCATTCAGCCCAAAAATCCAGAAGAACCGGTAGCTCTGATTTTAGGACATCCGCTTCAAATTGATCATCACTTGTATGCAGGACTTGCTCGCTCAATTTTTACATCCTCTGGGTATCGGGGTTTAAACTAATTGACCGGTTAAACCGGTTTACTGAAAAAATTCGGAAAAATGACGCCGGACGCTTAATCAGGCAATATGTTCTGGATTACGCAGCTTTTGATTTCGGCTACTGGGAATCGTCTGTTGATGATGAATTCGGCAGGCTCGGTGGAAGCTGCTACTAATAAGGTACATTTTGTACCGGTCAATCGCCCGATGCAAGTGCTGAAACCCGAAATTCGACAAGAAAGTACCTCGAAATGGCAAAGAACCAGCTTACAGATGTCGATTTCGACAGTCTGAATCTTGCCACCGAACTCGATCAGGGCCTCGCAGACGCCGGCTTTCAGTTCTGTACGCCTATCCAGGCCAAAACCCTGCCACGCGCCCTGGCCGGAGAGGATGTCGCTGGGCAGGCACAGACCGGCACCGGCAAAACCGCCGCATTTCTGCTGGCTATGTATCAGCGGCTGCTGAGCAATCCGGCGAGACCACGGCGGCGGTTGAATGATCCGCGAGCGATGATACTCGCGCCAACCCGCGAACTCGCTATCCAGATCGCGAAAGATGCGGACCTGCTGGGGGCACATACCGGCCTGCGCGTTGGCCTGGTCTATGGCGGCACCGATTACGAAAAGCAACGCCAAATGCTGCAGCGGGGCGTAGATGTGTTGATCGGCACACCGGGTCGCTTTATCGATTATTTCAAACAGAAAATTTTCAGCCTCGATTTTATCGAGGTCGTCGTGCTCGACGAGGCAGATCGTATGTTTGATCTGGGATTCATCAAGGATATCCGTTACCTGTTGCGCCGGTTGCCGCCACCGGACAGGCGATTGAACATGTTGTTTTCTGCTACTTTGTCACAGCGTGTGCTGGAGCTGGCGTACGAGCACATGAACGATCCGGAGCTGGTAAAAATAGAAGCAGACCGGGTGACCGTAGATAGTGTCCGGCAGATCATTTATTTTCCAGCCAATCATGAAAAAGTCTCGCTGCTGGTCGGCCTGTTAAGAAAGATGGATGTCAGCAGAACCATGATATTCGTCAATACCAAGCGCGGTGCCGAACATCTGCTGTCGTGGCTGAATCAGAATGATTTTGAGGCGAGAGCGATATCCGGTGATGTGCCCCAACGCAAGCGGCAATCCATGATGCGAGACTTTAAAAGCGGGAAATTATCGATTCTGATCGCAACCGACGTCGCCTCGCGTGGTCTTCACGTTCCAGATGTCAGCCACGTGTTTAATTATGATTTGCCACAGGATGCCGAGGATTACGTTCACCGCATCGGCAGAACCGCCCGCGGCGGAGCGAGCGGTGACGCGATCAGTTTTGGCTGCGAAGACTATGTTGTTCACCTGCCGGAGATCGAGGAGTACATCGAACACCGCATTCAGGTCGGCACCATTACGCCCGACCTGATGCCGGATCTTGATCGACCGCCGCCACTGCCGAGGCGGCCTCGACACAAGGGAAGAAACCAGCGCCCGGGAAATTCCTCGTCAAACAGGAGACGCCGACCCAGCCGGCGCTGATATTCGCCGCGACCAATGCCTCGATCAGGCCGTGTGTCGCAGATGCGACAGATCGTCGATTGCGGGAAACTCACCGGTTTTCCTGGCCGGCGCCGTCAAATCCGGGCGGCTGACCGCAAAAAGCTGCGTGATTCCGAATTCCCTCGCGGCTCTCAGGACCGGCAGGCTGTCATCGACAAACAATGTCCGCTGCGGATCAAATCTTTCTCGATCGGAAAAACGCGTCCAGAACTCCGGGGTCTCCTTCGGCATGCCGAATTCATGTGCGGAAAACACAGCGTCAAAATGCCGGTCGAGACCCGTGCGCCTGATTTTGACGTTCAAACTGTCCCGGTGCGCATTGGTAACCAGGACCGCTCGTTTGCCACTTTGGGCAAGCCACTCAAGAAACTCGCGTGCCCCCGGCAGGTATTGGATCAGGTGATCTACCTCGTTTTTGAGCTGCTCGATATCGATACCCAGCTCATGAGTCCAGAAGTCCAGGCAATACCAATCCAAGGTTCCTTCCGTCTCCATATATATTGGATCGAGCCGTTCCCGGGCCCGCGCAAAGGTAATGCCATTAAGATCGGCGAATCGCTGCGGCACTATTTTTTGCCAGAACAAGGTATCGAATCCGAGATCCAGTACGGTGCCATCCATGTCGAGCAGAACTGTGTCGATATTTTTCCAGTCTGGCTGGCTGCGGTCGCGTTTTTTCATAGCCAGTATTCCATGGTTCGAAGATGGTATACCCTTGCGCATGAAACAATCGAGTCCTGGATCGATCGATGAAAAAAAATGAGCTCGAAGGCTTATTGCCCGCCGTTGTCGAAATTGCCCGACTGGCTGGCAAACAGATTCTGACCGTTTACGAAACCGATTTTGACGTCCGGATGAAAGACGACGAATCCCCCCTGACCGAAGCCGACCTGGCCGCTCACGAGACGATCCTGACCAAACTGGCCGGATTGACGCCGGACATACCGGTTCTGTCCGAAGAATCGCGGGAAATAAGTTACCAGGTCCGGGCGGGCTGGTCCCGATACTGGTTGGTCGACCCGCTGGACGGAACCCGTGAATTCGTCAACCGGAGTGGCGAATTCACGGTCAACATTGCCCTGATCGAAGAACATCGGGCGATTCTTGGTGCGGTTCATGTCCCGGTGACAGGTCGGGACTATTACGCGGCCGTTGGTGCAGGGGCTTGGAGGCAGGATGCGGAGGCGGCGCCAGTGGAGATCAGCGTCAGCCAGCAGTGCCATCGGCCGGTTCGGGTTGTCGGCTCAAAGTCGCATCGGGGCGCCAGTCTCGACGCGTTTCTTGCACGGCTGGAGGAATACGAGCTCGTGACCATCGGGAGCTCATTGAAAATCTGCCTGGTCGCGGAGGGCAGCGCCGATATCTACCCGCGGCTCGGGCCGACCTCGGAGTGGGATACGGCTGCAGCACAGGCGGTCGTGGAGTGTGCGGGCGGTAAATTGACAGACATCGGTGGCGAACCGCTGTTGTACAACTGCAAGGACGACCTGCTCAATCCATTTTTCCTGGCCTTTGGCGACCGATCGACAGACTGGCCTGCCCTGGTGAAATAGAAAACGATGAGAATGTATGGGCACGCCCAGGCTTGATAGCATCTGCACATGGAATTAATGACACGAGTTGACTAAGCTTTGAACATGCGAGCGATTTCCAGCCATGACCGATAAGGTCAATACCGAGGCCTTCGGTAAATTACGTAAGCTAAAACAATTGCGTGTGGAACACCGCGATCTGGACGAAGTCATTGTCCGGCTCTCACGGGATCCGTTCGTCGATCAGCTGATGTTGAAAAGACTGAAAAAAAGAAAACTCCAGATCAAGGACTCGATCGAGCGATTGCAGAGCGAAATGATCCCGGATCTGAACGCCTGAGATCAAGGGCGGCCGATCAATCCTCCTGGCGGCTCTCCCGGCAACTCTCCGGGTACAACCACGCCGCCAGCGCCGGCAACAGGAAAATCGCCCCCAGCATATTCACCAGGAACATGAAGGTCAGCAGTATTCCCATATCAGCCTGGAATTTCAGCGGCGAGAATATCCAGGTCGCGACACCGATTCCCAGCGTCACGGCGGTAAAGACCACGCCATTACCGGTCACCGACAAGGTATCCAGGAACGCAGCATGCAAGGTCTCCCCCCTGTTCAGGAACTCCTGAAGACGGCTGAAAATATAAATCCCGTAATCCACGCCGACACCAACGCCCAGCGCGACGACCGGCAACGTGCTGACCTTTAAACCGATCTCAAGAAACGCCATCAGCGCATACGCAAGTAATGAAACCAGGGCCAGAGGAAGCACAATGCACAAGACTGCCCGTAACGAACGGAAAGTCAGCCAGCAAAGCAGGATTATTGCGGCAAAAACCCCCATCAATATCGGGAACTGGGCCGCCGACACCTCCTCGTTTGTAGCCGCCATCACACCAACGTTGCCGGTAGCGAGACGAAATTTTACGTCGTCATCTTCGTTGGCCAGGCGAATGCTGACCGCGTCGGTCGGATTGGCCGCCACGTACGCTTTAACCTCGGCGATGATGTTGTCGATCGTTTCTGCCTTGTGATCGGTGGTAAACATCATGACGGGCATCACGTCGCAGTTCCGGTTCAGCAGGCCGGTACTGGTCTCGACATAGGCGATAGACTGGACGAGGATCGCCTCATTCCTGGACAGGACTCGCCATTTCAAATTGCCCTCGTTCCAGCCGGTATTGATGATTTTTGAAATCATTGGCAAGGAAATCACGCCCTGCACGCCACTGACGTTCTGCATGTGCCAGGCAAACTCGTCGATCGCGTTCATCACTTCGTACTGAATGCAGCCTTGCTCCGGCGCTTCCGCTATCACGGTGATGATATCGACCCCGATGGAAAACCGATCCGTGATAGAGGCGCTGTCCAGGTTATAGGTTGAATTCCATCTAAGCTCGGGTACGCCCTTGTGAAGATCGCCGATCTTGACTTCCGATCCCTTCCAGTAACCGGCAACGAACAGCAATGCGGCTATACCGAGCATAATGGCCGCCGGCTTCTTGTCGGTGATCCTGGCCAGGCCAATCCAGAGGCCATGCAGTCGAGCTGAACGGTGGCGCAACTTGGCGCGGTAATCTTCGCCCAGGTTCAGGTAGGAAATCAGTACCGGCAACAGCACCAGATTGGTCAGGATAATCGCCGCCACACCGAGACTCGCTGTAATCGCCATTTCCTGAATTACGCGAACCGGGATCAGCAGAATCGTGATAAATCCGATCGTGTCGCTCGCCAACGCGATCCCGCCGGGAACCAGCAACCGCCGAAAGCTGATTTGCGCGGCTTCGCAGCAATCGGCGCCCTTGAAAACTTCCGACCCGACCGAACTGATCATTTGCACGCCATGACTGACGCCAATCGCAAACACCAGGAACGGCACGAGAATCCCCATCGGGTCGATGCCATAGCCAAGCAGGGTAAGCGAACCGAGTTGCCAGACAACGGCGATCAGGGAACAGACCAGCGGAATCACGGTTATTTTCAGCGACTGGCAATAAATATAGACCAGTATGGCGGTGATGATCGCCGCCACGAGGAAAAACAACAAGACGCGGCCGGTGCCGTCGGAAATATCGCCGACTACCTTGGCGAAACCGATAATATTGACTTCGATGCCTGCGAAAGCCGGATCATTCCGGATCCTGGCCCTGACCATGTCATCGAGATTATGAGATACCCTTACCAGGTCGAGTTGCTGTCCCGTCTCCGGATCGGTTCCGAGCAGCTGGGCGCTGATGATGGCAGCGGAGAAATCGTTTGCCACGAGACGGCCGACGAGTCCGGCCTTGAGAATATTCTCCTTGACCTTGCCGAGGCCAACATCGTCCGGCGTGTAGTCGGACGGAATGACGGGGCCGCCCTGCACTCCATCTTCGACAACTTCGGTATAACGTACATTTGGAGTCCACAAAGACTGAACCGCGGCCCGGTCGACGCCCGAGATAAAAAACACCTCATCGGTCGCCACCCGCAAGGCCTCAAAGAATTCCGGCGTAAATATGTCGCCTTCTTCGGCCACCAATGCGATTAATACGCGGTTGGCGCCGCCGAATTCCTGGCGGTGTTCCGAATAGGTGCGCATATAGTCGTGCTTCATCGGCACCATTTTGTCGAAGCCGGCGTCTATCCCCAGACGCGTCACCGCCGCATACACCATGATTACCGTCAGCAACAGGAAAACCGTAATCACCGTCCTGCGATTACAGAAAATCAAACGTTCGACAGCGGCGATGAACCCCCGGTCACTCAATGTTGGCCACTCCTCCCCAAATCGGCAAGCGAAACTCGCGCAATCCCCGCCTCACCGACCAGCAACACGTCTCCGCCTACAAGCTGCAACGCCGTCTGCACACCCTTTCGGTTGCCCTGTGTGTGCAACTCGAAGGTTTCGCCGTTGTCGTCGCTGATCAGGATCGTGCCGCCCAGGCCGGTTATCAGTATCGATCCGTCATGCAGGCGCAGGCCGCTGTTGAGTGTGGTAATCACCGGCAATTCGACCGGTTTCCAGCTCAATCCCCGATCATCCGTGTACAACAGATTGCCGCGCAGTCCGACGGCGATGATGCGGCCCTGACCGGCTTCGATAACGCCGAAGAAAGACCCTTCATACTCGGGAGATATGGTCAGCCAGGATTGTCCCCGATCGTCAGAGCGATAAATGTTTCCGGCCTCGGCCGCCAGGTACAACGAACCATCGGCGGTCACCAGGATATCGTTCAGGTGGTAATCCCCATCGACCTCCGACTCCCACCAGGCGACTTCTCCTTCCTCCGCCGCATCAGCATCCGCATCCTCAATTTCCTGCGGCTCAAAATATACCTGTTCCCATTCCTCGCCACCGTCGGTGGTGGCCAGCATCAGCCCGTAGGCGCCGATCGCGATCCCGTGTAACTCATCGGCGAACCAGACATCCAGAAACGGCATTTCGGCGGCCGGGTCGAAATTTTGAATCGACCACGTTTCGCCGCCATCGCGGGTGCTCAGAATAATCGCGTCATGGCCGACCACCCACCCTGTCTCCGGGGTCACGAAATTCACGCCGGTCAGCGTGGCACGGGTCGGTACTTTCGATTGCGTCCAGCTCATCCCCTGATCACGGCTGAAAAGCACATGACCCCTGGCGCCGGCCGCAATAATTGTGTCGCCAACCTGGTCGATACCGAGTATCAGCTCCTGGCTGGCCAGGTTTGCGGGCTCGGACCAGCGGTCCCCGGGCGCGGGATCATCCTGGGCAAGCGTGGCTGGATTCACACAGAGAAAAACGCCCGCAACGGCGAGGAATTTTAAAAAACACAGCTCCATGCCCGGGCGGACATGGTGCTGTCGAGGGCAGCCCGAGCCGCCCTCCCGGCATTCGTTACCTTCTGCCGGCACGACGCAGCGCGCCGATCGAGAAATCATCCTGATCCAGGTCCGCCCCGAAAATATAAGTTTTCGGCTCCTCGTTATTAAGGCCAATCGCCAGATAACGCTTGGATTGCAGATCGATAGTCAGCTCGAGCGTTGTCCAGAATGCTGGATGATCATAATAATTGATCGAATGGCCTTCCTGTACACGCCAGATCTGATCTCGGTTGTCATAGCAGTCAACGGCCATCACTTGCCAAGAATCTTCGTCTATATAGAATGTGCGCCGTTTGTAAATATGCCGCGAGCCTGGTTTGACGACCGCATCGACAACCCACACCCGGTGTTTTTCGTAGCGGGCATGCTCCTGGTTAATGTGGCCGGCCTTGAGGATATCCTTGTATTTCAGGTCTTTGCTGTGCAGCTTGTAGGAATTGTATGGAATCAGAATTTCCTTCTTGCCAACCAGCGTCCAGTTGTAGCGCTGCGGACTGCCATTGAACATATCCAGCTGATCGCTGGTCGACAGGCCGTCCGATGCCGTACGCGGGCTGTCGAACGAGACATCCGGCGCGCGTCTTACCCGGCGCTGCCCCGGGTTGTAAAGCCAGGCTCGACGAGGCTCCCTATCCTGATCCATCGTCTCATGCACCAGCAGGATCTGACCGGCGAGCCGTGGCGGGGAACTGATATTCTGCATGAAATAAATAATGACGTTTTCCAGCGCATCTTCCGTCATGCCGGCCAGGCTGTAATTGGCGATGTACTTATCGGCAAACTTGACCATCGTATAGGCGCCGCCTGCGGTTACTGCCGCCTGGCCGATACTGCGGAGCGCTTTTTCCGCCCGGTAGCGCAAAACATGGTTCCAGATCGCCTCCAGCCCGTTCTGCGGAAACGGAAACGGGATACCGATGACTGCGCCGGTTACGCCGTTCCCGGACGGGAGCAACTTCGCCGACGCCGCGATGGCCTTGGTCGCATCGTAGATGCGCTGCGGAAAGGCAGCGCTGCGGCGGGTCGGATAGACATTCATGAAATAGGTATCCGGATACGCCCGCATCACGGCTTTCTCGCCCTCGGTCATGAGGTCGGCGTACTGCCCCATATTCTGCGCATTGATGGTGTACAGCACGTCGTCGCCCGCATAGGGATCGGGGTGATGACCACCGCTTTTAAACCCTGTGGCCCCCGCGTCTGCCGGCGAGGTCAGCCCACCGGTCCAGGCCGGTATGGATCCATCCTCGTTGCCGGCCTTTTCGGCCCCGTAGGGGGTATAGGTATCTCCGCCGAGCGCAGCGACTTGTTCTGCGGTCGCCTCAGCAAAGACATTCGTGGCGCCAAGAGCAAAAATCGCGGCTGCACCTGCGCCAATCAAGTATTTTTTCATCATTTTAATAACACTCCGTTTCGCAGGTTCAGCCGATCAGAAAGAGGTTTTCACGCTAATAGATATGAAGTCGCGGTCGTTCCCCAGATTGTACTGACCTGCACCCCTGAACTCGGTATAGGACATATCGATGACCCAGGTGTTTTGGTAGGTCGCCGAAACACCGAGAGTAAGCGCCTTGCGTCCTTCGACGAACAGTCCGCCCGGTCCCGGAGAAACGCCGCTGACGTCATCCGCCCAGGCGAAGCGCGGCGCTACGTTCCACGGCCCGATCAGGCTATCGTAGTCGAGCCGACCGACGAGCCGGTAACCCCATGACGAAGCAGACGGAAAGTGCTCCGGCGCCTCAACCAGGCCGAAATGGGCCGACGCCAACGCCGCATTGCCACTGATGTCCGTGCCGGGGCCATTCAGGCGAAAAATGCTCCGATCCGGCAGGGATTCGACATGAAACCAACCGCCCTCCCAAAGCAGGACCGCCTGGCTTGCGCCCAGCACCGGGCCAAACAGTTTCGTTAGTGTCGTGTCGAACTGGTAGGTCGTGAACTCGCGCCATCCCGGAACCTCCTGGTCCAGCCCCTGTGGTCCCAGTTGGTTGGCCCCAAGCGCCGCGTTCAATGGCGACAGCGCGGCGAACAGCAACTCGACATCATCGACCAGCAATGGATGTTTGTCCCGGTAGGCAAGCTCGGCCTGCCAGGCGATACCAAATACCTGGGTATTGAAGCTCAACCCCAACAGTTCGATGTCTTCCGGGAAATTGACAAAGTAACTGGCGGTCTGTGCATATTCATGTATCGCGAACGGGCTGATAAGGGTAAAAATGTCGACCCCCTGCAAAACCGCGTTCGCACCGATCGTCGCGGCCTGCGTCGCCGTGGCAAGATCATAGTTGCCGCCCGCCGCGGCCGCCGCATCGACGCCAGCCTGGGCGCCAACCGCGATCGCCGTATTCAGCGGCAACCCGGAAGCGATCGCCTGCGCCGCTCCGCCCAATGCGGTGCCGGCACCGAGGGCATTGCCGAGACCCGCCTGGGTTCCGGTGTTGCCGCTCACATACGGCAGGCGGCTGTGATAATTGATGAAATAAAGACCGAACTCGGTCCCATCGAACAGGCCGTCCACATACCAGTTAAACCTTGCCCCGTACTGACCGCCGTCCTCTGGGTCCCGGTCGAAGGTGCGGTTGACGAAATTAAAATTGTCGATCGTTCCGCCGTTGAATTGCGAAAAGTCCGTGCCGAGATCGCTCCAGATCCCAAATCCCAGCATCACGTGATCGCCATCACCGACCGCAAAATCGTTGGTGCTAAATGCGGAACCCACCGGATCCGGATCCGTGTCATCCCATTTCCACTGATAGAACACCTCCAGACCGGTGTTCTGAGACGTGCCCAGCGACAACCAGGCCAGGTTCTGCGGGATCAGCGCTTCACGCAATTCCGCGCCCGGCGAGCGCAGGCGCGAAACATCGAAGTGATTGATGATGTTGAGACCACCGGGGAAAAAAGTACTTTCGCCCCAGTTAATCGCCTGACTTCCGACCCGGAGTTCTGCGGGCATCGGTCCCAGATCGAAGCGCAGGGAGGCATACAAATCAAGCATTTTAATGTCCGCGCCAACCAGGTCGTTGCCTCTCTTGCCCAGCGGCGTCCGCAGCCTGTCGTGTTCCTTGTTCCACTCGTCATAGAAGCCGAAGCCACGGAGAAAAAGACCAAAATTCTTGTAGTTCGCTTCGATCTCTGTCGTGACTTTAATGACGCGACTGATCGTTCCGGTGTCGTAATTGAGCGTGCCGTCATCGTGATTGAGCGAAAGGGCGGTACCGCCGTTGGCCAGCCCGATCAATTCCAGATCCGGGCTTTGCACGCGCCAGGTCTGTCCCAAAGATATGGTTGTGTCCCAGGTGCCGTACCAGCCCTCGCTTGAATCGCCGAATTCGACCGACCGGGCGGGTGCAACCAGCAGTACTGACAGACACAAAAAGGTAAGAATCCTGCCTTGAAATGGCGCCAACTGGCGGCGCCAGTGTGTGGGTATGGTTTTCATTAGCTTCCCCGGATAATGTGCTCGCATGTTTTGTTATCAGGCTTTTATTTTCGATCTTCGCTGTCTGCGGGACAAAACTGTTCGCCGAAACCACAATCCTCGTTCCGACGATGCCGCCCGCAAGCCCGTGTTTTTCAAGACGAATCCTGCCTGTTTATGCCTTCGGCGGCAAGTCAGTCTCCGCCTGCAATCCCGTCCCAAGAGGCTTTGCGCGATCTCCCGAGACCGTTCGCCACGCCGGCTTGTCAGCCGGCCCCGATTCGGGACCCGTGGCGGCCGATAGGTTTATGATTTTTCCCTGATTTGGCAAGGATTGCAGCCGATTCAAGCTCCCGCCGGGCTCGATTGGATTCCCCGGCGATCGGTCAGGGCCGGGGCGAGGCTGAATTTTCGACTCAGGCTCTCGGCCAGCGGCCGGTTAGCTTGCGCGCTGCGTCGCAACAATGTCACAAAGCCGTATCCTGCTCCTGAGTCACGGCTCGATTACCGGCCGTGCGGCTCGCCAGCTGCAGGATGCTCAGCCTGACCTGCTCCCCCAGGACCAGCCGCGCATCCTGATCGACACTTTCGAGCGAATCGTCAAAAATGAGCATCCCGTTGGTATCTTCCCCGAGAAATTTCGTCGCCAGCATGCCGGAGACGAAATTCCTGAATAGCGTGCGGTCAAAATAATCGGGCGAATCCAGCTCGTAAAGCAACGCCATGTGTTGGGCGATGCGGCGGCTTTCCTCTTCCAGTCCGGCGGCTGTTATCCGGCCGCTGCCGCGGCTGAGCAAGACCGCCACCGCCATGTAAAATCTTTCCAATGCCTGGGAAGACGTTCTCGCCAGCAGATTGATTTGTGCCGCCTGCGGGGCGCCGGTATCGGGCCTGCAGAAAACACCACGGGCGTCGTCTTCCCGGACCAGGCCCAGATCGCGCATAGTCCGCAAAACCTTCGGCACTTCCTCTGCGAGGTCATCAATCTTCCAGCGCAGAAAAAGTTCACTTTGCAGGTATGGGTAAACCAATCCACACAATCTCACCAGTTCCTTTTCACCGAGCTCGGGCCGATTGGTAAAACAGGCGGCAACCAGTGAAGGTAGCGCGAAAACGTGTTGAATATTGTTGCGAACGTAAGTCATCAGGACCGCGTTTCGAGTTCTCATTCGGATAACCGCACCCAACTCTCTTTCTTCGCGAATCACGATATCCAGTTCCTGACCATGGGTAATCATCTCGCCCGCTGTTTTTTGTGATACCGACATGAAGGGCGAATAAGGAGCCGCCGCAAGCAGCCGAACCAGCAACTCCAATTGCTCTTCCAGATCCGCTTCCAGCATCGTCTGGCGTGGTGTGCTGAGAAGTACCAGGCTGAGCAACGCGGCCGGACTGACTGAGGCGGCCTCATTGATCCGCAGCATGATCCGGTCACCCAGTTCTTCGATCAGCTCGGAAAACCACTCGTTCTTGCTGTCGGTTTCCCGCCAGTCCGCACACCATTCATCGAGCAGTTCGTGCAAAACGAGGGGTTGTCCGAAATTTACGTACACTTTTCCGAATTTCTCGCGCATTGAAGGCAAGTTTTTCAGCAGGCCCGGCAGCGTTTCCTTGCGCTTTGCACCACCACGCAACTCACGTATAAAAGACTGCCCCTCTACGAGCTTTTCATAGCCGAAATAGACCGGCACAAAAGCGATCGGCCGCTGAGGATTTTTAAGATAACTTCTGACCGTCATGGCCAGCATTCCCGGCTTCGCCTTCGCCAGGCGGCCGGTCCGACTACGCCCGCCTTCGACAAAATATTCAATCGAGTAACCACGCGAAATCATCGCCGCCAGGTAGGTTTCAAAAACGACCGAATAAAGACGTTTCCCCTTGAAACTCCGACGCAGAAAAAAAGCGCCGCCGCTGCGTAGAATCGACCCGATCACCGGCAGATCGAGATTCTTTCCGGCGGCGACATGCGGGACCATCAGACCCTGGTTAAAAATCACGTATGACAACAGCAGATAATCGATATGGCTGCGGTGACACGGGACATAAACCAACTCGAAATTCGGGGCTATTTGCCTGAGGTTGTCGACATTGGCCAGCTCGATACCGTCGTAAAGACGGTTCCACACTTTGCTAAACACGCCGGCGAGAAAGCGGACGACCGGATACGAGTAATCAGCGGAAATTTCTTTCAGGTAAGAACGCGCCCGGGCCCGGGCCCATTTCTCGGAAAACTTGTTCGCCGAAACTTCTTTTTTTATCGCATCGCGAACTTCCCTGGTACGCAAAATGCTCTTAAACAGGTTACGCCGGTGTGACATATCGGGGCCCAGCGTGGCGGCACGCTGGCGCCGAAAATGCACGCGCAGAATCCTGGCGATTTTCCGTTCGGCAGTTTCCGGGCTCAGCCCCTCATCGACGATTTCCCGCAATGACAAGGGCGTGGAAATCTGCACGAGCGTATCGCGCCCGTGCAACATTACCTGCATTATCCGGTGCAGGCGTCCGCCCTCTTTCCACTGCTCCGTAAAGAGCAGCGTCAGTCCCGAGCGTTGTTCCGGCGCCCTGCCCCAGTGAATGACGACCGGGACGATCTGTATATCAAGACCGGCATCCTCCGTCGCGGCGACCACGAGTCTGCGCAGACGGTCTGAAATTCGCAGGCTCCGGCGACGGTACCAGCCATAATAGTGCTTCAGATAAAAAATTGCGCGCCGCTCGGAGAGCGCACTCGTTTCCAGTCCATCCTCGGCGTCGGGCAGCCCGTGCCGCCGGCAGGCTTCATCCAGCGCCATCCGGTTACCGCGACCACTGTATTCGAGCACGTAACAAACCGGTTTCGCAGGGTCCAGCCGCAACTCTGCAAGGTCATCGGGGACAACCTTGCAGCGCAGCACCAACCGCTGGATCTTGCGTCTCAGGTAAAGAAAAAACCGGCTAACGCCGGGTATGCGGATCATCTCGGTCCTCAAGGCATGCTGCCGCTAATCAACATATGGCGGTCGGATACCGTTTCGACAACCAGAGTATCGATCTGATTATCGATAAGTTGCAGCCGGACCTCTTCCTGACTAAAGGCAGCGAGCAGTGAATTATAGAAGTCCTGCTGCAAAACCGCCGGCGCGTCCGGTGCGTAGGATTCGACCAGCGACTCTGCCTGCTCTAGGCTTTCCGGCCTGAACAAATCCATAATCAACACGGCCGCACCTGGGGAAGACAATTCGCAGATCGCCTGCCAGAGAACCTCCGGCCGATGAAGATGATGCAGCAGGCTGTTACTGACCAAAGCGTCGTATTGGCAGACCGGCAACTCCACTCCGGGAATCAAGCCCTCGATCAAAGTGACGCGCGATGCGAGCGCACGGTCCCGTGCCAACCTTTCGCGGCCAAACCTGAGCATTTCACTTGCGCCGTCAACGCCGTCAACATTTGCCTCCGGCAACACGCCGGCAAGCCGTATGGTGATATCTGCCGGCCCGCAACCCATATCGAGTACGCGTCCATCGCGAAATCCTGGAAACCGCTCGCAAAACAAGTCAACAAACAGTGTATTGGATTCTTCGAAATCTGCCTCGGCGTACGCACGTGCCTGCTCGGATTCGTTCATCAATTCTGGCTCAGGAATCCTCTTCATCCGCTATGCCTCTTAGCATATTTTTAACACTGATTTCAGGTTCCGTCGTCTGCTTGCTCGGATTCCTCGACCATTTTTTCCCATTGGTCCTGCGCGGCTTGGTTCTGATCCGTAGATTCATCAGCCATCGGATCTGGTGCGGCATTCTCTGTCGTCACATTCTCAGTGCCCGCGTCATCGTCGTCCGTGCTCCCGCAAGCGAGCAGAAAAACCGCCAGCGTCAAGATCAAGCTCATTCTGATCATCATCATTTCTCTCCTGGTTTTTGCCACCACCCATCGTGCTAGGCTTTGCGCACTCAGGTCAATTGCAAATAGGCTCGATGCCGGATTTCAATCATAAGACAATTATCATCACCGGTGCTTCCGAAGGCATTGGCAGGGCCCTGTCTCTTTTGCTCGCCTCACAAGGCGCGAATCTTGTCCTGGCGGCACGCAATCGTCAGCGCCTCGAAAGCCTGGCCACGGAATGCGAGGCCGCGGGCGCCAGGGCACTGGTTTGCACCTGCGATGTGACCATACCAGCGGACTGCGAAGCTCTGATCGGGGCAAGCGTCGAACATTTTGGCACGATCGACACCCTGGTCAATAATGCGGGGGCCACGATGTGGACCGAGTTCAGCGAGATAACCGACCTCTCAATCTTCCGGCGTATCATGGATATCAATTACCTGGGCTCTGTTTACTGCACTTATTACGCTCTGCCTCACCTGATCCGCAGCAGAGGATTGATCGTGGCTGTGGCCAGCCTCGCCGGATTGACCGGCGTGCCCAGCCGTACCGGATATGCCGCGAGCAAACATGCGATGGTCGGATTTTACGACTCGCTGCGGATCGAGCTAAGAGGCAGCGGAGTCGATATCAGTGTTATCGCGCCAGATTTCGTCGTCAGTCAGATTCACCGCCGCGCCCTGAAAGGCGATGGCGAGGCAATGGGCGATACGCCGATGCAGGAGGCGCGGATAATGACCGCCGAACAATGCGCCCGGCTTATCGTCGACGCCATGTCTCGCCGGCGAAGATTGTTGATCACCTCGCTGAGGGGAAAACTGGGGCGCTGGCTAAAGCTGATAGCGCCCGGCGTGATCGACCGGATCGCGGAAAGGGCAATCCGGCTCAGGCGGTGAGCGTCTCGACTTGTTGCAAAAAAGAGGTAAACAGGATCGTCAGCTCCTGCATGTTCTCCTCGAGCCGATGACCGCCATCGATGATATGCAAAACGGCCTTATGTTTGCGTGCCCAGCGAACGCTATTATCGACAGGTATCACGTCGTCATCCCAGCCGTGCATGATCTCAATATGTTTTGCACTTGTATCGGGCGTGTATTCCTCGTAGCCCGGATAATAAAAAGCCGGCGCTATCAGAAACAAAGCCTGGCAGTGCACATCCTGGCTGGCTTTGGCCGCGACATGTCCGCCCAGGCTCGATCCGACCAGCGTAACCGGCTCGCTTTGGCCGGCCAGCTGGACCAGCAATTTTTCCACCCGATCTTGCGGGTCTTCCATTCCACGGTAATCGACAGACTTACATTCCCAGCCCCGATCGCCGGCAATTTTGGACATCAGTTGAATTTTGCTGCCGGTCGGCGACCCGTCCTGCCCATGGGAAAACCAGATTTTCATCGTATGCCTTTGCCTGTCACAATGTGAAAATAGCACGACTTAAAGTCGACTCAGAAATCGATCGGGCCGGGGCCCCAAAGCATTTCGTCCAGATCAGGCTTCCAGGCAAACCTGACCATGTCAATTTTCCCCGCAACGACGGTGACACCCTCCAAGGACAATCGCTGACTTTGCTCAGCGAACCACTCGCTGTCTGTCGGAAAAGCGATCCGACCTTGCGCGTTGATCACTCTGTGCCACGGAATAGTGGCACGATCCGGTGCATCGCCGAGCGCCCGGCCGACAAACCGGGCATGCCTTGGATAGCCGGCCAGATCAGCCACCATGCCATAATTTGCGACCTTGCCGAGCGGGATTCTCGCAACAACATCGCGTATTCGCTGACCGCGTCTTTGACTCTCTTCGCTCACTCGTTCAGCTGGCCTTTTTCAAGCGCGCCAGCACCTGCTCCCTGCCCTGCAGCATGATCGACTCCCGGTCCAGGCTTTCGAGAATCTGCTGGACCACCCGCTTCGGTCCACCACTCCCCCAGGAGCGGCCCCGGGCGAGATATTCTTCGGCCACCCGACCGACGATATAAGTGCTGTAATACGCGACCGCTCCTTGTGCGCCCGCCGTTACCAGCGTCGACAACCCCGCAGTGCCGACCTTGAGCGCACTGGAAATAAAGTTAACGGCCCAGACCGTGCCCATCAGAGCGACCAGTTGCGCCATGATGACCTTGACCAGTTTCCCGGCTTCCTTTCCGCTGAGCGGCAAACCATAAAGGCGTGACAAGTGCACAACCATACTGAGATCGACAAATGCGGCGGCCAGCAGGTCGGCAACCGGAATCGGATTGACCGCAACCGCGACGCCCTTGCCGATACAGTAGGTCGTAATCAGACGATCTGCCAGATGTCGCCTGGCACCAAGAATTTTCCGCCCAAGCCGGTCACTTAGCTGGGCCGCAAACAGACCGGCATTGACTGCCGCAAGCGTTTTACCTTCGGCTTCCAGAATCTCCCACAGTCTTTCCCTTAACCGGTCGATATCCGGCTCGCGTTCCCTTCGCTCCTCGCGCTCGACGCCCCGCCTGTCGGTCACGAGATAAATCATCGGTGACGGGTTGGCCGAGCAACTGATTACGTTTTTGTAAGCGATCAGGCCCTTGGTATGCTGCAGCAGCGACTGTATTAGTCGCCTGCGTTCTTCGTCGTTGTATCGATCCGCCTTGTTCAGCACCAACAGCATGGGTCTGCCCATCGCCGCCAGTTCACGCAATGCCTGCAATTCGCTGTCGGTCAGATCACCGTCGGTCACAAACAATACAAGGTCTGCCTGGCCGGCGACCTCGGAAGCCAGACGTTCACGCGCTTCCCCATCGACTTCGTTGATGCCTGGCGTATCAATCAAATACACGCCCTGAGATTCTTGCTGTTGCCAGGATGTCACCGACTGCGTGCGGGTCTCGCCATGCAAGGCACTGACGGCAAAACGAGATTCCCCCAGCATGGCGTTTAACAGCGAAGACTTGCCGGTGCTAACCCGCCCAAACGCGGCGATATGCAGATGCCCATGTTCGAGTTTTTCGATCATCGCCGCCAGCTCCGCATAATCTGCCGACAATGTCTCGCGCACGACTTCCGGAATCCTGGAATCCGCGATCAGATCGCCGAGGCTGGCCTTCGCCAGCGCGAGATGACCTTCGCTGGCGTTACCGGTTTGAATGGTTTGCTGATTCGGAGTCTTGGCTTGATTTTCTTTCGACCGATTCCAGCGCCAGCCGGGCAAGCGCTCCACTACGCGATTCCAGATTTTCACCTAACGACTCCTTAAAACCGGCCGCGGCCATTCCCGGCAGGAATTCACCCCTTTGATCGAGCGTTCGCCTCAGACTGTGGCCCAGCGAATCGAAAATCATCCCATAGGCAACTGCGTGGACCAATCCACCCGTCAGCGTCCCGACGCCAGGAAAAGCTTTCAGACCGTTGCCCGCAACCGCCAGCATCAGCGGCAATATTCGTCCGATAAGACTCTGGCTGTGACTCAAAAATTTGTCGATATCCAGCTGCTTCGCTGCTACCTCGTAAAGCTCACACAGCTCTCTGACCATATTCGTACCCAGGTAGCCCTGAATCAAAATGTCAGTGCCGGGGCTGACGGCCGCGAGACTGCCAACCACGGCACGCTTGGTATATTTCCGGACAATCGCCTCACTGGCCGTATCGAGATGCCGGTTACGGGCCTCCCGCAGGCGGCTTTCGACAAGAAAAAACACCGAGCGGTCACGCAATTGCTGCAGAGCCTCGGGCGATCCGTCCAGCAATCGCTCAAGCGCGGACAACAATTCATCGACCTCCGGCAATCGCGGTCTCTTCGTTTTTTCCTCGCGCCCCTGCTTATCGATACGCATCAGCACTTCCGAGCCGCCGGCGCTGATCGCGACAACGGGAACTCGTTCCGAACCGACGCGATCAGCCAGGCGCTGACGAATACCGGAAAGCTCATCCTCGTCGAATCGATCCTTTTTGTTGAGCGCTAACACCAGCGGTTTTTCCAGCGCCAGCAGCTGGCTCAAGGCCTGATATTCGTCACGGCTCAGATCGCCCTCACAGACGAATATAACCAGATGACAACGCAACGCTTCATCGAGTGTTAACTGTTCCAGCTTCCCATCTGCTTCGCTCAAGCCCGGCAAATCCACCAGTTCGAGTACATCGCCCGACTCCGCCTGCCATTGGTGCCGACACATCGAGCGGGTCGACCCGCCGCTGACATCGACCGCCGGGCTAGCCCCGGGAATCAGGGCTTCGATCAGACTGCTTTTGCCCGTGCTGATGTTGCCGACCAATGCGACACCGAGTCGTCCCGCTTCATTGCGCCGGGCCAGTTGGTTCAGTTCGTGGCGGGCAGATTCAACGTCGATGCCCGATTCCTGGGCCGCGTCGAGGCGCTCGGAAAGGCTGGCCGCATCAATGGCCGGTCGCTCTTGCCGGCCGCTTGCGGTTGCAGGACTCGAAGGACGCAACAGCCGATACACGCCCCAGGCTACGAGCAGCAGGCCGGTGGAGAGTATCCCCCAAAAAGCGTAGCGAATCGCGGCGGGCCCTTTGCTCAGCCGATCCCAGACGTCAAGCAACGTATCGGTCAGGTAAAGGACAGCAGCCACCCCGACGATGGTTAGGACAATAATCGCCAACGCTATTAATTTGCGTATGTTCCTTTCCAGACTCATGATTTCGGGTTCATTTTTCGCGACAAAAGACCTATTCAATCGGAAACCTGGCCCGGTGGCCAGTGCGGGGACACGCCGCTCTCGCCCGTCCCCGGGCTCCGCTGTATTTGGGCGTCCTGCCCGGCGCCGCTCTCGCCCGTCCCTGGGCTCCGCTGCATTTGGGCGTCCTGCCCGGCAGCGCAGTGTACCTGCCAGTACATGAGTATTTCGAGCCGATTCTTAACGCCGTATAGTGCCCGCTGAGGATTTTTCAGCAGGCTGCTAGTCGTAATCGCGGTCTTCCGGAAACGAGACTGAGGCCATCGGCTCGACGACTTTGCCAACCGTGGGTAACCCCCGCCAGGCGAGAAGGAAGGCGGCGGCGAATGGCAACAGGCGTTCCGCGAAATCGCCAGGTGTATCCGGCAGCCAGTTAAACAGGATGGTCAGCCCGACACCGGCAAGCAGGCTTTGGTAAACAGCGTCCGAGGCAATCTGCCCTCGATAAATTCTGATCAGCAGGATCGGGCCAAAAGAGGAGCCCAGGGCGTGAAACGCAAACAGAACGCGGGAAAAAATCGCCTCCGGTGCGTAGATCGCCAGCAGAACCGACAGCACGCCAAGAAGAATAACAACCGCCCTGGCTTTAACTATGGATGACTGGCGTCCCCGCTCTGCCAGTTGCCAGTCATACGCAACCGATGACGACGCGACGAGCAACTGGCTGTCGGCGGTCGACATGATGGCCGACAGCACGGCGGCAATCATGATACCGGCCAGCACCGGCGGTAGTAGCTGGTTTGCCGCTTCAAAAAAGATCTGCTCGTTCGCATCCAGACCACCGAACAGAATCCTGCCCGACCAACCCAACACCAGCATGCCTGGGTAAACGAGCAGTGCCCAGCCAATCGCGACCGCGCGTGCCCGCGGTATTTCCCTCGCCGATCGCATCGCCATGAATCGATTGACGACATGCGGCTGGCCTGGATAACCCATACCGATACCCAGCGTGCCGAGAACGAAAAACAAACCGAGAAACCAGCCATAGCTGCCACTCAGGCTGGCGGCCGGGGGCCCCAGTTCCTGCAAACCTTGCCAGACTTCGAGCGGTCCGCCCACGGTGGCCAGCGCGACCAACGGAATCACCACGGCGCTGAGCGCCATCATTAAACCCTGTAGCGTGTCGGTCACACTGACCGCCCAGAATCCGCCCAGCAGTGTGTAAATCAGGATGATGCCGGCACCCACCAGCAGGCTGAGCCGGGCAGACCAGCCAAAAGTATTGGCAAACGCATCGCCGGCGGCCTGAAACTGGGCAGCCACATAAAACAGAAAGGAAAAAAGAATAATCAGGCTGCAAAGGCGAATATTTCTTTTGAAACCCGGGTCTAGCGGGTTGCCTGCGATGAGTTCGGACAAAGTCAGAACGCCGCTTTCTCGTGCCAGCCGCGCAAGTCGCGGGGCAACCAGAAACCAGTTAATCATAAAACCCGACAACGTCGCGGGCAAAAGCCAGATCGCCGACAAACCCCATA
>CAZMOM010000028.1:33533-45438 GCA_964568075.1 uncultured Gammaproteobacteria bacterium
AATAGCCGGCGCCGCTAACCCCCAGCAGCGTCCACGCGGACGATGAGCTCGCCGAGGCGCTGATTGCGGCAACCACCGGTCCAAGACGGCGGCCGCCAAGAAAAAAATCCTCGGTGTCCCGGGTGCGTCGTATCGCCCAGAAACCGATCGTCAGCATCAGCGCCTGGTACACAACCAGGGTCAGGATCACGGCCAGGTTGCGGTCCATAGTATTCCAGTCAGCGGCTGCCGATTGCTGTGGCCCGCCGGTTCAGTGGTGACTTCCCGGTCGAATGGTCGAATAGCGCTTGAACAATCAAAGATGCGCTGTTTTGATAATCGCCGCGGCTTCGTCCGCATGCTTGCCAAAATAATAGGGTTCCGCGGCGATATATAAAATCATATACAGCATTTCATCGGCGACGAAGGCGCCGACCATACCGCTGTAATCCGGTCCATCCGCCAGGACCACGCTGAGATCGAACATGAAGCCCTGGTTCCCGCCGAAACGGTGCGGGCGAAGTTTTCTTGTGGCTACGGTAACCTCGCCTTCGCCGAACAGCTTCGTTATCGACGACTCGGACAACTCTTCAATTTCATTGGGCAGCATATCGGAGCGAAATTTGGGCAGCGCCGCGTCTTTTTGCCGCGTTATAAACAGCGTTTCGTCATCGGGAACACCGGGAATAATAATGATCCTGTCCAGCAGCAAGCCATCCTGCGTCCAGACCTGTGTATTTTTGCGTGAAGAGGCCATACGCGGCGCCTGGTTCCACGTCGCTGCCGATTCGACCATCAGATTTCCGACCGTGGACGTTCCGGGGGGCACCAGGCGATAACCTGCCACGCAGCCACTCATCGTAACCGCAAACAGAAGAAGTGGAATAATGCGCTTAATCATGACCGGTCTCCTCAAGATAAAATTCGATCATCGCCTTGTCGGATGCGTCGGGATTGGCCAGCAGATATTTGCTGAAATTTTCCTGGGCCACGGCGGTATCGCCAGACTTAAGGTTCAGATAACCCAGATTTTTATAGGCCTCCGGTGGTGCAGACCCGCTTTGGATCGCACTCCGGTAGGATTCGGCGGCGAGTTCCTTGTCGCCGTCGTCGCCCCGCTGACGCAGCATCTCGCCATAAAAAAAGTCGACCAGCCCTTGCTCAACCCCGGCTCGCCTGTGGCGATCCAACATTTCCTCGGTCCGGCCGAACCTGTTCGTAGCCAACTGATCTTCCATCAGAAAAAGATAATTTTTGTTGAGTTCAGCCACATGCCTGCCCTGATCTGAAGAATCTCCAGGGGGCGGGCCATAGCGATCCGTTACCCATTCCTCCAATGCCGCTGAACGAGCAACCGAATCGGGATGAGTCTTGGAAAACAGGCCGGGTTTTCTGCGCTTGACGGCGGCAGATTCCTCTTCTGCGATTATCATGTTCCAGACTTGATAAGCAGCGTGGGGATCCAGTCCGGCCTCTGCCATCATGCGAGCACCCAGAAAGTCTGCTTCCTGCTCCTGCTCACGACTAAACGCGAGAGTCCCCAGGATCGCAGTCGCCTGGCCAAGCGGCACTCCGACACCGGTCGCAACGAGAAATACGAGATCGAAAATCGAGCCGGCGGCCAAGCCGTCTTTCAGACTGCGCCACCGCTCCATGGTATGTAGTCTCGTATAGTGAGCGACTTCATGACCGACAACTGCGGCCAGTTGGTCCGTCGTGGTTACTCTTGTCAACAAGCCGGTCCAGACCAGCATCATCCCGTTCGGAGTCATCGACGCATTGAATCCCGGGTTACGCATCAGATAGACCCGGATATCGCCGCAATAATCTCCCGCCACCCGGCAAACTGTCGATTGCAGGTAGGCATTGAGATCCGCGTCTCTTACGAGCATCGGCGACTGCCTGATTTTTTGCTCGATTTCATGCATCTCCATCCAGATGCCTGCTTCGTCCGGCGCTTCATCAGGCACGTAACCGGGTGGAATTTTGGGTTCGATATCGTCGTCACTCGCGCCTGCGGCACCAGCCACCAACAGCAAGGTGACTGCGATAAGGTTTATTCGTCCTTGGATCGTCATCGTCAACCGGCCGGCATATCCTTGAACAATTTGTTGACGGTCGCCGCAGCGCCATCCGCATTGCGAAGTTCGCCGCTACCAGCCAGTACCATGTTGAACCAGACGATATCGCCAGTCTTGAGATCGACTATCGACGCGAATCCGCCTTCCCAGCCAGTACTGACCCCGACTCCCCCCACCGCAGCAGCGAGTACTGAGAAAAAAATACGGCCTCCAGATGCCTGGTAGTCCCGATAGAAAACGAACAAGGCGTAGTCCGCATCATATTGCTCGCCAATGCTGCGAATATCCGGCCCCAGTGACCAGTCGAACTCCCGGTTCTTGCTTGGCAAGGTCTGCATTCCGAAATAATTATTCATTATGGTGTAACCGACCGCGGCATGAAGCTTGCGGTAGCTGATTTCCTGATCGCTCAGGTTGATTTCATCACTCCCACTGACCACGTCTATGGAACGCGCGTCTGCAAACCGGGCAAGAGCGACGGCAAAGTTGCTGCGTGCCGCTTCCGTCCAGTCCGCGTGCGGCTCAGCCAAGCCGCCAGTCGTGATCAGGTAATATTTTATATCGGGCGTCATCAATAAAATACGTGGATTTTCTACGGTTGATTCAAGCCGATCAATCTGTCGCACGTTCTGCGTAGTCGCACAGCCTGTGACTGACAGCGTCGCAAATGCCAGCAGCCCGAGCATCTTGAAAAAGTTACGGCCTGGAATTTTTTTGGAATTGAAATCGGTCATCCCGACACCTCTGCAGTGTAGTCGACGGGCCGGTCGCTGGAGGCAAGCTGTAGCCAGCGGCCCCGAATGAAGAAAAACAGTATTGCAGCGCAATGAATTGGAGCAGTTTGCACCTCTAATACAATCAGCCCCTGCCAAGTGCGCGCAAAAAATACGTTACTCCTCGCCAACACACATAACCAGTCTTGAGCGACCCTAATCAGGCGAAAAACCCGAATCAGGTATCCTGAACAGCCGGTGTGCGTACAATTTCTGTCACAGGGCGCGGATCAGAAGCGCAGCAAAGGCAAAAACATTGAGCTATGTCATTTTTTCGTGGGTAACCTGTTATTGGCTGGCCAGGTCCACCGGGTCGCCGTTATCCAGTGTTTCCGGCCTGCGCCAAATTGCGGATTGAAAAGCAGCCTTTTCTGTTTTTATCGCGAGTCTCAGTCAACTTTGTTGAGAGTGAGAAACATCGCTTTATCCAAAGCCACGAAAAAATCCTGATAGGTTTTCGGATTGGTTACGTTTTCCTCCCCAATGCGGGCGCTGACTCGAACCGCTATACGCGCTTCTCCCTTCTCTCTTACCGTAACTGTCATTCGCATCTTATATTGGTGAAGGCGGGTAGCGGTGATGGCCCCGAGACTCATATCTGCATTGTCGATTAGAAAACCGAGATCCTGAAGCGTTGCGATGACCGAGCGCATGGTCATCTTTTTGTCCAGCGTATCGTACTCCCTGGTCTGAATTTGCCGTACTTCAAGCTGGGTGCCGCTGCCGACCACGTCCGGCGGTACAGTGGCGCAACCGGCGAGCAAACAAATCAGTATTGACGGGTATGGCCTGAAATTGCTTGTCATTGGTTCGCCTGCAGAAAGATTGATTTCGAAAGGTTTTCAAAAATCTGTTGGTAGATTTCGGGATCGACAATTTTTTCCCTAAGGTTAACTCGGGATTCCTTGTCAAAAACGACGCGCTGGAGCGTTACTCTTGTAACGAACTCGTTTTCATTGGCAAGACTGGGCATTACCACTATGGTGAGCATGATTTTTTGCGAGTCATCGGCATAAGTCGACGAAGTACAGTCGCTGCTACCGCCAATCACACACAGCAAATCGAGAAAAAATAATCCTGTTTTTTGACCGGCTGAATCAGCATCAACAAGTTTAGACGCAGTCAGAACGCCGAGCGGCCTTTCTATCTCGTCAATGCCATACTCCATGTCCTGTAATACAGCGACAGATGCGGCGAGAATCTCGATTTCAGATGCGGCGGAAAATGTTCTCGTCTGGATACTTCTCAGCTCGAGTGAACTCTCCTGCAGCCTCAGCGCATCCTCTGGTATACCCTTTGCTGCGCAGCCACCCAGAAAAAGAGTAGCCAGCACACCACAGGCCGGGAGCAAGCACCTGCTATTGGCGATAAACACAAGACTGGCGCCGTGTTAAAAGCGCGAAGTGTGGTAAGAAAAGTCGCGAACTAAATTGTCGTCATCAAACTTGATGATCACCGTAAGTGTGCGTTGCGATGACGCCGTGGCACCCGCCTCCTTGCTGCCAGCACCCAGACCGCCGCCACCACTACCGAAAATCAGGCCGACGACCGTGCCGCTGCTTCTGGAATAAGCGACTTCGCTCGAAATCTTGTCGTAGATCCATGTTTCCCGACGATCCCCATCGGTAGTTACGATATTCGGCGAACCCAAAACCTCGGCCACATCGGCGGCCGACATACCGATCCGGATCTCTCTTTGAACTGTCCCGACGGTAATGCGATCCGCATCATCGGCACGAACATCCTGTACATGGGCGCTCGCCGCACAGCCAGCTATAATGACTGCCACAGAAAGCAAAGAAACGAAATTTACAACCCTGATCATGGTTTTTCTCCCGGCATGCTTGCGTTTATCGAAATATAACAAACCCTGCAATTGGCGTGTTCTCCAAAATGCAGATTTTCGCGTGACAAATCGATCGTAACTGCCCAGATTCCTCCATCAATAGCTCAGTTTAATCCGGGGAAGCTGAACTGAGCCTGAATGCGACGCACCGGGTTCGTGATCTGACCTGGTGGCACTCTCGACCCCCCCCCGCCGGAGCCAACAGGCACATCCGTATCGCGCAGGTGCTAACCTGATTATAGCTGGATAACCCAGCATCGCCTGAATATACCGGTTAGGAATGACTGACGAAAAAAAATGGCAGTTCTGGATAGATCGCGGCGGCACGTTTACCGACGTGGTGGCGCAGCGGCCCGATGGCCGCTTACAGATACGAAAACTTCTTTCCGAAAGCGAGCAATATGAAGACGCTTCGCTGGAAGGGGTCCGGCGTATACTCGAAAATCCCGACAACGTCGAGTACGCCGAACATCCGATCGCGACGATCAAGATGGGCACGACGGTGGCGACCAACGCGCTGCTGGAACGCAAAGGCGAGCCGCTTGCGCTGCTAATCACCAAGGGATTTGGTGACGCTTTACGCATCGGCTACCAGAACAGGCCGGACATCTTTGCCCGACAAATTGTCCTTCCCGAGATGCTCTACCAGCAGGTTGTTGAAATAGATGAGCGCGTTTCTGCCGCTGGGGAAGCGGTCGTTCCGCTGAACGAGTCACGGGTGAAAGCGCAACTCGAAACATTGCGCGAGCAAGGCTTGTCGGCAGTGGCGATCGTGTTGATGCATGGCTACCGCTATCCGGATCACGAGAAAACCATTGCGGCGATCGCGCGTGACCTCGGATTTACCCAGGTTTCTGTTGCGCATGAAACCGCACCGCTGATCAGGCTGGTGTCGCGCGGCGATACGACGGTTGTCGACGCCTACCTGACGCCATTGCTCAGGCGCTATGTCGATCGCATCGACCAGACACTGAGCCGGCAGCATCCCGGTCTGCGCCTGATGTTCATGCAAAGTCATGGCGGTTTGACCGAAGCGCATCGCTTTCACGGCCACAACAGTATTTTGTCGGGCCCAGCGGGCGGTGTCGTCGCGATGGCGGCCGCCGGCATTGCCGCCGGCTTCGAGAAACTCATCGGCTTTGATATGGGCGGCACATCAACCGATGTCTCGCTTTATGCCGGCGATTTCGAACGCGCTTATGAAACCGATGTGGCCGGCATTCGACTGCGTGCACCGATGATGCGCATCCAGACAGTTGCCGCAGGCGGTGGCTCCTGTCTTCGGTTTCTTGATAACCGAATGCAGGTCGGCCCGGAATCCGCCGGCGCCGATCCCGGGCCCGCCTGTTACCGGAAAAAAGGCCCGCTGTGTATCACCGATGCCAATCTGCTGCTAGGCAGACTCAGTGCGCAATTTTTCCCCGCAGTCTTTGGCCCGACTGCTGACTTATCTATCGATAAGAAAGAAAGCGAGCAAAAATTTACCGAACTCGCGAACCGAATAAATCACGAATTTAATAGCGACAGGCCGGTTGAGGAAATAGCTGAGGGATTTCTGACGGTCGCTGTTGAAAATATGGCGAATGCGATCAAAACGATCAGCATCCAGCGTGGCCGGGATGCGCAGGAATTTACCTTGTACTGTTTCGGCGGAGCGGCCGGGCAAACTGCCTGTCGCGTAGCGGACAGTCTCGGCATGACGCGGGTGCTTGTCCATCCCATGGCTGGCGTTCTGTCCGCACTGGGCATGGGAGCGGCTGAAATACGCGATATGCGCCAGCAGTCGATTGCGGCCCGGCTTGATCACAGGACATTACAGTCATTGCAACCGGTGGCGGACGAACTCGGCCGGCAAAGCAAGCACGCGGTCGCCTCCCAGCAACCGGCCGGCGAGTCGGTGCATACGCGGTATACCGTTCAGCTTCGCTATGAAGGCTCCGACAGCCTGCTCGACATTCCGCTGACCGAGCCGGACACCATGCAAAACCTGTTCGCTGATGCGCATCGGGAGCAATTCGGTTTTGCGGTCCCCGACCAGCCCGTTGTTGTTGAAAATCTACTGGTGGAGACGACGGGGTCGAGCGAAAAGATTTCCTTGCGGCCGGCAAAAAAACGACCCGCGCCTGTGCCGGTTGCAAAGCTGCCTTTTTATTGTTCGGGTCAATGGCACCAGGCGCGCTGGTTCGAACGCAAGGCTTTGGGTGCAGGCTGCCGCCTGGACGGGCCCGTGGTTATTTTCGATGCTTCATCGACGGCGGTGGTCGATCGGGGCTGGGATGCAACCGTCCTGCCAGACGCCCATCTGCAGCTTGAGCGCCAGCAGGAAAAACCAGCGGTTCTGCAAACCGAAGACTCCGGCCGGGAATCAGACCCGATCCTGCTCGAAGTCTTCAACAACCTGTTCATGCACATCGCGACACAAATGGGTGTCGTTCTTCGCAACACGGCGCATTCGGTCAATATCAAGGAGCGCCTGGATTTCTCCTGTGCATTGTTTGATGCGCAAGGCGGACTGATCGCCAACGCGCCCCACATGCCGGTACACCTTGGGTCGATGGGTGACAGCGTGGCGGCGGTTATCCGCAAACACCGAACTGACATGCAAGTCGGCGACAGTTTCGCCTTGAACGCGCCTTATGATGGCGGGACGCACCTTCCCGACATCACCGTAATCACACCGATCTGGTTCGATTCCGAAGCTCCCGCTTTCTTTCTCGCAGCGCGCGCCCATCATGCCGATATCGGTGGCACGACCCCCGGTTCCATGCCGCCGGACAGCCGTCATATCGATGACGAGGGCGTGCTGATCGATAACCTGCAAATCGTCCGCGAAGGTCGGCTCGATGAAGCCCTTTTGCGCGATATTTTCAGCTCTGGTCTGTGGCCGGCCAGAAACCCGCAACAAAATATCGAGGACCTGAAGGCCCAAATCGCCGCCAATCGCCGCGGCCAGAAAGAACTCGCCACCGTTATCGCTCACTATGGTCTGCAGACCGTCCAGGCCTATATGCGACACGTTCAGGACAACGCGGAGGAGTCCGTTCGCCGCGCAATCGATGGTCTGCAGGACGGCGAATTCTCCTGCACTATGGACAGCGGCCAGACGATCAAGGTGACGATCGATGTGGACCGGGCGAAGCGAAGTGCGGTTATAGACTTCTCAGGAACGTCGGCACAAAGCGCGACGAATTTCAACGCGCCATCTGCGGTCTGTACGGCGGCGGTCCTGTACGTGTTCCGCACCCTGGTCGACCACAATATCCCGCTTAACCAGGGTTGCCTGAAACCGTTGCGGATTCGCATCCCCAAAGGCAGCATGCTGGCGCCGGAATACCCGGCAGCCGTCGTTGCCGGCAATGTCGAAACCTCCCAATGCATCGTGGACGCGTTGTATGGCGCCCTTGGCATCCAGGCGGCCTCGCAAGGCACGATGAACAACCTGACTTTCGGCGATGAGCGATGGCAATACTACGAGACCATCTGTGGCGGATCGGGTGCAGGGGACGGTTACGATGGCACCGACGCAGTTCATACTCACATGACCAATTCACGGCTCACCGACCCCGAAGTTCTGGAAAGTCGTTTCCCGGTTCGCCTGCTTGAGTTTTCGATCCGCAGCGGCTCCGGCGGCAACGGAAAATTCACGGGCGGTAACGGCACAAGGCGGCGTCTGCAGTTTCTCAAACCGATGACCGCTGCAATTTTGTCGGGCCGTCGGGACATTGCACCATTTGGACTTTGCGGCGGCTCGGCTGGCGCGACCGGCGAGAATCAACTACAAAGAGCCAACGGAGAAATCATTCCACTGGCCGCGGCCACCCGCGTCGAAGTTGAAACCGGAGATATACTCATTGTCAGCACCCCCGGTGGCGGTGGATTCGGCAAACCGGACGGCAACGACAACCAACAGGAAAGTCCAAATCGATGACAAGTGATGTTCTTAACCTGTACCGGCGACTGTCGCGCCTGCCGGCCGGGCGCTGGCTATTTACTCGCGCGGTCTGCTTCCAGGCGCCATATTTCGGCAGTATCCGGCCTCTTTTTCGCGAACTTCGCCCGGGTCATTGCAGCGTTTCGATGAAGAAACGGCGGGCCGTTCAAAATCATCTGGGCGGAGTTCATGCGCTCGCGATGGGGAATCTGTGTGAACTGGCGGCCGGTCTGGTAACGGAAGTCACGTTACCGGACGACATGCGCTGGATACCGCGCGGAATGAATATTCAATACGTTGGTCAGGCGCGCAGCAACGTAATGGCGGAAGCTTTTATCGAACAGCGAATCTACACGGAAAAAGAAAATATTACCGTCGAAGTAAAAGTGCAGGATGACCAGGAAAAAACAATTGTGACCGCGGACATCACGATGTACCTGTCACCCCGAAGTTAACCGTTCAGGAAATCAGATAATTTATGCTATCCAGCTCCAGGCCGGTTACCCGGGTCACTTCCGACCGGCCAACCAGGTGGCGAATACGGTAGACCAGGAACTCTCCCGGCTTAACCGGTGCCAGAGCAACGATGATATTGAGTGCGCCTTCGGCCAGGTCCAAATCGCTGTGTGTCTGCGCTCCACACAAAACGAACCAGGCCCGGTTGCGTTCGCTGGCGGGAAACGCGCCCTCTTCATGTACGAGCGACAGGTATTTCTCGACCTGGAGGCGGGCTTTTTCCCACAATCGTTCATCGTTATTTTGAAATACCACCCAGCGCGTACCCTGCCGGATGCTTTCGATGGTTTGCTGCAGTATCCGTCTCGCGTCCAGCGAGCGACTGCCGCCCGGGCCGGGCCCAAGAGTGGTCAGCTCGTCGCCAGTCTCCACGATCGCGCCATATTGAGTAAGAATATTGACGCCCATTGCCCTCAGGTGAACCGCCTGATCGTGCGGCACGAACTGAGACAGGCGAATGCCGCCGCGCAAAAGCGTCGTTCTTTGTTCCGGTTTGCCCCATACCCTGCCAGCCGAAGAACAGCGGGCCAAGTATCCTACCAATGCGCCTGATGGCGGGAATTCCTCAAGCTTTCCCGTCAGTCGGTTAGTCATACAGATCCGCGGGTAAAACATCACGGCATTATCACTGGAAAAATTCAGTCTTCTGAATCCTGCAATCGCTTCGGTTGGACTGCTCCATGCCGCGTCCGGGTCCACCAGAAGTATTGCGCCCCGCTGGCGGCACAGCCTTGCAGCGGCGAGCAATGCGACCGGTCCGGGCCCTTGCCGACGGGAATGCGGGGGTAGTATCAAAAAATTAAAACAGGGTATTTTCTGCAGCGCGTGCATTCCGGTCGCATCCACCGCGGAACCGATCAAATCGTAGTCGCTCGTCTCCGTGCCATCGTGTCCGTCATCGCCCGCTTCAAGATAGGCCACCTCGGCAATCGAACCGGCACTCACTGTTTTATCGGGACGCTGCGCAGGGACGTCTCCGCTCACCCGCAGCAGGTCGGAATCAAGAAGTACATTAGCGACAAAACCACTGTCGTCCGGTCTAGTGCTGACGCAACGGTAGATTTCCTGATCCATCACTACCGACGAGCGTCTATCACGCAGCCGCTGCACAACCAGGTTAAACAGGCGATCTTCCTGAGGTGCGATATTGTCGTAATCTACCGATACCCGAAGCGCCTCATGCGCGCCAGGCGATCTGGCCTCCAGAGTCAGGAGTTCGTTGCCGGCCGGAACGCCGATGGTGGCGCTTTTGCCACCATTGATGACGCGAACGACAATCGCTTTTTCGCCGCCCTGAGAAAAATATTGCTCTACGGAAAATGCCAGGGGGCTCGAATGCCAAAGTCCACCGAAAATTTCGTTGAATTCGCGGAAACTGTCTATTTCGGTAGGAAGATCGGGTGGGCCACGCAGCGCTCGGCCGACGAAAGCTGTGATCGCAGCCGGAGCATTCTCGATAGACTGCTCTGGCGCAACCGATTCTTCAACCAGAATGCCCGGCGTATAAAGGTCAGGCACCGTCCGCTCCGATAGCCGTGGTCGTGGATTCGGATACAAAATCTAGCACACCACGGCCTGATTTTCGATCACCGATGACAGCTCGAAAAAAAAGGACAAAAAAATAGCCAGGACCGGGTGGCGTCAGGATTCCCTCAGACATAAGCTTGCTGTTCTTTCGTCTGCGATCGGAGTCAGCAAGATGCACCAGACCACAGGGCGATGGCAGTTGGGCCTTATGTTGTCGCTGACTACCGTGGCGATGTGGGGAATTCTGCCCGTCGTCCTCAAATTGCTTCTTGGTCATATGGATGCGGTCACTATCACCTGGTACCGGTTTCTGGTTGCGACGATCGTAATCGGCGTCTATCTGATCGCCCGGAAAAGACTCCCTCGTCTGAGTCGGATATCACGCGTCGGTCTGTTTTTGCTGGCCATAGCGATCGGCGGTCTGGCAGGAAATTATCTCCTTTACCTGTTGAGTCTCGAACTGATCAGCCCCGGAACCGCGCAGGTCGTTATTCAACTTGCGCCGATATTGCTGATATTTGGGGGCCTGATCGTGTTTCGCGAAAAATTCAACCGAAAACAGTGGTTTGGAATGATCGTACTGATGACGGGTCTGGCGCTGTTTTTTAATCGCAGACTCATCGAGCTCTTTTCCAGTGTGAGTGAATACACGATTGGCGTCATGATGGTCATCGCAGCATCTTTCACCTGGGCCGCCTACGCATTGGCGCAAAAACAGCTGCTCAATCAATTGGGTTCTGATCAGATCATGTTTATCCTGTACATGACTTCGGCGTTACTGTTCTGGCCGCAATCGCAACCTGCCGCGATCTTTCATTTAAACAGTCTCGGTTTCGGCCTGCTCGCGTTCGCATCGTTGAATACGCTGGTTGCATATGGCGCGTTTGCCGAGGCTCTCAACCACTGGCAGGCGTCCCGCATCAGCGCGATACTCGCGATCACACCGTTGCTGACTCTGACATTCGTGGAAATGATCAGTCGAATGTATCCGGATATTCTGGCCAGCGAAGAAATGGGCGCGATCGCACTGACGGGTGCCTTGCTTGTCGTACTGGGCACAGTGCTCACGGCGTTGGCAGGTTCAAATAAGCAACCCAGACGGGTGGAGTGAGGTCACTGGCCCGGACTAAGCTGCGACGATGAGAGCGCTATTCGAACAGTATCCTGAGCTGGGCCGGAATCTTGCCTGCGCCCCGCTGGCCAGGCTGCCGACACCCGTGACAAGAAGAGTCTGGCCAGACCATAACCGGAC
>CAZMOM010000029.1:0-21292 GCA_964568075.1 uncultured Gammaproteobacteria bacterium
GGATCAACTCGCGGGTAAACCCTCGCTCGAACAGCAAGTAACTGATCAGCTGCCTGCCACCCCGATTCATCGCCCCCATTCCCCTGATCAGCACGCGGACCGAGCGTGGCAGTTCCGGCGCATAATGCAGAGCGATTTCGCGAATGTCCTCGCTGGGGACCAGGACCAGGCACTCGATCCTGCGTAACAGGCGGCCTCCCGACACTGCGCTTTGCTGAGGAAGATGCTCAAGCAGATGATTGATTCGGGTAATTCTTTCCAGGTCCGCATACAGGCCGTCCATGAAAAGAGTATCCAGCATGTAACCGGCAATCTGACCAAGACTTGGCGATTCAACGTCAGCCATGTCCTGGAGCGATTCGCCTTGCTCATCGCGAACGCCTATGGCCAGCAAGCGATCTGCGCCCAGATGGATGGCAGCGCTAAGCGGCGTTGCCTGGCGCATCGCGCCATCGCCGAAATATTCGTCGCCGATGCGGACGGGTGGAAAAATAACCGGGACCGCCGCGCTTGCCATCACGTGATCGATGTTGATGCTGCCGGGTCTGCCTTCGCGGCGTGCACGGTGCCATGGCCGCTGCCTGGAATGCGATTGATAAAAAGAAATCGATCTGGCGCAGCTGTAACCGGATGCGGTGACGGCCAGAGCCTGCAACGAGCCATTTTCGACGGCCTGCGCTATGTTTTCAAATTCGATGTATTTTGCCAGGAGCCGGCGCAACGGAGAGTTATCCAGCAAACAATCAGGATTTTTCACTAAGGCACCACCGGACATCAGTGTCAGCATCCAATGCAGACTGGTCTTCAACATGGTCAGCCCATCGGTTCGATACACCTGGTGTGCCCGGAAATTTCTCCAGACCTTGGTCAGCTGGGCAACGCCATGCCGGTAATTGCTGGCGTGACTGGCGAGAACCACACTGTTGATGGCGCCCGCCGAAGTGCCGCTGATAATGGGAAACGGAACGGAGGCGCCTGGCGGAAGCATTTCCGCGATCGCTCGTAAAACGCCAACCTGGTACGCAGCGCGCGCGCCGCCGCCCGGGAGCACCAGCCCTTTTCTCAGTTTTTCCCCGCTTGCCAGTTTCGTGCCAACCACCATCCGGCTCTCCTGTTTCGGGCCATCGGCTCCGCTATAGGTTTAATACAATACGGTAACGAACTTCGCCATCCTGCAGTCGCAGCAACGCCTCATTAATCCGATCAACGGGCAATTCCGTAACCCAGGGAAAAATTTCGTGTCGGGCCGAGTATTCCAGTGTATCCCGGAGCATTGCGCGACTGCCGATCGGACTACCGGTCAGTATTTTCTGCTCGCTGACAAAATTCTCAATCGGTACCGTTATGGCGGCCGCCGGCATCCCAACCAGGCACAGTATCCCGTTGGGCTTTAACAGCTGCATATAGGCGGCCCAGTCGAGATCTGCACTCACCGTTACCAGCAACAAATCGAACGCTGCCACCGCCGCTGCCATCTGGGCGGGATCGGTATTATCCAGACTGGCGCTGGCGCCGAGATCGACAGCGTCTTTTTCCTTGCCTCGCCCGCGGGCGATCGCCGTGACCCGGTGTCCCATAGTGCTTGCGTGCTGCAATGCCAGGTGACCGAGCCCGCCAATTCCAACGACACCAACCTGCCTGCCGGGATCACGCAGCAATCTTCTCAGCGGAGCATAGACAGTAACTCCCGCACAAAGCAGCGGTGCGGCCTGTGCGTCGGTCAGCCCATCCGGGATCGGGTGCGCGAATCGCGAATCCACCCGGAGACGCCTGGCAAAGCCTCCGCTATGAGCCACACAGGTTCTTTTGGGCTCAACGCAAAGATTGTCCTGACCAGCCTCACAACTGGGGCACGTGTGGCAGGCGCCGCACAGCCAGCCAACACCCACCCTTTGATCCAATGCCAAGTCTGTTACTTTTTCGCCCGCGGCTACTACTCGTCCGACAACTTCGTGCCCGGGCACCAGGGGGAACACACTGACGCCCCAGTCATCGTTAATCAGATGGAGATCGCTGTGGCACAAACCACACGCCGATACCTTGATCTCGATATCCATTTCACCCAGCGGCTCAAGTTCGGCGGTTCCTTGCGTCACCGGCTGACCGGCTCCGGAGACCATCCACGCGGGTGTCGTTTTTGTCATGGCGCGTTTGCCGTCGTTTCGCTGGGTCGGTGTGGTGGATGCGTTATGCTAGCAGTCTGTCGGACTTAGGCAATCGTGGAGACCTATCGTGCATAAATCAATCATATCGGCGCTGGCCTGCCTTTGGCTGGTGGTTCCGTTAAGCGCTGTCGCCGGACCCGAACAAGGCCAGCCGGCCCCTGACTTCAAACTGCAGGACCAGACAGGTGAATGGCATACGCTGGGCGATTACCGGGGAAAGTGGCTGGTCTTGTACTTCTATCCGAAGGATTTCACTCCGGGATGCACGACCGAGGCATGCGCCTTCCGGGATGACATTTTCAAGTTTCGTAAGATGCAAGTGGAATTGGTAGGCATCAGCCTCGATGACGTTCAGTCACATGAAAAATTTGCCGCCGAATACAGCCTGCCGTTCCCACTGCTCGCCGATGATGATGGAGCGGTCGCAAGGGAATATGGCACTTATTTAGGTCTGGGCGGCGGTGTGGGTGTAGCCAGGCGACAGACGTTTATCATTACTCCGGATGGAACTCTGGCCAGGCACTACCCGAAGGTTGACCCCGAAATTCATTCGGCCGAAGTACTAACCGAGCTTGAAAGTCTGATCGGCGCCGGCGCCCCCGACAGTTAAGGAAGCTCTGATCTATTCATGTCGGTCAGCGGTTCGTTACGGGTACGAGCTCCAGTTGACTCTGCGTTTCGCCCGGCAGAAATGGTAACGGCTCGCCCAGTTCCCAGGACCTGAAACCCGCACGATAAAACGCGGACAACGGATGGCCGCTCTGTCCGCCCGGCATGTGGAAATAGCCTTCCCGTTCACGTCCGGGGGCAACCGCAAACCGTTCAGTCGCGCCAAAGCTTACTCCTTGAACGCGTGGCATGAAGGTGTCGCCCGGAGCCGGGTGCGATGGCATGTTCAGATACTTGCCCAGTACCGGCAGCCCGCCCAGCGGATGATTGATCTGCAACACGTTGCCATCGCCCCAGGACCGCAGTTGTCCGTCCCGATCCGATGCCAGGTTCGCCAGCGCCTCGTCCAGAATATCGAGCAAATATCCGGACCAGGATTCGTATCGTGGATCGAGCAGATGCATCGGCCGATCCGTTACCAGCTGCCACAAGGCACCTTCAAACATCGCCGTAAGACGCGGCTTATAGTCGGGGTCCGTTTGCCGTGCTTCCAGCGTCAGAAAATCCCGTATGCGGGCGAAACACAGGTTACGGAACTCCCTGACCAGTCTGTAGGCCTGCGAATCGATCGACGCCCGTAATCCGGTATCGTGCAGAAGACCGGCCGCCAGCTCTCGTTGCGGACTCTGTCTTTCTGCGGGTGCCGTGAGCAATTGCAACGCCAGATCGCGCCAACGATCGAGGAACAGTGCGCGGTCGTCCAGCTGTATCCGCAGGAAATCGGCCGGTATCGCATCGCGAATCGGTGTGAGGTCATCCCGAATCTGAGATCCCCTGGCCCCCAGCCAGTAGCCCCCGTCGCCGATCAGCGCCAGACCTGGCTGGCCGACAACTCGCGAATTGGCGGTCCATATCTGTCCGGACGCCGGGTTTAGGACTCGCGGATACTCGCTCGCATCGATCCACCCATCCCATCCTGCGCCAAGCGCAGCCCATGACGCGGGGAGCCGTGGGTCATAATCGCGATTGCGCCGCGGAATGCGGCCGACGATTGTCCAGCCGATGTTGCCCTGATCGTCTGCAACAACCAGGTTTTGGTTCGGCATGCCGATTTCCGGCGCAATCCTCAGCGCCTCGTGAACACTGTCCGCAAACATCATTTCCAGTAAGCGGACGTTGGTCGCTTCCGGGATAGCGGCCAGCCAATGTATCACTTGCTGTTTTCCGTCATAGTCGCGGCCAACGACCGGGCCCCAGATACTTTGCTTGATTGTCAGTTCGACGCTCTCTCCACCCTTAACCTGGATCGTTTCCCTGACGACGTCCAGATCGCGATAACCATCCGCGGTCAGGTAGCGGCTGTCGTCATCGGGATGGCTTTCGAGAATGACCCGGTCCGCCCAGTCTCCATAACTGTTGGTGTATCCCCAGGCGACGCGCCCATTACTTCCGACGATGACCAGTGGCGTTCCCGGCAAGGTCACGCCGGTGATATCGAGGTTTCTGCCGCGCACGTTAGGCACCCGATAACGAGCCCGATACCAGACCGTCGGTACGCGCAGCGTCAGATGCATATCATTGGCCAGCAACCCGCCTCCGTGAGCGGTTCGGTGTCCCGCCAGCGCCCAGTTGTTGCTGCCGGCAGCCATCGCGGGCGCGTAGGGCGATCGTTCGAACGCGAGCAGCTCGGGCCGGGCTGCCACCAGGCTCCTCAGGTCGTATTCGGCAGCCGATGGCGGCGGAGTCGGCAAGATGGTTCTGCCGTCCAGTGCGGCATCCCACCGGGTGCCGGCGGGAAAAAGGAATCGATACATGGACTCCGGCAACTGACTGCGCAGAAATCCACGTTCGTAATCTGCAACGGCATTTTCATCCTGCAGGTCCGCGTACATGGCCAGGACCACGAGGATGCTGTCCTCGGCGAGCCAGGTTTCCGGCGTTTCGCGTAACAGCAAATACTCAAACGGATGAACCTGCAGCGCCGCAACGCCCGCATTAACACCATCGGTATAAGCATCGAGGATTTGCCGGCGATCGGTTTTTAGCCGGGCCAGTATGGCGCGCGCCACATGGCGGAGCCGGTGTACGCGTCGCGAACGATCGTGGTCCAGCGCTCTCGCGCCAAATAGTTCCGACAGTTCGCCGGCGGCGGACCGGCGTAACAGGTCCATCTGAAAGAACCGATCCTGGGCGTGAATAAAACCCACCGCACGCACGAGATCTTCCAGATTCCACGCGTCAACTGTAGGCACGCCCAGCCGATCCCGGCTCACGGTGACCGGCGCGTCCAAGCCGGCCAGCGCGTGCGAGCCATCGACCTGGGGGAGACTGCCCCGCAATGCCAGCCATCCGGATAAAATCAATCCCCCCGGCACCAGCACGATGAACAGAATTAATCGGCGAATCATCTTCATGGTTGACCCCGTCTACGCCGCCCGAACTTTGTCGTCACCGGTGACAATAATCGAGTCCGGGATGATAAACCGGTGGTTCTGCGACACGAACCGGAATCCGTATTGCCGTCGATCAGCCACCCACCGGCAACAATTTCATCGAATTCGTGCCGCCGGACAAACCGATGGTCTCGCCCTCGGTAAAGATGACAAGATCTCCGTTGGCGACCAGACCGAGTTCAAGCAGTCGTTCGGAAACCTGTTTCCAGACTTTGTCTGTCCTGCTCTGCGTAATATCGAAATGCACCGGCAGTACGCCACGATACAGGTTCACTCGCCTGCGGGTGCCGACATGGCGGGTAAACGCGAAAATCGGTATATCGGAACGAATACGCGACATCCATAAAGTGGTTTTCCCTGATTCAGTCAGCGCTATTATCGCTTTTACATTCATATGATTGGCGGTATACATTGTCGCCATCGCGATTGCTTCATCCGTATTCTTAAATACTGAATCGATCCGGTGGCGCGAGCGGGTCTGAGTCAGCTGATACTTTTCGGCGGCCTCGCAGATCGAGGCCATCACCGCAATGGATTTGCCCGGATATTTTCCGATTGCGGTCTCGCCCGAGAGCATGACGGCGTCCGAACCATCCATCACCGCATTGGCTACATCGGATACTTCGGCCCGCGTTGGGGCCGGACTGTTGACCATCGACTCCATCATCTGCGTCGCGGTAATGGCAACACGATTCTTTTTCCGCGTCAGTCGTATGATTCTTTTTTGCAGGCCCGGCAAATCCGCATAGCCGACCTCGACGCCGAGATCGCCACGCGCAACCATCACCACGTCGGCTGCGTCAACGATAGACTCGAGATTCTCGATCGCCTCGGCGCGTTCGATTTTCGCCACGATCAGGCCTGCGCCCCCCGCCTGCTGATACAGCGATCTCGCCTCATTGACATCGGTGGCATCGCGGGGAAACGACAGGGCAAGAAAATCAACACCCAATTTCACGGCCAGTTTGATATCTTCCCGGTCCTTGTCGGTCAGCGCTTTTGCGGACAAGCCGCCGCCCTGCCGATTAATGCCCTTTTGGTTGGACAGGACGCCACCTACCATCACCCGGCAAACCACCCTGGGATGATTTGTTTCGACGACTTCAAGAGTAATCTGACCATCGTCGAGCAGCAGGATGTCGCCCGGGCTCAGATCGTTCGACAGTTCCGCATAGGTAATACCAACGACCGCATTGGTCCCGGCATCGGGGTCGTATTCGTGATCCAGCGAAAAATGATCGCCTTCTTCAAGTTCTATTCGATTGTCCTTAAAACATTCGATACGAATTTTCGGGCCGCTCAAATCCCCCAAAATACCGATTTCACGCCCGACGCGCACCGATGCCTCGCGCGCCATTTTGACATTTTTCACATGGTCCTCGGGGTGGCCATGTGAAAAATTTATCCGCGCGACATCCATGCCGCTGCGAATCATTTTTTCAAGCACCTCGAGTGAGTTTGTGGCAGGCCCCAGGGTGGCAATTATTTTTGTTCGTCTGTGCATAGTTTCGCTCGTTACCCGGAAAGACAAAGTTGACTTTGATGCCAGCTTCAGGCTGCTTCGCGGGCACGTTCCTCGAGAACGGCAACCGCTGGCAGCGTTTTCCCTTCAAGAAATTCCAGAAACGCGCCGCCGCCGGTCGAAATATACGAAATCTGATCGGACAACCTGTATTTTTCGACGGCAGCCAGCGTATCACCGCCTCCGGCAATAGAAAATGCCGAACTTTCTGCAATCGCATTCGCCAGCCTCCGGGTTCCCTCGCCGAACTGATCGATTTCGAAAACGCCGACCGGTCCATTCCAGACGATGGTGCCGGCATCGCCCATGATTCCGGCCAGCTTCTCGGCAGTATCCGGCCCGATGTCCAGAATCATCTGCTCGTCGCCAACCTGATCCACGGCGACAACATCCGCTTCCGCGGTATCCGATAACTCATTGGCGACGACGACGTCGCTGGGTATCGGTATTGATGTGCCACGCCCAGCCGCAAAATCGGAAATTTCAACGGCAGCGTCCAGCATGCTGGGTTCGTTGAGCGATTTGCCAATCGCAAATCCCGCCGCTGCAATAAACGTGTTGCCTATTCCGCCACCCACGACAAGTTGGTCAACTTTTTTCGCCAGCGTCTTCAAAACGGTTAGTTTGGTTGACACTTTGGAACCGCCGACGATCGCGACCAGCGGCCGTGCAGGGTTTTCCAGCGCCTGACTCAATGCCTGCAGTTCTCCAACCAGCAGAGGGCCGGCGCAGGCGATCGGCGCATAACGGGCAACCCCATGAGTACTTGCATGGGCGCGATGCGCCGTAGCAAACGCATCCATGACGAATATGTCCGCCAGCGCCGCCAGCTTCCGGGCAAGACTATCGTCGTTTTCTGTTTCGCCTTGATTAAACCGGACGTTCTCGCATAGCACGACTTCGCCCTGTTTTACAGCGACGCCGTCTAGCCAGTCTTTTTCGAGTCTGATCTTGATCCCAAGCATGCAGGACAAGCGCTTCGCTATCGGAGCAAGTGAGAACTCCTCCTGATAGCGTCCCTCTTCCGGACGCCCCAAATGTGACATCAGCATAACGTTTGCGCCTGCGGCCAGCGCCTTTTGAATAGTCGGCAATGCCGCGCTGAGGCGCGCGTCGGAGGTCACTTTGCCATCAATGACCGGCACATTGAGATCCTCGCGAATCAACACCCGCTTACCGGCGAGATCCAGATCGCCCATCTGCAATAGTTTCAACTTAAACCTCCGCAACAGGAGTCATGGGACCGGCCGGCCGCACTGCGTGCCGCCGGCCGGAATATACGGGTCGCTCAGCCCGCGTTGACCAGCGCCAGCGTGGTATCAAGCATGCGGTTCGAAAAACCCCACTCATTGTCATACCAGGAGCAAACCTTGACCAAATTGCCCTCCATGACTTTTGTCAACGTCGCATCATATGTCGATGAAGCCGGATCGTGATTGAAATCAACAGATACCAGCGGATCATTATTGTATTGCAGTACGCCTTTAAGGTCGCCCTGGCTCGCTTCCTTCATTATCGAGTTTATTTCCTCGACCGTCGTATCACGTGAGGCCGTAAAAACCAGATCGACCAACGAGACATTGATCGTCGGCACGCGAATCGCGAACCCATCCAGTTTTCCTGCCAGCTCAGGCAGAACCAGTCCGACGGTGGCTGCGGCGCCGGTCGAGGCCGGGATCATGGACATCGTGGCCGAACGCGCCCGCCGCAGGTCGGTATGGTAAACATCGGTCAGAACCTGATCATTGGTATAGGCATGGATAGTTGTCATCAATCCGTGCTCGACACCGATTTTATCATTCAGCGGCTTGACCAGCGGAGCCAGACAGTTGGTCGTGCAGGAGGCGTTTGAGATGACCTGGTCACTGGCCTTTAATGTCTGGTGATTGACGCCATAGACAATCGTCGCATCAACCGAGGTGCCGGCCGGCGCCGAAATTACGACTTTTTTGGCACCCGCCGCCAGGTGGGGAGCACACTTTTCCTTGCTGGCAAAAAACCCGGTGCTCTCGATAACAACGTCAACACCCAGTTCGGCCCAGGGTAGTTTGCCCGGATCCCGCTCCGCACAGACGCGAATGCGGTCTCCGTTGACAATCATGTGATCTCCCTCCACCACCACTTCACCCGGAAACTTGCCGTGCGTCGTGTCATAACGCGTCAGGTGAGCATTGGTATTAGCATCACCAAGGTCGTTGACGGCGACGATACTGATTTCCTTGTTGCGACCTGATTCGTACACGGCACGCAAAATATTGCGGCCGATACGGCCATACCCATTAATAGCAACTTTGACAGTCATTTATTTTCCCTTTCTCAAAACGGGGTCGCGCTCAAAGAATTTCTCGTGCGACGCTCACTATGTTGTCGGCAGTAAAGCCGAACTTTTCAAATAACAACCCGGCCGGCGCCGATATACCGAAACGGTCGATACCGATAATCCGTCCGTCTGCTCCCGCGTAGCGGTACCAACAATCGCTGACCCCCGCTTCGACAACGATGCGCGCCCTGACATCGGCAGGCAATACGCTCTGCCGATACGACTCGACCTGGGCCGCAAACGTGTCCGTATTCGGCATGGATACGACGCGAGTCGCCACCCCGGCACCGTCCAGCGTTTCGGCCGCCTGCATCGCGATCGAAACCTCGGAACCGGTGGCGATCAGTATCAACGCAGGCTTGCCATCGCAGTCGCGAAGCACGTATCCGCCACGTTTGATATTAGCGATACGGGCCGTATCGCGCTTCTGGAATGGCAGGCCTTGACGGGTAAATACCAGACACGTGGGGCCATCCTTCCTCTCGATCGCGGCCTGCCAGGCCACGGCTGACTCGACCGTATCGCACGGACGCCAGACGCTCAAACCGGGTATCAGGCGCAGACTGGCGATGTGCTCGATCGGTTGATGGGTCGGTCCGTCCTCCCCGAGTCCGATCGAATCATGCGTATAAACAAATATGCTGCGAACTTTCATCAGTGCGGCCATGCGAACCGCGTTGCGCGCGTAATCAGAAAACGTCAGGAACGTCGCGCCATAAGGAATAACACCGCCATGCTGCGCCATGCCATTCATTATTGCGGACATGCCAAATTCACGCACACCGTAAAAAAGGTAATTGCCATCCGCCACATCTGCCGTTATCGGCTTCGATCCGCTCCAGTAGGTGAGATTGGAGCCGGTAAGATCGGCGGATCCGCCGAGCATTTCGGGCAAAGCCGGGGCAAAACCGTTGAGCGCCCGCAAAGAGGCTTTGCGCGTCGCCATATCCTGCGCTTCCGTATCGATTTCCGTTACGACGGAAGCGGCGAATTCGTCCCAGTTTTCCGGTAGCTCGCCTTGCGTCCGCCGCTCGTATTCGGCCGCGAGTTGCGGATACTTTTGCCGGTACCGGGCAAACATCTCATCCCACTGACCTTCCGCGGACGCTCCTTTGTCCTTCGCATCCCATCCTGCCCTGATATCGTCCGGAATTTCGAACGGGAAATTTGACCAGCCAATCTTCTCCCTGACCAGCGCTATTTCGTCGTCCCCGAGCGGCGCCCCATGCGTCACCTCAGTACCTTGTTTGTTCGGCGAGCCCCAGCCGATGATGGTCTTGCAGCAGATCAGGCTCGGCTTGTTGCTGGCACGGCTTGCCTCGATCGCTTTTTGCAGCGCTTTCGGATCATGACCATCGACATTCGGCACGACGTGCCAGCCATAGGCCGTAAAGCGTGCCGGTGTGTCATCGGTAAACCAGCCTGCAACATCACCATCGATCGAAATTCCGTTATCGTCATAAAATACGATCAGTTTACCCAGGCCGAGGGTGCCCGCCAGCGAACAGGCTTCATGCGAAATGCCTTCCATCAGGCATCCGTCACCTGTGAATACATAGGTGTGGTGGTCAACCATGTCGAGTCCAGGACGGTTAAACTGAGCCGCCAGAACTTTTTCTGCCAGCGCCATGCCGACGGCGTTGCCAATTCCCTGACCGAGTGGTCCGGTGGTCGTTTCTATACCCAGGTCCTGGTCGTATTCCGGATGACCCGCCGTGTGATAACCCAACTGCCTGAAATTCCTGATCTGCTCCATATCCAGCGGGTACCCCGTCAAGTGCAGAACCGAATACAAGAGCATTGAGCCATGCCCGTTGGACAGGACGAAGCGGTCACGATCTGACCAGCGTGGATTACCAGGATTGTGTTTGAGGTAGTCGTTCCAGAGTACTTCTGCAATATCCGCCATTCCCATCGGCATTCCCGGGTGTCCGGAATTGGCTTTCTGTACCGCGTCCATAGCCAGGGCGCGAATAGCGTTGGCAAGGTCTCTGCGCTGAAGCATGCTGAAAATCCCGAATTGGAAGGCGGCGCATTTTCGCCGATGAGCCGTCACCGGGCAACTGCAGAATGCAGATGTACTGACGATTTGATGGTCGGCGGCGTTTTCGGGTGGCTGTTGTCGCTGACTTCATCCGGTCCAGGCCAATATCTGCGCTATTCATGCCTTCGGCATGATCCGGGAGCGGATCCTCTCACTGTCCCCGTGGCGCCGATAACTATTCCCGGCCGTGTCCACCAGGTCCGCTGGATTTACGCAGACTTCGATCGCAGACGGTCCGGCGGCGCCACCAGGCCCGGAAAAACCGCTTAGCGGACCGACGTCGTCTTTAGCCCTGACGGGTAATGTCTGAATTTCCAGTAAAAGACGAGCGCAAACAGTCTGGTTCAGGTTTTCCACTTGATTGAACATCCCGGCGCCGCCATCTAGTTCGGAAAGTCACCCGTAGCGGACCGGCGTCGTCTTCAGCCCTGACGGGTAATGTCTGAATTTCCAGTAAAAGACGAGCGCAAACAGTCTGGTTCAGGTTTTCCACTTGATTGAACATCCCACAGAAGGCGTCTGCTGTTTCGGCCCCAACCCGGTTCGCGCGATCTGCAGCATCGCGTCAAACAATTCACGCGGACTATCGGCTGGTGGTTCTTCGGTCCTGCCCGCATCCAGCCGCCCGCGATATTGCAGTTCCAGGTCCTGATTAAAGCCAAAAAAATCGGGAGTGCAAACCGCGCCATAGTCGCTGGCGACCTGCTGAGCTTCATCGAACAGATAGGGAAACGGGAAATTCATGGCCTCGGAGAGCCGCTGCATTTCCTCTGGCCGGTCTTCGGTGAATTTCTCGACGTTATTACTCATGATGCCAACCGCAGACACGCCTTCGGACTTAAGCCTTTCAAGGTCCCGGATCAGTCTGGGCAACGCCGCTTTGACGAACGGACAGTGGTTACTCAAAAACATGACCAGTGTCGCCCGAGATCCACGGCAGTCTTCCAGCGACCAGATTTTTTGTTCCGGATCAGCGAGACTGAATTCAGGCGCGGGCCAGCCGAAGTCGCATATGGGTGTTTCCAGGGCGCTCATCTGATCCTCTGCCGTGGCAATCCGAACCCAGGGATTCTAACAGTCGGGCCACCCATGAACGACATATTCCAGCCGCCGCGTGAAACCGCTCGGGTCGCCCGGTATACTTATCGGCTTGGCCCGCCGGTCCGCGCACCCGATCCCGGGAATCAGAGGTTCTTTTGACATGCTGAAAGATTTTCTTTTTACCTCGGAATCAGTCTCCGAAGGCCACCCCGACAAGGTTTCCGACCAGATTTCGGATGCCGTACTGGACGCCATTCTCGAACAGGATCCCGATTCCAGAGTCGCCTGCGAAACGCTGGTCAAAACCGGCATGGTGATAGTTGCCGGTGAAGTCAGCACCGAGGCCGTGATTGACCTCGAGACGATCACCCGTAAAGTAATTACCGATATCGGTTACACGAGCACCGATATCGGCTTCGACGGTTCCACTTGTGCCGTGCTCAGTGCCATCGGCAAGCAGTCTGCCGATATCAACCGGGGCGTCGATCGTGGTACCCCGAAGGAACAGGGCGCCGGCGACCAGGGCATGATGTTTGGGTATGCCAGCAATGAAACCGAGGTTTTGATGCCGGCGCCGATTACTTATGCTCATCGTCTGGTACAGCGTCAGGCAGAATTGCGCAAAAGTAAGCGCTTGCCGTGGTTGCGGCCCGATGCGAAAAGCCAGGTATCGATAAGATATCAGGGCGGCGTGCCAGTCGCAGCGGACGCGGTTGTTCTGTCAACCCAACACGACCCAGACATCTCCCATGCAGACCTGAAGGAAGCGGTTATTGAGGAGATAATTCGCCCAACCCTGCCTGAAGGCTGGTTACACAAGGACACGGAAATTCACGTTAATCCGGCCGGCCGGTTTGTGATCGGTGGTCCCGTCGGCGATTGTGGCCTGACCGGGCGAAAAATTATCGTTGATACTTATGGTGGAATGGCACGTCATGGTGGTGGTGCGTTCTCCGGAAAGGATCCGTCAAAAGTCGACCGGTCGGCAGCTTATGCAGTTCGTTACGTCGCAAAAAACATTGTGGCAGCTGGCCTTGCTGATCGATGCGAAATTCAGATTTCCTACGCGATCGGCGTCGCGGAGCCCACGTCGATCAGTATTGAAACTTTTGGGACCGGAAAAGTATCCGAAGACCGGCTGATTCAGCTGGTCCGAGAACATTTCGACCTGACGCCCTATGGCATTCTCAAGATGCTGGATCTTAAGAGGCCGATATACCAGGCCACCGCAGCTTATGGGCATTTTGGGCGTGAAGAACAAGATTTCACCTGGGAGCGCACCGACAAAGCCGGGGCGCTAAAAATGGAAGCCGCTGCCTGAGCCGACGAAGCGACCCGAGCAAAAAGAGAGATTATGTTTATGAATACCGAAACCTCGACCGCGGTAGAACCCGATTACCATGTTGCCAACATTGATCTGGCCGCCTGGGGACGCAAGGAAATGGCGATCGCTGAAACTGAAATGCCTGGATTGATGGCCCTGCGCGAAAAGTATGGCAAGCAAAAGTCGCTGCAGGGGGCACGCATAGCCGGGTCTCTGCATATGACCATTCAGACGGCGATGCTGATCGAAACGCTGACCGCACTCGGCGCGGAAGTTCGCTGGGCCTCATGCAATATTTATTCGACCCAGGATCACGCGGCGGCGGCGATCGCAGTGAGCGGTGTCCCGGTATTCGCATTCAAGGGAGAGTCGCTCGAAGAGTACTGGGACTTCACACACCGGATCATGACGTGGCACGACGGTGGTACGCCGAACATGATCCTTGACGATGGTGGCGATGCCACCATGCTTGTCATGCTCGGGTCGCGAGCCGAAAAAGACATCTCGGTGCTGGATAATCCGGGCAGCGACGAAGAAACTTTTCTTTTCTCGGCGATCAAGAAACAACTGAAAGCGAAGCCGGGATGGTATTCGAATATTCTCAAAAATATCAGGGGAGTGACTGAAGAGACGACCACCGGCGTTAATCGCCTGTATCAGTTTCAGAAAGACGGCGAGCTACCCTTCCCGGCCATCAACGTTAACGACTCGGTTACCAAGTCGAAGTTTGACAACCTGTACGGGTGTCGTGAATCACTGGTCGATGGCATTAAACGCGCCACCGATGTAATGGTGGCCGGAAAAATTGCACTGGTCGCCGGCTATGGCGATGTCGGTAAAGGCTGCGCGCAGTCGCTGAAAGGACTGGGTGCCACCGTCTGGGTAACCGAGATTGATCCGATCTGCGCGTTGCAGGCGGCGATGGAGGGTTTCCGCGTCGTGACGATGGATTATGCCAGTGACAAGGCCGATATTTTTGTTTCGGCTACCGGAAATTACAACGTCATCAATCATGACCACATGATAAAAATGAGACACCAGTCCATCGTTTGCAATATTGGTCATTTTGACAATGAGATCGATGTCGCCTCGCTAAAACAATACGAATGGGAAAACATTAAGCCTCAGGTCGATCATATTATTTTCCCGGATGGACGACGAATTATCTTGCTGGCCGAAGGGCGCTTGGTCAATCTCGGTTGTGCGACCGGTCATCCCAGTTTCGTCATGTCGAATTCTTTTTCTAATCAGGTGCTGGCACAGATGGAGTTGTGGAACAAGCCTGATCATTATAAAAATCAGGTCTATGTCTTGCCGAAGCGACTGGACGAAGAAGTGGCACGGCTGCATCTCGACAGGATCGGCGTCCAACTGACTCATCTTTCGGAGAAGCAGGCCAAATATATCGGCGTTTCGGTAGACGGGCCATACAAACCGGATCAATACCGTTACTAATACGCGGCTCCGGGGAAGTATGATTGGATATCCGTGAATTTCGACAGGAACTGACAGCCTGAATTTATGCTGACAGCAATAATGTTTTTTGTTCTCGGCTCGATCGGTCTGCTGATCCTCGAAGAACGCCTGTATCAGAATCCATCGCTTACCCGCATCGGCAACTGGCTTATCGAGCATTTGTATCTGCCGACGCTAAGGGCCGCGCTCGTACTCGTTTTTGTAACGCTGGCCTACCCCGCCCTTTTTGGCATGGAAGAGGCGCCGGGTATCGGGAATCTCCTGGCGGCAGGTCGTCATCGGCTCGACTGGTGGATTAACGGCGTTTTACTGGTCAGTTTTGCGTTGCCGTCCATCCCGGGACTGAGTCGCATACCCGGCGTGATCCTGACGATTCAGGGCATGGTTGCCAGCGCTATTTTGTTCGGGTGGCTCGCACGAGATCTGGGGATCAATCAATATTGGCTGTTACCCGACCTGAAATTGCTGGCAAAAATACTGCTTATAACCGGCAGCGCAGGACTGCTCGCCCAGATGGCAGGGCGCTATCTGGAGGTCGCCAGAAAGAAGCTGGTCGCGGAGAGTCTTCGCCTGGTTGCGCAAATGCCGGCGCTGATAATTTTCGGATCGGCGCTCGGAAAACAGCTGACCAGCATTGCGTAACGATCGCCAGTATCTATCTGAACCTAAAGCCAGCGATTTTTCTGGATCGGACGCACCGACTCTTCTGTCGCGGAGTTCGGCCGACTGGCCACGACTTTCTGAAACAGACCACCGAAAAACGTCTCCTTCTTCCAGGCAAACGACGCGAAGTCGCTTGCGAAATCGCTTAGCTCTTTATGCCACAAGCCTTTGGCGAATGGCTCGAGCATATCGAAAACAAGACTCGTAATCGGTTTGAGCGGGTGGGCCCAATGCGGCTTGTGATAATCGACAAATATGAGTTTACCCCCTGGCGCAACCGAAAGGAGAAGGGCATCCGCTACGAGATGCTTAATATCGTCCGGTAGTTCATGCATCAGAAAATAGCAGCACACAACAGCATATTTTTTGCTGCCGACCTCCATTGCGTTCGCATGGCGAACGCTGGCCTGTGGATATTTCTTTAACTTGCGTCGGCAATTTGCAACCTGGATACGCGCGACATCGAGAACTTCCAGACTGCCGTCAGGACCGATATGTTCTGCGAGCGCACTGGAAAAATCGCCATAAACACATGCAGGCTGCAGCACACTCGAGCCGGGTTCGATTTCCTGAAACGCTGCAGATCGCAATCTGACATGCTGTTGCCACAGAATTGTTCTGACCACTGATTCCCGATCCAGCCATCTAACACTTCTTGGGTTCAGATAGGCCCAGTGATAGGTATCCTCAAGATATGCGGGAATTTCCGGCGGCATTTTTTTCGCTGCGTTCGCAACCCGACGATACGCGCCAGGCAGCGACTCCGCCGCAACAAAACGGGATGGGCATTCTATTTTTGCCTGGGCATCAACAATTTCCATTTCCGTTCCCACAGTCAGCATCCGTCAAAGATCTCTGATAGCTATCGCGTTACGGCAGCAACCGAACCGACCGTCCGCCAGTATCCCCAGTTCGTGAAACCATATTAAGCGACGCAGCAGCATCGAAATATGATCTGCGTCAACTGCGTGGGCAGCGTCGAAATATGGCAGTAATGACTGAGTTCAGACAGTCACACGTACTGCAGACGATCGGCATCACAGGATGCATCATCCAAGGGGCAACCTCTGCTGGCGCAGCAACGATTCCCGGTTAGCCAGGACGACAAGGAACTGATTTTTTTCTGCCCCGAGCAGCAGGCCGGATCCATTATATTCTTGTGGGATGGATCCGGCCCGGCGTGCGGTGCCTTATTCGGCGGGCATCACGTTTTCAGCCTGAGGGCCTTTCTGACCCATGGTCACCTGCATGGTGACTTTCTGGCCTTCGTGCAGGGATTTACGGCCAGTGCCGGCAATGGCGCTGTAGTGAACAAAAACGTCTTTACCGCTTTCCTGTTCAATAAATCCAAAACCTTTTTCATCATTGAACCACTTAACGGTACCTTCTACTTGATCTGACATATCACTCTCTTACTTTTAGTGCCGATAAATCGGCGTTACAACAAGCCAACCCTTGACGAGCCGACCGAAAAACCTTTCACGCTTGCCTGGCTGGGGGGGTTCCTCAGCAATAAAGCGTCGGCGACGCCAGCTGAGCTACGTTCCTTCGGTGGCGGCGATTGTACACCACGAACATGCCGGACGGCGAGGAAATACGAATGATGTTTGCCGTTTTAGCCGGGAAAACTGCCGAAATCGCCAAAAGCGCTTAAAAACCTTGCTTTGCGAGGCATCCGATCTGGGTGTTCTTTTTACCCGGATTCTTTTACCTCGGCGTCGCTGTCAGGCCTTAATATCAGCCTGAATCCCAAGCGTGGCCGCCAGCAGCTTCTCGGTTTCGACTTCGAAAACGCTATTGCTGTCGCCTGCTGCCGCCCAGACTGTAGTGAACTCGAAGAGGGCATCATCAAGGCAGGTTTTTATTATTTGCGTGTGCCCAAAGGGCGGCACGCCGCCGATTGCATAGCCGGTCGCACTCTTTACAAAATCGGCGCCGGCCTTTGACAGGGTGTCGCCAAACACTGCGGCCAGCTTTTCGACGCTGACTCTGTTTGTTCCGCACACGACCGCAAGTACCGGCGTGTCTCCGGCCCGGGATCGAAAAATAATGGATTTGGCAATCTGGCTCTGACTGCAGCCGATCGCTGCGGCTGCATCCGCCGCGGTACGTGTGGTGTCAGGCAAGGTGCGTACAGGACATTCCAGCCCGAGGTCCAACAGTGCCGCGGCGAATTTCTGCAACCCTGGGCGCGACATCCGCAAACTCCTGGAAAACCCTTATTTCCTGACCAGCAAAAACAGACCCGCAGCGATTCCCGCGGCGCCGCCTATATACTTATACATGACCGAATCGGAAGCCGATCCCGTAAAGGTCTCGCTTAGCTGTGAGCTGAGTGAGCCTGATTCCTGATATCCCCAGTAAAGCAAACCGGCGCCAACCACCAGCAGAAAAATACTCGCGACTTTCATTATCGATTCGTTATCCATGGAATTTCATCCCCCGCTGTTTATCGTTTCCTTGCGAAATGCCGGCAGATTCCGGCTTACCGGGTCAATGTCCCTGACTTGATCAGGGCGAGCTTGTCGGATGCCCGCATTTGCTTAATCGCCATTTCACGGCGCAGCGCATCTCCACGATCGCTCGCCCGTTCGTGAAAGACCAGTTTTACAGGCCGTCTGGACCTCGTGTACCTGGCTCCCGAACCCTCATTGTGCTGCGTCAACCTCGCTTCGACATTCTTCGCAATGCCTGTGTACAGCGTGTTATCGGCGCACTTGACGATGTAAACCGACCACATTGGCCCGCAATGTAGACTGCCAGCCGTAATCCCGCAATACTTTCTGAATCGACGACCCGGCCAAACCAATACCAGGAATCCCAGGATGAACAAGATCGCATTGATTCAGCAATTCGCAGCCGATGACAGGGCGGCAAATCTCGCCAACGCGATCAGATCAACCCGGGAAGCCGCACAAAATGGAGCGCGCCTCGTGTGTTTCCCGGAACTTGCGTTCGACCGGTTTTATCCGGCCGAACCCGCGGGAGCCGATCGGGATAACCTTGCTGAACCCATCACTGGACCGACAACCAAAGCTTTCCAGACGCTGGCCAGAGAATTGAATATCGTCGTCATACTCAACTTTCTGGAAATTGACGGCGAGCGAACATATGACACGTCGCCGGTCATCGATGCCGACGGTACCTTGCTCGGAAAAACCCGCATGGTACATGTGCCGGACTACCCTTGTTTCCACGAAAAAAGTTATTACACACCGGGGGACCAGGGCGCGCGCGTGTACAAAACCGCTATCGGCAAGGTTGCGGTTGCCATTTGTTATGACCGGCACTACCCGGAGTTCATGCGCGCCCTCGCTGTCGCCGGAGCCGAACTGGTGGTAACGCCTCAAGCCGGCGCGACCGGTGAGTGGCCGGAAGGATTATTTGAGGCGGAAATGCGGGTTGCCGCCTTTCAGAATGGTTATTTCACCGCGCTGTGCAATCGGGTGGGCAAAGAACCAAGAATGGATTTCGCAGGCGAGTCATTCGTTTGTAACCCGGCCGGAATCGTGATCGCCCGGGCCGGTCAGGGAACTGAAGAAATCCTTTATTGCGAAGTAGATTTCGCCGAAGTCGAAAAATCTCATGCGCGGCGGATGTTTCTGGCTGACCGACGACCAGAACTTTACGCGGACTGGGTGAACTGATGGTGGTTCCCGGCGCTATTTTTTCTCGCCAGGGTCAGACCGTCCCCGATTGGCACAAGACTGATTTCGACGCGCTGATCACCGGCTAGAAATTCGTTAAATTCGCGAATCGCAACGGTATCCTCGTCTTGTTTTTCCTTATCGATGACCGAACCACCCCACAAAACGTTGTCGACGGTGATCAGGCCACCCGGCCGAATCAGTTCGATCAACAGATCGTAATACACGCGATAGTTTTTTTTATCGGCGTCGATAAACGCAAAATCGAAACTCTCAGCCTGGCCCTGATCAAGTAATTTTCCCAGGGTTTCGTCTGCCGGTGCCAGCCGTAAATCGATACGCTCGGCGATGCCGGCCTCCTTCCAGTATTTTCTCGCTACGCGAGTCCACTCCTCGCTGACGTCACAGGCGATAATCTCACCATCGTCGGGCAGGGCCAGCCCGACAGCCAGGCTGCTATAGCCGGTAAAGACGCCAACTTCGATACAGCGCCTGGCGCCGATCAGCTTTGCCAGCAGGCTCATGAACTGCCCCTGCTCGGGCGCGATCTGCATATTGTGCATCGGGTCTGCCGCCGTTTCTTCTCGCAGAGCTTGTAATAGCGGGGCCTCCCGCAGCGACACGCTGAGCAGGTATTGATAAAGCGCCTCGTCAAGATTGAGCGTACGGTTTGACACAGTTCTCATTCCGTTGAAAATGCTAATGATATCATCCATCTGTATGAAAACCGGCGATGACAATCAGGCGACCGACGGGATTCTGCAGCTGCTGCAGATTACGGACCCGCACCTGACCGAAAGTGTCGGCCAGGCAAAGCGTGGCGTTGACACCTATCGGTCATTGCAGGACGTGCTGGAAAGGGCCAGCGGCCTGCACGGGTCTCCCGATGGGATCCTGGCGACCGGGGACCTGGTACACGATGAATCCCGAAAAGGTTATGAAAATTTCCGTGAATTGCTGGGTCGATTTGTCAGCCAGAGCGGCGCTACGGTTTTCACCCTCCCGGGCAACCATGATGATCCGCAGCTGATGCAGGAAACCCTGTCAAAAAAGCCGTTCCAGTATTGCGGTCACAAAGACTTCCCGGGTTGGCGCCTGATTTTCCTGGACACCTGGCTGGAAGTCGATGCCGGTGGCCTGCTTCGCGACAGCGAATTGACCCGACTGGACGAACTTCTGACCACAGCAAGCGATCGTCATGCATTACTGTGCCTGCACCATCAGCCGGTCAGCATGGGCAGTCGCTGGCTCGACAGCGTGGGGCTGCGAAACGCGGATCAATTTCTGCAGGTGGTCGATCGGCATGCGAACGTCCGCGGCGTGGTCTGGGGTCACGTACACCAGGAGTTCGATTCAATCCGCAAAGGCGTTCGTTATCTGAGCAGTCCGTCGACTTGCGCGCAATTCAAGCCGCGTAGTGACGATTTTGCGCTCGACGATCGCCCACCAGGTTTTCGCTGTCTGGAGCTGGCTGGCGATGGCACCATCAACACCAGCATTGAGTGGCTGGATGTACCAGCCGCGGAAGCGGTCAGTCAATAGCTGGACGTTTGCCCCCGATAATCAGACATGCACGCACCGTTGAATCCAAAAGAAAACCTGGTCCGGTATTATCGCTGGTTGCGTCAAAACGGTCTTAACGACTCTCACTCGGGCAACGCGTCGGTAAAAGACGGCGAAAAAATTTGGGTGACGCCTAGCGGTTGCTGTGCGGATACGCTGACTCCGGGAGACCTGGTGCCCTGCACGACGCAAAAAAAAGCCCCCGCTGGCGCCTCACTCGACGCACCACTGCATCTGGAAATTTATCGGCGACACACCGAAACCGGGGCGGTCCTGCACAGCCATGGTCCGCATTGCATTGCGCTGACGCTGGACGGGCGCGCGTTCGTGCCGGAGGATTTCGAGGGCGTGTTTTATTTTGGAAAAGTACCGTTGCTCGATATTCCCTATGAGCGATATGTAGAGCGCTCGCCAGCAGCTGTTGCCGACGCGCTGGACCAGGCGAATATAGCGATCGTCAGAGGC
>CAZMOM010000029.1:21302-45330 GCA_964568075.1 uncultured Gammaproteobacteria bacterium
CTGGATCTTGCCTACAAATGGACTTGTTCACTGGAAGCATCTGCAAGAATCTCGTTCCTGGCCGGCCAAATCAGATCATCGTAAGGAATACGCCGATGAAAATATCCGCCTTCGACTCGATACGTGGAAAATTCGTTGCGGCAGTCTTGCTGCTCGCTTGCGGCACGCTGCCGCTTGCCCAGGCGGAACCGGACCACAGAGGTCTCGTCTACGAAATTCGTTCCGAATCCGCAACCATATACCTGGTCGGATCGATCCACGTACTGCGCAAGCAGGACTACCCCCTGCCAGCCGTCATGGACAGAGTTTATGAACAATCGAATGCGCTGATCATGGAGCTCGACCTCGACGATATCGACCAGGTCGAAAGTGCCCGATTGATCCGGCAGTTGGCGATGGCGCCTGCCGGCAGTAGCCTGAAATCCATGATGGGCGAGGCATCATTCAGCCGTTCCCGGCAACGCGCGCTCGAAATCGGTATCGACCTAGAACGACTCAACGAGGTGCGCCCCTGGTTCGCAGCGCTGACAGTCCTGCAGCATGCGCTACTGCAGGCCGGATATTCGCCGGACATAGGAGTCGAGGAATATTATGTCCGGTTGGCATCGCGCGACCATAAATCCATCGTGGGTCTGGAAACGATGGAACAACAACTGACAATTTTGGCGACGATGAGCGACGCCGATCAGGTCTTATTTCTCGAGAAAACACTGGCTGAAATCGAACAGCTGGAAAGCGAAATTGGCGATCTTATGCGGTCCTGGAAAAGCGGCGACGAGCAAGCTATGCAAACGCTCTTGCTGGATTCGTTCGACGCCTACCCGAAACTTTTCGAAGAGTTAGTTAACAACAGAAACCTGGCATGGGAAAGTTCGCTGGCAGCTATTCTGAACAACCAGACGGAGAGCCACATGGTCATTGTCGGAGCCTTGCATTTATTGGGGGATCGGGGAGTGGTTGAACTGCTGCGGCGGCACGGGTTTGATGTTAAGCGCTTGTAGCGTCAGATTTCCACCATTTCAAAATCTTCCTTGCCAGCGCCACAATCGGGGCAGCGCCAGGACAGAGGAACATCCTCCCAGCGAGTTCGCGACTCGATTCCGGATTCAGGATCGCCCCGCTCCTCTTCATAAACATAGCCGCAAATGACGCACATGTAAGCTTTCATCAATCACCGATTGCCTGACCTGAATCTGGCCGCATTGTCGCATGTTCTTCACGTGTCTGTCTGATTTAGACAATCGTAGCGAGGCAGGTGGAAAATCGAAATGAGATTATCGATCATTCGAGGCGAACGGTGATTCTATTCAACGAGAATGATCGAATATCGGCCCCGATATCCGGTCGCCAAAGTAGATTAGTCCCAGCCTGCTTATTTCGCCATGGATCGCTGATCCTGAGTGCGGACCCGGGACGGCCGAGGGCAGGTCCATCGTCGTAGCTATGGGTTAAGTGAAGGCCAGGCTTAGATGTACGGGAACCAGTCAGGGCGGCGATAGATGGTGGAATAAGCAGGCCAGGCCAGACCGACTCCTAGGGCCGGGCAAAAGACTCGGCTACAATTACGCCAGAAGACACCCAGTACGAAGCCAGAAAACTCGCTGCACTGCTCGACCGATGCAGACACGTGTTGGTCACCTGATCGCATTGAATAAATATTAACGGAGATCGAATTGAGTCTTTTTTCAGAAGCCAAACAATACATCCCCGGCGGCGTTAACTCACCGGTCAGGGCATTCGCAGGCGTCGGTGGCGAGCCGGTCTTTATTAAGAAAGCGTTTGGGTCCCGTGTCTATGACACCAGTGGGCGTGAATATATCGACTATGTCGGTTCGTGGGGTCCGATGATTCTCGGTCATGCGCACCCGCGAGTCATTGAGGCTGTTATCGAACGTGCGGGTGATGGCCTGAGTTTTGGCGCACCGACCGAAACAGAAACCGAGTTGGCGAAGTTGGTCTGTGATCTCGTGCCGTCACTGGAGATGGTTCGCATGGTCAGTTCGGGAACTGAGGCAACGATGAGTGCGATTCGTCTGGCGCGCGGGTTTACCGGTCGCGAATTACTGGTCAAATTTGAGGGCTGCTATCACGGTCATTCGGATTCGTTGCTGGTCAAAGCCGGTTCCGGTGCCCTGACCCTCGGTGTCCCCACATCGCCGGGCATACCGAAGGCGGTTGCCGCCAGCACCTTGTGTTTGCGATACAACGATCTGGAGCAGCTACGCCGGTGTTTTCAGGAGCACGGAGTTTCGATCGCCTGCGTGATCGTTGAGCCGGTCGCGGGCAATATGAATTGCGTTCCGCCAGTCGACGGATTTCTGGACGGCATGCGACGACTCTGCAGTGATCATGGCAGTGTATTGATTTTTGATGAAGTCATGACCGGCTTCAGGGTTGCCCTGGGTGGCGCTCAACAACGCTACGGCGTCATGCCGGACCTGACGACGCTCGGCAAAGTGATTGGTGGCGGCATGCCGGTCGGTGCTTTTGGCGGTCGCCGGGAAATCATGGAGCAGATCGCACCATCCGGCCCGGTCTACCAGGCAGGTACGCTGTCTGGAAATCCGATTGCGATGACAGCCGGCATGGAAACGCTGAAACTGATCAGTCGAGCCGGATTCCATCAGGAACTCGAGCAATCCTGTCAGACACTGACGACCGGTTTGCAGGCTATGGCAGACCGGTCCGGGATTCCGTTTAGCGCCCACGCGGTCGGCGGAATGTTTGGTCTGTTTTTCAGCGATCAGTCGCCGATAGAGTATTTCGAGCAGGTTACCGCCTGCGATCAGGATCGTTTCAGAAAGTTTTTTCATGGCATGCTGGAAGCAGGCGTATATCTTGCACCCTCTGCATTTGAGGCGGGCTTCGTGTCATCGGCTCACAACGAGCATGATATCGATATGACTCTGGCCGCAGCCGAACAGGTTTTTGCCGCGCTCGCCTGACCTCGGCCGGACTGCTAATCGTCGCTGGGTACATTATGCCGAATCAATCCCTGGACCTCGTTCAGCCTCGCCAGAGGTTCAGCGATCTCCAGGCATGCCTGTTTGTCCTCCATGTCCAGCGGCAACAACTCAGCGAGCCGGTTCGCCACCCAGCCGGCATCCAGCATGTCCCTCCTGACGGTCGCGTATTGATCTTCCAGGCTGTTGAGAATCTTTTCCAGCACCTCGATCATCGATGCGTACTCATTCGGAACCAGTATCCCGGGATCCGCTTCCAGCACATTGACGCGACCGACATTTAGACCATCAGGCAGGGTTTCAGCCTGTAAAACCCTGAACCGCGGTCCACCGTGAACGACAATACCGAGAATTCCATCGTCACCCTGGTTCCAGTCGACAATCCGGGCGATCGTTCCGGTGGAGTAAATTGATGACGTCTCGCCTTCCGATCCCGACTGAATCTGGATGACGCCGAAATCCTGCTCACTTCTAAGGCTGCGGCGGATCATATCCAAATAACGTGTCTCAAAAATTCTCAGGAGCAGCGGACCGTCTGGAAACAATACGGTGTGCAAGGGAAACAGGGCTAGGGTTTGTATATTCATGGTACCGGTTTCATGCCAGGATCAGATGCTCGCCCCTGTACTCATAAGCATAGTACGCCGCCGTGGTTTTGCCAGACTGGCGTTTGGCCGGTGACTGACCAAGCGGACTAGGACCTGCTGTTAATCACCGCGCGTCGGTGGCGGGGGCCCTGGTGACAGCCAATCTAGCTCCCCCAGGGCCGCAACATTTGCTGTGGAATATCCAGTTGGTCGAGAATCCTGGCGACAACAAAATCGATAATATCCCCGACGCTTTCCGGTTGGTCGTAAAAGCCCGGATTGGCAGGCAAAATAACGGCACCCGCACGAGCCAAGCGCAGCATATTTTCCAGATGTATCGCTGAGAACGGCGTTTCACGCGGCACCAGCACCAGCTTGCGCCTTTCCTTTAGCATGACGTCGGCGGCCCGTTCGATCAACGTCCGGCTCGCGCCAACCGCCACCGCTGAAACAGTCGCCATGCTGCACGGACAAATGACCATCGCATCGATTTTCGCCGAGCCACTGGCAACCGGCGCCGTCCATTCTTCAGGGCCGAAAACCTTTAGCCTCTCTTCCGGAACCGAAAACATCTTGCGCAATACTCTGCCGGTTTCGCTACTGCGCGCGGGAAGCCGCAGGTCCGTTTCCTCGGCCAGCACGATCCGTGCTGGCTTGGACAGCATCAGGAAAACCTGCTGATTGCTCTGCAGCAGGCATTCAAGCAGCCGGATACCATATTGGGCGCCCGACGCCCCGCTCCACGCAAGACTAATGGTTTTTTCCATCGGCGATTTCATCATTGCGTCAGTTGTCCCTGTCAGCGGCCAGGCTATTCAGTAATTTTTGGTGAATATCGCCAAACGCCCCGTTACTCATTATCAGTACAATATCTCCATCACGAACCTCGCCGGAAATATCCTTGACCATGGCGTCGATGTCATCGTGAATACTGGCCGAGTCGCCAAGCGCAGCGATGCTTTTTTCGAGGCTCCAATCAAGATTCTGCGGGCGGTACAGCCAGGTTCGGTCAGCCGGCTCGAGCGACCCGGCAAGCTTTTTACTGTGGACACCAATACGCATCGTGTTTGAACGTGGTTCAAGAACCGCATGGATCCGGGCCGCCGGGTGCGTGGTGCGAATTCCGTCAAGGGCAGCTCTGATCGCGGTCGGGTGATGCGCGAAATCATCGAACACGCTGACCCCGCGAACCCGGCCGCGCAGCTCCATTCGCCTTTTGACGCCGGCAAACCTGCCCAGCGATTCCAGAGACGACGCAACCGGAACGCCAACATGTCGCGCGGCTGCCACTGCGGCAAGCGCATTGGCAACATTGTGCGCTCCGCTCATCTCCCAGCGACACTCCCCCTGATCGCGGTCCGCCAAGCCAATCTGCAGACGACTCTTGGCAGGGTCATGGTGGGCATGCCAGCCGTCGACTGTCAGAAAACTTTCGCACTTGGTCCAGCAACCCTGCGCCATAACATCACGAAGGTTTTCGTCACTGCCATTGACAACAATAAGTCCGTCACCGGGGACGGTACGCACCAGGTGATGAAACTGCTTCTGAATCGATTCGATATCCGGATAAATGTCGGCATGATCGTATTCCAGATTGCCAAGCACCAGGGTACGTGGGTGGTAATGAATAAATTTCGCTCGCTTGTCGAAAAAAGCGGTGTCGTATTCGTCCGCCTCAACGACGAAAAACGGTTTGTCGCCGAGACGTGCGGTAGCACCGAAATTTCCCGCAACTCCGCCGATCAAAAACCCGGAATTCAGACCTGCATCGTCCAGAATCCAGGCCAAAATACTGCTGCAGGTCGTTTTGCCATGGGTACCAGCGACGGCCAACACCCAGCGGTCCCTGAGAATATTCCGCGCCAGCCATTCGGGACCCGACGTGTAAGGCAGGCCTTTGTTTAACAATTCCTCGATGATACCGCGGCCACGCGACATCACGTTGCCGACGATCACTTCGTCTGGCTGAGATGCGAGTTGCGCAGAATCATCTTCATCCATGACCCGGATACCCAATGACTCAAGCTGCGTACTCATCGGTGGATAAACACGCCGATCGCTGCCGGTCACCTGGTGACCAGCCTCTTTCGCCAGCGCGGCGATACCGCCCATAAATGTTCCGCAAATGCCGAGTATGTGTATGTGCATGGCGAACCCGCTTCAGCCGCTTTCACCGAATAAAATAGAAAAAACGGCGACGCTGACCAGGAAATACAGGATCCCCATCAGTATGCCGGCCACGATCGGAATTTCCAGTGCCCGGTGAACGATATGACCCGCAACGGCAATTGACCACATTAAAATTGCGATCATCAGCAAAGTGGGCAACGGGAGATTAATCTGGCTGTCGACCTGAAACTGCAACCAGCTCATCACCGGAAAAGCGACGACGTACAGAAGCGCTCCAGTTCCAAACAAAGCGGTCAGCGTCTGTGGCAACCGAGCGCGGCGACTGAACAAAAAAAGCAAAACGCCATACCATGCCAGCATCAGGCTGATATCCGCCAGTACTTCGAGAATTATTTGAAAAAATTCCTCCGTATATACCGCGGATGTGGCGACGCTGCTGACGGTATATGCGAGAAAACTGGCCGTCAGCAGAAATCGTGACGCGGGCAGATCCTCCGGTCCGCGACGAAACAAAGCGATATCGAAAAATACTGTGAGCAGTGAATTCATCAACCGCATCTCTGTGGCACAGGCCAGCCGGCATGATAACCTCTGCCCGGCCCTTACCCAATGATCAGTCCAGGACTGCCCGTTTCCGAAGCAGGATGCCCAGTTGAGCAGCAATACACTATTACCGGTTCGGTTGATTGCCGACGACAGGACCCTGGCCGGGGCAGTAGCTGCGATTGACGAGGCGCCGGTAATCGGAGTGGATACCGAGTTCCGCCGCGAAGATACCTATTACGCCCAACTGTGCCTGCTGCAAATTTCCACGCAGCGGGAAATATTTCTGATCGACAATCTGGGAATCGAGAATCTCGACCCGCTGTTCAGGATCCTGGCTCGCCGGGACCAGGTCAAAGTCATGCATTCGGCTCGCCAGGACCTGGAATTGTTGCTGCAAACCGGTGGGCAAATCCTCCAGCCCGTATTTGATACGCAACTCGCCGCCGCTTGCCTCGGCAACGATCTGCAATTGGGTTATTCCACTTTGGTTGGCCAGTTGCTGGACGTCGGTATCAGCAAGTCGCAGACCAGAACCCAATGGTGCACGCGACCCCTTACCCCGGCGCAGCTGGAGTATGCGGCGGACGATGTCCTTTATCTGATTCCAATGATGGAAATGCTAAGTACCGGACTCGAGCAGATGAACAGACGATCCTGGTTTGAAGAAGACAGCCAGGAGCTGTACCGCAATGAGCTTTATGAGCAACCGGATGAGCAGGCATGGCAAAAAGTGAGGGGTGGCGGACGACTCGAGCCCATCCAGAAATCAAGACTGAGAGCGCTCGCTTCCTGGCGGGAAAAAACAGCAAAAAAACAAGACCTGCCCAAACAGTGGGTCGTCAGGGACGCTGTCTTGATTGAACTTAGCCGCCGAAATCCTGCCACCCCACTGGAGATGAAAAACATCGACGGATTCCCACAGGGAAAACTGAAGCGATATGGTCAGCCGATGACGGACGTCCTGCAAAAAGAAACGTTTGAACCGCTGCACACGATCGATGCCGGCAAACCGACTGCAGCCGAAAAAGCCTTGCTGAAAGAACTCAAGGCTTCACTTAAGGCCAAAGCAGAAGAGCTCGATATACGGCCTGAACTTCTCGCCGGCAAACGCGACCTGCAGGCGCTGGCCAGTGGCAAGTCAGAGACGCGCGCGACCCGTGGCTGGCGCCGAGAAATCCTGGGTAAGGAATTGCTCGATATCGTCCCGGGCGAAAAACCGCCGTCCGGCTCAGCGCCGTAGCGCAGCTTCGATGCGCGCAGTAACCTGTTCGGCCGCGCCCATTGCATCGACCTCAATAAGCAGGCCTGCCGCACGATAGAACTCGACCAGTGGTTCGGTTTGCTCCCGGTAAACCTTCAAGCGATTGGCAACGGTTTCCTCATTGTCGTCATCGCGTTGTATCAGTTCTCCACCGACGGCGGCACAGTCGTCCAACTCCTGCTGCGATGAAAAATGGATATTCAGCAATTTGCCGGTGGCAGAACAAGTGCGACGACCCGTCAGCCGCTTGCTGAGGATGTCAAAATCGACATTCAGCAACAAAACCCCATCCAGCGCCCGACTCAGCGCAGACAAAAGCCCCTCCAGAGATACCGCCTGCGCTGTATTCCGAGGATAACCATCAAGTATGAAGCCATTTTGCGCGTCGGCCTGCTGCAGCCGCCGCTGGAGTAATTCCAGCACCAGTTGGTCGGCTACCAGGCGGCCGGCGTCCATGTCCGCCTGCGCGCGTAATCCGAGGTCGCTGCCGGACTTTAGTTCTGCGCGGAGCAAATCTCCCGTGGAAACCTGCGGAATACCGTGAATAGCTACCAATTTTTGTGCCTGCGTGCCTTTGCCCGAACCGGGCGCACCCAGCAAAACTATCCTCACAACGACTCCTTGATGCGGGTCACGGCGACCGGAAACGCCGGAACCCTACCGCCACCCGCAGACCAGGTCAAACCTTGTGAAGCGAACGCCGGAATCAGGTATGCTTGGCCGCTGTTTAATCCGGCGCCCATCCCCGGGCAAGACATACGATGAGCAAGACAAACGCCTTTTATGCACAATCTGGCGGCGTGACGGCTGTGATCAATGCCTCGGCTTGCGGCGTTATAGAAACCGCACGCCGGCGGCGCGCCGAAATCAGAAAAGTCTATGCCGGCAGAAATGGCATCATCGGCGCACTGCTGGAGGATATAGTCGATACCAGCAAGGAAAGCGCGGCTGCCATTGCCGCCTTGCGTCACACGCCAGGTGGCGCATTTGGTTCAGCCCGATTCAAGCTAAAGAGCGTTGCGGAAAACCGGGCCGAGTACGAGCGACTGATCGACGTATTCAAAGCGCATAACATCGGTTACTTTTTTTACAACGGCGGCGGTGATTCGATGGATACGGCGCACAAGATTTCCCAGATCGGCCGCGCCCTGGGTCACCCGATCAGCTGTATCGGAATCCCCAAGACCGTCGACAACGATTTGCCGGTCACCGACAACTGCCCCGGATTCGGGTCGGTCGCGAAATATGTTGCCGTATCGACCCGAGAAGCCGCACTCGATGTCGCATCGATGGCGCGAACATCGACCAAGGTTTTTGTTTTCGAAGTTATGGGGCGACATGCGGGCTGGATTGCCGCAGCCGCGTGCCTGGCCGGGAAAAGGCCCGGCGACGCACCACATATCATTCTTTTTCCCGAAGTACCGTTCGACCAAAAGCGATTCCTCGCACGGGTAAAGGAATGCGTCGGAAAATATGAATACTGCGTCGTGGTGGTTTCCGAAGGCGCGCGATACAGGAATGGCCGTTTCCTGGCCGAGGCCGGCAGCCGGGATGCATTCGGCCACGCTCAACTTGGTGGCGTCGGACCGGTAGTTGCCGAAATGATCAGGAATAAGCACGGCTATAAATACCATTGGGCAGTTGCCGATTATCTGCAACGCTCCGCGCGACATCTGGCGTCTAAAGTTGACGTCGAACAGGCCTACGCGGTTGGCAAGGCGGCCGTGGAGTTGGCGCTGAAGGGACACAATGCGATTATGCCGGTCATCGTTCGCAAGTCGGACCGTCCTTATCGCTGGACGATCGGCCATACGCCACTGAAAAGTGTCGCCAACCGGGAAAAAATGATGCCCGCGCGGTATATCAGCAAAGACGGTTTTGGCGTTACGGCGGCAGGAAGGCGATACCTCGAACCATTGATTCGTGGAGAAGATTACCCGCCTTACAAGAATGGCATGCCGGATTACGTGGAACTGAAAAACATCGCCGTACCGAAAAAATTAACAGCGGCGTTCAAGATCTAGCAGCCTGTTGCGATGATGCAGGCGTTGCACGTATTCCAGCTCCGCAGATAAAGGGCAGGCCGCGACAAGAAATCAGGGGACGTCTCCGATGGTATTGACGATAACTGGGAGGTTGAAGTAATGACAGATATGGCACTGTGGCTTGCCGTCGGGGCGGGCGTGCTGGCGCTTGTTTATGGTGCGCTTTCAGCAAAGTGGATTTTGGCCCAGCCCGCAGGCAATGAAAAAATGCAAAGCATTGCCATGGCGATTCAGGAAGGCGCCAAAGCCTATTTGAACAGGCAGTACCGGGCGATCTCGATGGTCGGCGTGGTGTTGCTCGTCATCCTGTGGATTGCGCTTGGCAGCCTGACTGCGGTTGGCTTCGCTATCGGCGCCATTTTGTCGGGAATGGCCGGTTTCATCGGTATGAGAATCTCGGTGCAGGCAAACGTGCGTACCGCGCAAGCCGCACACGAGGGCATCAACGCCGCGCTCAGCGTCGCCTTCCGTGGCGGTGCGATCACCGGCATGCTCGTGGTCGGCCTGGGATTGCTGGGTATCGCAGCTTATTTCATGGTTTTGCAAGCGCTGGGACACGACACCGAGGAAATCCTCCACGCATTGGTTGGGCTGGCATTTGGCGGTTCGCTGATTTCGATTTTCGCTCGCCTGGGCGGCGGCATTTTTACCAAAGGCGCCGACGTTGGCGCCGACCTGGTTGGCAAGGTCGAAGCGGGAATTCCCGAGGACGATCCGCGCAACCCGGCCGTAATCGCCGACAACGTAGGCGACAATGTCGGCGACTGCGCCGGCATGGCGGCCGACCTGTTCGAAACTTATGCGGTCACAATCGTTGCCACGATGCTGCTCGGCAGTCTGCTTCTGGGTAGGGGCGGCGATACTGTCATCCTCTACCCATTGGTTCTTGGTGCGGTCTCCATTGTCGCGTCGATCATCGGAACATTTTTTGTCAAGACGAAAGACGGCGCAAAGATTATGAACGCGCTGTACAAGGGCGTCATTGTTTCCGGCGTGATTGCGGCAGTGGCGTTTTATTTTGTCACCGATTGGATGATGACCGGTATCGCGAATCTCAGCGCGGTGAACTTGTGGCTTGCCTCGCTGATTGGCCTGGGATTGACGGCATTCATGGTGGTAGTGACCGAGTACTACACAGGGACCGAATTCGGCCCTGTACAGCACGTGGCAAAAGCCTCCACAACCGGGCACGCGACCAACATCATCGCTGGCCTGGGCCTGTCGATGAAAGCCACGGCACTGCCTGTGATCGCCGTATGTCTTAGCATCTATGGCGCGTATGAGCTGGCCGATTTGTATGGCATCGCCATCGCGGCCACCAGCATGCTGTCGATGACCGGCATGATCGTCGCGCTGGATGCTTTTGGCCCGATCACCGATAACGCCGGTGGCATCGCCGAGATGGCGAACATGCCCCAGGAGATTCGGCGTATCACCGATCCGCTGGATGCAGTAGGCAATACGACCAAGGCGGTGACCAAGGGTTACGCGATTGGCTCGGCCGGCCTTGCGGCACTGGTCCTGTTCGCGGATTTCACCAACTACGTGGACAAGTCTGTGGTATTTAGTCTCGATAAACCGGCCGTCATTATCGGTCTGTTTATCGGTGGCATGGTGCCCTATCTGTTCGCATCGATGGCGATGGAGGCCGTCGGGCGAGCCGCCGGCTCGGTGGTCAACGAGGTTCGCCGCCAGTTCCGTGAAATCCCCGGCATTATGGAGGGCACCGGTAGACCCGATTATTCGCGCGCCATCGATTTGCTGACCAAGTCGGCGATCAAAGAGATGATCGTACCTTCGCTGCTGCCGGTGCTGATGCCGGTCGTGCTGTACTTTGTCATGAGCCGGCTGATGGGATCAGATGCAGGAATCCTCGCACTTGGCGGGCTGCTGATCGGCACGATCGTGACCGGTCTGTTTGTCGCTATTTCGATGACCACTGGTGGTGGAGCGTGGGACAACGCGAAAAAGTACATCGAGGATGGTCATTGCGGTGGCAAGGGCTCCGCAGCCCACATGGCTGCCGTGACCGGAGACACCGTCGGCGACCCCTACAAGGATACGGCCGGTCCGGCAATCAATCCGCTGATCAAAATCATCAACATCGTGGCTTTGTTGCTGGTCCAGTTGTTGATATAGGGCGTGGCTGCGCTACGTTGCCTGAACCCTTAGCGCGCATATCTCAGGCAACGGCTCGCAGTGGTCGCGGACGTCCGAGAAGGTAGCCCTGGACATAATCGAAACCGATCGAGCGAATCGCTTCGAGCGATTTATTGTCCTCGACCTGTTCCGCGATCACTTCGAAATTCATGGTTCTGGCCAGCTTGATCATCGCATCGACCATCGCCCGGCTCACTTCGTCGGAGGCCAGGGTGCGGACAAAAGAGCCATCAATCTTCAGGTAATCCATTGCCAGGTTTTTAAGATTCGCAATGGAGCCGATTCCGCTGCCAAAATCGTCCAGCGCAAAACGGCAGCCCATACCATGTAACACACCAATAAATCGCTGGGCGTGGGTCAGATTATCCATAACCGCGGACTCGGTGACCTCAAAACAAATTTTGGATGCATCGACACCGGTCCGATCCAGGCAATCGACGACGAACTCGAGGAAACCTTCGTCGGCCAAAGTCTGACCCGATATGTTGATCGCGCAGGTACGGCCTTCAGGCAAACCGATTGACTCGCTGGCCAGAGCCGCCAGGGTTCTTTGCACCACCCAGCGATCGATATGCGGCATGATCTGGTAGCGCTCAGCCGAGCGCATGAACTCGGCTGGTGAGATCTCACGGCCGTGATCATCCCGCATGCGCAGCAAAATTTCGAACGCCGGCCCGCTGTTGATTTGTCCGTTAAGCGCAACGATCGGTTGGGAAAACAGCTCGAAAGAATCGTTTTTCAGCGCGTCCTGCAAGCGTTGTAACCATTGGATCTCGCCACGGTGCCGCGCGACTGCCTCGTCATGAGACGAATAAACATGAACCCTGCCTTTGCCTTGTTTTTTCGCGACATAGCAGGCCGAATCTGCGGCGCTTATCAGGTCTTCCATCGCTCCGCTTTCATTGCCAACCTCGACCAGACCTATGCTGACACCGATATTGAAAATCTTGTCGCGCCAGACGAAGCGATAATCTTTGACCGCAAAACAGACATCGTCGGCAATCTGGCGACCTTTCTCCAGCGGACATCCCACCAGCAACATACCGAATTCGTCTCCGCCGATCCGCGCAACCGTATCCGAATCGCGAACCTTTTCCCGGATCAGCCCTGCTACTTCCCTGAGCATGCTGTCGCCTGCCATGTGTCCGCAGGTGTCGTTAACCGCTTTGAATCCATCGAGATCGAGATAACACAGCGCATGCTGTCCATCCCCGGTTCGTGCCCCTTGCAGGGATTCCTCCAATCGTCTTTCGAACTCCCGCCGATTGATCAACCCGGTGAGCGCGTCATGGCTGGCCTGGTAAGACATTTGTCGCGTCAACCCACGCATTTCCGTTACGTCATGCAAAACCACGACAGCACCGATGACCTGACCGACAGCATCGCGAATCGGCGATGCCGTCAACTCGATCGAGTGTTCGCTGCCGCCATTGCGAGACAACAACAACGCACCCCTTCCGAGACTGACCCGGCTTTGCTCTTTCAGGCATCGTCTTGCCGGATCGCCCAGCGATCTTCGATCAGACTCATCCACGAGATTGATCGTTTCACCCATGGACCGGCCCAGCGCCTCTTCCGGTTTGACTCCGGCAAGTTTGCCGGCCGCCGCATTGAGATAATCAATTCGTCCATCAATGTCGGTCGTAATGACGCCCTCGCCAATCGAGTCCAGCGTCAGCTGCGCCTGACGCCTGGTCTCGGTCAGCAATTTTTCGGACAGACGTTGCAGGCTGATGTCCTCACCAACGCTGAGCAACGACCGCTCACCCTGAAACTCGACCGGTACGCTGGTCACCTGGAGCCAGAGTTCCTGACCATCAGCCTTCATCAGCTGCAATTCCCGGCAGGAACCTGCACTGTCATCCGCCAGCTTGCGGTGGACGATTTCCCGCGCCTTTTCCCTGTGTGCAGGCCGCATCAGGTCATAGACGGGCTGACCGATCAGCGTCGAAAGCTCGATACCCAGACTGTCGGCCGCGGTCTGATTGGCATACAGGATATCGTCTCGATGAATGAGGATGATGTCGCCCTGAGACTCGGCCAGTTGCAAAAACATGCCCTGTTTTTCACGCAACTGGCGCTCGGTATCACCCAGCACATCGAGCAGCTTGTTGACAGTACCACCCAGATCAGACAGCGCTTCGTCGTCGACCCGGGTGCTAAGCCGCGCGTCGAAGTTATGGCTGCCGGTAATTTCGCCCAGCTGCGTACCGAACGCGCGAATTCGTGAGCGCGCACGAACCCTGTAAACCTGCGCCAGCAGGATACCAATTGAGACGCCGGCAGCGACCAGCAGTATTTCAATCAGTGGCGTCCCCAAACTTTCCCCCTATTGTCTCTCGTAAATTTCGCTGCCGTGGCGGCGAAATTCCCGGGCCTTTTCCTGCAACCCATTGTACGGCGCATCCTGAACCCTTGAATGGTAGAAACAGCTTGTGCCGATCCTGGCTAGCGACCCGACCGGGGGCTGAAACAGCCTGTCCGATATGGCGTCTAGCATATCCCAAGGGTCGTAGGAGGATTAGCGGTATTCACCATAATGCCCTTTGATCGTCTTGTCACCTGCGGGTTGAATGCGTAATCTAGATGCCGATTGAATGGCTCATTCGGATTAGGAGCGGTCAGGAGTGGACGATGGTCAATCTCGAATTTGCGCGACAGCAGATGATAGGGCAGCAAATCAGGACCGGCGCGGTACTGGAACCGAGCGTGTTGGACGCTCTCGCAACGAATTGCAGGGAAAAGTTCGTTCCCAAAGAGTATGCGGGTGTCGCGTTCGCCGACTGCATGATTCCCTTGCCGCATGGGCAGTTCATGATGTCGCCCCTGGTCGAAGGGCAGTTGCTGCAGTCTCTCGATCTGAGCAAGTCTGACAAGGTTCTGGAAATCGGCACCGGCAGCGGATATTTGACCGCCTGTCTCGCGACATTGGCGGCGCATGTCGTCAGCATTGATATTCTCCCTGACCTCACGGCCATGGCACACGAGAACCTGGCGGCAGGCGGCAGAAATAACGTGACCCTGAATACCATGAATGCCATGGACCTGGATCCGCAGCAAAAATACGATGCGATCGCCGTAACGGGCTCATTACCGGTGTACGACAAGCGTTTTGAGTCTGCGCTAAATATCGGCGGCAGACTGTTTATTATCGTGGGACAAGATCCCATCATGGTTGCGCGACTGGTAACTCGCGTTGGAGATGATGAGTTTACCAGCGACACCTTATTTCAGACCGCGATCCCGCCATTGCTGGGAATTCAGGCGCCCGGGCATTTTCGCTTCTGACACCGGATTAATTCGAATGAGGCAAATTTCACCCGCAGAATGTCAGGCCCGTCTGGATTCCGTCAATCCACCTGTACTTCTGGATGTCCGGGAGGATTGGGAGCTGGCGATTGCCAGTCTGCCCGCAGCGGTCCACATCGCGATGGATCAGGTTCCGGATCGCATCAATGAGCTGAATCCGAGGCATCCAGTCGTGGTCATGTGTCGTTCCGGCGCACGAAGCAGGCAAGTTGTCTCCTACCTGGTACAAAATGGGTTTCCGGAAGTTGCCAACCTTGAGGGTGGCATCCTCGCCTGGTCGGAGGAACTGGATCCGTCAATTCCAACATACTAGCAGCCTGTCGGACTTAGCCCGCTTATTTCACCAGGGAACGCGGATTCTGGGCGAGGGCTTGGGCGGCTGAGGGCAGGCCTGGAACGAAACCCATAGTCAATAGCTATGGGTTGAGCGAAGGCCAAGCTCAGGTGGTCGAGAACCGGCCAGGACCGTGATAAGTGTTGAAATAAGCGGGCTTGGACTGATCTACTGCGGCGGCAGGGAATCAGTCCATATTGACGATCATTCTCGTTGAGTAGAACCACTGTTCGCCTCGAATGATCGTTAATCTGCTCTCGATTTCGCACCTGCTTAGCTGTGATTACTGAAATCCGACAGACCGCCAGTTTGGCACTAAATAGCAAAACCGCACAAAAAAGCGGTTTTTTTGAAAATTACCGATTTAGTGATATAGTTAACTAATACACTATGTCGTCGGTTTGCGGCCGAAAGGAATTTCCATGTACATCATTTTTCGCTCCACTTTAGTCTGGCTCGCCCTGCTTTGCTCGCCGGCGGCCATGTCTGCCGACCTCAACGAGGTCTATCAAATGGCCCTGAACAGCGATCCGTTGCTGCGTGAAGCCGCTGCCAATCGGCTGGCATCCAGCGAAGCATCGCCCCAGGCTCGCTCAGCGCTGCTGCCACAAATCACGGGGTCCTATTCGCGCGGTCAGGGCGACAGCACTGGCAGTAGCACCTTTCAGACGGAAGTCCCCCCAGGATCGGGCATCATCGAGACCGTGACAGCCGACTTTGCGTCCGACGTCAGTAGCAGTACGACATGGCGCATCGATCTGCAGCAACCGCTGTTCCGGTGGGATCGCATTATCGGCCTGAAGCAGGCCAGCCGGCGCGTTGCGCAGGCAGAGGTCGACTACCAGGCCGCCCAGCAGGACCTGATGCTGCGCGTCGCCGAAGCCTATTTCAACGTGCTGGCGGCACAGGACACGCTGGATGCGGACGTCGCCAACAAGGATGCGACCAAACGCCAGCTCGAGCAGGCCGAAAAGCGCTTTGAAGTCGGTTTGATCGCCATTACCGATGTCCTGGAAGCCCAGGCGGCATACGACCTTGCGGTCGCGACCGACATCGGAGCGCAGCGGGTGCTGTCGACAGCCAGGGAGTCGTTGCGCGAAATTACCAGCACCTATATCGAGGAACTGCAACGGCCCGGAGAGGGGTTACCGCTGGTCCATCCGGACCCGGACAGTCCGGACGACTGGGTGGAACATGCGATGAAAAACAACCTGGCCCTGAATTCGACCCGAATTCAGTCTGACATCGCCAAGGATCAAATCAAAATCAACCGCGCCGGACACCTGCCGACCCTCGACCTGCTTGCGACGCGATCGGGTTCCGACCAGCAAGCTACCCGGTCGGATGCCGGGAGCCCATTTGCACCTGCCGATTCGGCCAGTAATAGCACCAGTATCTCGCTGCAACTCAACATCCCGATTTACAGCGGTGGATTCACGTCGTCGAACACCCGCCAGGCTGTTTATGAGCATCGCGCGGCGCGCGAACGTGTCGAGCGGGTGGCGCGGGAGACCGAGCGGTCCACCCGCGACGCATACGAGGCGGTACTGTCGCAGATCGCCCGCGTCAGGGCATTGCGTCGCGCCGTTGAATCCAACGAAAAAGCGCTGCAGGCATCGGAAGCCGGTTTCGAAGTCGGCACCAGGACGACGGTCGATGTCCTGAACGCCAGACAGGGATTGTTCCGGGCCCGCACGGATTACGCTCGCACGCGCTACGATTACATCGTTAACGTCCTGCGCCTGAAGCAAGCTGCCGGCAGTCTGTCTGCCAAGGACATCGCCGAAGTCAATTCCTGGCTCGCCAGGTAAACGTTATTTGTCAGGGGAATACGGGATCAGGGGGTCGACCAGCGCCAGCAGGCGTGCGACGGCCCCCCGGTTTTCCTGTACCGTCTTTCGCCCCCGCTCACCGGCATGACGCCGCGCTTCCGGATTCTTGATCAGGTCGGATAATTCGACAGCAAGTTGATCGGCATTTTTTACCTCACGCGTAGCGCCGACCTCGGCGAGCAACTCGGCGATATCTTCCGCATTAAATGTGTAGGGTCCGGTCAGGACAGGCAGCCCCAGCGACGCTGGTTCCAGCATATTGTGGCCGCCGACCGGCACCAGGCTTCCGGCAACGAACGCGACATCGGAAGCCGCGTAAAAAACGGGCAACTCCCCCAACGAATCAAGAAGAAAAACCTGTGTGTCCGGTTTGCACAGCGCACCGCTGCTGCGCGTCACGAAGTTCCATTCGCGCTTTTTCAACAGGCTGGCAACCGTTTCGAATCGCTCAGGATGACGCGGAGCCAGTATCAGCAAAGCATCCGGAACCGATCGATGCAACTGCTCGTGAGCGTCGAGCATTTTCTCTTCTTCGTCGTGATGCGTGCTCGCGGCAACCCACACCGATCTTCGTCCGGCGTTTGCTTCACGAAAAGCCTTACCGTCGCTGACTACCGAATCCGGTAATTCGAAATCAAACTTGATATTCCCGATAACGTGCGTACGAGCCGGATTTGCGCCCAGCGAGAGAAACCTGTCTGCGTCTTTTTCACTTTGTGCGGCAATAATGATCCCATGCGACAACGCCTCACGAAACAACCCGGTAAACCATCGGTATTTGCGGACCGAACGCGGCGAGATTCTGGCGCTGGCCAGCACCAGCGGCACATTCCGTTTTCCGCATTCACGATAAAGAGTAGGCCAAAGTTCGGTTTCAATGATGATTGCCAGAGCAGGGTTGGCGGCATCGAAAAACCTGCCGACCGCACCAGGGTGATCGTATGGCGCATAGCAATGACGTACGCAATCCCCCAGCAAATCGACGGCGCGCTGTGCGCCGGTGGGCGTGACGGTCGTAATCACGATGGGTGTTTCAGGATTTCGCCGGTGTAGATCGCGGATTAGCGGAGCTGCCGCCTGCACCTCTCCGACTGATACCGCATGGACCCAGATTCCAGGACGGTCGACGGATAGCTTGGTATAGCCGAAGCGCTCGCCAAATCTTTCCAGATAGGCCGGGTTGGAGAGGCCACGCCACAGCAAAAAAACCGTGACAAACGGCACCATCAGGTAAGACAGAAGAACATAAGCCAGCCGCACCGCGGCGCCCCCGCTAGTCACCGCGAAGGGATTCGATAATTCGACTGGTAGAACGACCATCCATAAAAGGCAATACTTTTATTTCTCCACCATTAGCCAGAACCGTGTCGCTTCCGGCGATGTCTTCCGGCCGGTAGTCGCCGCCCTTTACCAGAATATCTGGCAATATCGACGCAATTAAGTCCGCTGGAGTATCCTCGGAAAAAGGAACGACCCAGTCTACTGCAGCCAGACCGGCAAGCACTGCCATCCGATCAGCCAACGGATTTATTGGCCGGCCCTCGCCCTTCAGCCGGCCCACCGATTCGTCGTCATTTACCGCGACGACCAGCCGGTCGCCCAAGCCCTTGGCCTCTTCGAGATAAGCCACATGTCCTGCATGAAGGATATCGAAACATCCGTTCGTCATGACGATGCGCTCGCCCCGAGCCTGAGCATCACGAACCACAGGTATCAGGGAATGATGATCGAGCAGATCGCGCCCGCCCTTGCCTCGCTGATGCAGCGAAAGCCGCAATTCCGCAGCGCTAACCGACGCAACACCGAGCTTTCGGACCACCAGGCCGGCAGCGAGGTTGGCCAGCGCCGAAGCGTCCTCCGGGGATTGTCCCGCGGCGATGCCGGCAGCAAGCACGGCGATTACCGTGTCTCCCGCGCCGGTCACATCATAAACTTCTCGCGCCTCGGCCGACAGGTGTATGACTTCGCCATTTCGCAAAATGACCATCATCCCCTGCGCGCTTCGGGTGAGCAGGAGAAATTCCAGATCCAGTTGCTCTCGCAACGCCCGGCCTTTGTCCTCGAGCTGCTGCGCATCATCACAACGACCGACCACCGCTTCGAACTCCGCCATGTTCGGCGTCAGCGCAGTCGCGCCAGAGTAGCGGGAAAAGTCCTCCCCCTTCGGATCGACCAGCACCGGCCTTTCTTTTTCGCGACACGCGACGATCATGCTCTCGATGTTATCCAGCGACCCTTTCCCATAATCCGACAATACGACGATGCCCTGATCGGGTACCGCCAAGGCGATCTGCCGACTAAGGTGAACACCTTGATCCTTGCTCGGGGCTTCTTCAAAGTCCATGCGCAACAATTGTTGGTTGCGACTGATGACACGCAGTTTGGTTATCGTCGGAATATCCGGCGTACGCAAAAAATCGCACTCGACATCCCGGTGAGAAAGAAGCGACTGCAAACTGTATGCTGCATCGTCATCCCCGGTTATACCCAACAGTCGCGTTTTCACACCAAGACTGGCAAGGTTGACCGCAACATTGGCGGCGCCACCGGCACGCTCCTGTTTGCCCGTTACGCGAACTATCGGCACTGGGGCTTCCGGAGATATTCTTGAGCAGGGACCGAACCAGTACCGGTCCAGCATGACATCGCCGGCGACGAGTACGTGGGTATCAACAAAGGACGGAATTGAAAGGGCCATGAATGAATCTGCCACCGCATGGTCAAGCCAGGCGGCATGTTACCACAGCGCCCGCCAGCCAAGGCACTCAGACCGGCGCAACCGACCCCGTCGGCCATTCCGCAATGAAGAAACATAAACCGCTTTACTTGTTCCTGGCGCCAAGGTATTGGGGCGAATGGTTGGTACTCGGGATTTTCCGCGTTCTCTGCCAACTCCCGTGGTCATGGCAGTTCGCTCTCAGTCGTCCGTTGGGTACGATACTGAAAAAATTGCTGGCCGAGCGGCGCGAGATCGCCAGAAAAAATCTGTCGATCTGCTTTTCGCAACTGTCCGGGCGAGAGATAAGACGTCTGCTCAGTGGCCATTTCCGGTCACTGGGGATGAGTTTTTTTGAGGCTGCGATGGCGTGGTGGGCGAGCGATCGCCGACTCGCCAAAATGACGGTCAGCGAAGGTCTCGAAAACCTGGACCTGGCACGCAATTCGGGAAAAGGCGTGATTCTACTCAGCGCACATTTTACGACTGTAGAACTTGCGCCTCGACTGATTTCCCTGGATACCGAAATTGATGGCACTTTTCGACATCTGTCGCTGCCGCTGATCGATGAGATGATGTACCGGGGCCGCTCTCGATTTGGCGGTCGGGTGATCGATAAAATGAACATGCGTCGGGTGATCAGAAGCCTCCGCGAAGGCCGCACGATGTATTTCCTGCCAGACCAGGCACACGGCGGATCCAACAGCGTCGACGCCCCATTTTTTGGCATCAGTGCAGCGACCAACATCGTAATGACGAGGTTGCTGGAATCTGCCGACGCGATCGTTCTTCCGTGTCTGGTATTGCGCGAGCCTGTGAAAAAACCCGGACCGGCGGAACGTTACCGGATTCGGTACTTTGAGCCAGTTACCGATTTCCCGCGGCAACCCGAAGCAGCTGCCATCAGGTTAAACTCCCTGATCGAAAACTGGGTACGCCAGGCGCCTGAACAATATTTTTGGCTACACCGCAGATTCAAGAACCAGCCGGGTTTTTATGACTAGAGTCGCGACCCGGACAGGTCTAGCCCGGCTTAATCATGAATCGTCGCGATGATTGCGCAAAGCATTGTTTGCACACGGGATTTTCTGACCGAGCGGAATATCAGTGTGTATTTCCGGGGGAGGAAAATCGCGTGTGCGAACAAGGATCAAGCAAGGGCGCGAGCGCATTCATGAATAATCCGGGTTAAAATGTCCCGGAAGCGGCGGGCCGTAGTGGATGATCAGAAGCAGGCACAAATGAGCGACAAGAAAAACAGCAAAACAAGAACAGCGGTCATTCATTACGAACCCGGCCCTTTGTCCCGGTTTATCGGCCCGCGATACTGGCTGATATGGACAGGTCTGGCTGTTGTGCGACTCCTGATGTTCTTGCCGTTTTCGTGGCAACTCTGGCTGGGGCGTCGACTGGGTGAGTTGCTGTTTTTCCTGCTCCCGGGCAGACGGTTTTACGCCTCGAGAAATCTTGAGCTGTGCTTTCCTGAGATGGCTGCGCAGGAACGCAGCAAGATTCTCAAAGACAATTTTCGAAATCTCGGCATGTCGGTTTTTGAGACCGCCATGGGCTGGTGGGCGTCCGGGCGCGAAATGCAGGGTCTTTATGAAGTCGAGGGTCTGGAAGAAGTCGATGAGGCGTTGGCCGCGGGTCACGGCGTAATTCTTTTGACGGCACACTTCACGCCGCTGGAGTTGTGCGGCCGCATGCTTAATCACGCGGGCCTTTCTTACGACGCTATGTACCGGCCTCACAATAATCCTTTGATCGAGGAGGTGATGCGCAGAGGGCGGGAAAAATGCGCAGCGACGGTAATCGCGAAAAAAGATCTCCGTGGCCTGCTCAAAAGCCTGCGTGCCAACCGGCCGGTCTGGTATGCGCCTGACCAGAAAAACAGGGCGAGCATGAGTTCGGTCGTGCCGTTTTTCGGTGTGCCGGCAATCAGCAGCGTCGCCACATCATCGATCGCGAAATCCAGTAAGGCCCTGGTCTTGCCTTTCGTAGGCTTACGCGACGGCAACAGGGCGCGATACCGGCTCAAAATTTTCCCGCCATTCAGCGATTTTCCCAGCGACGATCCGGTTGCGGACACGTTGCGGATCAATCAGACGATCGAAGGCTGGATAAGGGATTGCCCGGATCAATATTACTGGGTACACAGACGTTTCAAACATCGCCCGGAGAGCTATGGCGATGCCTACGCGAGAAATTAAGAGGCTCGACGTCTGGTCAGAAGCAACCCGGGAGTGGGCTGACGGTGACAATCGCGAACAAATGCGTCCGCCTAGGTGGCGCCGTTGTACGCCTCAATCAGGATTCGCCAGTCATTTTCCGACACATTGACGTTTTCATCGTGCGCGCTGATTTTTCGTAATGAACGATGTAACCGGTTCAAGTTGCCCTGCTTCCAGCCGCCATCGGCGCGCACGCTGCCACGGTCAAAATCCAGCAAATGCATATTACCGTTGTCATCGAGCATGATGTTGTGTCCGGTCAGGTCGGCATGATATGAGCCGAATTCATGAAAACGGCGAATGCAACGGCCGATCGATTGCCAGTGGCTGGCAGCCACCGTTCCATCTGCGAGTCTCTTCGCCAATGGCTTTGCGCCGGCAATGCGCAGCGTTAACAGCTCGGCGGTATATAACAGGCCGTGGCGCTGGTAAACAGCCGCGACCGGCTGCGGGACCGGCAGGCCCTGCTCTCTGAGTTTCACCAGGAGCCGCCATTCGTGGAAGGAGCGAATCCGGTGCTCGCCAGCCCAGACGAAATGATCGTCAAACCAGCGGCCAATCAGTCCGCCGCGCCGGTAATGCCGCAACGCCCATTCGCCACGACCGGACGCAACAAAATATACGGTGCCGCGCCCACCGGCATTGCCCAGTACCTTGTTCTGTCGCTGCCACCAGCGGTAATCGCCCAGACAGAAATCCGCCTGAGCCACCATTTCCGCGTCGTAGACCATGCCGCGGTTGTCGTCCCGAAGATACTTCTGTTGCATGGGGCGCAAGTATAACTGCGCCAGTCTCTTCCTGCTTCATGCGGCTCGTGTCGAAGGTGACGGACATGTTATCTCCCACCAACCTGTTGTAAAATTCACTTTATTTTTCCGGGGTGCGTCATGCTGATCAGCTATCACAAACAACAACTGGAAAGACTGGAAGAGTTTGAAATATCCGACGCTCTGGAACAAGGCAACATCATCTATTTTCCCGAATGCCCGTTTCCACTGCCGGAAGCAGGCGATCTGCAATTTATTCGGGATGATTTGCCGGCCCGGCTTTCGCTGAAAAACGTCAGCTACCATCCCGAGGCGGATACGGTTCGCGGTCTGGATGCGGACCCGGAAACAGCCCGGCGTGTGCACCGAATACTGACTCTGCACAGCCGGGAGGTTGACGCATTTCTAAAAAGAGTCATCCCGCACCTGACCCGAAACTGGGTCGTCGGCACCAGCAGTTTCAGGCCAATTCAGGAAAAGGGCCGCGATCTGAAACCGCATGCCAGCAACGAATTGGTTCATTTCGATGCCGGCGCTTATGGAGCCACGAACGGCGATCGTATTCTGCGTTTCTTCGTCAACGTTAATCCGGAGGAGGATCGGGTCTGGGCAACCAAGGGAGCTTTTCCGGAGGTATATCAGCGTTGTGGCAAACAGGCGGGCGTCTGGCAAAGCCGACCTGACGAGAACTATCTGAAAAAGACCTTGCTGGACCATGTGCGAACCGGCGTAGTTCATGGCCTGAAGAGTATGGGTCTGAAAATGGCCCATGTGCTGGACAGCAGTCCCTATGACCGAACGATGCGAAAGTTCCACAACTACATGAAAGATACGCCGGAGTTTCAGCAAGTCGACGATCATTATCAGCAGATCAGGTTCAGGCCTTTTTCGGCCTGGATGGTATTCACCGATATGGTCAGTCATGCCAGCGTGTCCGGTCAGCATGCGTTTGTCGATACTCACCTGGTACCGCTGGAGAATTGCCGTCTGCCGGAACTGGCCCCGTTTAATATTTTGAAATCGGCGGCCCGCGCGGAAACCTAAGGAAACTCTGATCTATTCATGGGCGAAGTAGATTGTGATCTAAAATGTTCAGGTTCAAGGCGCGAAGCGCACGTAATAGCTGGCTATTGCGAAGATTTGCAAC
>CAZMOM010000030.1:0-3034 GCA_964568075.1 uncultured Gammaproteobacteria bacterium
CAAGAACTGGCCGAGCTTCAGGTAGTACTGCGAATATATACACGGATGCTTGCCGATATGGCCGGAGTAGAAGACTTAACAGAGTTCGAAGATTAGCGGTCCGCTGCGGGAGAGAATTTGGACATTCAGTGCGCATGGGCATCTACATGCACAAGGAATTCATTAGTTACCGTCACCGCACCAGTCAGGGCTACAAAAGCGACTACAGTCGAGATCGAGTGTCTCAACGATCAAATAGAGCTAGAACGATATTGTTGCAGTCTCTCGGAAATCACATCACGCAGTTTGCATGGGCGGATCTGCCGCCATGGATACGTTATCAGTGAAGGGTGCATGGTTAGTAATCGGATTGTCCAGCTAGCCATATCGCACAAATCTCCCGCAGTGCAGTAGTCAATGCATTTACATACTTGCAAGTCAACCTGGTGACGAGCCAGGCTGTTCCTATTGAAGGCACGGCATGTGTGGATCCTGAGTGGCCGATTCTCGCCTAGGAGCAGCCGGTCACGTGATAAAATGGCGACAGGCTGAAAATGACCGATACTGTTGCTTGCCGCGGACCTTCACGAAGACTTTATCAGAGCCACACGGCATATTGAAAAACTTCAGCTGGAAATCGGTGGCGATTGTATTGTATGTTCGATGTACTGATACTACCTATTGTCTCTTAGCAGCATTTGATTTGTCAGTACCCTCATAGGGAAGGCAGGTCGTGAAATACAAGGCGTTCATATCGTATCGACACTCGGAAAATAGCCGCGCCCAAGCATTAAGCTTGGAGAGGGCCTTGAAACGGTACGCCAAGCCGCTCTTCAAACCGCCGATGTCTGTCTTCAGAGATGAGCAGATTTTGCGCCCTGGAGACGACCTCCCAAGCGCGGTCCGAAATGCTCTCGAACAATCTGAGTTCTTGATCTATCTTGCGTCGAAAGAGGCCGCGGCGTCACCGTGGATTGCGGACGAGCTCTCAATATGGTGCGAGGTACTCAAGCACACGGATCGGCTCATTATCGTTCATATTGCCGACAATATCGGCGTGGACTCCGTCAATCAACGGATTGACTGGACTCGGACGGACGCGGTGCCACGAGAACTCGAGGCTAGCCTTAAGTCTCTGCCCCTCTATGCAGACCTCTGCTGGGCGACGGGCGACGAGGACCGTGATCTCAACAACACTCGCTATAAAACGCTGATCAACGGGCTCGTGGCTCGGATGCGTGGTGTCACACCTGAATCGATGATGGGCCAGGAAGTTCTAGCCCATCGCCGCAATGTGCGATCGCGAAATTTTGGGGTCGGGGCGATAGCGCTTTTCGCGGGTGTGGCCTTCGTGGCCGCGCTGGTAGCCTTGCAACAAAAGAGTGCTGCCCAAGAGCAGGCGCGTATCGCGTTGAGTCGCCAACTCTCAGCGCAGGCCCTTCAGATTGCCCAGGGGCCCAGCGAATTCAACGGTTTTTTTGACCGAGCACTTCTTCTTGCTGTCGAATCCGTTCGAACCTACGATTCCTCGGAATCCCGAGGGAATTTGCTTCGCGTGTTGCAAAGTAATGCCGACGGAGATCCTTTCCCATTAGGCATATTGCGCGGGCACGAGGGAGAGGTCGTGGGGGTATTGCGGCAGTCGCAATTAGGGCCGCTCAAAGCGTCGCATGGGCTAGTACGTGGGTCTGAGGGTCCGGTGAGCGGGGTCGCGTTTAGCCCAGACGGGGCGACGCTGGCAAGCGCGGGCGCGGACGAAACAGTTCGGCTGTGGAATATGACAACAGGTCGGGCGCGGGGAGAGCCACTGCGCGGCCATCAGGGCCAGGTGGACAGCGTGGCGTTCAGCGCGGACGGCAAGACGCTGGCAAGCGCGGGGGCGGACGGAAAGGTACGGCTCTGGGACGCAGCCTCAGGCCAAGGGGTGGGTGAGCCGCTGCGCGGGCATGCAGGTCGTGTGACCGGCGTGGTGTTCAGTCCGGACGGCAAGACGCTGGCGAGCGCAGGGACGGATGGGACAGTAAGACTGTGGGATGTGGCGACGCGTCAGCCACGGTTGCGTGCGCCATTGAGTAGACATGCAGGTCGTGTGACCGGCGTGGCGTTCAGTTCGGACAGCAAGATGCTCGCGAGCGCGGGCTTCGACAAAACCGTGTGGCTGTGGGATGTGGCGACTGGCGAGATACGGGGCGAGCCGCTGCGAGGGCACGAAGGCCCGGTGAACGGCGTAGCGTTTAATCCGAAAAACAGCAATATGCTGGCGACCGCGGGGATGGATGGGACAGTAATACTGTGGAATATGACAAGAGGTCGGGCACTGGGTGAGCCACTGCGCGGCCATCAGGGCCAAGTGGACAGCGTGGCGTTCAGTCCGGACGGCAAGACGCTGGCGAGCGCAGGGACAGATGGGAGAGTACGGCTGTGGGATGTGGTGACGGGCGAGATACGGGGCGAGCCGCTGCCAGGGCACGAAGACCCGGTGAACGGCGTGGCGTTCAGTCCGGACGGCAAGACCCTGGCGAGCGCAGGGACCGACGGAGCAGTCCGACTGTGGGATGTAGCGACGGATAAGGCGCTAGGCAAGCCCCTTCGCGGGCATAACGGCCCGGTAAAGGACGTGGCGTTCAGTACCGACGGCACGACCCTCGCGAGTGTTGCTACGGAGTCTGTGGGTGTACGGCTGTGGGATGTGGCGTCCCGTAAGGCGTTCGGGGAGGGGCTGGGCGGCCATCTAGGTCGGGAGAAAGGAGAGGGGGGTGCAACACGGGTTCCTTTCGGAGTGAGCGGAGTCAACGGAGTGGCGTTCGGTCCGAATGACAAGATGCTGGCGAGCGTAGGAACTGACGGAGCAGTTCGGCTGTGGGATGTAGCGACGGGCAAGATGCTGGGCGAGCCGCTGCTGGGGCACGCAGGCCCGGTGAACGGCGTAGCGTTTAATCCGAAAAACAGCAATATGCTGGCGAGCGCCGGGACCGATGGTTCAGTACGGTTATGGGATGTGGCGGAGCGCAAGATGTTGGGCGAGCCACTACTTGGGCATGAAGGCGCGGTGAAC
>CAZMOM010000030.1:3134-29845 GCA_964568075.1 uncultured Gammaproteobacteria bacterium
GGCGGAGCGCAAGATGTTGGGCGAGCCACTACTTGGGCATGAAGGCGCGGTGAACCGCGTCGCGTTCAGCCGCTCTGATGACAAGACGCTGGCGAGCGTAGGAGCTGACGGAGCAGTTCGGCTGTGGGATGTCGCAACAGGCATGGCACTTGGCGAGCCGCTGCAGGGGCACGCAGGCTCGGTGAACGGCGTAGCGTTTAATCCGAAAAACAGCAATATGCTGGCGAGCGCCGGGACCGATGGTTCAGTACGGTTATGGGATGTGGCGGAGCGCAAGATGTTGGGCGAGCCACTACTTGGGCATGAAGGCGCGGTGAACGGCGTAGCCTTCAGCCCTGACGGCAAGAAGCTGGCGACCGTTGGCGGCGATAAGATGGTGCGGCTGTGGGTTGTAGCGACGGGCAAGATGCTGGGCGAGCCGCTGCTGGGGCACGCAGGCCCGGTGAACGGCGTAGCCTTCAGCCCTGACGGCAAGAAGCTGGCGACCGTTAGCGACGACAAGATGGTGAGGCTGTGGGAAGTTGATTGGCAAGCCCGGGCGTGCCAGACGGCGCGGCGTAACCTCACTCTAGCTGAGTGGCGACGATTCCTTGGCGACAAGGATTACCCAACAACTTGTGCGAGGTTCCCGGTACCGGCACAGTGAATAAAGAACAAGTCTTCGACGAAATCTTGTCCCCGCAATTCAGGACCTTTCCGCACGCATGAGTAGAGGTGCGCCTATAATCATCGGCAGAAAAATGTCCCGAGGCACGCTGCGTTCGCCAACTCGAGGTTGGGCCACGGCTGCCAGATCAATTGCAAACCGTTCCTCCCATCGTACAATATGACAGGCAGGAATGACTGCAAGGTCGAAATCTACAAGTTCATTCTCTTTAAGAACATAGTAAGGTTTTATTCAGTACGCATTCGTCAATTACTTCCGTGGACAAAGAGCCGTGCTAGGTTGCACGGAAATGTTGCATTCAGGTGACCTAAAGCAAATGCACTGCTGTTCATCCATACGGATAAGGGAAACTCAAAATGTTCCGTATACTCAGCCTCGACGGTGGTGGAATTAAGGGTACCTTTACGGCATCAGTTCTCGCGACGCTTGAGGAAGAAACCGGCAGGCGGATTGTCGACCATTTCGATCTGATCACAGGTACTTCGACGGGAGGCGTTATAGCAATCGCGCTAGGATTGGGGTTACCTGCCAAAGCGACACTGGATTTTTATCAGAAAAAGGGGCCGATGATTTTCCCGAGTACCAGCCTAGTGCAACGAGCAGGGCGGCTTGTTCGGCAATTATTTCGTACCAAACATTCTCATGAAGCACTGCGACAAGCGCTGACCGACGTCTTCGGCGAGCGCAAATTCGGCGAATCCAAATGTCGTCTTGTGATTCCTACTTACGATGCCATTGCCGGGCGCATCTTCTTGATGAAAACAGCGCACCACGAACGATTCAAATATGACATTAATGCTCCGGCGGTTGACGTTGCTCGCGCCACCTCAGCTGCACCAACCTATTTTGCAGCCGCACCCTTCCCGAATCATCCCGGTGCCAGCTATGTTGACGGTGGTCTTTGGGCCAACTGTCCAGTACTACAAGGCTTGGTTGAAGCTGTACATTTTCTCAAAATTCCGCTTGATCAAATAGATATCCTTAGTGTTGGCACGACCACGTCGCCATTCAACATCGCCGAGCATAAAAATTCCGGCGTCGCTCAGTGGAACGCAGGTATCATGCAAGTCATGTTCGAGTCTCAAGTGGAGGCCGCTCTCGCTCAGACAAGCCTGTTACTCAACGGCAATTTGCACCGCATAAATATTACGTCCAAGAAAGGTCAGTTTTCGCTCGATGACGCACGGCCGGGAAAAATTAAGCAACTAGTTAATCTTGGTCGGGGGGAAGCAGTTAAGAAAAACAATCTCGACGTCGTAAAGGATCGGTTTTTGACTGATCCACAAGCTGAGCCATTTGTCCCCATACACACTGTCTAGAGTTGGCGCGAGAATCAGCTAGTGCCCAATACAAGCCTCTACTTTCAACCGTTGAAAATATTTGTCGTTTGGCACCCTCACTTTGAGCGTGGAGATCAGTTGGCAAATGCGTTGTACCGGCACCTTTGCAACGATCCTGAGAATCCGATTGCACGTAGCATCGGAATCCCGATTCGGTTTCGGTCCATCCCGTCGAATCATGATCGAGGGATCCCGAGCGACATTCCAACCTCGGCTGCTCACACTGCAATCATCATTTTGATCGCCGACTCGTTAGAGCCCGTTTACGAGCAAAACTCCCCTTAGTTCACGGCTCCGATACAGAAACTGAAGAAATAATGTAACTGATTGTTTTTATACCAACGCGCTCTCAGCTACGTGCCATTTGGGAACTATCTTGGGAACAATTTTTGCGACCAGTCTAACGATCTAGGCTTTTGCCGGATTTCTCCGTGGCACACTGATCGGCGCCGGTTGTGCGGATGGTGCAGCACTCAACGCAGCAGCTTTCGGTCACGTAACACACGAAGGCTTGATCGCTCCTCCCGGTCACCAAAAGGCGACGCCCCCCTAGTCGGCCAAGGAATCAGTTGGGGCGGGGGCCTCATTTCTATAGCTCCGATACACACGCCCTTGCGGCTGCTGTAACACGATTTTGGCGGTGCCGTAAGAAATTATTTTTGGCGATCACCGGCGAACAATTTTTTTGTACCAATTAGAAATATTTTTTGCGGAACTACTCCTGTAACCCGTCTATTTCGCTGATTTGGAAACCTGGCTACGAACCAGGCGGTCGGGAGTTCGAATCTCTCCGGGCGCGCCAGATAAACAACAGGTTAGCGGCCATCAATTGGCCGCTGATTTGTTGTGTAGGCAGGAAATAGGCCCAACTTTCCCTTGTTGCTACCGAATTCCGCCTAGATATTACACGCTGCCTACACGCATCAAATGAGGCGAATTCCGCAATAATGTGATGGCCTGGCATGTCTGCTTACGGTCGAGGCTGTGTGAAAAGGCAAAATTGCAAAAGTTGGTGGTAATTACGATCTGCATTTTGATTGGAACCAGACCAAAGTGGGCATCAAATTACTAGCCTCGACAATTGCGCCGCCAACGTGGTGCGCTGTCCCGTTGGCATCAAAATCACACACGTTTTCACACAGCCTCTGCCGGTAGCTGCCTGTCGCGGAAATTACTTCGCAATGAATTGAAGGGCAGGTTCTAGGCGTAAGCAGTCATTCTGGTATTGACAAGTTAAATGGTGATAAAGCGTAATTGTTGGATGAAAAGATCCACCACGATGTACAAGCGCCACCGATTCCCACCGGAAATTATTCAATATGCTGTATGGCTTTATCATCGCTTTAGCCTGAGCCATCGGGATATTGAAGATTTGCTGGCTGAACGTGGAATCACCGTTAGCTATGAATCAATTCGTCTATGGTGCAACAAGTTCGGATTGCAATATGTTCGTCGTTTGAGGAAGAAGCACCAGGGATACGGAGATACATTTTTCATTGATGAAGTGTTCGTGAAGATCGATGGTAGGCAGTATTATTTATGGCGCGCTGTAGATCAGGATGGAGAAATCGTCGACATATTTCTACAGCGTCGACGCGACGGCAAGGCGGCAAAGCGCTTTTTCAAACGGCTACTTAAAAATAACCGCGGTGAACCGAGGAAGATAGTGACGGACAAGTTGAGAAGTTATGGGGTCGCACACCGAGAACTCATCCCAGACACTATTCATGATACAACCCAGTATGCCAATAACAGGGCAGAACTTTCACATCAACCGACGCGGGTGAGGGAGCGGGGCATGCGCCGCTTTAAATCGATGCAGCAGGCCCAGCGCTTCTTGACCGTTCATGCGGCTGTTTGCAATTTATTCAATCTTGGCCGTCACCTTGTTTCGGCCAAGAACTATCGATTTTTCCGATTGCGTGCTTTTGCGTCTTGGAATTACGCTGCAGCGTGATAGGCGATACCTGCCCAAATTTGCTTAGGCTGAGTATTTAACTTGTCAATACCCCTCCCATGGCTCTGATGAGCCTATTCTAAGGTGTCCGTGAAATCGGTACCAAACCCCGGCACTTCACGAGCGGCGGCGTATGTCACTAGGCCTGGGCTTTAACCGACAAGTTGTCTCACGAAAAACGTGTGCCATGCGTGTATAGCATCGCTACATTGGCGATCCATGGTTCCAATAGAGTATTTGTGCCCTACAATGGGATCAAGGCGCATCAACGGCATTTAGAAAGGGGAACCGCATGGCGAAGCGTTTCTATGTTTTGTTGGTTGGTATTAATGACTATTCGCCAGCCGTCGGGAAACTCTACGGCTGCATCAACGACGTAGATCGTTTCCACGGCTTTCTGACGGACAGTTTTGACCGAAGTGCGCTGCGCATCGAAGTTCTTAAAGACGCCGACGCGACGCGAGGGAATATCATCGGCCTGTTTCGCTCGCACCTTTGTAAAGCCACCGCCGATGACGTCGTCGTCTTCCAGTACAGTGGCCATGGGGCCCGTTGGAAATCAGCGAAACCGTTCGAGGAATTTTATCCCGACGGCCAGGACGAGGGGCTCGTCTGTTATGACAGCCGCGAGGCTGGCGGTTTTGATTTGGCCGACAAGGAGCTGGCGGTTCTGTTGGCTGAAGTAGCTAGCAACCAGCCTCACATCGCCGTCATCTTCGATAGCTGCCACTCCGGTTCCGCAACGCGCAGCGCCGATGATTTCACGCAGTTGAGAGCTCGGCAGACGCATCAGGTGTTCGACGAGAGGCCGTTGGAAACCTATTTGGACGGTTACTACTCCGCGCTTAGCCAACGCGGCGAGTCGTTGGAGATCCCGGCCAGCCGCCATATTTTGCTTGCCGCCTGCCAGCGCGTTCAAAAAGCTAGTGAAACCAGGAATAACAGCGGCGTATTTACCAGCACGCTGCTGCACGTGTTGGGCAAAACGGGAACCGATATCTCCTACGCGGATCTCTTTATGCGCTGCCGCGCGACGGTCCACAAACGAGCCGACAATCAGGATCCGCAGTTTGAGACCTATTGCAGTTTTAATGCTTATGACGGGTTCCTTGGCAGTCAGGCTTCCCAGACTGTTCGTCGCTACAGCGTCTACTTCGAAAACAACGGCTGGCAGATCGAGTGCGGTGCACTGCATGGTCTGCCGAGCGATCCCGACAAGAACGTCGAACTTGCCCTTTACGCGGAATCGGATCGGTCCCGTTTGGCAGGACATGCCGCGACGACTCAGGTGGGTCCTCAGAAAAGCGAATTAGAACTGCTGGACATCGAAGCCGATACATCCACCCGCTATCAGGCCGAGATCACCAGTCTGCCGGTGCCGCCTCTGACCGTGTACCTGGATGGTGACGCCGAGGGCACGAAGTCCTTTCAGGAATTCCTCGCCAGCTCGGAAGATCGCTCGTATGGCTTTTCCTTGCTGACCGACGCGGAAGAAGGAGCACGCTATACGTTGAGCGCCGAGAACGATTGCTATTTGTTGAAATTGGGCGAGACGGGCCAGTTAATTCAAGGGGTAAAGGGCTATACCCGGGAATCCACAGACTATATGTTCACGATTCTGAAGCGGGTTGCCGCCTGGGAGCGAGCCGTGCAGTTGCAGAATCACTCCACCCGGATGAACCCTGATGACGTGCAGTTCAAATTCTGCGAGCTGCTCGGCGACGACAAACAGCATGAGTACGCCGGTGGCGAGATCACAATCGATATCAGCAAAGAGAATGACGATTGGAGGGTCGTCCAAGCGACGCTGAAGGCCAACAATCTGTCGCAGCAGGCGCTGCACCTGGCGCTTGTTCACTTCTCGGAAGACTACTGCATCCAACCGCTGTACAACGAGCGTGTGGAGCGCACCGAGTCCGATTTTACGGTCACAATGGACGGTAATGCGATCTTCAATTTGTCCCTGGATGAAGACGAGGGCGACGAGGCAATCCACACGTTCAAGCTGATCGTCAGCACCGAGAAGGTTGCTGACTTTCTGCTGGGCCAGGAGCCCCTGAAACTCGGCGAAATCGTTGCCGCGCGGGCAACTCGCGGCCTGGGATTAGGTCCGCCCCGCAAAAAACTCGTCCACAAGAATGAATGGTTCACCAAGGATCTGCACGTCAAGCTCGTCCGGCAGCTCGACCGCGTTAGCGCCAACGATGCGGTGCTCGCTAACGGCAAGATCAAGATCAAAGGGCACTCATCGCTGCAAGCCGGCATCAGCCTTAGCGCCGCGAAGACTGCAACACGCGGCCTGGCGACGGGCTCAGATATTTACCGGGTCCTGGAGCGCCAGGGAATGGAGATGCTGAACTTCTCCGGCACACGCGGCGATAGCGAGAACATTTTGGAATTGACCGACATCCAAAATCCCGAGGTCCTCGAGCAGAACCCGCTGGAAATCGAACTGGACATCGAACTTGCCGAAGATGAGTTTATCCTGCCGCTGACGTTCGATGGCGAGCACATCCTGCTGACCGGCGATCCGTCGCAGGACGACACGGGCCGGACACACATCAGCATCGGCCACATCCCCGAAGTCCCGGACAACCGCCGCAGTTTGGGCAAGGCGCTGAAACTCTACTTCTTCAAGACCTGGCTCCGCCGAGAGAACGTCAACAGGCTTTGCTGGGTTGAGTACAATCACGATGGTTCGGTCGAACGCCATGTGGATGGCGTCGCCGAAAAAGTTGCGGCATCGAAGAACGTGCTGCTGCTGATTCACGGAATCATCGGCGACACCCAGGGAATCGCTGAGGGTTTACGAAACGCCGAAGATGCGGCGGGAACCGGGATCAACGAAAAATTTGACCTGATCCTGACTTACGATTACGAAAATCTCAACACGCTGATCCCGGAGACCGCAATGGAGTTGAAGCGCCAGTTGCGTGACGTCGGCCTGCATGAGCACGACGATCTGCGTTTGACGTTGCTGGTGCACTCTATGGGTGGGCTGGTCTCACGCTGGTTCATCGAAAGGGAAGGCGGCAATAAAGTTGTCGACCACCTGGTGATGTGCGGCACGCCCAACGTCGGTTCGCCTTTCGGCAAGATTAACGGGGCGCGGAACCTTTCGCACGCGCTAACCACAGTGGCGATCAATACTTGTCCAGTGTTTGCGCCGTTTGGTGGAGCGCTTCTTTACGCGCTCAACCGGTCCAGGAAGCTGACGCACTGCCTGGAACAAATGGACCCGGCCTCCGATTTCATCAAGACGCTGAATGTCAGCGACGATCCGGGAGTGCGATACACCATCGTGGCCGGGGACATTCGCGAGTATAAAGAGGAGTCGGCTGAACTAATTCCACAGTTGCTCGCGAAGGTCGGCGGCGGGGTTCTGTTCGACACGCTTTACCAGGACGCCGGTCACGACATTGCGGTTAGCGACGACAGCATTCGCGGCGTGGACGATTCGCGTATCCCGGCACCGCGAAAAGAGGTCGTGGCCTGCCATCACTTGAACTACTTTGTATCGGAAGCGGGCCTAATGGCAATTGCAGACGTTGAGTGGTAGAAACAGAAAACACAATGCATACCCCAAACGATAGTTTTAGGATGCGGTGATGCCCGAACAAAACTCAAAACCAGTTGTTCTCCTGATCTACGCCGATACCGGCCAACCCCTGGCCCATCTCAAGGAAGAAACCGACGCGATCGCATCACACTTGAGTTCGTCAGGGCTCTGCGACGTTGAGATTGTCCCCGCCGCGACACTGACGAATGTCGTGACCACGATTAACGACCCAGCTCTCCGGGACCGTGTTGTCATCGTGCACTATGCCGGGCATGCGGACGGTCAGGGGATCCAATTGAGCAGTGACCAAGGACACACACAAAGCGAACTTGCCCACATGCGAGGATTGGCAGGAGTCCTCAAAACACAGCCTCACTTGCGATTGTTGTTCATCAACGGCTGTGCTTCTCGGGAACAGGTCCTGGAACTCACACAAGCCGGCATCCCGCTCATCATCGCCACGAACCAGGGGATCGATGACAAGGTGGCGCGGGATTTCGCCGATCACTTCTACACCACGCTAAAACAGGAGCGCTCGATCGGTGCCGCCTTTCAAGTAGCCGCAGACACGATCCAAACCGGGACTGGAACGAACATCCGCGGCCTCTACTTCGGCGATTTCCAAAACTCCAAACCCGCTCGCTACAACGATCTGCCCTGGGAAATTCACGGCCCCGATGCTGACCGGCATTGGACCCTATGTGATCCGTATTATCGAGGATCGGGGCCACGATGGGATCACACGAAATATGAGCTCAATCAGGAGTCACCGTATATCGGCCTGCGCTATTTCGCGGAAAACGAAAGCGATCGCTTTTTTGGGCGCGATGAATTTGTCAAAGACCTGGTTGCTGCGAGCGAGACAACCCCGTTGCTGCTGATCATCGGAGCCTCCGGAACGGGCAAGTCTTCCGTTATACGGGCGGGCATGATTCCGGCCTGGAAAAAGAGCAACCGCGATGCTGGATCACCGCGCGTTTTCGTCTTCACGCCCGAGGATGACCCCTTCGATCAGCTATCGATAGAACTGGCGAAGGTTGATACCTTCGACCGACACCAAGTTCGCGAAGTCCGCCAACCGTCTCCGACCGCGCTGCGAGACGCATGCAACTCATTCCAACAGGGCGAGCCATGGCTCTTCTTCGTTGACCAGTTCGAGCAAGTATTCACCCGCACGAACGACAAGCAGAAGCGGGCGGACTTTCTCAATTCGATCACCGGCCTTGCCAAAGCGAATGATTCGAATGTCTGCCTCGTTCTCGCTATGCGCGACGACTTTTTCCCGCAGCTTCGTGATTACCCTGAGCTGTTTCCTATTACGGACAACCACTTTTTCCGCGTGGCGACCTTGGACCGCAAGGCGCTGGAGGAAGTCATTCAGCGACCGGCCGCCGAGCACGGGGTCACGTTTCAACCGGGGTTGGTCGACGACATCATTGACGCAATCAAGGGTCAGCCAGGAGCACTGCCCCTGCTGCAATACGCACTTAATGCACTGTGGGAGCACGACGACCTCGCCGACCGTATGCTGAACCAGTCTACCTACAATGATTTAGGTGGCGTCACGGGATCGCTGGGACGGCGGTTTGAGCAGTTGTACAACCAGCAAGACGACGCCGGCAAGAACGAGTTTCGTTGGATGATGTTGAAACTGGTCACCTACGGTGACGCAGTTGCGGAGACAAGCGTGGTGTCTCGATTGGCCCCGAAGTCGGAATTCGTAGGCCGACAAGCCGAGTTGCTAGAGCAATTGACCACCCAGGAGAAGCTCCTCGTTTCATCGGGCACTTCGACTCCCTCAGTCCAACTCGGCCACGAGAAGATCATCGAGGCGTGGCCCGAATATACTGAGTGGACGCACGAACATCAGGAAGCCAACTCCATTCGCCAACAGTTGAGCAGGGCGGCGAGTGAGTGGACGGGGCTCAAAGGAGAGGGCAAAAAGGCGGCACGGGCACTTTGGCAGGGTTCCCAGCTGGTGAAAGCGCTTGAATTGCGGAAGCGGGGCGACTTCGATCAACTCGGCGGACTTGATCCGGATGACAATAGATTTTTAGGCACCAGTTACCGCCGCAGCCAGAAGATGATTCGCGGACTGCAGTGGGCGATTGGGGTCGCGTTCATGCTAGGAGCGTTCGGTTGGTGGCAGTTTAGCGATGCTAACAGTCAAAAACGAGAGGCTTTGATTAGTCAGTCAAAAGCGCTTGGTGCAGCTTCGAGACTTAGTACTTCCGAGGGAAACGCCACGCTCGGCATGTTGCTGGCACTCGAAGCTCTTCCAAAACAGGTTGGCAAAGGTCGAAAGTTTGTAGCAAGCGCTGAGGCATCTCTGCTTTACGCGATGTTCGCGCAGCGCGAGAAATACCTTCTCTCTGATCACACGGACGGGGTTAACAATGTACGATTTTCGCCACAAGGCACGCTCGTCGCAACAGCCTCGCGGGATGGCACGGTGCGCTTTTGGAATGCGACCACGGGCGAGACCACGGTTACGCTGCAGGGCCACGACGGCCAAGTCTATTCGGCAGAGTTCTCACCGGATGGTCGCCGGTCGGTGACCGCCTCTTCCGATAAGACGGCCCGTCTTTGGAGCGTCGAGACCGGAAAGAAAATTGGACCTCCTTTGCAAGGCCATCAGGGAGACGTTTATCGAGCGTCGTTCTCCCCGGACGGCAAACTAGTGGTAACGGCGTCGGATGATGGGACAGCGCGGGTTTGGCGTCTGAGCGATTCGGGGCTTGAAGGGGAACCGGTCGTGCTTAGCGACCACACAGGGCCGGTGTATTGGGCAGAGTTCTCACCCAAAGGTGACCGTGTTGTAACGGCATCGGATGACGGGACAGCGCGGGTTTGGCGTCTGAGCGATGCGGCGCTTGAAGGGGATCCGGTCGTGCTGAGTAGTCACACGAAGCCAGTTTTCCACGCGTCGTTTTCCCCGGACGGGACTCGGATCGTTACAGCGTCATGGGATCATACTGCTCGACTTTGGGACGTACTTACGGGAAAGAGCATTGCTTTGGAAGGCCATCAAGATGGAGTTAGTCGTGCGGTGTTCTCTCCGGACGGCAAATTGGTAGTCACCACATCGGCCGACAGCACGGCACGCCTCTGGGATGGCATGACCGGCAGGCCCGTGGCAGTTCTCAAGGGTCACAATGGTCAAGTTTATGACGCGCGGTTCTCAAGAGACGGTGGCTGGCTGGTGACCGCAGCGGATGACGGGACAATACGGCTCTGGGACGTGGCCGCTCGCGAGACGATCGATATCTTTGTGGGTCACGTCGGCCGGGTGTGGTCGGCTGTTTTTTCGCCGGACGGAAAGCATGTGGCCACCGCTTCGGAGGACAACACCGCCAGGATCTGGGAGGTCGCCCCCAACAACATCATGGCTGAGCTTAAAGGTCATAAGGGCCACGTCCACCGAGCAATCTTTGCACCGGACGGGCGTCGGCTCGTCACTGTTTCAGACGACGGCACGGTGCGCATTTGGGACGCCAAGACCGGCGATGAGATAGCCGTCCTGACAGAACATGAAGGCGAGGTCTGGTACGCCGCCTTCGCGGAACACGGCCACCTTTTTGTGACCACCTCGACTGATGGAACCGCCAGGCTATGGGATACCGCCACAGGTCGTCTCGTGCATACACTGAGTGGTCATGAGGGCCTGGTCAACCACGCGCATTTCTCGTCGGACGGGCAACAGATCGTTACTGGCGGGAAGGAAGGGACGGCGCGTGTGTGGGACGTCGCGTCCGGGAAGACTGTCGCCATTCTTGGAGGTCATCAGGGGCCTGTCAACTTTGTGGAGTTCTCACATGACGATCGCCACATTGCAACCGCTTCGCAGGACAATACAGCGCGGCTCTGGAACGCATCCACCGGGGAGTTGATCGCCTCCCTGACAGAGCATCGAGGCCCGGTCATCAACGGCGCATTCTCGCCGGACGACAGGTGGCTCGTAACTGTATCGTGGGACGGCACGGCACGACTATGGGATGGCACCAGCGGAAAGGCCCTTTCAATTCTTCGGGGCCACACGGACGCGGTGTCGTCAGCGACTTTCTCCCCGGACAGTCAGCTGGTCGTTACGGCGTCGTCGGATAACACGGCGCGGATATGGGACGCTGCTAGCGGCAAGCCCTTGCTTGCGTTGCGAGGCCACGGGGGCGAAATCTTTGACGCTTCATTCTCCTCGGATGGCCGGCTTATCCTCACGGCGTCTGGCGACGGGACAGCCCGCCTCTGGCACGTGGCTAGTGGGATCCATGTCGCCACGCTCGAAGGTCATGGCGGTTTTGTAGTGAATGCTGCGTTCGCCCCTGACGGCCGACACGTAGCCACCGCTTCCTGGGATCACACAGCGAGACTATGGAGACTTCCGGTTGCAACCAGTGTTGATTGGATCACGTACGCGAGAGAGAGCGTTCCCCGTGAACTCACGGATGACGAGCGTCGGCTTTACTTAGGGGACTGATTGGCAAAACCTGCCGACCCAGTGCGCGAACGTCGTTGCTAAGCATTCCAAGAACAAACTCAAGGCGATCTATCCGCCGTCTAGACTTGTCGCCATGAATTTCGCACCGGCGTGATCAGCGACCGTTACCGCCGTGCGTCGCAGCTTGGTCGCGGTGAACGACGTTTATTTAGAGGTTTCCGAAAGCATGCATAAGAAGAATACTAAACGAATCTCAAGCAATGATCGGCTGACGCTTCATATGAAGATGGCGAACCTATATTATTGCCAACAGAAGTTGGATCTCTGTCGCCGCTTTCTGACGACCCTCGCGATACTGACGCTCGTGGGCGCTTGCAGTTCGCCTGCCAAGAAGTTTGATTACACCGCCGCGTCCCTCGGATTGCAAAGGGAAGTGGTAATGGGTACAGCGTTCCAACATGTCTTGTATTGGCGAAACGGCGGGCCAAATCGAACACTACACGTGTATTTGGGTGGCGACGGAGCGCCCGTGCGCGCCAGCCAACCAGTCCAAGATCCCACACCTCGCAACCCGCTGATGCTGCAGCTGCTTGCTCTCGACCCCGGTCCCGCGGTCTATGTCGGTCGTCCCTGTTACCACGGATTAGCTGAGACACCCGGATGTTCCAACGACCTTTGGACCACCGCCCGCTACTCTGAATGGGTCGTCTCCAGCTTGGCCGCCGCCATTGGCGCAATCATGACGGCACGGGGCTTTTATCGGATTTCTTTCTTCGGTCATAGCGGTGGCGGCACGTTGGCGATGCTGCTCGCGGAGCGATTTCCTGCGACGAGGACTATCGTCACCATCGCCGCCAACCTCGATATCGATGCGTGGACCGACCACCACGGCCAACCGCGCCTAACCGCGTCGCTCAATCCGGCCTCTCGTCCGCCGCTGCGGGATAGTGTGTTGCAGCGCCATTACGTCGGCGGCCGCGATCGGATCGTCCCGGCCACCCTCATGGCGCGCGCCGTACAGGGACCGAATGCCAAGCTCATCATTGTCGATGACTACGACCACGTGTGCTGTTGGACCGAGCGGTGGCCAAGCATCGTGGCGGACGTGGCGGCAGCCGAATGAGGGGTATCGCTCGGTCGCTCGTGCCTAAAACAGGACGCGGAGGCCCATCATCACGGCGTAACTATCGAAAAACTGGTGCCCGGTCAGTTTGCGGTAGTTGCCAAACACCTGCAGTCCATTCGGACTGACCGCGATGACCCCTACGTTGATCTCGCCCGAATCGCGATCCGGTTCCTCGGTCTGGTAGGTAAAGCGCGTAGCCCTTAAATCGCCCACGAAGCTCACCTCGACATCGCGCTGGTCCTGGTCAGACTCATGCTTCCAGATGAGACTCGCCTGCGGCACGACCACCCAGGCACCGGATCTCAATGTCACCGACGCTTGCACGCCGACGCTAGACTGGAGTGAGGTTTCCTCATCATCGTGGAAGGTGAGCTCGAGGCCAGAAAGGCCAACAGCGCCGCCCGTCTCGCTATAGGTGTCAAATTCGGTGCGCTTCCAGTCCACGCCAGCGAACGGGCTGATGGTGACGTTGCGAATAGCGAAATCATAGCCGCCCAGGATGCCGACACTGTACTGGTCGGCGTCGTAATCCGCGTGCGGAAGGCCCGACGCGGTTGGAGGGACTAGCACATTATCATCGTCGTCCAGGTCGGAGAACAACGCAACACGATTACGGTTGTATTCGTTACGGGCGAAGCCGCCGTAAACCTGTATAAACGCGTTGTCGGTAGGAAGGAACGAGCCAAAACCGACGAGGCCATAGGACTTGACCTCGAAATCACCGCCTCTCTCGAAATTGCCATCGTGTTGGGAGGCGTCAAACGCAAAACCAGCGACCCATCGTTCCGTAGTCTGGAAATCCACGCCGACCACCAGCCGCTGGATATCCGAATCGTAGCCGTCCTCGAAGGTGGTCACTTTGCGATCCAACTCTTCGACCTCGGCCGAAATGAAAAAACCCCGTCGCTTGGCACCCTCGACAGCGGCATCGGCACTCGCGGCTGTGGCTTTTGCTGGGGGCTTTTTCTTCTCCTCTCGCAAGCGCTGCTGCACGATGCTCGGCAGGCTGGTCGGCGTAGCGGCTCCCCCGCCGGTCGAAACGGAGGAAGTAGTCCCACTTGAGCCTCCGCCCCGTTTGCAAATTGTGAGCAGCGGTTCGGTAAGGTATGAATCTGGGTTGGGTTGCCCGCCCCTCAGTTGCGCGCATGGCACAAAATTACGAATTTCGAGCTGAGATCTAACTGCGTCGTCAAGCGACTGAGGATAACCGGCGACGGGGAGGACAAGGGCAACCGTCCCCAGCAGGAATGCGAGGCGGCTTCTGGTAGCGGGACTCCTGACGTATTCCGGCCCCGCAATAGCGCGTCGAGATGCCTCATGCGTCATCTGGAGTGCATCAGTTCGAGGCTGGAGTCTGCTCATCGTTTATTCCTTATTCTCCCCCATGCTCACAGTAACAGCGTTTGACAGTGTGGATCCTTTCGAGACTTGTACTGGCCAGAAACACGCTGCCCTTACTGGGGATGTAGCTCGCCGCCACGCGATGTGTACGAACCTTAAGGCGTGACGTCTCCCACGTCGCCCGGCCTTTCGAGTCGAGCTTGACCGGCTCTCCTACCTTGGAGCCGTCGAGGCTGAACTGGACGGCCCCAGTCGGAACGCGATTATTGGCCGACACACCTGGCGCCACGATCGCGGTGAACGTCACCCATTCTCCCACCTGTGTCGTATCCTGATCGCCGGCCAAAGTGATCGTGGTCGAGCCGTCACGGATCCGTTGGCTGAGCAGATAGGTATCGGCGAAACCGGGGTTGCCGGTGACTGTCACGTCGAAGACGCAGTTGGCGTGCCTGTTCTTTTCGGTGATCTTGCGGCAGGCCTCTTCGGCGAGCGGCGGAGTCGTGGGTTTCACCGGTTCGGTACCGGCGATGACACAGGGCGGGTTCTCCGGCGGCCAACTTTGCAGGGTAAACGTCGCCGTCGACGTCCCAGGTGCGTAGTCGAAGAGGCTGGTCTTGTCGGTCACCCGCCAGGCGTTGCCGAACGTGTGGTACAGCTCGAGGTAGCGCTCATGTAACGCGGCGGGCTTCGGCCCGAGCGATGTGCCGTCCGGCAATGCGGGTAGCCAGCTTTGTGGCCCGATGGCTCCTATGAGTCCCTCCTTGGACCGCGTACGAAGGATGCCCACATTGAGATACCACTTGCTTTGGGAAGCCCACCACCCCGGCGTGACGGTCAAAATGGTCTCGTAGGGGAAGTGGATCTCGATGCCGCCAGTTACGGTATTCACGACACGGCCGCCGGACCCAAGTTCAAGTCCGTCAGGGCCGAGTTCTATCAAGTCGCCGTCCACTCGGAGTTGGAGACCGCTGGGATCCGGGATACCATTGATGTTCGGCTGATAGCTGACTCGGTGTTGGCCCACACGGGCGGCAACGGCCGTGTTTAGGCTCATGCAGGTCGCGAGCCCGGTGTAGGGGTTCGTCGGCGGGTTGAACGTCGTGGCAATGGCTGTTTGGCGCGTTTGAATTTCCGTGCCGTCCTGATCACGCAGGAGGACATACTCACCTGCGCCCTGAAAGTCGTAGTGGACTCCATTGACGGTCTTTATGTGCGGGTCACCGTCGGTATACCCGTCGTCAAGCGACCCCCAGTGCAGCAACGTGTTTGGCGTGCTTGCTGTCATCCCATCCGGTTCTTTGACACCAGCCCAGCCGGTCGTCATCCCGTAGATGTCTGCAACGTCGTTGACGATTCTATACTTGACTTCTGCCGGGGTTTTAACAAGGGTAGCGTTCGAGCTGTCCAAATAGAGCGCCGCCACACCCGAAACGTGCGCCGCCGCCTGTGAGGTGCCTGATTGCATATTCGTTTCCGTATTAGTCGCAGGAGCAGGCGGAACTTGATTTTTCCAGGCCGACAAGATTTCGAAACCGGGTGCGAAGAGGTCGACAGAGGAACCGTAACTGGAGTTGGCCCAACGAATGTCCTGTAGGGGGTCGCTTACGCCGCCGTCGACCGCTCCGACGATAATAGGGCCCGGCATTCCCAGGTCCGTCAAATTGCCGCCAGGCCAGTGGGCGGCTGCGTCGTCCCCGTAGTTGCCCGCGGAAATGACGACCGTCACGCCGGCATCGATCGTGGCGGCCACTTCATCACTGAGTGTGCGAGGTGAATTTTCCGAATCAGGGAAATTTAGGCTCATGTTTGCGACGGCAGGGGGTATTGCATTGTTTTTGACCCATGCGACACCAGCAGCAACAACGTCGGTGCTAGGAGCGCCATTACTGCAATCGAGGACGCGCACGGAATGAAGGAAGACTTTTTTGGCGATACCGTATTTTGTGCCACCGATAATCCCGGCAATGTGAGTGCCGTGACCATGACAGATTGGGTCGGCTTCCGGCTCGCAATCCACACCAGGTGGGAGGCAGTTCACATGAGGTCCGGACACCCGCCCCGCGAATTCTGTATGCGAGATCTCGATCCCCGTGTCTAGGACATAAACGTGCACGTCGGTGCCGTTCTCGCTGTAGGTAAATCTGTCGTCCAGCGGCAAGAAACGTTCGCTGGTTCGGTCCAGGCCATCTGGCGGTATGAAGTCTGGGTTGGGGGGCTGGACCGTGCTTCCCGCTCCCCTCTGGTCGGCCTCGATATAGGCTACGCCCGGGGTGGCGCGCATGGCTTCCACGGCGTCTGCCGGCATCTTAGCGCTGAACCATATCGGCTCCGACGTGGTGCTATATCGAATCGTGCCGCCGAGGCGCTTCACGGTCCTCTGTGCGGCAGCGACGGTTTCGCGGTCAGTGCCTGGCTTGAAGGCAACGATGTATTGGTCGGGGATTCTGTTCCGCGCCTCTTCGTTGAGAACCGGAGCACCCTCCGGTTTCGGGCACAAGATCTTCAGCTCGCACAAGATCACGGCGATCACCACGGCGACGGCGACGGCGATCAAGAGCGCCCATGGGTGGCTCCGACACCATTTGAAAAGGCGAGAAATCAATTCATTGACCATTGCGAAATCTCTGCGTTCTCAACGTTTTGACTTGTGGACGCGCCTGTCGTCCCGCCGTTCACTACCGCGAGAACCGCCTCTCCCGCCATGGGCACGTCGAATTTCGCGTACTCGAAACGCGGGCTATCAGAACCCCGGACGAAAATCTGCGTTTCCAGCACAGTTGCCAACGCACGCATCTCAGTAGTATTCGTGGCCGGATCCGTACACGACAGCATGACAGAGCAAACCAAAGGAATTGCCAACAAACTTAATACTGTTCTTATTCTCATTGTGTCCTTGCTAGGTGGTGCCGAATTTGATGTTGCAGTGCACTTACATCGGCGATGCTGTTGATCCGCACCGAAATTTGAGCCAAGAACAGTATATGTTTGCGTCCGAAATTGACCCGGCTTTAGCGGTCTAACAGTTTGGCAGCGTTGCTTGGACCTGTACCAGAGCGGATCAATTCTAATATGCAAATGCATGGTCAATATTGGATACAAAACAACACCGCCATCCAGTGCTGCTAGCTCACGCCTGTCACTTGTTAGTACCCCTGTAGATCATAACTGTCACGAAGCCCGAAAAAATCTCACGCTGAAGTGAGATATTTTGGCTGCCCGTGACAATGCGTTCATGCCTCCTTTTTCTTTTTCAAAATGAACATATAAACATATGAGTCCTGCCGTGTTGTAGCCGCCGAAAGTATCCTTGGTAGCGTGCCTTTTTCCCTTGTCGCCGTCATGAGCGGATGCACGAGTTGTATGAAATTTGACGGCCTTCCCGCTACCAGTTGGCGAGAACCGCACTACTAGTGTTCTCAGTCCATTCACGAGAAGGAGCCTTTAACGTGATTATCAGAAAAAAAGCTGCACTATTGGTCGTCTTTTTTCTCATTTTTTCCGTAACGGGGTGCGGCGAAAGTCCAAGCGGTAGTCCCGAATCAAGTGGCACTACGAATATTGCAGGGCTTCGTGGAGAAGGAGAAGTTTGCGGCACTATTGTCGGATACAGCTGTCAAGACGACCTCTTCTGCAAGGTGCCCACTGGCCAGTGTAACGTCATGGATGGTGCCGGTACCTGCGCTAGGGTGCCAGAAATCTGTACCGATGAGTACGCACCAGTTTGCGGCTGCGATGGAAAAACCTATGGCAATGCTTGTGAGGCCGACATGGCAAGCAAGTCGATCGATCATGAGGGCGAGTGTTAAGGCTGCCCCGACTTTAGGGATGATTTTGGTCACTTGATCGAACAAGAAAATTGCTTCGGGGGAGTCGAGTCGTCGCGCAGAGTTGTACAACGGTCAAGCGCTGCTGTACTCAGACAGCGGCTTCAATCTACGAATCAATTGCTTAGGATCAGTTGGCGGGACATCTTCGGAAGCAATCGTCTCCCTGTTGTGACAAGGCAGGGACCAGGGTCACTCGTTGAAAGACCTAAGTGTTATGCAAAGTGCGATGGCGCATCGTGCGCCTGTCATCATTGGGCGATTTCGAGTAGCGATTCATATGGCTCAGGTCTAAGTGAAGCGCAAGATCGGACGTATAGCCAAGTACAGCGGCACAATTCTTGGTCAGGAGGCACGCTGGGGTTTACCGACATCTGGATGGCATGAGGACGTGAGGAAAGTTTCTCGCACTACTTTGTACGCTGATGCCACCCTTCATCTGCAATGCCAGACGGTGCGGTGATAAGAGTAAGTTTCCTGCATGACAACGCTATTAAGCTCCGACAGCATTATCAGTGCCAAGACAGAAATACTGCATGAGACTATGCATCGTATACTGACACTCCTGGTAGCAATAATGCTCTTTCCTTGGGTGAATCCGTAACAGCTAGTGGTCCATTAAACGAAAAGACAATATAGAAGTGATCAGATCCACCGGTGCCGGAAGTTGATTCGCCAGTCTTAATTAGAACTTCTGTCCCGAGTTCCGAGATGCTCGCATATAGGCGGCCGTGCTTGCGCTCTACTACGCCCTGAAGACGCATTGGAAAGCCTTCTTTCCCGATGTAGCAACACCTGATGTCATAAGGTAGAAGCCGTGGTCCTATCGAGCGCCGAAGCTTTGCAAATGTTGCCGTTGCGTTGCCAATATCACCTAGGTGGAAACACGCAACACCGAAGTGGAATAGCCGAAGCGGATCATCCCGAAATCGAGCTGCTTTGAGGATCTGATCTAGGTCATGTTTAAACGAATGCCAGTCGACACCACCGCCAACTCGTTGCAGTTTCCATCGTACGACAAGATCGACACGGACCGTGCGCAAGCCAGCGGTTGGTAATGCGTTAGCTTCCTCGACGAGGGCAAATGTCTTCTTTAGATGCTCGCTAACTTTGTTGTAGAACCGGCCTTTGTCTCGCGCACTTGCATCGACCAATCGTTTCCGCGCTGCAATTTCGATCCCAACCTGATTCTTGCTGATTGAACTAAATAGCTCAAGCGCGATTTCATCGAGAGTTTCATCACTAGGCATCGAGGAGAATATTTTGGCTTGAAGGCTGTTTAATGCGGCAATTTGATCTTGGAATCGTATTTGTGTTCGACCTTCCGCTCCTACGATCTGCAATGTTTTTTCAATTTCTTGAAGTGCTTCGACAAGAGAAGTCAGAGCAATGTGGTCGGCAGCATTTGAATCACTTCTTTGCGCAAGCTCAAAAAGCAGATTAGCGAAAACATGGGTTGTATGAGGATTAAAAAACGTTGGGCTCGAAGCTTGCTGGAGGTGTGTTTGAACGACTCTTAGGCCAGTTTCTGAGTCCTGCTCGCCATCTTTGACCCGCTGAACCATCGTTGCGGCCATTGACGTGTGCACGAACTCCTGAGGATCCTCTCGAAGTTCGCCAGGGTAAGACGGTGTAGTTAGTGCCTTTTCAAATTGTTCGTATGCTTCGCTGTACTTCTTGCCGGCATGATGTATCCATAGTCCTTTGTGGTGTGCAATCAACTTGTCAGGGTAAGGCAGCGTGTTTTCTGCAAGCTCAAAGAGCTCTAGTCCTTGCTCGTATGTAAGAATTTCATGAAGTCTAATTCGTGATCGCGATCCAACGAGTAAGTCGACAATAAATGAGCGATAGATCTGAGATCCGCCATCACAGGCGTGAACAAGACGCTTTAGTGCCCGATACTCTCCCGCATGTCCCTGACCGCCGTTTACAAGTCTCAGCAATACCTGCGTTACCACCTCATTGCGAGTGCGATAAACAACCGTGTGCTGCTCTGGATCAGTATCAGAATATAGCAGTCCCCAAACTGGCCGGCCGCCTTCGCACAACGCTATCCATTCGCCATAGTCTGTTCCCAAAGCACTGACGAGTATTTCAATGGGGAGCATCAAGTTCAAATTGCTCGTGACAGTAACGAGCTCGTACGCAAGTCGAGCAACCTCGCCAGAATCGGCTGCGGCCTGCGCAAATTTCTCAATGGAGTGTGACGCGCCACCAAGGCGAGAGTATTCGTCCTGAAGCGATGCAGTTATTTGCGCTTTAGTTTCTGGAATCAAATACCAGAGGCTGCATAGAATGTCTTTCGCGCCAGCGTGATCGGGTAAAGCCGCTATAGCCGCCGCCGCATCCCCCTCATTTGCAGCCGCGCCAATCTTCACGAGCATATCTTGCAACCCGTCCGATTCATGAGCGTCGAGAGTAGATGGAATCTCAATATCAACAGCGGGCATCACTGGAAGAATTGAATTCGCGTAGTCAAGGCTAATGTAGTCCGAATGTCTATATGAGAAAATAAGGACTGCTTCAAGACGTGCAGAGTCACAGATGCTTAGCAATTCTCGTGCTGTAACCCGGGTTGCCCAAGGGTCATCGCAAAATATTGCCACGCGCAACGTATCGTCTGGCTTTTCTTTTCGCCATTGCACAAGTTTGGCGATGAGTTTTCGGTATTGAGTATGCCAGAGTTCTGATGGGGCTCTTTTACACCAAAGAACAACGTAGCCCTGCGATGCAAGTTCGACGGCCGTTCTCTTAAGTACGGAGGTTTTTCCCACTGCAGAATCACCGCGAATAAGTACGCAAGGTAAAGAGGACGCTGAGGTACCATTGATACCAACGATTAGCTCATCGGTAATCGTGCGACGGAGGTCTAACTGCGCCAGATATGGCGACCAGTCAACCGATAATGGTCGAAACAGCGCGTCAGTCAGTGAGTTTCTGTGCATGGAAATGTCGACTTGTTCGCCGGCCTGATCTGGTACAATCGATATATAGCTCGAATATTCTTGCAGTCGATTCGCCAACTCTTGGGAACTGTTGCTGTAACTCCTTGCAACAAACGCAGATATTGCAGTCTGTTTTGGCTTCATCTCAGCTATTGCTGCGCAAAAATCCCGGAGCGATGCGTCAATCTGCATGACTCTGCAGTGACTAGCTAGCAATGACTGAATGGTTGGATCATCCAGTGTGCCGTCACTCTCTAAGATGAGAACGAGTTTCGGATGTGCCGCTTTCTGGTTGAAAAGGCTTCCGAGCATAGGCCGCAGGAAATCACGCGACGTCGTGTTTCCGGCCAGGAAAATAGGGCAACCTCGAAGGGTATCTCCGCACTGCCGGAGAAGGGCGGGCCATTGCTGCTGTCGTATAAGGAGATCCGAGCTGGCAATTGCTGCTTGTTTGGTCGGATCGCGCTCAAAGATATTTCCGAGGAGTTTGAATACTGGCGTTGAGCGCGGTGGGACCGCAACGGTCGGCGAGTCGACGATGGTTAATGTCCGAGAACTAGCAATAGAATCTAAATAGTCGCGGCTTTGTGACTCAAATATTAGATCGTATGTTAACGATATGACTGCCGACCATTGGATTCTCGACAAATGCTGAGAATCGAGCGATGGGCTTAATCCCTGTATGTAATCGACGAATACGCTCGATGCCGCATCAGCTTTGTGAGGGTTTAATTGGCGAATCGTGTCGAGAACGTCTAACGCACTTCGGCGCTTCGCGTCTGGCCGAGCGTCTTCGGGAAGGAAATCGATCAGTTTCTCTTTTACACTTTCTAACGCCCCAGAGTATGTAGTCGCGTCCTCCCCAATAACTAGTCCAGGCCGCCTTGGCAATAGGGAAATGGCGTCCTTTAGTGAAATGTTCTCTATTGCGTTCATTTAGCTCGCACCTTCACATCACACAGTAGTGGGGGCGGAAGCTCCAGCCCCTCGATCAATTCGTCAATCTCGATCGCGGCTTTTCCGGATGCGGATTCTTGGATCGCAGAAAACATATCAGCAAAAAAGCACGCGGCACTCAGTCGATTTGTTTCGATTACCTTGATTTGAACCTTATTGCCATTGTTCTTGCCTGTTAGAAATACCGCGAATTTGGAGAATGTTGCAATGCTTACAGGTAGGTAATCATACACAGCGAGCTGACTTTCACATCCACTACTTGTTGTTGCAAGTTCCAGAATCAATTCACGCAGCATAGCTGACAGTTTTTCAGCAGTTAGGCTGGGTTGCTCTTCTGCGAAGAGAACTCCACGCCAGACTTTGGATGGGTCGGCATATCCTGCGAGTGACTCCTGAACCCGCCTTACGCTTTTCAGAGACTTTCGTAGTTCCGTACGATTTAGCTTGGTCTTGACTTCGATATGGGCCAATACGCTGCTGGGGGCAACTATCTGGAGGTCTCCTTCCCAATACAGAGGAGGATGTAGCGCCGGATCCGAAACCAAGATGTCTACCTCCGAGGACGCCAAGACGCTGGGGCTTGGTGGACGAACGAATCCCCTTGCGATGATGTAGTTCTGGGGCAGGTACCGAGCCAAGAAACTTCGGATCATCGCCTCCTTGTGATGACCGTCTGACAGCCAGTGTTGGCCACCGATCAGTTGTCGTACCCGGTTTGCTCGCGCGCGCAGTTCATCCGACCAACTGACCAAGTATGACGACAAGTCTGCTTTCAAATCCGCCACCCTCGTGTTAGCAGACGCAACGATACCACGTCCTGAACAATGCCATTTAACTTTCGCCGATAGCCGAGGTGCCGCGTGCATTTGAATTTTTCTCGGCGTCTTGTAGCCTCTTTTCGTCTGGCGTTCCAGGTCCGGGCATCCGGCCTGATGTGCGGTCCAGATGAAGAAGCTTTCTCACTAGTCTGATTGGCGAGTACTCAGTTTGAATCCATGCTTTTAGTCCGACTGAACGAGAAGCTGGTAGCTGCCGACACGAGCGCATACGGAGCTCGGTGCCAGGCTAATATCTGGACACGAACTGGACAAAAATGGCACTTCCTACCGGATTCGAACCGCTGTTACCACCGGGAGACGGTGGCGAAGCGATATGGCAATTACCATGATGGCCCGGCCGACACGGCCCTTATAGTCAGTGGGGAAGGAGATGGCACACTCAGAGAAATTCGAATTCCCGACCATCTGGTTCGTAGCCAGACGGAAATTTTTTATTGAGCATTGTCCTATCAAGGCAGCGGCCGGCACTATGGAAACAAGAGGTTAGTGTGATTCCGCGGACAATTGCGGGGGAGAGCATCGAATTTCTTGCGCCAGATCTGATCTTGCCATTCCCGATACAAGAAGTATCATCTTGTGCTGGGATCAGCTAGGCGCGGAAACGGAAATGCCTGTTTCGGAAATGAAACTCGTTCAAAACACGAGAGTCGTAGCCCCATAAGGCTCATTGGCCAGGAAGGACCCGCACTTAAAGTGTTCGCCCCTAGACCTCGCTTGACGAAAACCTCGGCTCACGAACCACCACTGACACTGCGTTGCCGCCTTTCAGCAGCGGTATCACAACAAGCTATGGCATCTAGGATCCAGCTGAGGATCGTTTTACAAGGACATCTCAATGTCGGTGCGCGACAGATAGCGCGCGCTTGATACCGGTGCATAGAGTACTGCTTCCCGAAGGCGCTAGGCGAGATGTAAGTATTTGTTTTTATTGAAGTGACGGGAGCCGCCCCTGGCTCTAAATGCTTGATTGAGCTAGTTCGATCTAACTGGTGTGCGCCAAGATTGCCCCAGAGATTCGAGTGAATCAGTCCGCTGTTTTCGTGATCGACTAGATGTGATGCCTTAGACAACGTAACCGGCAGATGCCCACACCCGCCTCGTCTTCCAAACTGGCCCAAATCACCTACGACCAAACCCGGTTTAACTGTGCCTTCCGCAACGGTTACCCGGTCCGCTGGCCAAGCCAGATCGAAACATAGCAGCCCATAGTTAGAAAGCTTCGTCCGCCTCTGCCCCAGGTCTCGGTTTCCATTCCAGTGAGTAGTACTCGCCACGGTCTCGCGCCCACGGATCAAAAACGTTGACAACATGCTCAAGCTCGCTAGCAAGCTCGGGTATGGCCCGTAGAAGAACACGCTTAAGCGGCGAGACTGGCTGCTGGTGGCCATTTGGCTCTCCTGCCTCTAGAACCACGCCGTCGGGGCCATTGTTTATCACCCATTCGTGACCAAAGCTTGTGTAAAAATCCGGCCGAAAACTTGAGGTAAAAAAGCGGTCACTAAAAAGCCGGCGCGATGCATTCAATATGAATACGACAAACTGGGTCTCGGAAATGGCAAAACCATGTGGTCGGGTCGACTCAGCGAGCCACCCCACGACCGTGTCGATGTCTTCAACATTGTCAACTAGGTCGCCGGTTCGACCACCGAGGCAGTCATTGATCGGTGATCCATCCGCATTGACCTGCGCTTCTGTGATAATTTTTCTTGCGTCACACGTGTGCTGCCCATAGACCGTCCTCAGCAGGTCAGCCAGCCTCTTTTGTTCCCGCCATTCAGAGGAGTCTTCTGGTAAATGCTGATCAATAAAGTCGTTGAAACTGGTGAGCTGTCTGAGTCCATACTGACGACGGAACTCGTTGAATCGCGGGATGCCACGCTCCCGATCGCGAATAATGTCTAGGGCCGCAATATCGACCTGTTGGGTTAGTGTGTCGAGCCGTTCCATAGTGAGGTTTTGAAGAAACTGTGGATGATTTTGTAGTGCCAGGTGGCCGAGACGCTGGCGTCCCATGCTGAGCCCCCAATTGGCTAAACCTTTCGATCGCATCGCTTTAGTCGCGGGACCGCGGAAGGTGTTTACCACCGGTACCTTCGCTCGGATCGCATTGGGATTATTATTCCACTCCCGGTACTCTAGGAGATCCGGAACCAGTGGATGCAACCGATAAACGGTAATGAACTCCTCCGGAAAGTTGAAGGGCGAGCCGAAATGGTTGACGCCGCCGTTGACATGATCCGGGTTGGAAAGGTCCCAAATATCTTCGCCACGACCACGTAAAGCCTCAACAAACTCGCCGTCAAGGAGGCTTGTGAAGAAGCCGCGTTCAAAGAAACTCTCGAATGCGGTCCTTCCCTCATAACGGCGGCTACCGAGGCCGACAATTCCTGGACCTGCTGCAAAGACTGAATACCATTGTGTGCGCCTTTTTATTTCATCAGACGTGCCGAAATTATCGACAACGATATGCTCGAGTGCTTGCTGCAGTAGCTCATGTCTCTCGAAAAGACCGCCCCAGTTGGCATTCATCCCGCGGTAGAGGGGCTCGTTGTAGAGGAGTTGAGTTGTCCACTCAATGGTGTGGATCTTGGCAATCTCCGCCGCTACAACGAGGCGGGCCACTTCGAATAGCTCGTCGTCGGAAACGTCGCGATAGCGAATGGCCTCAGTGGGGCGGACAGGATTACGGAGGCCTGAGTCTTCGTCAGGTACAAGCGCTGTTTTTTTTCGGAACACGTCCACAAAAATATTATGCTCGCGCGCGAAGACGTGATGGTAGAAACTCAAGCCGACGGTAAAATTGTCGGGGAAAGCAGCCGCTTCTTGTTCAGCCCAGGCTTCATTAGTGCACGCGTTACCAGAACGCCCGCATCCCTGCATGAGCGGTAGATAGCCGAGACGCTCACCGGCCCCGGGCCGCTTGCCGACGTGAATCAAGAGCAACTTTGCGCGATCCTTCGGGTCCCTTTGCACGCGGCGGCGCGATGTCTCGTCATAGCCGTAGAGCTGAGAGGCGTCCCACCATGCAGTAACCGTGTTGCGGAACGTCCGGGGTGCCCGAGTGAGGTACTCTCTGTCTTCGTAATCGAATGTAGCTGGCTCGCCGGACTGTTCAACATGGCTTGGTTCTATCCGGTCATCGGCTCGACAGCCGAGCTCGTCAATCTCCTCTTGCGTAAGCGACCGTTCGATGCCATCGACAAGACGTCTTTGACAACCGAGTTCCATCATAGGGCTATCGGTATCGTTTTCGCCTTCTACGAGGTGTGAGAACCAGTCATGGGTCATGAACTGGATCCAGAATGCTGCCAGTACGTTAAAGAATGGTGCCTTCTTGTAGTCGCAGTTGGACTCCATCATGTCCGCCGAAATGCCGTGACCACCGTTACACAATTTCGGTTGTGATTGGTCGCGTGTGAACAGCATTCGACTAATCACCTGTGGATCCGGGCGGAGTAGTCCTAGGCGGTCGCCATGGCGATTGCGTACCAGTTCATCTGGGCTCAGACGCGGGAAAGTACTTTCAAACTGCACATTTCGGGCAAATACGGTATGGGTTGATCCCATAAGGGGATTAAAAATATCGTTACAGATCCCAGTTAGGTTTCTAAATCGAATCAGCTTACCTTGACACAGCTGCTCGCTATCGCCACCAACATCTTCGTAGCTTGCATGGTCCGGAGGAAGGCGCATTTCCGTCCAGACTCTGAGTTCCGGCCCC